>NZ_JBEGGO010000087.1:0-202 GCF_052112345.1 Pseudomonas sp. SAS7 | reverse complement strand
GGCCGGCCAGACCAGCGCGCCCTACGAGCACGCGGCCCAAGGCGACGACGTCTACAAAGACTCCGGTGAAATCAGCCTGGGTATCAAGTCGGCAGCCGACATCGGCGGCCGTACCTTCGAGAACCTGCAGTTGGGCGACGCGGCGAAGGTCAACGTCACCGACACCACCGACGAAGTCATCGCGAAACTGACTGCGACCTCG
>NZ_JBEGGO010000086.1:0-202 GCF_052112345.1 Pseudomonas sp. SAS7 | reverse complement strand
AGCCGGCCAGACCAGCGCGCCCTACGAGCACGCTGCCCAAGGCGACGACGTTTACAAAGACGCCGGTGAAATCAGCCTGGGTATCAAGTCGGCAGCCGACACCGGCGGCCGTACCTTCGAGAACCTGCAGCTGGGCGACGCGGCGAAGGTCAATGTCACCGACACCAACGACGAAGTCATCGCGAAACTGACCGCGACCCCT
>NZ_JBEGGO010000085.1:0-203 GCF_052112345.1 Pseudomonas sp. SAS7 | reverse complement strand
TTGTCCAGGTTCAGGTTTTCGAACTTCCACGCATCCGCGCCGCTGACGGCATCGATGGCATTCACCACCGGCTCGTTCGCGCCGACATAGACGTTATCCGGGGCGGTCGCAGTGGCCGAGCCGGTGGTGCTGTTCGCGGGCACAATGACAGTGGTGCCATCGGTCAGCTTGAAGTACAGCTCTGCGTGGTTGTTGATCGGCAG
>NZ_JBEGGO010000084.1:0-211 GCF_052112345.1 Pseudomonas sp. SAS7 | reverse complement strand
AAGGTCGACCCCCTCGAAGCGATGCGCAGGTGCCTGGCCCTTTTTGTAGGCGTTCAACACGCTCGCCGGCCAGGGGTCGCTGGAGAAAGCCAGCCAAGCGCTGCCATAGCGGTCGGTATCGATGTTCAGGAAGGATGAAGGAATATCGTGGTTTTCAGTGGCGCATTTTTCGGGCAGCGACGCGGGTAGGCCGTCGGACGGTTCGTAGGGA
>NZ_JBEGGO010000083.1:0-211 GCF_052112345.1 Pseudomonas sp. SAS7 | reverse complement strand
CCCCTACGAACCGTCAGACGGCCTACCCGCGTCGCTGCCCGAAAAATGCGCCACTGAAAACCACGACATTCCTTCATCCTTCCTGAACATCGATACCGACCGCTATGGCAGCGCTTGGCTGGCTTTCTCCAGCGACCCTTGGCCGGCGAGCGTGTTGAATGCCTACAAGAAGGGCCAGGCACCTGCGCATCGCTTCGAGGGGGTCGACCTG
>NZ_JBEGGO010000082.1:0-216 GCF_052112345.1 Pseudomonas sp. SAS7 | reverse complement strand
AAGGTGATGCTGAAAGGGCTACGATCAACTGATCGCAAGCGGTTGAGATGGTGGTTGACAGCGCTTCTAAACGCTGTATGATTCACCTCCCGCTACGAGAGATCGCAGCGAGTTAAGTGTCTGAAGTTAAACGAGTTTCTCGCAAAAAACTTCAAAATAAACGCTTGACAGACTCTGAGGAAAGCGTAGAATGCGCGCCTCGGTTGAGACGAAAAG
>NZ_JBEGGO010000081.1:0-219 GCF_052112345.1 Pseudomonas sp. SAS7 | reverse complement strand
CGACTGGCTTGCGGTCAGCTTGGCGACAACTTCGTCGATGGTGTCGGTCACTTTGACCGAAGCATCGCCGCCCAACTGCAGGTTTTCGAAGGCCGCACCAGTAGCGTCTACCGCCGACTTGATGCCGAGGGAAATTTCGCCGGCGTCTTGGTAGACGTCATCGCCCTGCGCGTCGTGGGTGTACGGCGCGCTGGTTTCGCCGGCCTTGATGGTGACCTG
>NZ_JBEGGO010000080.1:0-220 GCF_052112345.1 Pseudomonas sp. SAS7 | reverse complement strand
TAACCTGGGTGCTGACCGGGGTCTTGTCCAGGTTCAGGTTTTCAAACTTCCACGCGTCCGCGCCGCTGACGGCGTCGATGGCGTTGACCACCGGCTGGTTAGCACCGACATAGACGTTATCCGGCGCGGTTGTAGTGGCAGAACCGGTGGTGCTGTTCGCGGGCACGATGACAGTGGTGCCATCGGTCAGCTTGAAGTACAGCTCTGCGTGGTTGTTGAT
>NZ_JBEGGO010000079.1:0-226 GCF_052112345.1 Pseudomonas sp. SAS7 | reverse complement strand
CGAAGTCGTGGCGAAGCTGACCGCAACCCCTTCGGTCACCGAAGGCGGCGAGATCACTTACACCATCACGCTGACCAACAAAGACGGCCTGCCAATCAATAACCACGGCGCCCTGACCTTCACGCTGAGCGACGGCAAGACCGTCATCACCGTGCCGGCCAATGGCACCAGCGGTTCGATCAGCGTGACTGCTCCGGATAACGTCTACGTCGGCACTAACCCAGCG
>NZ_JBEGGO010000078.1:0-228 GCF_052112345.1 Pseudomonas sp. SAS7 | reverse complement strand
GCCTTCACAACCTTTGTAAAATCGATAGACCGGCTGGATTTGTTGATCCAAAAGAAAATCAAAGAGGTGCTGCGCGAAGCGGGGCTGCACGAGCAAGTTGCTCGCTGCCAAGCGGTAGAGGGTATTGGTTTTCTCACTGCCACTGCCTTGGTAATGGCCTTTATGCGGGGCGAGTTCAAGAGCAGTGATTCGTACATTGCATTCCTGGGAATGGATCTACGAGTGATT
>NZ_JBEGGO010000077.1:0-249 GCF_052112345.1 Pseudomonas sp. SAS7 | reverse complement strand
CTTCACCGTGCACATCAACCAGCCGCTGGACCACGATCTGGTCGTGACCCTGAGCAACAATGCTCAGGTCACCATCAAGGCCGGTGAGACCAGCGCGCCGTACACCCACGATGCGCAAGGCGACGACGTTTACAACGATGCCGGTGAGATCAGCGTTGGCATCAAGTCGGCGGTAGACGCTACCGGTGCGACCTTCGAGAACCTGGAGTTGGGCGGCGCTGCGAAAGTGGATGTCACCGACACCACCGA
>NZ_JBEGGO010000076.1:0-250 GCF_052112345.1 Pseudomonas sp. SAS7 | reverse complement strand
AGTGGATGTCACCGACACCACCGACGAAGTGGTGGCGAAGCTGACCGCAACCCCTTCGGTGACCGAAGGCGGCGAGATCACCTACACCATCACCCTGACCAACAAAGACGGCTTGCCGATCAACAACCACGGCGCACTGACCTTTACGCTGAGCGACGGCAAGACCGTCATCACCGTACCGGCCAATGGCACTACTGGTTCGATCACTGTCACTGCTCCGGACAACGTTTACGTTGGCAGCAACCCTGCA
>NZ_JBEGGO010000075.1:0-274 GCF_052112345.1 Pseudomonas sp. SAS7 | reverse complement strand
ATGGAGTTGACCACTGCTGGGTTGCTGCCAACGTAGACGTTGTCCGGAGCGGTCACGCTGATCGAACCGCTGGTGCCATTGGCCGGTACGGTGATGACCGTTTTGCCGTCGCTCAGCGTGAAGGTCAGGGCGCCGTGGTTGTTGATCGGCAGACCGTCTTTGTTGGTCAGGGTGATGGTGTAGGTGATCTCGCCGCCTTCAGTGACCGAAGGGGTCGCGGTCAGCTTGGCCACGACTTCGTCAGTGGTGTCGGTGACATCCACCTTCGCAGCGC
>NZ_JBEGGO010000074.1:0-274 GCF_052112345.1 Pseudomonas sp. SAS7 | reverse complement strand
GCGCTGCGAAAGTGGATGTCACCGACACCACCGACGAAGTGGTGGCGAAACTGACTGCGACTCCTTCGGTGACCGAAGGCGGCGAGATCACCTACACCATCACGCTGACCAATAAAGATGGTCTGCCGATCAACAGCCACGGCGCCTTGACCTTCACGCTGAGCGACGGCAAAACGGTCATCACCGTACCGGCCAATGGCACCAGCGGCTCGATCACCGTCACTGCTCCGGACAACGTTTACGTTGGCAGCAACCCAGCAGTGGTCAACTCCAT
>NZ_JBEGGO010000073.1:0-275 GCF_052112345.1 Pseudomonas sp. SAS7 | reverse complement strand
CCCGCTTGTATGGTTAGACTTGAAGGGGTGGTGGGACTAAATGCCCGATTCTGACTGTTCACAGCAGTACAGACCGTGGGAGACATCGCCCCACCCCTTCCACCAAAGCGCCGATAAAGAATGCATCGTTTGCAAACGACGATAGAAGCAAGCCAGCGCCTCTTGGTGAAACCCCTTCAAGCCAAAAAACCATAACGTGAGGAGGCTCCCGTGGCAATGCAGGTTGGCAAATTGATCGTGGGTGCGGATGTCGCGAAAGCAGAGTTAGTGATTCA
>NZ_JBEGGO010000072.1:0-280 GCF_052112345.1 Pseudomonas sp. SAS7 | reverse complement strand
ACCATCCGCGGCAACGGTACCCGTGCCGATGATGTTGCCTGCTGCGTCACGCACCTGCACGGTGGTGCCAGCTTCGCCACGGCCGCTCAGTTGGCTGCCGGCCAGGCCGATCACCAGGTTGGTCGGGGCTTCAGGCGGCGTGGTGTCGCCACCGTCGATATCCGGTGCAGTGACCGAGCTAGCTACGGACGTATTGCCGGCGGCATCGCTCGCAGTGGCTTGCAGGACCTCGCCGTCCACCTGCGGTGGGTTGAGGTTGATGCTGAACACGCCGGTCGGG
>NZ_JBEGGO010000071.1:0-280 GCF_052112345.1 Pseudomonas sp. SAS7 | reverse complement strand
GCCATCCGCGCCAACGGTACCCGTCGCGATGATATTGCCTGCGGCGTCACGCACTTGAACGGTGGTGCCGGCTTCGCCACGGCCGCTCAGTTGGCTGCCGGCCAGGCCGATTACCAAAGTAGTCGGGGCTTCCGGCGGCGTGGTGTCGCCACCGTCGATATCCGGTGCAGTAACCGAGCTGGCCACGGAGGTGTTGCCAGCGGCATCCGTCGCAGTGGCTTGCAGGACCTCGCCGTCCACCTGCGGTGGGTTGAGGTTGATGCTGAACACGCCGGTCGGC
>NZ_JBEGGO010000070.1:0-303 GCF_052112345.1 Pseudomonas sp. SAS7 | reverse complement strand
CAGCCTACCACCTTAAACCTGGACAACCAACGCCAGGCTGGCCTAACCTTCTCCGTCCCTCCATCGCAATAACTGGAAGTACAGGAATATTAACCTGTTTTCCATCGACTACGCTTTTCAGCCTCGCCTTAGGGACCGACTAACCCTGCGTCGATTAACGTTGCGCAGGAAACCTTGGTCTTTCGGCGTGCGAGTTTTTCACTCGCATTGTCGTTACTCATGTCAGCATTCGCACTTCTGATACCTCCAGCAAGCTTCTCAACTCACCTTCACAGGCTTACAGAACGCTCCTCTACCGCATCA
>NZ_JBEGGO010000069.1:0-331 GCF_052112345.1 Pseudomonas sp. SAS7 | reverse complement strand
AATCACTCGTAGATCCATTCCCAGGAATGCAATGTACGAATCACTGCTCTTGAACTCGCCTCGCATAAAGGCCATTACCAAGGCAGTGGCAGTGAGAAAACCAATACCTTCTACTGCTTGGCAGCGAGCAACTTGCTCGTGCAGCCCTGCTTCGCGCAGCACCTCTTTAATTTTCTTTTGGATCAACAAATCCAGCCGGTCTATCGATTTTACAAAGGTTTGGAAGGCGGCTTTCAAGAGGGCTTCATTAGCCCAGCTCTGAGTCATCGCCGTGCGGGCAGTCACCAAGGCCGCTCGGCGTCGCAGAAGGCTTTGAAGCTTGCCGTAGACA
>NZ_JBEGGO010000068.1:0-333 GCF_052112345.1 Pseudomonas sp. SAS7 | reverse complement strand
GCCGGCCAACGGCACCAGCGGTTCGGTCACTGTCACTGCCCCGGACAACGTCTACGTCGGTAGCAACCCAGCAGTGGTCAACTCCATCGCTACCGTTGCTGGCGCTGATGTCGGCAAGTTCGAACAGCTGACCCTGGACAAAACGCCGGTCAGCACCACCGTTACTGACGAGCCCGGCACTCCGGGCAACGAAGGCGACCTGGTCAAGGTCACCATCACGGCTGATCAGACCTCCGTGGCGGAAAACGTCAAACCGACGTTCACCGTGCACATCAACCAGCCGCTGGACCACGACCTGGTCGTGACCCTGAGCAACAATGCCCAGGTCACCAT
>NZ_JBEGGO010000067.1:0-361 GCF_052112345.1 Pseudomonas sp. SAS7 | reverse complement strand
CAGGGCTTGCGGAGGGAGGTGACGGGCATGGATGCCCGTCAAGCGCTGGGCCCCAGGATGGGGCCTGCAGCGCGGTCCTCCCGGGAGCAAGCCCGGAGCGAGGGGACCCCGGAGCGCAGCGCAGGGGCCGGATGATGGGAGCGGACGGCTTTGGTTACTTTGGCCAAGACCAAAGTAACCCGCCGGAAGGGCGGAAAGGTGACTCAGCGCCACCTGCGCGAACGAATGTCTACACTTGTTCAAGGCACATCGTAAAAGCCAAGAAGCTTAAGTGGTGGTTTTGATATGTCGAAAACTCCATTTACGATGGCGACGCATACTCACCTTTTCGCCCTTACGGCGAGTTACTTTTTGCCAAACG
>NZ_JBEGGO010000066.1:0-382 GCF_052112345.1 Pseudomonas sp. SAS7 | reverse complement strand
CACCGGGAGTCTGGCGTAGCGTATGCCAAGACCATGGCGCTGTGCCTGGGTGGCGGGATTACCGAGGCAATTGTGCCGGGAGCGGCTCCCGCGGCCGGCACCAGCGAAACCCTCTGGCTGAAATGGCTAGTGGATCCAGACAGCCCGCCCTACCGCGCAGTGCTGATGCGCGACCGTACGTTGTTGGCTGGCCTGCTTCCCAGCTTTTCTGCTGCCGAAACCATCAACTGGAATGACAGCGACAAGCTTTACTCGATGCTGAGCAAAATCATCGCCAGCGACGATGCCGGCTTGCGCATGCGCGATACCCTCAAGCAAGCCATTGCCGAAACCCAGGGCGCGCTCAACGCCGCCAGCCAACGGTTGTCGCCCAATTTGCCAC
>NZ_JBEGGO010000065.1:0-383 GCF_052112345.1 Pseudomonas sp. SAS7 | reverse complement strand
TGAACTGGCCTAATGATTTTGGACACCTTCTTAGGGCGCTATTATGGCGCCCAATTGGAGGCAAAATCAGTGCGAAAGTCCTACTCGAAAGAACACAAAGTTAAAGCTGCTGAGATGGTGTTGGACGGCGGCCAGTCGGTTCCTGAGGTGTGCCAAATCCTCGGAATAGGTCGTACAGCTCTCCGCCGCTGGGTTGAGCAGGTACGGCAGGAAAGAGAGGGGAAAGTCCCCGCTGGGGCCAAGGCTATTACCCCGGATCAACGACGCATTGAGGAGCTGGAAGCTCTGGTTCGTCAGAAGGATCGGGATCTCGAAATCCTAAAAAAGGCCAGTGCTCTCCTGCTTCGGGACTCCAAAGATCGTTCTTGCTGATCAACGAGCTG
>NZ_JBEGGO010000064.1:0-385 GCF_052112345.1 Pseudomonas sp. SAS7 | reverse complement strand
CTGTGGGAGATTCTATGGTTTTCAGCAAGCCGCTTTCCCACCTTTGGTGACATATTCGTCCTGATTCTTCATCAGGGCGAATGCCACTCGTGCAAGCTTTCTGGCCAGGATTACCAACGCCTGGGTTGTTGCTTTACCCGCATTGCGATGTTGTTCGTAGACCCCTTTCCAAGCGGCCGTCCGACTGGCTGACATCGCCGCGTTATGCAGCAGGCGACGAATTTCTGAGCAGCCTCGCTTGGTCAGGCGACGACGTCCATTCTTCTGCCCAGAATCAATCACTCGTAGATCCATTCCCAGGAATGCAATGTACGAATCACTGCTCGTGAACTCGCCTCGCATAAAGGCCATTACCAAGGCAGTGGCAGTGAGAAAACCAATACCT
>NZ_JBEGGO010000063.1:0-431 GCF_052112345.1 Pseudomonas sp. SAS7 | reverse complement strand
CCGACGAGCCAGGCACGCCGGGCAACGAAGGCGATATCGTCAAGGTCACCATCACCGCCGACCAGGTTTCGGTCGCCGAGAACGTCAAACCGACCTTCACCGTGCACATCAACACTGCACTGGCCCACGACCTGGTCGTGACCTTGAGCAACAACGCTCAGGTCACCATCAAGGCCGGTGAGACCAGCGCGCCGTACGAGCACGCTGCGCAGGGCGATGACGTTTACCAGGATGCTGGCGAAATCACCCTAGGCATCAAGTCGGCGGTGGACGCCACCGGCGCTGCCTTCGAGAACCTGCAGCTGGGCGGAGATGCTTCGGTCAAAGTGACCGACACCATCGACGAAGTTGTCGCCAAGCTGACCGCAAGCCAGTCGGTCACCGAAGGCGGCGAGATCACCTACACGATCACGCTAACCAACAAAGACGGC
>NZ_JBEGGO010000062.1:0-449 GCF_052112345.1 Pseudomonas sp. SAS7 | reverse complement strand
ATGGTGACCTGGGCATTGTTGCTCAGGGTCACGACCAGGTCGTGGTCCAGCGGCTGGTTGACGTGCACGGTGAACGTCGGTTTGACGTTCTCGGCCACCGAAGTCTGGTCGGCCGTGATGGTGACCTTGACCAGGTCACCTTCGTTGCCCGGCGTGCCTGGCTCGTCGGTAACCTGGGTGCTGACCGGAGTCTTGTCCAGGTTCAGGTTTTCAAACTTCCACGCGTCCGCGCCGCTGACGGCGTCGATGGCGTTGACCACTGGCTGGTTAGCACCGACATAGACGTTATCCGGCGCGGTTGCAGTGGCCGAACCGGTGGTGCTGTTAGCCGCGACGACAACAGTGGTGCCATCGGTCAGCTTGAAGTACAGCTCTGCGTGGTTGTTGATTGGCAGGCCGTCTTTGTTGGTCAGCGTGATCGTGTAGGTGATCTCGCCGCCCTCGGTGAA
>NZ_JBEGGO010000061.1:0-479 GCF_052112345.1 Pseudomonas sp. SAS7 | reverse complement strand
CTTTTACCGTATCGCCGTTTTGGCCCACGCTTATGAACCATGCCCATTCGGTCCAGCCACTGCCCCGCGGTGCTCGGAGACGGCCAATCAATCGAGGGGTCTTCAAGGCGCAGTAGTTCAATGAGCTTCTTGGGGCCCCATTTATCGTGCGCCTCTTTCATCGCAACAATGCGGGCCAACAGCTCGTCACTTGTCTTGTTAGGGCTGTTGTCAGGGCGCCGCGAGGCATCGGACAGCGCTTCAGCACCGCCCGCAGAATATCGCGATATCCATTTGTCGACCGTGGGGCGGCTGACGTTGTACCGGCGAGCAAGCTGGCTCTTGGTGTAATCACCGGAAAGCCATTCGCCAATCAATCTGACTCGTTGATCCATGGGGGACTCTTGGTTCCAGGGCATGATCAGGTACCTCCTGATCATGCTTTAGCCTGTAAACCATGTCCCCGGTTTGGAATGTAAACGATGTCTCCGGTTTGTACC
>NZ_JBEGGO010000060.1:0-490 GCF_052112345.1 Pseudomonas sp. SAS7 | reverse complement strand
TTACCAGGATGCCGGCGAAATTTCCCTCGGCATCAAGTCGGCAGTGGACGCCACCGGCGCTGCCTTTGAGAACCTGCAGTTGGGCGGTGACGCTTCGGTCAAAGTGACCGACACCATCGACGAAGTTGTCGCCAAGCTGACCGCAAGCCAGTCGGTTACGGAAGGCGGCGAGATCACCTACACCATCACGCTGACCAACAAAGACGGCCTGCCGATCAACAACCATTCGGAGCTGTATTTCAAGCTGACCGATGGCACGACGGTCGTTGTGGCCGCCAACAGCACCACTGGCTCGGCCACTGCGACCGCCCCGGATAACGTCTATGTCGGCGCTAACGAGCCGGTGTTGAATGCTATCGATGCCGTCAGCGGCGCGGACGCGTGGAAGTTTGAAAACCTGAACCTGGACAAGACCCCGGTCAGCACCCAGGTTACCGACGAGCCAGGTACCCCAGGCAACGAAGGCGACCTGGTCAAGGTCACCATCACC
>NZ_JBEGGO010000059.1:0-512 GCF_052112345.1 Pseudomonas sp. SAS7 | reverse complement strand
CGTTCTTTAAAAATTCGGATATGTGATAGAAATAGACTGAACACCAGTTTCACTGCTGGTGGATCAGGCTAAGGTAAAATTTGTGAGTTCTGCTCGAAAGAGCAACGTGCGAATTTTCGGCGAATGTCGTCTTCACAGTATAACCAGATTGCTTGGGGTTATATGGTCAAGTGAAGAAGCGCATACGGTGGATGCCTTGGCAGTCAGAGGCGATGAAAGACGTGGTAGCCTGCGAAAAGCTTTGGGGAGTCGGCAAACAGACTGTGATCCAGAGATCTCTGAATGGGGGAACCCAGCCAGCACAAGCTGGTTATCTTGTACTGAATACATAGGTGCAAGAGGCGAACCAGGGGAACTGAAACATCTAAGTACCCTGAGGAAAAGAAATCAACCGAGATTCCCTTAGTAGTGGCGAGCGAACGGGGACCAGCCCTTAAGTTGGTTTGAGATTAGTGGAACGCTCTGGAAAGTGCGGCCATAGTGGGTGATAGCCCCGTACACGAAAATCTCTT
>NZ_JBEGGO010000058.1:0-515 GCF_052112345.1 Pseudomonas sp. SAS7 | reverse complement strand
CATTGGCCACGGTGGCTCATGCTCTGTTTCAAGCTGCACTCTTCAAGCACAGCCCTGAATTTATGGCTGGTGTACTGACAACCTTGATCTGAATGAAACATCACCCCTGCAGGTTTACCTCTGGACTCAGACGCCATACGCAGCGCGTCACAGGCCAATCTGGCATCGGCAGTCATTGAGAATGCCCAGCCCACAACTCGGCGTGCGTACAAGTCGATTATTGCGGCCAAATAGAGCCAACGTCTGCCAACCTGGATGTAAGTCACATCGCCACACCAAACCTCATTGATCGTCGAAACTTTGAAGTTTCGCTTCAGCTGGTTTTCCGCAATCAGTGCTTCCGTGCCCGATGACCGATACCGGTGCGGCCTTCGTTGCCGGCATTCCAGACCAGCTTCACGCATAAGAGCACGCACTTTGTAACGCCCGATTTTATGGCCTTCACGCCGCATTTCCTGCATCAACGTGCGTGAGCCTGCGGAGCCTCGTGACGCCTTGAAAAGCTTGATTACCTG
>NZ_JBEGGO010000057.1:0-521 GCF_052112345.1 Pseudomonas sp. SAS7 | reverse complement strand
GAGCACCCGCGCCAAGACCTGAACATGCATTGGCGGGTAACCCGCGTGCACCACGAAGGCACCCAGTTCACCAGCCTTCAGGAAGAGGCTGCGGGTGCCCAGCAAGGCACTCGCTACACGCAGGCAGCCGTGCTGGTGCCCGGCAGAGCCGAATGGCGCCCGGCGCCGCTACCCAAGCCGCGCATCGACGGCCCGCAGATGGCGACGGTGGTGGGGCCCAAGGGCGAGGAGATCTACTGCGACCAATGGGGCCGGGTGAAGGTCAGCTTCCCCTGGGACCGGGAAAGCCAGGACAACGAGTTCAGCTCCTGCTGGGTACGCGTGTCGCAAGGCTGGGCCGGCGGCAGCTGGGGTTCGATGGCCATTCCGCGCATAGGCCAGGACGTGATCATCCAGTACGTCGACGCCGATCCGGACCAGCCGATGATCACCGGGCGCACCTACTGTGGCAATCAGCTGCCGCCGTATGACCTGCCCAAGCACAAGACGCGCATGACCATCAAGAGCCAGACCCACAAGGG
>NZ_JBEGGO010000056.1:0-613 GCF_052112345.1 Pseudomonas sp. SAS7 | reverse complement strand
ACCGGCCAATGGCACCAGCGGCTCGATCACCGTGACTGCTCCGGACAACGTTTACGTTGGCAGCAACACCCCAGTGGTACAGTCGATCGCCACTGTTGCTGGCGCTGACGTCGGCAAGTTCGAGCAGCTGACTCTGGACAAAACTCCAGTCAGCACCACCGTGACCGACGAACCAGGTTCGGGTACTCCGGGCACTGGCAACCAAGGCGACCTGGTGCAGGTCACCATTACCGCCGACCAGACTTCGGTGGCCGAGAACGTCAAACCGACCTTCACCGTGCACATCAACCAACCGCTGGACCACGACCTGGTCGTGACCCTGAGCAACAATGCCCAAGTCACCATCAAGGCCGGCGAAACCAGCGCGCCGTACACCCACGACGCGCAGGGCGATGACGTCTATAAAGACTCCGGCGAAATCAGCCTGGGCATCAATTCTGCGGTAGACGCCACTGGCGCTACCTTCGAGAACCTGCAATTGGGCGGTGCGGCCACCGTTCAAGTGACCGACACCATCGACGAAGTTGTGGCCAAGCTGACCGCAAGCCAGTCGGTCATCGAAGGTGGCGAGATCACCTACACGATCACGCTAACCAACAAAGACGGCCTGCCG
>NZ_JBEGGO010000055.1:0-656 GCF_052112345.1 Pseudomonas sp. SAS7 | reverse complement strand
TCACCGTCGTAGTCGTACTGCTCGGCCACCTTGAACATGGGCGTGTCGAACAGCGCGGCATAAGCACGGGCGTCCTTGTCGATGAAGCGCTGGAACTCGGCTTCCTGCTGGTCATACTCGGCCTGGAACGCCGCACGTTGTGGTTCGTGGTAGCGCTGCTCGAGTTTATCGTCGCTGTCCTTCATCGCTTGCTCGACCATACGCGGCCGCTCTACCGTAGGGTCAATCGGTACAAACGGTCCTCTACCCGCCATCGGCTCCAGCGAAGGCACCTTCTGCGCTGCCCACTCCCGGTGCGTGGCGCGAATGGCCTGGAGTATCTGCGAAGTCTGCAATTGGTAGGCACGCATGGGGTCCTCACGCCAGACCTGGCGCTTCACCACCCAGCTCAACCGCTGGTGATTGAATTCCTGAATCAGCCCAACGGTATCGTCGAGCACCACCGCCAGCACGCCGTTCTCCAGCTTGTGCCGGTTCATCGCATTGACCAGGTACCCCTTCAAGGCAAACCTACGTAGCTTGCGAGTGTGAAAGCCATGCGCACTGTCAAACGGCGAGCACCCATGCTGGGCGTACTCGAACACCTCCTTGTCGACCTGCAGGTTATCCGGCGTCATGGCAATGCCCAGTAATTCTGGGTTGTTACGCGCCTGGGT
>NZ_JBEGGO010000054.1:0-798 GCF_052112345.1 Pseudomonas sp. SAS7 | reverse complement strand
TGTACGACCGGGGACATCCTTTACATCTTAAACCGGGGACATGGTTTACACATTTGAGGCTTGGACGCGGGTTTCACCCCGTCCAAGCCTCCCCAGGAGATGGTCACACAGGAACACATCCCAAACATCATCTTCCACTTCTTTCAAACCGATCCTCTCGCCCGACAAGGCCTCGCTGATGAACAGCAGCTTCCCTTTCCACTTGATCGAGCCATTTTGTCTGACACTGCGGACAGCCATTTCGGCGGGATACTCCACGATAGGCAGGCATCCTGGGTAAGGCCGATCGGATGGCACATACAGCTCGAATGGGCGCTTCATCCCCAACGCTTCATGGGGGCGGACATAGTTGAACTCGTGTCGGAAGTGCTCGAGCAGCAATTGCTGATCAATCAGATTGTGTCCCAGAGGCAGTTCAAGCTTCATGCTGCGATGCATTCGCTCGTGACGGCCATTCTGATCTGGGCGCGCGGGTGCGGTCCGTTCGGGAAAAATCCCGAGGCGGATCAACCAGACAGCGATTGTGGACATCCTTGCCAGCCCGACTGAAGCAAATGGGCTGCCGTTGTCAGAGCGGATGACCTCTGGCATTCCATGCTCCTGAAATAGCCACTCAAGCGTCTGTATGACCGGCTGCGTCATGATGTTCTTGTGGGCTTTGCAGGCCAAGATGAGGCGCGAAGCATGGTCTGTAACTGTTAGCGGGTAGCACCACTGGCCGTTGAGCATCTTGAACTGGCCCTTGTAGTCGATGCACCAGGTCTTGTTCGGCTCGTTGGCCTCCCTCATCTTTGTGGG
>NZ_JBEGGO010000053.1:0-812 GCF_052112345.1 Pseudomonas sp. SAS7 | reverse complement strand
TCAATGAAATCGAGTAGGACGGAGCACGAGAAACTTTGTCTGAATATGGGGGGACCATCCTCCAAGGCTAAATACTACTGACTGACCGATAGTGAACTAGTACCGTGAGGGAAAGGCGAAAAGAACCCCGGAGAGGGGAGTGAAATAGATCCTGAAACCGTATGCGTACAAGCAGTGGGAGCCTACTTTGTTAGGTGACTGCGTACCTTTTGTATAATGGGTCAGCGACTTATATTCAGTGGCGAGCTTAACCGAATAGGGGAGGCGTAGCGAAAGCGAGTCTTAATAGGGCGTTTAGTCGCTGGGTATAGACCCGAAACCGGGCGATCTATCCATGGGCAGGTTGAAGGTTAGGTAACACTGACTGGAGGACCGAACCGACTACCGTTGAAAAGTTAGCGGATGACCTGTGGATCGGAGTGAAAGGCTAATCAAGCTCGGAGATAGCTGGTTCTCCTCGAAAGCTATTTAGGTAGCGCCTCATGTATCACTGTAGGGGGTAGAGCACTGTTTCGGCTAGGGGGTCATCCCGACTTACCAAACCGATGCAAACTCCGAATACCTACAAGTGCCGAGCATGGGAGACACACGGCGGGTGCTAACGTCCGTCGTGAAAAGGGAAACAACCCAGACCGTCAGCTAAGGTCCCAAAGTCATGGTTAAGTGGGAAACGATGTGGGAAGGCTTAGACAGCTAGGAGGTTGGCTTAGAAGCAGCCACCCTTTAAAGAAAGCGTAATAGCTCACTAGTCGAGTCGGCCTGCGCGGAAGATGTAACGGGGCTCAAACCATGCACCGAAGCTACGGGTATCA
>NZ_JBEGGO010000052.1:0-836 GCF_052112345.1 Pseudomonas sp. SAS7 | reverse complement strand
GTCGGTGACGGCGGTGCTGACCGGGGTCTTGTCCAGGGTCAGTTGCTCGAACTTGCCGACATCAGTGCCGCTGACCGAGGCGATCGATTTGATCACTGGGTCATTGGCGCCCACGTAGACGTTGTCCGGAGCGGTCACGCTGATCGAACCGCTGGTGCCATTGGCCGGTACGGTGATAACGGTTTTGCCGTCGCTCAGCGTGAAGGTCAAGGCGCCGTGGTTGTTTATCGGCAGGCCATCTTTGTTGGTCAGCGTCACGGTGTAGGTGATCACGCCGCCTTCGGTGACCGACGGGGTCGCGGTCAGTTTCGCGATGACTTCGTCGGTGGTGTCGGTGACGTTGACCTTCGCCGCGTCGCCCAACTGCAGGTTCTCGAAGGTACGGCCGCCGATGTCGGCTGCCGACTTGATGCCCAGGCTGATTTCACCGGAGTCTTTGTAGACGTCGTCGCCTTGGGCCGCGTGCTCGTAGGGCGCGCTGGTCTGGCCGGCCTTGATGGTGACTTGAGCGTTGTTGCTCAAGGTCACGACCAGGTCGTTGGCCAGGGCAGTGTTGATGTGCACGGTGAAGGTCGGTTTGACGTTCTCGGCCACCGAAGTCTGGTCGGCGGTGATGGTGACCAGCACCAGGTCGCCCTGGTTGCCGGTGCCCGGAGTGCCCGAACCTGGCTCGTCGGTGACAGTGGTGCTGACCGGAGTCTTGTCCAGGGTCAGCTGCTCGAACTTGCCGACATCCGCGCCGGTGACCGACTGGATGGCCTTCACTACCGGAGCGTTAGTGCCGGTATAGACGTTGTCCGGAGCAGTGACGGTGATCGAACCGCTGGTGCCGTTGA
>NZ_JBEGGO010000051.1:0-1010 GCF_052112345.1 Pseudomonas sp. SAS7 | reverse complement strand
TGGCGCATCGCCTGCGGGAGTCGGGCGTGGGCCCGGATGTGCTGGTGGGGCTGGCCGTGGAGCGCAGCCTGGAGATGGTGGTCGGCCTGCTGGGCATCCTCAAGGCAGGCGGTGCTTACGTGCCGTTGGACCCTGAATCCCCGCAGGATCGCCTGGCCTATCTGTTCGAAGACAGCGGCATTGCCCTGTTGCTGACCCAAACCCATTTGCGCGCTGCCTTGCCTGCGCCATCGGGTATTCAGTGCCTGGCGCTGGACGAGCAGGCCCTGGCCGGCTACAGCGACGCCAACCCGAATGTGTCCGTGTCGCCGCAGAACCTGGCCTACGTGATCTACACCTCCGGCTCCACCGGCAAGCCCAAGGGCGCGTTGCTGGCGCACCATAACGTGGTGCGCCTGTTCGCGGCCACACAAGACTGGTTCGGCTTCGATGCCAGCGACGTGTGGACGGTGTTCCATTCCTACGCCTTCGACTTCTCGGTATGGGAGTTGTATGGCGCCCTGCTGTACGGCGGCAAGGCGATCATCGTGCCGAAGGATGTGGCGCGCTCCTCGCAGGACTTCCATGCCTTGCTGGTAGACGAGCAAGTCACGGTATTGAACCAGACCCCTTCGGCGTTCCAGCAACTGATCCCGGTTGCCTGCGAAGCGGCGCAGGCTGGCCGGAAACTGGCCCTGCGCTATGTGGTGTTTGGGGGTGAGGCGCTGGATGTGAGCAGCCTCAAGCCATGGTTCGAGGTGTTCGGCGATTGCCAGCCACGGCTGATCAACATGTATGGCATTACCGAGACCACGGTGCATGTGACCTATCGACCGATTGGCCTGGATGACCTGAAGAAGGTCGGCAGCAGCCCGATTGGCGAGGTGATTCCCGACCTCAGCTGGTACCTGCTGGACGGCGCGCTGAACCCGATCGTACCGGGCAGCCACGGTGAGCTGATGATTGGCCAGGACGGCCTGGCTCGCGGCTACCATGGCCGCCCGGCGCTGACCGCCGAGCGTTTCGTGCCG
>NZ_JBEGGO010000050.1:0-1050 GCF_052112345.1 Pseudomonas sp. SAS7 | reverse complement strand
GCAGGGCGACGATGTTTACAACGACGCTGGCCAGATCAGCCTGGGCATCAACTCGGCGGTAGACGCCACCGGTGCGACCTTCGAGAACCTCGAGCTGGGCGGTGCGGCTACCGTTCAAGTGACCGACACCACTGACGAAGTGGTGGCCAAGCTGACCGCTACACCTTCGGTGACCGAAGGCGGCGAGATCACCTACACCATCACCCTGACCAACAAAGATGGCCTGCCGATCAACAACCACGGCGCGCTGACCTTTACGCTGAGCGATGGCAAGACCGTCATCACCGTACCGGCCAATGGCACTGCTGGTTCGATCACTGTCACTGCTCCGGACAACGTTTACGTTGGCACCAACCCAGCGGTGGTCAACTCCATTGCGACCGTTGCGGGCGCTGATGTTGGCAAGTTCGAGCAGCTGACTCTGGACAAAACCCCGGTCAGCACCACCGTCACTGACGAGCCAGGTACCCCGGGCAACCCAGGCGGCAACAACGAGGGCGACCTGGTCAAGGTCACCATCACCGCCGACCAGACTTCGGTCGCCGAGAACGTCAAACCGACCTTCACCGTGCACATCAACCAGCCGTTGGACCACGACCTGGTCGTGACCCTGAGCAACAACGCTCAAGTCACCATCAAGGCTGGCGAGACCAGCGCGCCGTACACCCACGATGCGCAAGGCGATGATGTCTACAACGACGCCGGCGAAATCAGCGTTGGCATCAAGTCGGCGGTAGACGCTACCGGCGCCACCTTCGAAAACCTGGAGTTGGGCGGCGCCGCGAAAGTGGATGTCACCGACACCACCGACGAAGTGGTGGCGAAGCTGACCGCTACACCTTCGGTGACCGAAGGCGGCGAGATCACCTACACCATCACCCTGACCAACAAAGACGGCCTGCCGATCAACAACCACGGCGCCCTGACCTTCACGCTGAGCGACGGCAAAACCGTCATCACCGTACCGGCCAATGGCACCAGCGGCTCGATCACCGTCACTGCTCCGGACAACGTTTACGTTGGCACCAACCCAGCGGTGGTCAACTCCAT
>NZ_JBEGGO010000049.1:0-1082 GCF_052112345.1 Pseudomonas sp. SAS7 | reverse complement strand
TCGCCATGGTCTGCGCCTACAGCTACTACAGCTACCGCCTCGACCTGCTCACCGCCGAAGTCCTGGAATCGCTCGACGCGATTTTGCAGCAGTAGCGGGGGACGCCACATGCCTAGCCAATCCGATTTGCGCTTTACCTTCCAGCCGCTGGTGGACCGGAGTGAGTTCGAAGTGGTGTCGTTCGAACTGGACGAAGCCATCAGCACGCCGTTCCAGCTGAAGCTGGAACTGGTCAGTTTTGAAGACGATGTCAACTTCGGCCAGCTACTCGACAAGCCGGTGCTGTTCACGATCTGGCGCGGCGAGCGCCCGCTGCGCTACGTGCACGGCCTGGTCAGCACCTTCAGCCAGGGTGAGACGGGCTTTCATCGCACCCGCTACCGCGCCCTGGTCGAACCCGTGCTGGCCCGCGCCGGGCTGCGCTCGAACTGGCGCATCTTCCAGCAGCAAACCGTGCCGCAGATTCTCGAGATCATGCTCAAGCGCCAGGGCATCACTGGCTACGAGCTGAAGAGCATCGACAAGCATGAGGTGCGCGAATTCTGCGTGCAGGCCGGTGAAACCGACCTCGACTTCATCGCCCGCCTGGCCGCTGAAGAGGGTTTCGTCTACCGCTTCGAGCACACACCGAAACTGCACAAGCTGCTGATCACCGACCGGCTGCTGGGGCTGGGGCAGATCAGCCAGGGCGCCATCAAGGTCGAAGACGAGGATGAAAATTTCTTCGACGACGAGACCGACCCCAACCAGGTGCTGTACCACGCCAACAGCGGCGGCGACCAGGCCAGGCCGTGCCTGCGCCGCCTGCGTTACAGCGAGCAGGTGCGTACCGCGCGCCAGGTGCAGCGCGACTACACCTTCACCCACCCGGCCTACCGCCAGGAGCAGCGTGCCGATGGCAGCGACCTCAAGCACCAGGCCACCACGTACGAGCGCTTCGACTACCCTGGCCGCTACAAGCGCGGGGCCGTCGGCGCCCCCTTCACCGCCACCCGCATCACAGCCTGGCGCCATGACGCCCGCATGGCCGAGGTGGAAGGCGACGATGTACGCCTGCAGCCGGGGCTGAGCTTCACCCTGAT
>NZ_JBEGGO010000048.1:0-1141 GCF_052112345.1 Pseudomonas sp. SAS7 | reverse complement strand
TTGATTGATGTGCACGGTGAAGGTCGGTTTGACGTTTTCCGCCACCGAGGTCTGATCAGCCGTGATGGTGACTTTGACCAGATCGCCTTCGTTGTTGCCGCCTGGGGTACCTGGGTTGCCCGGGGTACCTGGCTCGTCAGTGACGGTGGTGCTGACCGGGGTCTTGTCCAGGGTCAGTTGCTCGAACTTGCCGACGTCAGCGCCCGCAACGGTCGCGATGGAGTTGACCACCGCTGGGTTGGTGCCGACGTAGACGTTGTCCGGAGCAGTCACGGTGATCGAACCGCTGGTGCCATTGGCCGGTACGGTGATGACGGTTTTGCCGTCGCTCAGCGTGAAGGTCAGGGCACCGTGGTTGTTGATCGGCAGACCGTCTTTGTTGGTCAGCGTGATGGTATAAGTGATTTCGCCGCCTTCGGTAACCGAAGGGGTGGCGGTCAGCTTGGCTACAACTTCGTCGGTGGTGTCGGTGACATCCACTTTTGCAGCGCCGCCGAGCTCCAGGTTTTCGAAGGTACGACCATCAACGTCCACAGCGGACTTGATGCCCAGGCTGATTTCACCGGCGTCTTTGTAGACGTCATCGCCCTGTGCAGCGTGCTCGTAAGGCGCGCTGGTGTCGCCAGCCTTGATCGTGACCTGAGCGTTGTTGCTCAGGGTCACGACAAGGTCGTGGTCCAGCGGTTGATTGATGTGCACGGTGAAGGTCGGTTTGACGTTTTCCGCCACCGAGGTCTGATCAGCCGTGATGGTGACCTTGACCAGGTCGCCCTCGTTGTTGCCGCCTGGGGTTCCTGGGTTGCCCGGAGTGCCTGGCTCATCAGTAACGGTGGTGCTGACCGGGGTTTTGTCCAGGGTCAGTTGCTCGAACTTGCCAACATCAGCGCCCGCAACGGTCGCGATGGAGTTGACCACCGCTGGGTTAGTGCCGACGTAGACGTTGTCCGGAGCAGTGACAGTGATCGAACCAGTAGTGCCATTGGCCGGCACGGTGATGACGGTCTTGCTGTCGCTCAGCGTGAAGGTCAGGGCGCCGTGGTTGTTGATCGGCAGACCATCTTTGTTGGTCAGGGTGATGGTGTAGGTGATCTCGCCGCCTTCGGTGACCGAAGGTGTTGCGGTCAGCTTGGCCACGACTTCA
>NZ_JBEGGO010000047.1:0-1202 GCF_052112345.1 Pseudomonas sp. SAS7 | reverse complement strand
CCAATGGCACCAGCGGTTCGATCAGCGTGACTGCCCCGGACAACGTCTACGTTGGCAGCAACCCAGCGGTGGTCAACTCCATCGCGACCGTTGCGGGCGCGGATGTCGGCAAATTCGAACAGCTGACCCTGGACAAGACGCCGGTCAGCACCACCGTTACCGATGAACCAGGTACCCCTGGTACCCCAGGTGGCACCAACGAAGGTGACCTGGTCAAGGTCACCATCACGGCCGACCAGACTTCGGTGGCCGAGAACGTCAAACCGACGTTCACCGTGCACATCAACCAGCCGCTGGACCACGACCTGGTCGTGACCCTGAGCAACAATGCGACCGTGACCATCAAGGCCGGCGAAACCAGCGCGCCGTATACCCACGACGCGCAGGGCGATGACGTTTACAACGACGCCGGCGAAATCAGCGTTGGCATCAAGTCGGCGGTAGACGCTACCGGCGCTACCTTCGAGAACCTGCAGCTGGGCGGTGCGGCTACCGTTCAAGTGACCGATACCACCGACGAAGTCGTGGCCAAGCTGACCGCGACCCCTTCGGTCACCGAAGGCGGCGAGATCACTTACACCATCACCCTGACCAACAAAGATGGTCTGCCGATCAACAACCACGGGGCCCTTACCTTCACGCTGAGCGACGGCAAAACCGTCATCACCGTGCCGGCCAATGGCACCAGCGGTTCGATCAGCGTGACTGCTCCAGACAACGTCTACGTTGGCAGCAACCCAGCAGTGGTCAACTCCATCGCGACCGTTGCGGGCGCTGACGTCGGCAAGTTCGAGCAGCTGACTCTGGACAAAACTCCAGTCAGCACCACCTTGACCGACGAACCAGGTTCGGGTACTCCGGGCACTGGCAACCAAGGCGACCTGGTGCTGGTCACCATCACCGCCGACCAGACTTCGGTGGCCGAGAACGTCAAACCGACGTTCACCGTGCACATCAACCAGCCGCTGGACCACGACCTGGTCGTGACCCTGAGCAACAATGCCCAAGTCACCATCAAAGCCGGTGACACCAGCGCGCCGTATACCCACGATGCGCAAGGCGATGACGTCTACAACGACGCCGGCGAAATCA
Organism: Pseudomonas sp. SAS7; assembly: GCF_052112345.1. NCBI lineage: Bacteria > Pseudomonadati > Pseudomonadota > Gammaproteobacteria > Pseudomonadales > Pseudomonadaceae > Pseudomonas > Pseudomonas sp. SAS7. The sequence continues at coordinate 110 of NZ_JBEGGO010000047.1, read as the reverse complement.
GCGTTGGCATCAAGTCGGCGGTAGACGCTACCGGTGCCACCTTCGAAAACCTGGAGTTGGGTGGCGACGCTTCGGTTCAAGTGACCGACACCACCGACGAAGTGGTGGCG
>NZ_JBEGGO010000046.1:0-1431 GCF_052112345.1 Pseudomonas sp. SAS7 | reverse complement strand
AAATCCGGGATTTCAAGGCCGAGAGCTGATGACGAGTTGCCTTTAGGCGACGAAGTGGTTGATACCATGCTTCCAAGAAAAGCTCCTAAGCTTCAGATAACTGGGAACCGTACCCCAAACCGACACAGGTGGTTAGGTAGAGAATACCAAGGCGCTTGAGAGAACTCGGGTGAAGGAACTAGGCAAAATGGCACCGTAACTTCGGGAGAAGGTGCGCCGGCGAGGGTCAAGGACTTGCTCCGTAAGCCCATGCCGGTCGAAGATACCAGGCCGCTGCGACTGTTTATTAAAAACACAGCACTCTGCAAACACGAAAGTGGACGTATAGGGTGTGACGCCTGCCCGGTGCCGGAAGGTTAATTGATGGGGTTAGCGCAAGCGAAGCTCTTGATCGAAGCCCCGGTAAACGGCGGCCGTAACTATAACGGTCCTAAGGTAGCGAAATTCCTTGTCGGGTAAGTTCCGACCTGCACGAATGGCGTAACGATGGCGGCGCTGTCTCCACCCGAGACTCAGTGAAATTGAAATCGCTGTGAAGATGCAGTGTATCCGCGGCTAGACGGAAAGACCCCGTGAACCTTTACTATAGCTTTGCACTGGACTTTGAATTTGCTTGTGTAGGATAGGTGGGAGGCTTTGAAGTGGGGACGCCAGTTCTCATGGAGCCATCCTTGAAATACCACCCTGGCAACTTTGAGGTTCTAACTCAGGTCCGTTATCCGGATCGAGGACAGTGTATGGTGGGTAGTTTGACTGGGGCGGTCTCCTCCCAAAGAGTAACGGAGGAGTACGAAGGTGCGCTCAGACCGGTCGGAAATCGGTCGTAGAGTATAAAGGCAAAAGCGCGCTTGACTGCGAGACAAACACGTCGAGCAGGTACGAAAGTAGGTCTTAGTGATCCGGTGGTTCTGTATGGAAGGGCCATCGCTCAACGGATAAAAGGTACTCCGGGGATAACAGGCTGATACCGCCCAAGAGTTCATATCGACGGCGGTGTTTGGCACCTCGATGTCGGCTCATCACATCCTGGGGCTGAAGCCGGTCCCAAGGGTATGGCTGTTCGCCATTTAAAGTGGTACGCGAGCTGGGTTTAGAACGTCGTGAGACAGTTCGGTCCCTATCTGCCGTGGACGTTTGAGATTTGAGAGGGGCTGCTCCTAGTACGAGAGGACCGGAGTGGACGAACCTCTGGTGTTCCGGTTGTCACGCCAGTGGCATTGCCGGGTAGCTATGTTCGGAAGAGATAACCGCTGAAAGCATCTAAGCGGGAAACTTGCCTCAAGATGAGATCTCACTGGGATCTTGAATCCCCTAAAGGGCCGTCGAAGACTACGACGTTGATAGGTTGGGTGTGTAAGCGCTGTGAGGCGTTGAGCTAACCAATACTAATTGCCCGTGAGGCTTGACCATATAACACCCAAGCAATTTGCT
>NZ_JBEGGO010000045.1:0-1525 GCF_052112345.1 Pseudomonas sp. SAS7 | reverse complement strand
CTACCAGGATGCCGGCGAAATCACCTTGGGCATCAAGTCGGCGGTAGACGCCACCGGCGCTGCCTTCGAGAACCTGCAGTTGGGCGGTGACGCTTCGGTCAAGGTGACCGACACCATCGACGAAGTGGTAGCCAAGCTGACCGCGACGCCTTCGGTTACCGAAGGTGGCGAGATCACCTACACCATCACGCTGACCAACAAAGACGGTCTGCCGATCAACAACCATTCGGAGCTGTACTTCAAGCTGACCGATGGCACCACTGTTGTCGTCGCGGCTAACAGCACCACCGGTTCGGCCACTGCAACCGCGCCGGATAACGTCTATGTCGGGACTAACCAGCCGGTGGTGAATGCCATCGACGCCGTCAGCGGCGCGGACGCGTGGAAGTTTGAAAACCTGAACCTGGACAAGACCCCGGTCAGCACCCAGGTTACCGACGAACCAGGCACCCCAGGCAACGAAGGCGACCTGGTCAAGGTCACCATCACGGCCGACCAGACTTCGGTGGCGGAAAACGTCAAACCGACGTTCACCGTACACGTCAACCAACCGCTGGACCACGACCTGGTCGTGACCCTGAGCAACAATGCCCAGGTCACCATCAAGGCGGGCGACACCAGCGCGCCATACGAGCACGCTGCACAAGGCGATGACGTTTACAATGACGCTGGCCAGATCAGCCTGGGCATCAATTCGGCTGTAGACGCCACCGGCGCTACCTTCGAGAACCTGCAACTGGGCGGTGCGGCCACTGTTCAAGTGACCGATACCACCGACGAAGTCGTGGCGAAGCTGACCGCGACCCCTTCGGTCACCGAAGGCGGCGAGATCACCTACACCATCACGCTGACCAACAAAGACGGTCTGCCGATCAACAACCATGGCGCCCTGACCTTCACGCTGAGCGACGGCAAAACCGTCATCACCGTACCGGCCAACGGCACTACCGGTTCGATCACCGTGACTGCTCCGGACAACGTTTACGTTGGCAGCAACACCCCGGTGGTACAGTCGATCGCAACTGTTGCTGGCGCTGACGTCGGCAAGTTCGAGCAACTGACCCTGGACAAAACCCCGGTCAGCACCACCGTTACTGACGAGCCAGGCACTCCGGGCAACGAAGGCGACCTGGTCAAGGTCACCATCACGGCCGACCAGACTTCGGTGGCCGAGAACGTCAAACCGACGTTCACCGTGCACATCAACCAGCCGTTGGACCATGACCTAGTCGTGACCCTGAGCAACAATGCCCAGGTCACCATTAAGGCTGGCGACACCAGCGCGCCGTACGAGCACGCTGCGCAGGGCGATGACGTTTACCAGGATGCTGGCGAAATCACTCTAGGCATCAAGTCGGCGGTAGACGCCACTGGCGCTACCTTCGAGAACCTGCAACTGGGCGGTGCGGCCACCGTTCAAGTGACCGACACCATCGACGAAGTTGTGGCCAAGCTGACCGCAAGCCAGTCGGTCACCGAAGGCGGCGAGATCACCTACACCATCACGCTGACCAACAAAGACGGT
>NZ_JBEGGO010000044.1:0-1595 GCF_052112345.1 Pseudomonas sp. SAS7 | reverse complement strand
TGGCAGGATCGGCAAACCTTGCCGCTCGCAGGCCATGCACTGATCAGAAGGGAGCCCGGCTTCGGCTGTCGCAATGGCGATACGTTGACTGAGGGTCATAAGCGCCTCTCGTTTACTGGGAGGGGGTCGATCAGGCGACACCATTGCGCCTCGGAATAACGAGCGAGCATTGGGGCAAGAGGACGGCGATCGTTGACGGCTGCCTCAACCATGCTGCGCACTGCAGCAACGGTATTCAGCTTGGGATGGATGCACAGGTGATGAAGAGCGAAAACCGTGATGTCCTCCTCTGCGCTCAGGCCCAACGCTCGTGCGTCGTCAATATGGTTGGATACACGCACGGCGGCTAATGGCGGTATCTGGCACTGGCTCGCGTCCTCCGAGCCCGCACGCAACACTCTCCAGACAGCCAGCACGCGCTCGACCAACCCCACATCCTCCTGAATCCGCTGGGCAGGCTCCGGCAAAGAGTGCCGCGGTCCGTTCTGCCCTTTGAGGTGGGCCAACCTTCCACCGCTACTCAGGAAGAACCAGCTGTTGATCGGCCACCAAGGGCCGTGCTCGACCTGCTTGAACGTTGCCGCGAGCAGCTCCAGGCGAACGGGTTCATAGACTGGGTAAAAGTTGAAGTGGCGCTTGGCATCGGGTATTTGGCACATGGCCGTGAGGTGGGCGGCTACCGTGGCCGGTGTTGCCTCGCTGAACAGCCAGCCACTCAAATAGCGCCGGTGCCGGTGCAGCCCTCTGTACGCTGCACGAGCCGTCAGCTCGAGCAAGTCACTACGGGGAGAAGATCCGGGCGAGGCCAGGCAGGCCAACACCGGGTGCAGGTGAGGCGCATGGGCCAGATCGGCCCTGTGCACACGCGTCAATGCTGCTTCCCCCAACGTTTCGCGCAGTCGAGCAAGCAAGTTATGGTCGCTTCTAGCCGTAACCGCTAGTGGGTCTATCAGTACATGGCAATGCAAATGCGCCGCATGGTGCCCTTCAAGGCTGCGGGCCAGGTTCTCGATCTTCATGCCTTGACCTCGCACTTGTTACTGCCATCAGCCGTAAACTCAAGTGACTGGCTATTGCCATCCCCCTTCGCTACCGCCTTGGTCTGCCCCTGCAGATCGAGTGTCAAGCCGTTGATGGTAATGCCCTGGGCGTCCAGCACGATGCTGCCGCCAGGGCTTCTGAACTCGATGCGTTCACTGGCCAGCAACTGGTAGACCGTCGTGCGTGTTTGCACCCCCTGCCCGACGCTGATCGATTGAGCCCCTTTGATCACAAGCTCGCTGTTGTTACCAACGACGACACGCTGGTTGGCACCCGTTGTCTCGCTACGGTTGTTGCCCACTTGTTCAGTCAGATCTTGCTTGATGTCAACACGGCTGTTTTGCCCGATGAACTGGGTATGGTCACGCGCAGTTTCCTGGCGGAAGTTGTTGCCGATGGTCAGTTGCTCATCCTGGCCGACTTGCTCGACACGGTTACGCCCGACACGCGTGGTCTCATCATTGCCGACGATGTTGTTCTGGTCCCGTTGGGCATGGATGAACACTTCCTCCTTGCCCAGTTCATCCTCGAAGCGCAGCTCGTTGAAGCCATCT
>NZ_JBEGGO010000043.1:0-1635 GCF_052112345.1 Pseudomonas sp. SAS7 | reverse complement strand
CGGTGCGTGTCAATGTACCTGTCGCCTCAACTTCAACCCGTTATCGCAACGCCAGCTTCTGGTCGCTCCGGATTTAAGTAAACAACATCTGCAAGCCGCCAATTTCGCGCCTCACCGCTCCAGCGTGTCGGGTTAGCTGCTTTAGCAGTCGCATACAGCGCCGCACGCGCCTGCAGCAACGCAGTCGCTCTGCCTTCGTGACGCTCATTGGGCGTCACATACCGCAGAGCGCTGTGCCGATGCTCTTCGTTGTACCACTCCACAAACTTCTGTACCCAAAGTCTTGCTTCCATGAGGCTGTCAAAGGGGCGATCTGGCCACAGAGAGCAGTATTTGGCCGTACGGAAAAGTGTTTCCGCATAAGCATTGTCATTGCTCACCCGCGGACGACTGAACGAAGGCTCAACACCCAATGACACCATTTGCTCGCGTAGCAGCGATCCTTTCATCACATGACCGTTGTCAGAGTGCAGTATCAGAGGACGACCCGCTGTTCGCTCGCGCAGACACCCCTTTTCAAGCAGTACACAGGCGTTTTCAGCGCACTCGGCTTCATGTACTTCGTTCACTACAAGCTTGCGGCTATAGATGTCTTTGACCATGTACCAGTAGTAGAAACGCCCCTTGATCGTGGTTGGCAACCAAGTGATGTCCCAGCACCACACCTGGTTTGGTCCATCTGCTCGGTGCGTAGTCAAAATTCGGCGTTTCGGGGCTTTAGTCCGACCTCGGCGCACATTCTGATTTGCCTCTTTGAGCACTCGATAGAACGTCGATTCCGATGCCAGGTAAATCCCCTCATCCGCCAACTTCGGTACGATCTGATGCGGTGTCAAGCTGGCATAACCTGGCTGATTCGCAGCATCCAATACAGCCTGTCGCTCCGCCACACTGAGCTTGTTCGGTGGAGCCTTGCGTTGAACTGTCTGACGCCTATCGCCGTCGCTATGCCGCCAACGCTGGATCGTTCGAAGGCACAGCCCTAGCTCGCGGCACGCACGGAATTGTCTTGCCCCCGCTTCGACAGCTTCGGCTATCAACCCGAGTGCCTGCAGGCGATCTGAGGAACTGATCAGTCTTCCTTGCCCTTGCCCCAGATCGCATTGGCTTTTTTTCGCAGTTCCAGTAAAGCCTCCGCCTCTTTGCGACCAGCATCAGACTTCGATAACTGACGCTCCAGTTCCTTGATGCGTCGTTGCTCAGAGGTTTGCTTGGCGTAGGGCTTAGGCTCAGTTGCCTCATTGGCGCTCTGGCACGCCAAACGCCATTGCTGAATCTGCTCAGGGAATATCCCTTTCATTCGGCAATATTGGGAAAGCTCGATTTCGCTCAAAGGCGCTGTTTCCAGCACAGCATTGAATTTGTCGGCGCTGGACCACTGATCGCTGGTCTTGTTGTTACCAGGGACGATCAACCCTTTATCTCTAGCCATTTGTCTCCAGTTGCGCAGGGACTGCGGAGTTACGCCGATTGCAACGGCAAGCTCCGCCACCGAACGGTTCAGAGGCGGCATCATTTGCTGGACAGCCCAGTCTCTGAACTCATTGTCATAAAGCTTTTTCATTACTGTGCACCTTCGCCCCCTTGGATGATTGAGTCAATCAGTGGAAGCGACAGGTAGGCTGACACGGGGGG
>NZ_JBEGGO010000041.1:0-1696 GCF_052112345.1 Pseudomonas sp. SAS7 | reverse complement strand
TCATCAAACAAAATGCAACCCATTGATTTTCAACCTTCAGGCAGCCACGAGTTGATACCCCAGTTTCCGGGCTTTGCGAAGCAAAGCCCGGACCTGCCGGTCCTGGCTTCTGGTTTCGAACTCTTCAAGACCTTGTTCAACATAAGCCTGTTTCTTGGTTAACAGGTTGTACACCAGACGTGCCAACTGATGCGCAGTGGCTTTGATCGCACAGCTGGTATCCATTCGAGTCAGCCTGGCTCGGTGCGATGCGCCAATGAAGCCCTTGTCGTTACGAGCATTGGATGCGGCTTGCTTGAGTGCTTGAGCTGCCCGATTGACTATCTTGGGCCCGCCACCTGCCAGTCGATGACCGCCGGAAATTCGGGTAGGGGGAGCCAGTCCCAACCAAGAGCAGAAGTGCTGTGAGGACGGGAAGCGTGATAGATCTGTACCGATCTCCCCTGCCAGCACTAACGCAGTGTCCACTCCAATGGTCGGAATTGCGGTTAGGTCCACGCCAAGAACCTTCCACAATGTCTGATGCAATTCAGTCTGCTGGGCGCCGCTTCGGTGTGGGCTTCGTAAAGGCTTATTGGATGGCTCTGGCTTGGTTTGCAGCACTGGCAGCTGCTCTAACGCGGTTTTTATGGCGTCGTCACAATCAGCAATTTGCTGCTCAAGGAAGTCATAGGCAGCCAATTCCTGAGTTAGCGCATGCAAATGCTCGCATCGCCAATTGCCATGAAGACTCCGAGCGACAGCCTCCTTGCCTGCCTTGATGCGGCGGTCGGTCAGTTCAGCCAGTTGCACTGGGTCCCGTTCCCCTGCGCAGATGGCTCGCAAAATCCTCATGCCAGTTACGCCGGAAATGTCACTGATGACATTGGCCAGCTGGATGTTCATTTGGCTCATGGCCTTCTGCATCCGGTTCAGCGTCTGCGCCTGATCTTTCACTTTGGAAGCCCGCTGCCTGACCAGTGAGCGGACACAGCAGGTCAGATCATCGGGGCGGAATGCGCCTCTGAGCAGTCCATGAGTCATCAGTTGCCAGATCCATTGGCAGTCCAGAACATCGGATTTGCGCCCGGTGATCTGTCGTGTGGCCCGAGCATTGACGAGGTAAACCTCGAAACCGCGCTCGCTGAGAATCTCGTAAATGGGGATCCAGTAAACGCCAGTGGACTCCATGGCTACGACCTTGATCGCCAGACTTTGGAGCCAATCGGCCAACTTGTACAAGTCGTCGGTAAAGGATGTGAAGGACTGGACTGCGTTGTCGTGTCGAGGGTCGACCGCGACAAAATGCTCTCGGCCACCTACGTCGATCGCAGCGCAATCGGGATGAACGACGGTAAAGCGTTGCTTGGAAGGCTTGCGCGCCATGATGAATCCTCGCAGGATAAAGGGCGCGCGGGGCACACGGTGGCGAAAGGGTTCACTCTCTCATACGTGGTCACAGCTGGTTCAGCTGATGCCTACAGGGACTTCACGCCGATACCGTGCGGATCACTCTCCTACGCGGGTGTGCGCACACACACCAGTGCTGGCTACGATCTCTGTCCCGCGCACACGAACCCTAACAAAGCAAAAGGCGGCTGGCCCTACCGGGCCAGCCGCCTTTTCTTTTTCAACATGTCAGCGCCACTGTAGATCTGAAGCCGTACATCTCATGTTTGCTGCGCGACAGCGCAGCCCGGAAGGGCTGGGTGATCTC
>NZ_JBEGGO010000040.1:0-1833 GCF_052112345.1 Pseudomonas sp. SAS7 | reverse complement strand
ATGGAGTTGACCACTGCAGGGTTGCTGCCGACGTAGACGTTGTCCGGAGCAGTGACGGTGATCGAGCCGCTGGTACCATTGGCCGGTACGCTGATAACGGTTTTGCCGTCGCTCAGCGTGAAGGTCAGGGCGCCGTGGTTGTTGATCGGCAGGCCGTCTTTGTTTGTCAGGGTGATGGTGTAGGTGATCTCGCCGCCTTCGGTGACCGAAGGGGTGGCGGTCAGCTTGGCCACGACCTCGTCGGTGGTGTCGGTCACTTGAACCGAAGCGTCGCCACCCAGTTGCAGGTTCTCGAAGGTCCGACCGTCCACGTCCACAGCGGACTTGATACCCAGGCTGATTTCGCCCGAGTCTTTGTAGACGTCGTCGCCTTGCGCATCGTGGGTATACGGCGCGCTGGTGTCACCGGCTTTGATGGTGACCTGGGCGTTGTTGCTCAGGGTCACGACCAGGTCGTGGTCCAGCGGCTGGTTGATGTGCACGGTGAACGTCGGTTTGACGTTCTCGGCCACCGAAGTCTGGTCGGCGGTAATGGTGACCTGCACCAGGTCGCCTTGGTTGCCAGTGCCCGGAGTGCCCGAACCTGGCTCGTCGGTCACGGTGGTGCTGACCGGCGTCTTGTCCAGGGTCAGCTGCTCAAACTTGCCGACATCCGCGCCCGCAACGGTCGCGATGGAGTTGACCACTGCTGGGTTGCTGCCAACGTAGACGTTGTCCGGGGCAGTCACGCTGATCGAACCGCTGGTGCCATTGGCCGGTACGGTGATGACAGTTTTGCCGTCGCTCAGCGTAAAGGTCAAGGCACCGTGGTTGTTGATCGGCAGCCCATCTTTGTTGGTCAGGGTGATGGTGTAGGTGATCTCGCCGCCTTCGGTAACCGAAGGGGTCGCGGTCAGCTTGGCCACGACTTCGTCGGTGGTGTCGGTCACTTGAACGGTAGCCGCACCGCCCAGCTGCAGGTTCTCGAAGGTAGCGCCGGTAGCGTCTACAGCCGAGTCGATACCCAGGCTGATCTGGCCAGCGTCGTTGTAAACGTCGTCCCCTTGCGCATCGTGAGTGTACGGTGCGCTGGTTTCGCCGGCCTTGATGGTGACCTGGGCGTTGTTGCTCAGGGTCACGACTAGGTCGTGGTCCAGCGGCTGGTTGATGTGCACGGTGAAGGTCGGTTTGACGTTCTCGGCGACCGAAGTCTGGTCGGCGGTAATGGTGACCTGCACCAGGTCGCCCTGATTGCCAGTGCCCGGCGTACCCGAACCTGGTTCGTCGGTGACGGCGGTGCTGACCGGGGTCTTGTCCAGAGTCAGCTGTTCGAACTTGCCAACATCCGCGCCCGCAACGGTCGCGATGGAGTTGACCACTGCTGGGTTGGTGCCGACGTAGACGTTGTCCGGAGCGGTGACGGTGATCGAGCCGCTGGTGCCATTGGCCGGTACGGTGATGACGGTCTTGCCGTCGCTCAGCGTAAAGGTCAGCGCGCCGTGGTTGTTGATCGGCAGACCATCTTTATTGGTCAGCGTGATGGTGTAGGTGATCTCGCCGCCTTCGGTCACCGAAGGAGTCGCGGTCAGCTTCGCTACAACTTCGTCGGTGGTGTCGGTCACTTGAACGGTAGCCGCGCCGCCCAACTCCAGGTTCTCGAAGGTCGCACCGGTAGTGTCTACCGCCGACTTGATGCCGACACTGATTTCGCCGGCGTCGTTGTAGACGTCATCGCCCTGCGCGTCGTGGGTGTACGGCGCGCTGGTGTCGCCCGCCTTGATGGTGACGGTCGCATTGTTGCTGAGCGTCACGACCAGGTCGTGGTCCAGCGGCTGGTTGATGTGCACAGTGAAC
>NZ_JBEGGO010000039.1:0-2022 GCF_052112345.1 Pseudomonas sp. SAS7 | reverse complement strand
TTGGCCGACGGCGTGACCTTCACCGGTCGCGGCGAGCCTGGTGCCACCGTGCAAGTGCGTGATGCGGCCGGCACCCTCATCGGCACCGGTATCGTCGGTGCCGATGGCCTGTTCAGCTTGACGTTGAACCCTGCTCAGGCCAACGGCGAAGCACTGGACGTACGCCTGGTGGATGCGGCCGGCAACACGTCTGCACCATTGCAATTCGATGCCCCGGATATCACGCCACCTGGGGCAGTAAGCAATATCCTGGTCGGCGCTGATGGCCTGGCCCTGAGCGGCCGTGGTGAGCCGGGTGCCACCGTCGAGGTACGCGATGCCGACGGTAACGTCATCGGCTCTGGCGTAGTCGGTGCCAACGGCACCTTCCTGATTGACCTGAATCCAGCCGCGCAACCGGGCGAGCAGCTGAGCCTGGTACAGACCGACCCAAGCGGCAACGCCTCGGTGGCCCTGGAATACGACGTACCGCAGACCACGGCACCAGTTAGCCCGAGCAACCTGGCCATTGATGCCGACGGCACTACTCTGACTGGTTCCGCGCCAGCGGGCAGCCGCGTCGAAGTACACGACGCCAGCGGCACATTGATCGGCAGCGCCATCGCCAATGCCGACGGCACTTTCAGCATCGAGCTGAGCCCGGCCCAGGCCAATGGCGAACTGCTGGATGTGGTCGCTATTGATGACAGCGGTGCTTCCTCGTTGCCCGCACAGATCACCGCACCGGATATCACCGCGCCGGCCGCGCCGACCGAACTGGCCGTCAGCGCTGACGGCACCGTGCTCACCGGCCGTGCCGAACCGGGCAGTACTGTGCGTATCCTGGCAGCCGACGGTACCGAACTGGGTACTGCTCTAGTCGGCCCGACCGGTGTATTCAGCATCAACCTCAACCCACCGCAGGTGGACGGCGAGGTCCTGCAAGCCACTGCGAGCGATGCCGCCGGCAATACGTCCGTAGCTAGCTCGGTCACTGCACCGGATATCGATGGTGGCGACACCACGCCGCCTGAAACCCCGACCAACCTGGTGATCGGCGTGGCCGGCAGCCAACTGAGCGGCCGTGGCGAAGCCGGCACCACCGTGCAGGTGCGTGACGCCGCAGGCAACATCATCGCGACGGGTACCGTTGGCGCGGATGGCACCTTCGTCATCGCTCTGGCCCCTGCCGTGAACGACGGCAGCACCCTGCAAGTCACCCTGACCGATGCCGCCGGTAATGTTTCCCAGCCGGGCTCGGTGACCTCAGCCGACCTGCTACCGCCTGCTCAACCGACTGAACTGGCCCTGGCCGACGGCGTGACCTTCACCGGTCGCGGCGAAGCGGGCGCTACCGTGCAGGTGCGTGATGCCGGTGGCAACATCATCGGCACGGGTGTAGTCGGCGCCGATGGCCTGTTCAGCATTACCCTTGCGCCCGCCCAGGCCAACGGCGAAGCCCTGGACGTACGCCTGGTGGACGCGGCCGGCAACACGTCTGCACCGCTGCAGTTCGATGCCCCGGATATCACACCACCTGGCGCAGTAAGCAATATCGTGGTCGGCGCTGATGGCCTGGCACTGAGCGGCCGTGGTGAGCCGGGTGCCACCGTCGAGGTACGCGATGCCAACGGCACCGTGATCGGCACTGGCGTAGTTGGTGCCAACGGCACCTTCCTGATTGACCTGAATCCAGCCGCGCAGCCGGGCGAGCAGTTGAGCCTGGTGCAGACCGACCCAAGCGGCAACGCCTCCGTTGCCCTCGAATACGATGTACCGCTGACCACTGCCCCGGCCAGCCCGAGCAACCTGGCCATCGATGCCGACGGCACCACCCTCACCGGTTCCGCCCCAGCGGGTACTCGCGTGGAGGTACATGACGCCAGCGGCACATTGATCGGCAGCGCCATCGCCAATGCCGACGGCACTTTCAGCATCGAGCTGAGCCCGGCCCAGGCCAACGGCGAACTGCTGGATGTGGTCGCCATTGATGACAGCGGCGCGTCCTCGTTGCCTGCGCAGATCACCGCACCAGACATCACT
>NZ_JBEGGO010000038.1:0-2427 GCF_052112345.1 Pseudomonas sp. SAS7 | reverse complement strand
TTCACCCGCGAACACCGGCAAAGCCGGTGCCATCCAGCGCCCTGTCTCGTCCTACGGGCATGATCTTGGCCGAATCGCCAGCACCGAGTGCGGTAGTTTTCAGGAGACCTCATCCGTTGCTGGCGCAGTGCGAGACTCAAGGTCGATTTCCGTTGGCCACTGTACTTTCGGCGCCAGGCAATGCATGTGGCTCAGGCCATCGTCATCGTTCCAGTCGCGGGGTGGGTGCACGAACTTGGGCAGGGCTTCCGGGCCTTGCTGCATGAAGAGCCGGGCGATGGCCCAGTAAGCCTTGCCCTCATGCAGGGTATGAGTGAAGAAGACGCGATCAATGACTTCGTCAGTCTCAGGATTACGGACTGACAGCATGACGTTTTCGATCAGGCCACCATGGCCAGGGGCGTAGATGCGGTAAACCTCGGCGGTGACGTCGTCCCAGTTGTAGGCGACGGGTTGGACACCCCAGCGTTTACGGCTGAAGATGAAGACGCGGTCGAAGCGGTATTGGTAAAAATAGACTTTCCGACGCAAGCGATTAAAGCGAATAGGCTCATCTCTAGGAAGAACAACGTCCAGTTTTATGTAAGGAAACAAAACCCACGCGGCAGCAGGAGGGCTAAGTACCAAGAATGCATTCATTGCCCAATCACCTTGCCAGCCATCTACAATAAAGCTCCGGTACAAAAATAGCGCAATTCCACAGCAGAACAGAAGCGTGACAGTCCCAACCAGAACGCCTATGCCACGCAAATTCACCGTAGCTCTTGGCAGCTCCAAATATGCTTCATCGCAGTAGTTGGGAGGTGGGATTAATTTGTCCACGTCATATTGCAAGGTCGGAGTTTGATCAACATGAGGCAGGTCATAGCTCCAGCCTATTGTTCGAGCCCACAGAATTTTACTGCTGTTTCTCACTCATTCACCTCCCGAATACAACTCTCTAGATGCGCACTCGCTATCTCTCGATCTGGCCAGTGCGCCACGCGTAGTGTCGCTGCGACTATGCTGTGCCTTCCAATGGCTGGCGCAAGCTCTATCACGCCAACATTTTCCATAAGGAAAATACCCGCATTATCTGGGTAGCCATGCAGCTTCGTTTGTAAAGTAAAATCGGGCGTGTAATCAGGGAAGCGTGGTGGTGCATAATCAGAGGTTTTCGCTGCTTCAGATAAAGGTTTTAAAGCTGTAACGTTATATTCCCCTGACGCAATCACTTCCCCGCCGTCAAAATCAGGGAATTCACCATCACCCATGCGGTGGACCGTTAAACTCCAGATGTAGGCGGAGCGCACCTCACTGTATTGAGGTAAAATTATTTGGAACTTTATTTTATGCTCTACAGTCAAGTTTATTAATCCGCCCAATTTAGGTGCGGTTTGATTGCTCGCCAGGGTTGACTCAAAATTCAGCTTTGCATACAGCCCCAAGGTTGCCGCATTTAGCTCAGCAAACGCTATATCTGCCCACTCAGGAGTATCCCAATGTATGCGCGGGCTCTCATTGGCCTTCCCGAAATAGCACCGTTTCACCCAGCGTTCGAAACTGTCAGATTCATTTTTTTCAGCTCGTTTGCTTAATGAATACGCAATGAGCGTCAAGATAATAGCCGCACCTACTGGGCCTATTAAATAAGGTTGTGCGACTGCCAGGGTAAACGCCCCTGCGCCAGCACCATAGAGCAAACCAGCCACGGCATGCTGTCTACTAGCTATAACGTCGCCCGCCGCCGAGGTACGTTTGGTCGCAGAAATCGATTGCGCAACATCGAAAATGCCAGCTACAGCACTTAGCAAAGCTCCAAACCTTATCAGTGAAGCTCCAGTGCCTGCCGCCCATGACGTCTTAATTAAAGCGGTACTGGACCTCATGACTAGCCCAACCAACTCGATCTGACCGCCCAATATCCCCAATTGCGAACCCTGCAACGCCAGCTTGGCCTCATGCGCCTTAGGTCCAATCTCGGCTTCCGTCTTCTCCTGGTTTCTGCTCAGGCTGTCGTATTGCAAGTACAGCCCTCCAATCGCCAGCAGTACTTCCCAGCTTCCCGCCACACCCCGCAAGCCGCGAAACCCGGTTCGCACCAACTGCGCCGCCTGCTGCGAATTGATCTTCATCCTCTGGAACACCTTTCGCGCATTCGGCTCTAGCGTCCCCGCCGCCACCGAGATATCCACCAACGCCCGCTGCGCCAAGCTGCTTGCCTGAGTTACCTTCATGTTGGCTTCCTCAAACAACCGACCATGCACGTCCGCCGCGGTACCCTCGACCCACACCGACACACTGATCATGGTGTTGGTAAACCGCGGATCCAGCACGGCCAGGCTCATCAGCCCGTGCTGGATGATCGGCCGCACCTTGTTCCAGGCCTTGGTTGAATGAATGTCGATGTCATCAATGTTGCGGTGCATCCGGTCCCTGGCCTCGGCA
>NZ_JBEGGO010000037.1:0-3595 GCF_052112345.1 Pseudomonas sp. SAS7 | reverse complement strand
ACTGTCTTGCGCGGTCCCTGTGGGAGCGGCCTTGTGCCGCGAATGGGCTGCGCAGCAGCCCCAACGATCTCCGCCTGATAATCAGCCTTCCTGCAACGCGCGCGGCCGGTGGCTGCGGGCCTCGGCCTCCACCGCCGTTGCCCCCTGCAGGTGGAAGTCGAACGACAGTTCGGCAAAACGCTCGCCTTGCACGCCGCGGTCACGCGCCGCCGCAGCATCCTCGACAAAGCGCAGCTCGCCGATCAGCCCGTCACGGGTGGCGTAGGCAAAGTCGTCCCACAGGTACTTGTCACCCTCGAAATTGATCTGCGTGGTCAGGTGCCGGTGCCCGGGTGCCGAGATGAAGAAGTGCACGTGCGCCGGGCGCTGGCCATGCCGCCCGAGCAGGTCCAGGCACTCCTGGGTCGGGCCCTGCGGGTCGCAGCCATATCCCGAAGGCACGATGGAACGCGCACGGTAGCGGCCCTCGGCATCGGTGATGATACGGCGGCGCAGGTTGTACTCGGACTGGGTCGAGTCGAAGTACGAATAAGTACCTTGGGTGTTGGCATGCCACAGATCGACGGTGGCGCCGGCCAGCGGCTTGCCGTCGGCATCGAACACCTGCCCCTGCAGGAACATCACCACACCAGGGTCGGTACCGTCGTCCATGCGCGCTTCGCCTTGCGCCACCGGCGCGCCGGCGACGTACAGTGGGCCTTCGATGGTCCGTGGGGTGCCGCCGCTCAGGCCGGCCTCGGCATCCTTGGCGTCCTGCAGCAGGTCGAGGAAGTGCTCGATGCCCAGGCCTGCGGCCAGCAGGCCAGCTTCGTTACGGCCCCCTAGGCGGTTGAGATAGTCAATGGCGTGCCAGAACTCGTCTTCGGTGATTTCCAGGTCTTCGACCAGGCGCGCGGTGTCCTGCAGCACACGCAGGATGATCTGCTTGAAGCGCGGGTTGCCTTCGGCGTGGTCCAGGCCAGCCACTTTGTTGAAGAAGGCTTGAATGTCGGCAGTGTGGGAAATTTTCACGGTCATCGTGCGTACCTCATATTGTTCTTGTCAGGCAGACAGGTGCGTATCAGCGGTCGTCGCTGTGGATCGACGAGGGATGCCGGCACAGGCCGTCGACCTCGATGTCCATGTACGGGAACAACGGCAGTTGCATCAGGGTGTCGTGCAACGCCTCGACGCTGGGCACATCGAACACGCTGTAGTTGGCGTAGTGCCCGGCAATGCGCCACAGGTGGCGCCATGTCCCTTCACGTTGCAGGCGCTGGGCCAGTTCCTTTTCATCGGCCTTGAGCTGGGTAGCCCTGGCCGGGTCCATGTCCACCGGCAGTTTCACGGTCATCTTCACGTGGAACAGCATGATTATCTCCTTGTTTGCTGATCAGCGACGGGCGAAGCGCGCCAGGCGCTGTTCGTCCAGGGTCAGGCCCAGGCCTGGGGTACGGGGAATGTGCAGCTGGAAGTCGCGGTATTGCGGCGGCTCGTTGACGATTTCTTCGGTCAGCAGCAGCGGGCCGAACAGCTCGGTGCCCCAGGTCAGTTGGCGCAGGGTAAGGAAGGCGTGGGCCGAGGCCAGGGTGCCGATCGAGCCCTCGAGCATGGTGCC
Organism: Pseudomonas sp. SAS7; assembly: GCF_052112345.1. Classification (NCBI taxonomy): domain Bacteria; kingdom Pseudomonadati; phylum Pseudomonadota; class Gammaproteobacteria; order Pseudomonadales; family Pseudomonadaceae; genus Pseudomonas; species Pseudomonas sp. SAS7. The sequence continues at coordinate 1,998 of NZ_JBEGGO010000037.1, read as the reverse complement.
CCCATACAGGCCGATACCGGCGGCCTCGGCGATTTGCGCGGTGCGCAGCACGGCACGCGGGCCGCCGTTCTTGGCGATTTTCAGGGCAAAGATGCTGGCGGCGCCGTCGGCGGCCAGGCTGAAGGCATCCTCGACGCTTTCGATGGACTCATCGGCCATGATCGGTGCAGGGCTGCGCTGGTTCAGGCGCACCTGGCCGCCGCGGTTGATACGCGAAATCGGCTGCTCGATCAGGTCGATACCGTTGTCGCCAAGCACCTGGCAAGCGCGGATGGCCTGGGATTCGTCCCAGTACTGATTCACGTCCACCCGCACACTGGCGCTGTCGCCCAGTTCGCGTTTTATCGTCACCACGTGTTTGAGGTCCTGCTCCACCGGGTTGGCGCCAATCTTCAGCTTGAACACCCGGTGACGGCGAATTTCCAGCATGTGCCGGGCTTCGGCGATATCACGGGCGGTGTCCCCACTGGCCAGGGTCCAGGCCACTTCCAGGCTGTCGCGCACACGGCCGCCCAGCAATTCGCTGACCGGCAGGCCCAGGCGTTTGCCCTGGGCATCGAGCAAGGCGCTTTCGATACCCGACTTGGCAAACGTGTTGCCCTTGGCCAGCTTGTCCAGCTTGAGCATGGCGGCGTTGATGTTGTCTGCCGCCAGGCCGATCAGCGCCGGGGCCAGGTGCGCGTCGATGTTGGCCTTGATGCCCTCGGGGCTTTCGTAGCCATAGGCCAGGCCACCGATGGTGGTGGCCTCACCGATACCTTCCACGCCATCGCTGCAACGCACACGCAATACCACCAGGGTCTGCTGCTGCATGGTGTGCATTGCCAGCTTGTGCGGGCGAATGGTCGGCAGGTCGACGATAATTGCATCAATACGTTCAATCAGCGCGCTTGTCATTGTTGCCAGGTCCCGTCAGGTCGGGCTGCCAGTTGCAGGCCCGAATGGTGCATTTACTTGATTGTTCAAGGATTGCGCGAGACCCTGATGACCGTCCAATATCAAATGAATCTCCCACCATACCCTGGAGGTCTGATGGAGCTGCGCCACCTGCGTTACTTCAAGGTCTTGGCCGAGACCCTGAACTTCACCCGCGCCGCCGAGCTGCTGCACATTGCCCAACCGCCCTTGAGCCGGCAGATCAGCCAGCTGGAGGACGAGCTCGGCACGTTGCTGGTAGCGCGCGAACGCCCTCTGCGGCTGACCGAGGCCGGCCGATTCTTTTACGAGCAGACCTGCACCGTACTGCAGCAACTGCAGAACATCAGCGACAACACCCGCCGCATTGGCCAGGGCCAGCGCCAGTGGCTGGGCATCGGCTTTGCCCCCTCGACCCTGTACAACGTGCTGCCAGAGCTGATCCGCGAGCTGCGCCAGGACAGCGAGCTGGAACTGGGCCTGAGCGAGATGACCACGCTGCAGCAGGTGGAAGCGCTGAAGAGCGGGCGCATCGACATCGCCTTCGGGCGCATTCGTATCGAGGACGCGGCCATTGCGCAACAGGTCCTGCGTGAAGACCCGCTGGTGGCCGTGCTGCCCAAGGGCCACCCGCTGGCGGGCAGCCCGCTCAGCCTCGCCCAGCTGGCTGGCGAGGCGTTCATCCTCTACCCGGCCAACCCCCGGCCCAGTTATGCCGACCACGTGCTTGCGCTGTTCGCCCAGCACGGCATGAGCATCCGCGTCAGCCAGTGGGCCAACGAACTGCAGACGGCCATCGGCCTGGTGGCCGTCGGCGTTGGGGTGACCCTGGTGCCAGCATCGGTACAACAGCAGCACCGCACCGATATCGAGTATGTCGGCTTGCTTGATAGCAGCGCGGTCAGCCCGATCATTCTTAGCCGGCGCAAGGGTGACGTGAGCCCGATCGTGCAGCGGTGCCTGGGGTTGATCGCCCAGCAGGTCGGGTGAGCAAAACCAGAAGCCACGCGGTACCTGTGGGAGCGGCTTTAGCCGCGAACACCGGCGCAGCCGGTGCCATGCACCGCGTTGGGGCCTTCGCGG
>NZ_JBEGGO010000036.1:0-6312 GCF_052112345.1 Pseudomonas sp. SAS7 | reverse complement strand
ATCCTTGAGGACCAATGCCCTCTCCTGCTGCCCCAGTATCGGCAGATCGCCGACTACCTGCTGGGAGTCAAGCGTCAAGGCACGCAACAAATTCCCGAAATGCTCCGCCAGTTGGGTTATGGCGCGACGGTTCCACTGCGCCTGATCATGGCTGTACTGGATCGACAGCGTCGTGCCCAGGTTCACCAATACTGTAAGCGGGTAGTTGGTCTGCTCGCTATTGGCCACCTCACCGAAGCGCAACCCTTCAGGTGCTCCCTGCTGCAAGGCCTCCGAAACAGGGTAGTTCTCAAACACCAGCACGTTGTCGAACAGCGCCTCGCCGCTCAACCCTGCCCAACGCTGGACCTCGTTCAGCGGCGAATGCTCGTACTCACGTACGGCCAGATTGCCTGCCTGTACCTGGCTAATCCACTCTGCGACGGTTTGCTCGGCACGCGGTGTACCTATAACCGGCAAGGTGTTGATGAACAGGCCTATCTGTTCTTCCACCCCAGGCAGATCGGCCGGGCGACCTGCCACAGTAGCCCCGAAAGCTACTGTAGGCTGGCCGGTGTAACGTTGCAGTAGCAGCAGCCAGGCTGATTGCACCAGCGTATTGACCGTGACACGGTTGGCGCGGGCGAAGCCCTCGATAGCTGCAGTTTCCTGACGATCAAACACTTGATGATGAATGTCATGGCCAACTGCGCTTTCTGGCGCTTCAAGGCGCGCTGCAAGGGCTAATCGCGTAGGCTCTTGCAGGTCTGCCATCTGGGCTTTCCAGAAGGTTTCGGCAGCAGTGGCGTCCTGACGCAGCAGCCAAGCAATGTAATCGCGATAGCGCGGAGCCTGGGTTGCAGCCACATGCCCGGCATAACGCTGCAGGACTTCACCGAGCAACCGGGAAGTGCTCCAGCCGTCCATCAGTATGTGATGATGCGTACAGATCAGGTGATGCCGGTTCTCAGCGGTGCGCACCAACAACAGCCGCAGCAACGGTGCCGCTTCCAACGCAAAGCCCCTCTTGCGCTCGCCTTCGGCCAACACCTGCAATGCATGTTCCGAGACTGGCGTGCTGCGCCAGTCCTTTTCACTGAACGGCAACGCCACGTGCTTGCGCACTACCTGCACTGCATGGTCCACGCCGCCCTGCCAAATGAAGCCGGTACGCAAGATATCGTGAGCATCCAGCACTTGTTGCCAGGCGTGCCTGAAGCGCTCCACATCCAACCCGTCTACATCCACACGCAGTTGGTTGATGTAGTTCCCGGTGGCATTCTCGTACAGTGAATGAAACAGCATGCCTTGCTGCATCGGGGCCAGCGGATAGATGTCGTCGATTTCGCCAGCAGGGACCGAGAGACTGTCGAGTTGCTGCTGGCTCAAGCTGGCCAGCGGAAAGTCCGACGGCGTCGCTCCGCGATTCACTGCCTGACAGCAGTGGCCGATCAGCACCTTGAGTTCCCGGGCATATTCATCAGCCAAACGTTCGATGGTAGACGCATCGAATAATTCGCGGCTGTAGGTCCAACCCAGCTTCAGCGCCCCAGCATAGACCTGCCCGTTCAATGACAACAAGCTTCCTAATGGTGCCTGTTCACTGTGATTGCTGCCGCCATGCTCCTTGGCAAGCTTGAACAGACTGCCTTCGTCCTGGAAACTGCCATCGAACTGCCCCAGGTAGTTGAAGACGATTTCGCCGTCAGGAAGATTCTCAAGCACCTGGCGGCTGTCATCGCTACCCAGGTACCGCAGCAACCCGTAACCAATCCCCTTGTTGGGCACAGCACGCAGTTGCTCCTTGACGGTCTTGATCGCATCATCAACCTGCGCCTGGGCAGCCAGTTTCACCGGGTAAATGCTGGTGAACCAGCCGACCGTGCGCGTCAGGTCAAGGTCGTCAAACACATCCTCACGGCCATGGCCTTCCAGGCGTACCAGCACCTGAGGGCGACCGGTCCAGCGCGACACCACGCGCACCAGTGCGGTAAGCAACAAGTCGTTGATCTGGGTACGGTAGGCCGCCGGCGCATCGTGCAGCAGCTTGTGGGTCCATTCAGCGTCCAGGCTGGTACTGGCGTATGCCGCGTGTCGTTGCTGGCTGCCGCCTTGCTGATAATCGCATGGCAAGTAATCGTCAGCGTTCTGCAACTGTGCCTGCCAGTAGCTCAATTCCTGATTCAGGGCGACACTTTTACTGTGCGTTTGCAAACGTTCTGCCCAGGCCTTGTAAGCGCTGGTCTTGGCCGGCAGTTGTACTGTCTGGCCGGTGGAAGTCGACAGATAGGCCTGTTGCAGATCCTCCAGCAGAACGCGCCACGACACACCATCCACAACCAGGTGATGGATCACCAACAGCAACCGCTGGGAACCATCAGGCAGAGTGCCAAGTACCGCTCTCAACAATGGCCCTCCGAGCGAGAAGCTGCACTGCGCCTCATTAGCAGTATCCAGGAATGCATCCACGTCAGAGAACACGCGGTCCCACAGAACGGCCTGCGCATCGACCTGATGGTGGGTACCCTGCCACTCTCCGTCGGCCTGGTGGAAACCTAGACGCAAGGCGTCATGATGTTGCAATACAGCATGCAGCGCTGCTCTCATATGCTGTGGATCGATGCTCTCACCAGGCACGAGCACGACTGACTGGTTCCAGTGTTCAGGCTGGGCCATTGGCTGATGGAAGAACCAATGCTGTATAGGTGTCAGTGGTGTTGTGCCGATAACCGGGCCTTGGTCGATGACCATACTGTCGGCACGTGTAGCAACTGTAGCCAGTGCTTGCACAGTCTGGTACTGGAAAAGTTGCTTCGGGGTGAACTGGACGCCAGCCTGCCGCGCCCGGCTGACCACCTGCAAGGAAATGATCGAATCGCCGCCCAGCTCGAAGAAGTTATCGGTAATACCCACTTTTTCAAGCTTCAGCACGCTGGCCCATACCGCTGCAATTTCACGTTCCAGCTCCGAACGGGGCGCTACATGGCTGGCCTGGAAATGGCTGACATCGGGCTGCGGTAGCGCCTTGCGATCCAGTTTGCCGTTAGGGGTCAATGGCAGTTTGGCAAGGAACAGCAACTGTGCCGGTACCATGTACTCCGGCAGGTTTTGCTTGAGCCGGGAACGCAATGCATCACGCAGCGTCGATTGTTGCGCGGGCGTGCCCGTCAGCGCTTCATCAACCGGCACGACATAACCCACTAGTTGCTTGCCAGATGGGCCATCCTGCGCCAACAGGACCGCTTCACGTACAGCCTCATGGGCCTGTAGCTGCGCCTCGATCTCACCCAGCTCGATACGGAAACCGCGGATTTTCACCTGATGGTCGATACGGCCGACATATTCAATCAAGCCTCCCGCCTGATAACGGCCCAGGTCGCCGGTACGGTACATGCGGCCGCCACCCTGCTCGTCGAACGGGTCTGGAATGAAACGTTCGGCAGTCAGCCCCGGACGCCCCAGATAGCCACGCGCCAAGCCTGCCCCAGCCATGTAAAGTTCACCGTTCACGCCCACCGGCACTGGCGCAACAGCATCACTCAGCAGATAGACCGAACTGTTGGCGATGGGGCGGCCAATATTGGCTTTGCCATGGGCTGCACGAAGCGTGAAGGTTGAATACGTAGTGTCTTCCGAAGGGCCGTAAAGGTCATACACCTGTTGAACATGCCCGGTGGCGTACAGGTCGTCGACCAACGACTGCTTCAAGGCTTCCCCGGCCAGGTTGATAGTGCGCACGGTAGCCGGCAAGCCTCCGGTCTCGTGCAGCATCTTGATCGCTGACGGCACGGTATTGACCAGTTGCACACGCTCTTTGGCTGCCAGATGAGGCAGCTCCAGGGCGTTGGCCGCCAGAACCACATAGCCGCCAGCCGACAACGTGACAAACAGCTCCCATACCGACAGGTCGAAGCAGATCGACGTGGAAGCAAGCACACCGCACAGATCCTGCTGGCTGTAAACACTTTGTGCCCAGCCGATCAGCGCAGTAACGTTGCGGTGCTCGATCAGCACGCCCTTGGGCTTACCCGTGGAACCTGAGGTGTAGATGCTGTACGCCAGGTTGTCCGGCTGTGTGATGCAAACCGGGTCAGTGGTGGGGTAGGACGCCAAGGACAACTGGTCAAGCAACAACGTCCTGGCATGAAACTCCTCGGGCATGCGCGCAAGCAGGTGCGATTGGGACAACAGCAATATCGACTGGCTGTCCTCGAGCATGTATTCAATGCGGTCCTGCGGATATTCCGGGTCAAGCGGCACGTAGGCGCCGCCGGCCTTGAGAATGGCCAACAGGCCAACGACCATGTCCGGGGTACGCTCCATGGCGATACCTACCAGCACATCCGGACCTACGCCTTGCTGCCGGAGCCTGTGCGCCAACTGGTTGGCACGCTCGTTAAGCTGTGCATAGCTCAGCTCATGCTCAGCGAAAAGCAATGCCGGTGCGTCAGGCGTTGCCTTTGCCTGGGTCTCGAATAACTGGTGCATGCATTGATCGGCGTTATAATCCGCCTGCGTGCTGTTCCAGTCACGAAGGACGCGTTGCAGTTCCTGGCCGTCAAGCATCGACAGGCCCGCCACAGGCTGGTTCGGTTGCGTCACGATACTGGCAAGCAGGTTCACCCAGTGTGCGGCCATGCGTTCGATGGTAGGTGCATCGAACAGGTCGGTTGCGTAGGTCAACGCTGCGCTGATGCCAGACTCATGGTCAAAGGTGTCGAGTGCCAGATCAAACTTGGCAACATGGCTCCCCCAGGCCAGTTCCTCCATCACCAGGCCAGGAAGGTTGCGAGCGCTGTCTTGGCGGGTTTGCGACTGGTGGTTGTACATCACCTGGAACAGCGGGCTCAGGCTTAGGCTCCGCTCAGGCTGCAACGCCTCGACCAGTTGCTCGAACGGCAGGTCCTGATGCGCTTGGGCACCGAGGGCACGCTGCCTGACCTGCTCCAGCAGTTCGGCAAAGGTGATGTTCAACTCAAACTCGGCACGCAATACTTGGGTATTGACGAAGAAGCCTGCCAAACGCTCCGTCTCCACACGGTTGCGGTTGGCGATGGGAACACCCACGCGTATATCCGATTGCCCCGAATAGCGATGCAGCAGCGTCTGGAAGCTGGCCAGCAGCAGCATGAAGGGTGTAACACCTTGCTGCTGCGCCAACCGTTTGAGCGAGGAGGTAAGCTCGGCAGGCAGTGGGATTTCCAGCCGCGCGCCTTGCTGGCTATGGAGGGCCGGACGAGGACGGTCTGTCGGCAGCTCCAGCACAGGCTGTTCATCGCCCAGTTGAGCTTGCCAGTACTCCAGTTGCCGGTCCTTTTCACCGGCCTCCATCCACGCTCGTTGCCAGATGGCGTAGTCGGCGTACTGAATGGGCAGCGGGGGCAGCTGGATGTCATGCCCTTGGCTGGCCCCCTCATAAAGCCGAAGCAGGTCTTCGACCATCACCGGCATCGACCAGCCGTCCGCAACGATATGGTGCAACGTGAGCACCAGTACGTGCTCTTGGGGAGCGAGTTTCAACAGCTTGGCACGCAACAGCGGCCCATGCTGCAGATCGAAGGGTTGCCGGGCCTCAGCTTCCAGGCAAGCTTGCAAGATGCCCGGCTCCTGTGACGCCACAGATTCCACGGCAAGTTCGAACTTCAAGCTTGCATGAACAACCTGTACCGCTTGCTCATCTTCGGGGCTGAACGTGGTACGCAGGATTTCATGGCGGCCGATCAGGACCTCGAAGCTGCGCTGCAAAGCGGCGATGTCCAGCTCGCCGCTGAATCTCAGGGCCGCTGGGATGTTGTAGGCCGAACTTTGCGGCTCCAATTGCCAGAGAAACCATTGCCGCTGCTGAGCATAGGAAAGCGGCAACCATTCTGCGTTCTGACGTGTTTGCGGAATTGGGAGCTGAGCCAGGCTCATGCCTTTTGATGCAAGTTTCTCCAGAAACAGCTTGCGCTGCGCCGAAGGCAGCCCGATAAAGCGCTGTACCAGTTCCATGTTGCGGTTATCTGTTTGCATCTCAAACTGCCTCAAGCTCGCTCATGAAGTCCTGGAGGTCATCCAGGTCAGCATCGGTATTGGTATTCAGGCCACTGATCATGGCTGCGTAGGTCTGCAGATCTGCGGCCTGGAACAACAGGCCGAGCGGCAGATTGACGCCCAGCTCCATCTGCAGGCGCGCCATCACCTGGGTGGCCAGCAACGAGTGCCCACCCAGTTCAAAGAAGTTGTCGTTCAGGCCAACCCTTTCCAGCTTCAGCACATCGGCCCAGATCGCCGCGATCTGCTGCTCCAGTGTGCTCTGCGGCGCCACGTATTCGCCCTGCAACAGGCTGGCAC
>NZ_JBEGGO010000035.1:0-6591 GCF_052112345.1 Pseudomonas sp. SAS7 | reverse complement strand
TGGATCAGGGTGCAGCTGGAGAGGTCAGCGAAGCGACTTCACATCACCGGCAGAGACTTCGCTGCCCTGGTTACCCCAGCTGCTTCTGATGAAGTTCACCACCTCGGCAACCTCTTGATCACTGAGGCGCCAGCCGAATGCGGGCATGGTGAAGTTCGAGGGCGCGGTGTGTGTCGACGGCACCGTACCCCCCGCCAGCACCACGTGAATCAGCGACGTGGCATCTGCAGTCTGTACCATCGGGTTGCCAGCCAAGGCCGGGAACACGCGGGTGTAGCCTTGGCCATCGGTACGGTGGCAGGCCGCGCAGTTGTCGATGTACACCGCCGCCCCGGGTTTGCTGTCATCACCTTTCCACAGCGCATCCGCGACCTGCTTGTCGTAGACGTGCGGCTGGTCATTCGGGTTGCTCGGCGGCAGGGTCTTCAGGTAACGGGCGATTGCGGTAAGGTCGGCGTCACTCATGTGCTGCATGCTGTGCTCGACCACATCGCTCATGCCGCCGAACACCGCACTGCGATCGCTGCGCCCGGTCTTCAGAAACTGCACCAGCTGCGCTTCGCTCCAGCTGCCCAGGCCGTCCTTGTGATCGCCACGCAGGTTTTTCGCAATCCAGCCTTCCAGCGGTGCGCTGCCGGCCAGGAACTGCTCGCCATCTGCAGGGCTCAGCGCCTTTTCCTGCATGGTCAGCGCGCGCGGCGTATGGCAGGCGCCACAATGCCCAAGGCCCTCGACCAGGTACGCGCCACGGTTCACCACCGGGTCAGCTGCCGCCGATGCCTGCCAGGGCTTCGCCTCTGGCGCAAACAGACCACGCCAGATCGCCAGCGGCCAACGCATGCTCAGCGGCCAGGGAATGTCAGTAGCCTTGTTCGCCTGCTCCACCGGCTGCACACCCTTCATGAAGTAGGCGTACAGCGCCTGCATGTCCTGCTCGCTGACCCGCGCATACGACGGGTATGGCATGGCCGGGTACAAGGTGCTGCCATCCTTGCCGATACCCTTGCGCACAGCCTGGTCGAAGTCTTCGAAACTGTACTGGCCAATGCCGCTGGCCGCCGGGGTGATGTTGGTGGAGTACACCGTGCCGATAGGGGTTTCCATTGGCAGGCCGCCGGCAAAGGGCTTGCCGCCCTTGGCGGTATGGCAGGCCACGCAGTCACCGGCGCGGGCCAGGTACTCGCCCTGGCGCACCTGTGCATCGTCATTCGCCAAGGCCTGTGCGGCCGCAGTGGCACCCAGCAGCAGGGTTGCGATCAACATTGTCTTCATGCTCATCGCTCCTCAGGCCTGGACCAGCGGGCCGGGGTTTTTCAGGTACTGCTCGCGGATGGCGCGTGCCGACCAATAGGTCAGCGCGGCTACCAGCCCGGTCGGGTTGTAACCCAGGCCCTGCGGGAACGCCGAAGCCCCCGGCACGAACACGTTATGTACGTCCCAGCTTTGCAGGTAGCGGTTCAGTGCACTGGTCTTGGGGTCGGTGCCCATGATCGCACCGCCGTTCAGGTGGGTAGTCTGGTAACTGGCGGTGTTGAAGTGGTCCTTGACCTGCTTGCCCAGCACCGCAATGGCCTTGGGGTTCATCGCCTGAGCGACCTTGCTCAGCTTGTCGACCATGAACTGGTTCATCTTGATGTCGTTTTCCTGCCAGTCGAAGGTCATGCGCAACAGCGGCTGGCCGTAGGCGTCGCGGTAGGTGGGGTCCAGGTCCAGGTAATTGGCACGGTAGGACTGGTGCGCACCATGGGCGTCCATCGACACCTGGTGGGTGTAGTAGTCGGCCGTGGCTTTCTTCCAGGCACTGCCCCAGGCCGGCGTACCCGGCGGGTTGGAGGTGCCGGCAATCGGCCGGCTGCCGGCCTGGTTGACCCACATCGGCGAGCCGCCAACAAAGCCGTGGGGGCCATGGTCGAAGTTGTCGGCATTGAAATCGTCGATGGCAATGCCGTTGCCACCCGCACCAATGAAGTTGTTGGTGTAGGTGTTCTTGTCGAAGAACGCCTTGACCGTGCCCATGTTCTGGTAGGCGAAGTTACGCCCGACCACACCTTCGTTCTTGACTGGGTCGTAGGGCTTGCCGATGCCGGAAAGCAGCATCAGGCGCACGTTGTTGAACTGGAACGCCGCCAGGATCACCAGCTCCGCAGGCTGCTCCACCTCGCGCCCCTGCGCATCGATGTAGGTCACGCCAGTGGCCTTGCGCTTGCTGTCGTCCAGGTTTACCCGCAGCACATGGGCATTGGGCCGCAACTCGAAGTTGGGCACTTGGCGCAGCGCCGGCAGAATGTTCACGTTAGGCGAGGCCTTGGAGTACATGTAGCACACGTAACCGCTGCAGAAACCGCAGAAGTTGCACGGCCCCATCTGCGCCCCGTACGGGTTGGTGTAAGGCCCGGAGGTGTTTGCCGATGGCAGGTTGTAGGGTTTGTAGCCCAGGCTGGTGGCGGCTTTTTCGAACAGCCTGGCCGACACCACGTTCTTCTGCGCGGGCAATGGGAACGGGTTGGAACGGTCCGGCGCATAGGGGTTGCCGCCCTTCCCTTCACCGACCACCTGGCCGTTGACGGTCCAGGCCTGGCCAGAGGTGCCAAAGACCTTTTCGGCAAAGTCGAAATACGGTTCCAGTTCTTCGTAACTGACGCCAAAGTCCTGGATGGTCATGCCTTCGGGGATGAACTTGCGCCCGTAGCGCTCTTCGTAGTGGCTGCGCAGGCGCAACTCGACCGGGTCGACCCGGAAGTGCACGCCCGACCAGTGCAGGCCCGCGCCGCCCACGCCCTTGCCCGGCAGGAAAGCACCGAGCTGGCGATTGGGCAGTGCCACGTCATTCACGCTGTGGCGGACAGTGACGGTTTCTTTCGACACATCCACGAACAGCTTCTTGCGCACGCTGTAGGTCAGCTCATCGATCACTTGCGGGTAGCTGCCTTCCGGGTAGGTATCCTGCATAGGCCCCCGCTCCAGGGCCACCACGTGCAGCCCGGCCTCGGTCAGCTCCTTGGCCATGATCGCGCCAGCCCAACCGAAGCCGACGATGACCGCATCCACTTTGTTCAACACAGTCGCCATGCCTCAGGCCCTCTCGCCGCGGATCGATACAGCCGGGAACGGGTAAGGCTCGTTGCGCTCGACCCAGTCCATGAAATCGGCGCGGGCACCGGGGAAGCCAATCTGGGTCCAGCCGACCATGCCTTTGTTGCCGCCATGAATCGGGTCGCAGAAGAACCCCTCACGGGTGTTCTGCACCAACAGGCTGAAGAACACCTTCGCCGGGACGGTGTCGAACACCAGCTCTCCTGCCTCCACCTTGCTGAGAATACGGTCTCGGGTAGCGCTATCTTGTGCGGCAAAAACTTGCCCGCCGTTGGCTTTGCACCAACCGTCCACGGCAGCGATGCCCAGGCGATAGATTTGTTGCGGGCTGAGCTGCAACTGGTAGCCAAGCTCGGGCGCGGCGTCGGCGTTGAACGGGCCTTGCATGTACCACTGCGCGCCAGTCGCGTAGGGGGTGTTCATCTGGCGGTCGATGAACTCGGCGGCGCCGGCTTCGAGTGCGCCGGGGCCAAGCTCATCGGCCGGGATGATGCGCGACACTGCAGCTTGTACAAAAGCCCACTCTTCGGCGCTGAAGAACGTCGGTTGATAGTTGCCTGCAGGCGGTGTGGCCGGCACTTTCGGTTGCTGATGCGGTTGCGGGGCCGCAAGCAGCTGGCTGGCGCCCACGCCAAGCCCTGTGCTGGCCACGGTAACCACGGGGATCAGGGTCAAGGTCTTGCGCAGAAAATCCCTGCGCGGGTTGTCTGGAACATGCTCAGGCATTGCGAATCCTCATCGGCTGTGCGGCGGCCTTGATAAGCGCCATCTGATTTTCTGTGGGAGGTGATCTTGATAGGCCATCAAGAAGACAGCCGAATAATCTAGCGCGTTCAGAAATGTTTTGAAACCGGTTTCATACTTGACTTCTCACTGGCTGACTGCTGTCGGGCCAAGGCTTTTTTCACATCAGCCTCACTCTCTAGCGACATCCCGCTACCTACAGTGCCGACGCTCTTGTGTGGAGCGAACTGACTGGAGTGGCGAACATGCTGCAAGGCGTAATCGACAAATCACCCGCCTCACGGCTTGCCCAGGTACCCCGATTGCCTTGGGGCACGGCGCTGTTCGCAGTCTTGTGCCTGCTGTTGATCCTGGGCGTAGCGGCAGCCTGGGCACATGCCCGCACGGCCATCCCCAACCTGGGCAACCCTCATCACCTGCAACACAGCGGGCTTGAGGCCGCCTGGGCGAAAGGCTCGGTGATTGTGGTGCTGCGCCATGCCGAACGCTGCGACCGCTCCAGCGGTGCTTGCCTGGGTGCCCCCAGCGGAATCACGGTCGCAGGCAGCCATGTGGCCGCCGAGGTCGGCAACGGCCTGCAGCACCTTGGCCTGGGCTCAGCCGACGTGTGGGCCAGCCCGGAAGTGCGTACCCGGCAGACCGCACACGCCATGTTTGGTAAGACCATTGCCACGCAAGGCTGGCTGAATCAGTGTGACGGCCACTTCGCCGAAAACGCCATGGCCCTCAAGCGAGACGGCCACAACCTCGTGCTGGTCAGCCACAGCGGCTGCATGGAACGGCTGGAGCAAGCGCTCGAAGTACCTGCCAGCGCGACGTCGAACAGCTATACCAGCGCCCTGTTCATCACCCAGGGCAGCGATGGCAAGGCGAAGCTGCTGGGCCAGATAGCGGCCAGTGAGTGGGCCAATCTCATTGATGCCAAGGAACTCTGAACAATGCCCTCTCGTACCACCTTCTACCGTAATAACCTGCTGCTGCCGCTGTTGCTGGCTGCCATCGTGTTTATTGCATTCGACCTCACCGAACTCGATCGCTGGATCAGCAACTTGCTGCTCGACCCGGCCACCGGCCAGTTCCCGTTGCTGCACAACCAGTGGTTCGAGAAAGCCACCCACAAATGGCCTCGCATCCTGCCGGACTGGACCGGCGAACTGGCAGTCATCGGCAGCCTGCTGTCGTTCATCTGGCCGCGTCTGGCCAACCACCCTCAACTGGGCCTGACCCAGGTGCTGGAAAAGGCTCGTATCGCACCGGTGCTGCGCTTTACCACCCAACACCGCCGCGACCTGCTGTTCGTGGTGGTGGCGTTCGCACTGAGCACGACCGTGATTCATTACCTGAAAAGCCACACCAGCGTGTATTGCCCTGTGGAAACCACGCTGTATGGCGGCTCGCAGGCCCGGGTCGAATGGTTCGAAAACTTCTCCTTGTGGAACAAGGCCGGCGATGGCCGCTGCTGGCCGGGCGGCCATGCCTCCAGCGGGTTTACCTTGTTGGCGCTGTATTTCGTGGCCCTGCGCCACCGCTGGGCACATGCGCGCAAGTTGCTGGTGGCAATTCTGCTGATCGGGTTCGTGTACGGCACTACCCGCGTACTGCAGGGCTGGCACTATATGTCCCATACGTTCTGGGCCGGAATCTTTGTCTGGTTTACAACCTGGGCTACTGCGTTGTTCTTCTATGGGCGCATCGCGTTGCAGGCGCCGGAAAACTGCCCTGCCATGCGTGATTCTGCTGTACCGCAGCCCTCGTAATAGAGCCACCAGCAGTCACAAAAGCAACAGCAATTCAGACAAAATCATCGAGCCTCTGCTCGTTAATAATAATTTAAAAATAACTTGAGGTGAAACTTCCTACAGACCATTAGGAAGTTTCAATCTCCCATAGATATTGATTCCTCGTTAGTCTTCAGGCTTTCGCAAAATGCTTGCGCCCGATCATATCGGAAGTTCGCAGCCATTGTGTGAGTTGACCTTCCAACTAGACGAGGATTAAGGATGTCCAAAGAGTCCGATGGCACTGAAACACCGGTGCCGGCCAAGAAAAAGCCAATTCTGCTGGAGGATATCAAGGGTACCCAACAGCCTCGTACCGGTACTGGTCCTCAACTCGCAACGGATCTATCCGGCTACCCCGCCGACCCGGAGTTCCAGCTGCGCGGCGGCTTCGAAAACCTGATGCTCGACGCAGCAAGCCCGCTGTTCGGCCTGGTCATTCGCCTGCGTACCCTGGACGACCTGCCCAACCTCGCCTACGTGCACAAGACCGTGCAAAACCAGGTCAGCAACATTCGCGAAGAAATCCAGCAGCACGGCTACCCCATCGCGCACCAGGAAGTCTATTCCTATGCCCTGTGCCTGTACCTGGACGAGGCCGTGATGAGCCGCCCGTGGGGCAACAATTCGTGCTGGAGCCACGAGCCGCTGCTCAGCATCTTCCACGACGAAACCCAGGGCGGCGAAAAAATCTTCGTGCTGCTCGAACGGGTCATGCAGGCGCCCAAGGAATTTCAGGATGTACTGGAGTTCCTGTACTTCTGCTTCTGCCTGGGCCTCAGAGGCAAGCATGCCCTCGATCCCAAGTGCGAAGACATCATCAAAGCCTTGATCTCGCGCATGCACACGGTCATCCGTGAACTGCGTGGCCCCACGCCGCAAGAGCTGTGCGCACCCTACAGCAACGTCGTTCATTGCCCCCACCGCCCGCGACGCTGGGAGTGGCCCTGGTGGAGCCCGCTGGTAATCTCCGCCG
>NZ_JBEGGO010000034.1:0-7893 GCF_052112345.1 Pseudomonas sp. SAS7 | reverse complement strand
AACCCAAAGCCCCTGTCTGCAATGCAGACAGGGGCTTTGTCTTTTCCGGGTATCTGATATCGGTCAGAACTGATAGCTGACCGTGGCGCTCACATTGCGCTCTTCACCCATGTAGCAATAGTTCAGGCTGGCACATGAGGTGATATAGCTTTCATTGGTAAGGTTGTTGGCGTTAAGGCGCACATCCACACCCTTGAGCCCAACCTTGCCCAGGTCATAGCCGAGCGAAGCGTCAAACAACGTGTAGGAAGGCACCTTCATGCTGTTCTCCGCATCTACCCAGCTGTAGCCCACATACCGCACCCCACCGCCCAGCCGCAGGCCATCCAGCGGCCCTTGGCGGAAGTTGTAGTCAGCCCACAGCGAGAACATCTGTTTTGGTGCCTGGGTTGGCGAATTGCCCTTGTTGTCCAGGTTGCCCGACGTCAGGCTCGGCATCGACTTGGAATATTCGATATCGGTGAAGGTGTAGCCGCCCAGCAGTTTGAGGCTGTCGGTCAGCTGCACATGTGCCTCTAGCTCCAGCCCTTGCGAGCGTACTTCACCTACCGGGCGATAGAAGTTTTCGTCAGGCTGCTTCGAGGCCAGGTTTTCCTGCTCGATGCGGAACACCGATGCGGTAAACAGGTTGTCGCTGCCCGGAGGCTGATACTTGATACCTGCTTCCCATTGCGTGCCCTCGGTCGGTGCCAGCGGGCGGCCTTCCTGGTCGGACACGGTGTTGGGATTGAACGACTCCGAGTAGCTGACATAGGGCGCAATGCCGTTCTCGAACAGGTAGAGCACCCCGGCCCGGGTGGTGAACTTGGAGCGCTGATCGCTGACCTTGGTGTCGCTGTCGCGATTCTCCTCCGACACCTTCACCCAGTCCTGGCGAAGCCCCAGGGAGAAGCGCCATTGGTCCAGCTCCACCAGGTCCTGCAGGTACACACCTGTTTGCTGCAAGCGCCGCTGGTAGCGGTTTTCGCCCAGCACCTGAAGGTTGCCATTGCCGTACTGCGGGTTGCCGGCGTCCAGCGGGTCGACCGAGCCATAACGCCATGCGACATCGGCCTTGCGCCGCTGGTAGTCGGCGCCCAGCAGCAGGGTGTGTTTGGCAGCGCCGGTGAAGAATTCCGCCTGCAGCATATTGTCGATGATGTACGAATGCAGGCGCTCGTCGCCGCCGGTATAGGCGCGGTTGAGAATGTTGCTGTCGGCATCCGCCCAGCCGGCCGAGTACACCTGGTCCATGGACACGTCCGAATCCTGGTAACGGAAGTTCTGCCGCGCGGTGAACACATCGTTGAAGCGGTGCTCGAACTGGTAGCTGAACGACTGCTGGGTACGTTCGTAGTTGTCGATGCCCGGCTCGCCCTCGAAGAAGTGATCGGACAAGCGCAAGCCATTGCGCTTGTGCAGCATGCCGTCGGCAGGGTTGCCACCGTGGTACCCGCCGTTAGGGTCGTGCTGCAGGTAAGCCTGAAGCGTGAGCGAGGTGTCTTCGGTGAAGTCGATGCTGATGGCCGGAGCGATGGTGTAGCGTTCTTCCTTGCTGTGGTCGAACTGGGTGTCGGAAGCATCCGCCAGGCCTGTCAGGCGATAGGCGATGCGTTTGTCGTCATCCACAGGGCCGCTGAAGTCGAAACCCATGCCACGCTGGCCCTGGGTGCCGACCGTGGCTTGAACCTGATGGTAGGGGGTAAACAGCGGCTTCTTGGTGGTCAGGGCTACCAGGCCTCCTGGCGAGCTTCGACCATACAGTACTGAAGATGGCCCCTTGAGAATATCGATGCGCTCAAGGAAGTACGGGTCGACCTGCATGGTGCTGTAGGTGCCGTTGTCGCCCATCGACTTGAGCCCATCGACGTAGATGTTATCCACAGAACCGTCGTTGAAGCCGCGCATGGCCACATAGTCGTAGCGATGGGTAGCACCGTAAGGGTTGGTGAGTACCCCTGGCGTGTAGCGCATGGCCTGGGCAACGGTCTGTGAGCCCTGATCGTCCATCTGCTGGCGAGTAACCACCGAGACGGATTGGGAGGTTTCCACCAACGGCGTGCTGGTCTTGGTCGCTACCTGGCTGTGGGTGGCGTTGTAACCCTCCATGCTGCCCAGCGCATTGCCGAGGGTGAACCCACGGATATCAGTGTCTGGCAATGACAGGGCGGCTTCCTGGGGCTGTGTCTGCAACACATAGCTACGTCCATCCTGGCTGATCGCTTCCAGGCCGCTGCCATTGAGCAGTTGGCGCAGCGCCTGGTCGGTAGCGTACTGCCCCTGCAGGCCGTTCGATTGCAGGCCATCGGTGAGCTGAGGCGTACTTGACAGGGTAATGCCGGCCTGGCGAGCGAACTGATTGAGTACGTCGGCCAGTTGGCCCGCCGGAATTGCATAGCGATGACTCACTTGGGCTGTTTCAGCCGCTGCGCAAAGTTGCGGAACAGCGGCCAGGCCCAAGGCAGTACCAAACAGCGCAGCCCGGATGGCATGGCGCAAGCGTGCTGATTGCAGGACAGGTCGATAATCATTCAAGTTGAGAGTGTGGGTTAACACCGGGTTGATAGGCATGAAGGGTCCGTTGAAGTGTTGAGGGCAGAAGGTGTCGCTTACTGTCCTAGCCGGACCGGGATTGAAAACCCGCCACAAATCGTCAAGGCCTCATCAGGCCATGCTTTCTACACGTACCCACCAGCGTGTACGTTGACGAAGCCTTACGGGCAGCGTTTGCGGCAGCAACTGAAGCAGCTGCTCCGGGTCTTCGAGGCGGAACACCCCGGACAGGCGCAAACCGGCAATCTCGTCGCTGCAGCCCAGGTAACCGTGGCGATAACGGCTGACCTGCGCGAGGAAGTCGGACAGGCGCATGTCCTGGGTAACGATCAGCCCTTCAGTCCAGGCCATCGCGTCCATGTCCAGGTGCGCCAGCGGGTGAGCGCCTTGAGCATCCAGGCGCCAGTGCTGGCCGCCTTCAATCCACTGAAGGTGGCCATTGCCGGGCCGGTGGATCGCCACTTTGCCGTGGCTGACACTGACACGTGTGCAATCGTTGTCCTGGTAGGCCACAAAGCGCCCTGCGAAACCTTCCAGCAGTGCGTCGCGGGTTTGTACAAGCACTGGATGCCCGGAGTTGCAGGTAATCATCAGCTCCCCCTGCATCAGGCGAACCAGACGCTGCTGGTCATTGAACGCCAGGTCCACGGCAGTGCGGGTATTGAGCTGCATCAGTGAGCCATCGGGCAGGGTGAAGACGCGTTGCTCACCGGTGCCGGTGGCATAGTCCGACGCCCACGCACTGGTAGCATCGAGGTCTTTGGCCAGCCATGTCGCCGTTCCCACCATGACAACCCCGCCAAGCAGCTTCAGCGCTTGCCGCCGGTGCAGGCGTTGCTGGCTGGTTTCCAGGGTTTGC
The DNA here is from genome assembly GCF_052112345.1 of Pseudomonas sp. SAS7. Classification (NCBI taxonomy): domain Bacteria; kingdom Pseudomonadati; phylum Pseudomonadota; class Gammaproteobacteria; order Pseudomonadales; family Pseudomonadaceae; genus Pseudomonas; species Pseudomonas sp. SAS7. The sequence goes on along the minus strand of NZ_JBEGGO010000034.1, from coordinate 4,502 downwards.
AACGCCAAACCGGCACCGGGGACGCAGCGCAGGTCAAGGTCCTGATGCAGGTGCATCACCCGTTGCCAGGCCTGCTCATGTTCGTGGTGAGCACTGCGCCATTGCGCGCACTGTTGTTGCAGTGTCGGCTCATGCCCGCTCTCGCGCAGCCGCAGCAGCCACTGGATGGCCTGTTTGACCGCTTTTGCATCAGGGCGTGCGGCAGTCATTGGCTCAACACTCGTCTTCGTAGCGCAGCACATAGCAATGGTACAGCGCATCAGCGATGTAACGCTCCACGGTACGCACCGAGATCCCCATCTGCTCGGCAATTGCCTGGTGCTTCAGCCCCTCGCATTGGGCCAGCAGGAAGGCGCGACGTACCTTGGGTTTGAGGCCGTCGAGCATGCGCGCGATACGCTCAAGCAATTCCAGCAGCAGCTCGCGGGTTTCGGCCGAGGGACACTGTGCTTGCGGCACATGGGCCAGTGCCTCCAGGTAGGCCCTGTGCAGTTCCTCGCGGCGCCAGTGATCGATGACCAGCCCACGCGCTACCGTGCGCAGGAACGCCCGAGGGGTGTTCAGCTGCAGGTGTTCGCGGCGTTGCAGCAAGCGGACGAAGGTGTCATGGGCCAGGTCTGCGGCATCGGCGGCATTGCCCAGCTTGCTGCGCAGCCAGGCGTGTAACCAGCCGTGGTGGTCACTGTAGAGCGTTTGCACGGAGTCATTGCTGGGCATAGGGGAGGGCGCTGGCATCAATGGACATGAATGATAATTAGTCTCATTGTTGGCGTGGCAAGGTCAATTTGCAACCCATCTGCTCGCGCCATTAAGCAAAGCCAGTTACGGGCTAACGCGTCCGTTGCGCATCCAGGTAATTGCGGATTACTAGCGCTCCGCTATTGAGGTGCCGGGCCAGCACGGCTATCGCCTCATCCACCAGCTTGTCGCTGGCGGCGTCTACCAGTGCGTTGTGATCGTCCTGGGTCAGCTTGCCCAGGCCCATGGATGAAAGATGAAAACGCAGGAAGCGCTCTTCTTCGTTCAGTTCGTTCTCAATCATGCGCAGCAGCTTCCTGTTCGACGCCTTGCTGTACAGCGTCATATGGAGCAGGCGGTTCAGCCGGCCGATTTCGGCGTGGCGGGTTTCGTTCTCCAGTTGCTGGATATAGCCACGGGCGCTGGCGATGTCGCTGGCATCAAGCAGCGGGATCGACTGGCGCAGCGCTTCGCTCTCCAGCAGTATGCGCAGGGCATAGGTATCCACCGCATCTTCGTCAATCAACGGCGCAACCACCGCACCCTTGTGCATCTCCACTTTCAGCAGCGATTGCGCTTCAAGCTGGCGCAGGGCTTCGCGCACGGGCATGCGGCTGACGCCAAACAAGGTGGCGAGTTCTTGTTGTCGCACGGCGGTGCCAGGGGGCAGGCGACCATCGAGGATGGCGCTGCGCAGGCGTTCTTCGATCACGGCACGGGCCTGGTGCGGCGACAGCTGCTCGCTGGCCAGCACATTGCTCAATTTGATTTTTTCGGCCACGCGACGTCTGCCTCAACGATGACTAAAGTTGGATCCAATGACACTAGTTACAGCTTGTGGGAGTTGTCAAACCAAGGCCCGCATTGGCACGGGCGCCCCAAAAGCGCGGCTATGGTGGATGAAGTCGCCCGCCAAAGGAAGCGGCCCATAGAAGGTTATAAACAGAAAGTGTAGGCCGGCTGACAGGCGGATGCATGATTGCAGGGTGCCATTGTTTTTTGCAGTGGCAAGCCGCACCATCGCTGCTTTCGACTGGCCTGCACAGGGCTTGGCAGTGGCGATATCCTGGATGTTCAAAACCGTTGTGCGACGTGTCGCCTTTGCCGCGCTGCTGGGCAGTCTGCTGCTGGGCGGCTTGCACGCGGATTGGGATTTCTCCCAGATCAGCCGCAAGTCGCAGGCCTTGTATGGTCCTCTGGGTGCCGGGCAGGGCCGTATCGATGCCTGGCAGAACCTGATGGCCACGCAAAAGCAGGGTACTGAGCTAGAGCAACTGCAAGTGGTCAACCGTTTTTTCAACCAGCAATTGCGCTATGTCGAAGACATTGACCTATGGCATGAGGTCGACTACTGGGCCACACCGGTGCAGGCGCTGATCAAAGGTGCCGGGGACTGCGAGGACTACGCTATCGCCAAGTATTTCAGCCTGCGGCGCATGGGCATCCCCAGCGAAAAACTGCGCATCACCTACGTCAAGGCGTTGCGGCAGAACCGCGCGCACATGGTCCTGACTTATTATTCAAACCCACAGGCCCAGCCTTTGGTGCTCGACAGCCTCATGGATGCCATCAAGCCGGCAAGCCAACGTACCGACCTGCTGCCGGTGTATGCCTTCAATGGCGAGGGGTTGTGGTTGACGGGCGCCGCAGGCAACAAGAAGGTCGGCGACACCAAGCGGCTGTCACGCTGGCAGGATTTGCTGAAGAAAATGCAGGCCGAAGGGTTTCCGGCCGAGCCGGTTTACTGAAGGAGCACAGATGTCACTGTTCAAACAATTGCTGTTGGCCATTTGCCTGTTCCTGGTAGTCGCCTTCAGTGGCAGTTTCATGGTCAGCCTGGAAAGCTCGCGCAGCCAGTACGTCAACCAGTTGCGTTCGCACGCCCAGGATGCAGCGACCGCGCTGGCGCTTTCGCTGACGCCGAATATCGACGACCCGGCGATGGTCGAGCTGATGGTCAGCTCGATCTTCGACAGTGGTTACTATGCGAGCATCAAGGTCGTCGACCTGGGCTCCAACGCCGTGCTGGTGGAGCGCCACGCCGAGCCGGACCCTGGCGGGGTACCGCGCTGGTTCGTGCACCTGATCGGCCTTGAGGCCGCCGGTGGCGACGCCATCGTCAGCCGCGGCTGGCAGCAGGCCGCGCGGGTAGAGGTGATCAGCCACCCGATGTTTGCCATTGCCAAACTCTGGCAAAGCGCCTTGGGCAGCCTGGGCTGGTTGCTGCTGTGCGGTGCAGCCAGTGCCGTGCTCGGCGCCTTGCTGCTGCGCCGCCAGTTGCGCCCGCTGGACTATATGGTTGAGCAATCCCATGCCATTGCGCGCCGCGAATTCCTGAGCCTGCCAGAATTGCCGCGCACACCGGAGCTGCGCCGTGTGGTGCAGGCGATGAACCAGATGGTCGAGAAGCTCAAGGCGCTGTTCACCGAGCAGGCCGAGCGCAGCGAGCGGTTGCGTGCGGAGTCCTACCAGGACAGCCTGACCGGGCTCTCGAACCGCCGCTATTTCGAAATGCAGCTGAACACCCGGGTAAGCAACCTGGAGGACGCGCGCGCCGGCTACCTGCTGTTACTGCGTGTCCAAGGGTTGGCGGGGCTGAACGCACGCCTTGGCGGCCAGCGTACCGACCAGTTGCTGCAGGCCGTGGGTGAGCAGTTGCGCCGTACCTGTGCCAGCTTCCCGGAAACCAACGACCTGATTTCCCGCAGCCGCGGTGGCGAGTTTGCCGTGCTGGCGCCGGGCATGGTGCATGAAGAAGCGGTAAACCTGGCCCAGGCCCTGGAGGCAACGCTGCAGAGCCTGCACGAAACGGGCGCCAGTGACATCGACCCGGTGGCTTGTATCGGCCTCGCGCCATTCAGCCCGGGCGATTCTCCGCAGGCTTTGCTGAAGCTCGCCGATGAGGCTCTGGCCCGTGCCGAAAACCAGCCAACGCCGGGTTGGGTATGCCTTGAACAAGGCGTGGCTGCAGTGGCTGCCGATAGCCAGCACGCCTGGCACGAGCGGCTCGATCAGGCGTTCAAAAATGGGCATTTCGAGCTGTTCTTCCAGCCGGTGGTGGATTGCACTTCGGTGCAACGGGTACTGCACCACAAGGTGATTTCCCGCTTGCAGGATGGCCAGGGCGAGGCACTGCCGGCGGGTCGCTTCCTGCCTTGGCTGGAGCGCTTCGGCTGGATGCCGCGGCTGGACGTGCTGGTGCTGGAGAAAGTATTGGCGCATCTGCGAGGACATGACCAGGTGCTTGCGGTGAACCTGTCCGCCGCCACCCTGGCCGACCCCAAGGCCCTGCACCGCGTTTTCGAAGTGTTGGGCCAGAACGCGGCGCTCGGCCCGCGGTTGGTCTTTGAAATTGGCGAGGAGCAGTTGCCTGAGCAGGCAGCCCTCGAGCAACTCACCCGGCGCCTGCACGGGCTGGGCTTTGGGCTGGCGTTGCAGCGCTTTGGCGGGCGCTTCAGCATGATCGGCAACCTGGCCCACCTTGGCCTGGCGTACCTGAAGATTGACGGCAGCTACATCCGCAACATCGACCATGAGCAGCACAAGCGGCTGTTCATCGAAGCGATCCAGCGTGCGGCGCACAGCATCGACCTGCCACTGATTGCCGAGCGGGTCGAGACAGAAGGGGAGCGGCGGGTGCTGCAGGAGATGGGGGTAGGCGGCATTCAGGGGCAGCTGGTAGGTGAACCTGCGCCCTGGCGCTGATCACACTTGACCACCGACAACCCAGCAGATACGACGCTGCCCGTGGCACCAGCACCGTA
>NZ_JBEGGO010000033.1:0-8356 GCF_052112345.1 Pseudomonas sp. SAS7 | reverse complement strand
GGCATTGTTGCTCAGGGTCACGACCAGGTCGTGGGCCAACGGCTGGTTGATGTGCACGGTGAACGTCGGTTTGACGTTTTCCGCCACCGAAGTCTGGTCCGCCGTGATGGTGACCTTGACTAGGTCGCCTTCGTTGCCCGGAGTGCCGGGCTCGTCAGTAACGGTGGTGCTGACCGGAGTTTTGTCCAGGGTCAGTTGCTCGAACTTGCCGACATCCGCGCCAGCAACAGTTGCGATCGACTGTACCACCGGGGTGTTGCTGCCAATGTAAACGTTGTCCGGAGCGGTGACAGTGATCGAACCAGTAGTGCCATTGGCCGGTACGGTGATGACGGTTTTGCCGTCGCTCAGCGTGAAGGTCAGGGCGCCGTGGTTGTTGATCGGCAGACCGTCTTTGTTGGTCAGGGTGATGGTGTAGGTGATCTCGCCGCCTTCGGTCACCGAAGGGGTGGCGGTCAGCTTAGCCACAACTTCACTGATAGTGTCCGAGATCTCAACGGTAGCCGGGCCACCCAAGGCCAGCTTCTCGAAAGTGGCGCCTGGAACGGTAGCGTCGGTAACGCTGAGGGTGATGGAGCCAGCGTCGTGATAGACGTCATCACCCTGAGCGGAGGTCTTGTACTCGACTTCGGTCTTACCGGCTTCGATCGTCACGGTGTCGCCGTTCGACAGAGTGACGGTCAACGGACGGTCCAGCGCCTGGCTTACTTTCACGGTAAAGGAAGGTTGCTGGTCTTCGGTCACATTGCCATTGCTGACGATGCTTACGGTGACGGTATCGACACTGTCGTTGATGACAGTCGAAGCTGGAGTCGGATTCGGGGTCAGTTGCTCGAAGTTACCGCCGGTGGCGTTTTCGATGGTGACGCTGACGGTCGAACCGTTGTTGTAGACGTCGTTCGCCGGGGTCTGGAAGTCGACGCTACCCTGGGTTTTGCCGGCCTCAACGGTGATGGTCTGGCCGTTGGACAGGGTCACGGTCACCGGAGTCTGGGCAGGGTTGCTCAGGGTCACGGTGTAGGTAATCACGCCGCCTTCGGTGACGCTTGGCGAAGCAGTCAAAGTCGCAGTGGTGGAGTCGACCGAATCGTTGATCGTGGTCTGAGCCGGGGTCGGGTTCGGGGTCAACTGTTCGAAGTTACCGCCAGTGGCGTTCTCGATGGTGACGCTGACAGTCGAACCGTTGTTGTAGACGTCGTTCGCCGGGGTCTGGAAGTCGACACTGCCCTGGGTTTTGCCGGCCTCAACGGTGATGGTCTGGCCGTTGGACAGGGTTACAGTCACCGGAGTCTGGGCAGGGTTGCTCAGGGTCACGGTATAGGTGATTACGCCACCTTCGGTCACCGACGGGTTCGCCGTCAGAGTTGCGGTGGTGGTGTCGACGGAGTCATTGATCGTGGTCTGAGCCGGAGTCGGGTTCGGGGTCAGTTGCTCGAAGTTACCGCCGGTGGCGTTTTCGATGGTGACGCTAACAGTCGAACCGTTGTTGTAGACGTCGTTCGCCGGGGTCTGGAAGTCGACGCTGCCCTGGGTTTTACCGGCTTCAACGGTGATGGTCTGGCCATTGGACAGGGTCACGGTTACCGGCGTCTGAGCAGGGTTGCTCAGGGTCACGGTGTAGGTAATCACGCCGCCTTCGGTGACGCTTGGCGAAGCGGTCAGTGTTGCGGTGGTGGTGTCCACCGAATCGTTGATCGTGGTCTGAGCCGGAGTCGGGTTCGGGGTCAGTTGCTCGAAGTTACCGCCGGTGGCGTTTTCGATGGTGACGCTGACGGTCGAACCGTTGTTGTAGACGTCGTTCGCCGGGGTCTGGAAGTCGACGCTGCCCTGGGTTTTGCCCGCTTCAACAGTGATGGTCTGGCCGTTGGACAGGGTCACGGTCACCGGAGTCTGGGCAGGGTTGCTCAAGGTCACGGTGTAGGTAATTACGCCACCTTCAGTGACGCTTGGCGAAGCAGTCAAAGTCGCAGTGGTGGAGTCGACCGAATCGTTGATCGTGGTCTGAGCCGGGGTCGGGTTCGGGGTCAACTGCTCGAAGTTGCCGCCGGTGGCGTTTTCGATGGTGACGCTGACGGTCGAGCCGTTGTTGTAGACGTCATTCGCCGGGGTCTGGAAATCAACGCTGCCCTGGGTTTTGCCGGCCTCAACAGTGATGGTCTGGCCGTTGGACAGGGTTACGGTCACCGGCGTCTGGGCAGGATTACTCAGGGTGACGGTGTAGGTGATCACGCCACCTTCAGTGACGCTTGGTGAAGCAGTCAAAGTCGCAGTGGTGGAGTCGACCGAATCGTTGATCGTGGTCTGAGCCGGGGTCGGATTTGGGGTCAGCTGCTCGAAGTTACCGCCAGTGGCGTTTTCGATGGTGACGCTGACGGTCGAGCCGTTGTTGTAGACGTCATTCGCCGGGGTCTGGAAGTCGACGCTACCCTGGGTTTTGCCCGCTTCAACGGTGATGGTCTGGCCATTGGACAGGGTCACGGTCACCGGAGTCTGGGCAGGGTTGCTCAAGGTCACGGTGTAGGTAATTACGCCACCTTCAGTGACGCTTGGCGAAGCAGTCAGAGTGGCGGTCGTGTTATCGACCGAATCACTGATTACCGTCTCAGCCGGTGCAGGGTTCGGCGTCAGTTGCTCGAAGTTGCCACCGGTAGCGCCGGTGATCGTGGTGCTGACGGTCGAACCGTTGTTGTAGACGTCGTTCGCCGGCGTCTGGAAGTCGACACTGCCCTGGGTTTTGCCGGCCTCGATGGTGATTACCTGCCCATTGGACAAGGTCACAGTCACCGGAGTCTGGGCAGGATTGCTCAAGGTCACGGTGTAGGTGATCACGCCACCTTCGGTCACCGACGGATTCGCCGTCAGCGTCGCAGTGGTGGTGTCGATGGTATCGGTAACCTGGGTGACTGCCGGCGTTTGCGGCACTGTCACCGTCAGGCCGTTGCCGCCCGTGGTACCCGTTACAGTTGCCGAGATCTGGCCACCGTCGATATAAGGCGTGTCATTTGCCGGCACCACGACATTGACGCTGCCGCTGGTCTGCCCTGCCGGGATGACGATAACGGCACCGTTGGACAGGGTGACGATCAGGTTAGTGGTCGGCGCCTGGCCTACCGTGGCGGTATAGACGATTACGCCACCCGCTTCGCTGATGGAAGGAGTGGCGCCAAGCACAAGGTCTGTAGCAACGTTGGTGTCTGTCGTCGGTGTAGTCACCTGGTTATTGCTGGTGGTATCCAGCAAGCCAACCTCTTCGCTGTCGAGCACGGGAGCAAAGCCCAGCCCTTGCGTCGGGAAGCCAACGGTAGCATCGACCCGGCCCGCGGTTTCTTCGAGCATCACGAAGCTGTGACCACCGCCAAGCGCGCCGCCGCCCGCTGCGGACGGGCCGGCTGCGGTGGCTTCAAGCTCGGTAGTCGGGTCGACACCGGCCGCGATCGCCTGTTGCAGCTCTTCCACCGACGGCGCGGCCTGTGCGGTCGCCTGGCTCAGGTCGGTGCTACTGTCAGGCGCATCGGCGCTCCACTGGCTGTCGCGGCCCAGGTCAAGCAGACGGCCATCGGCCAGCTCCAAAGTAACTGCGCCGCCCGGGCCAGTGAGCACTTCCTCACCAGCCAGCAGGCGGTCCCCTTCGATGAGCACACGACGAATGCCCTCTGGGGATACCGCAATAACCTGGCCGACAATGCTTTTGACGATGGCTACAACGCTGCTCATTGGACTCTCCGTGTGACCCTGTGGGTACTTCCCTGCCAGAGCGGCACTCGCAAGCCACTTCAGGCGGAACTATGTCGATGATCTCTTGACGCTTTTTCGCGTCAATTTTTCGTCTATAACTATTTGGAATTGCTTAAATGCCAAACTATTGACCTTATACAGGTCATCCTAAACAATCGGCAATGTAATGTCACATTGATATTTGTACCTTAGCCAACCGTTGATTGAGGACAAATGTCGTACATCATCGAAAGCTCGCTAAACCTGAAGTTCAGCAACGTTTTTCACGCGTGGGCGTCGGCTTTTCATGGCGTAGATCAACCACTCATCGGCAACTCTACAAGCCTGGACGCGTCAATTTCAGATCACTTTTGCGCCAACGGACTGCCGCTTATCGAGCAAGCACAAACCTTGCCTGAAATCGTCCGGCCGCAGGCTTCAAATCCAGATCGCAGCTGGGCTGCACCGACGGGCGAGCCTGCACCAGCGTGGCAATGCGCTCGGGCTTGGACAACGCTTCATCGCAGATCAAACAGATAGAGAACGATTGCGCAGATAATTACACAGCGATGATGGCAAACCATTGACGATTTCTGAACCGGGCCTGAGTGTACAAACAGACTTTGCACGATGAATTTTAACGATCAGCCCATATAAGAACGTCAACAAATCAGCGCCCATTTACTGGCGGTCAAAAAGTTCGATCCTCGACTGCAACACTCACTGTCTGGCTGGCGGGCTATGCTGCTGAAATAGCTCCTGCCCGCACGCCGTACCGGATCAAAAATGAAACACGCATTGCTCAGGAGCAGTCTGGTAGCTATGAACGACGTAGAATTGTTTACTCAGTATCGATTCGAGGCGACCATTGGCCCTCTGCTCAGCCGTAAGGGCGTCGTAGCGCCTACCCACACCGCTTGGCAGCACCATTGAACGCCAGGGCGAGCCGGCCCAACCTTAATGCCGGCACACCCACCCCACCCACCACAAGGATGAAGAGAGCGCCGCGTGGAATCTGAAGTCAGTCGAGTCCAACTCAGCCATGATCCACGCAGTCAGCATGACGATCCTTTGCTGGATAGCCTGCTGAGCCTGTGTGTCCTGCACCAGAAACCCGCCAGCCGGGTCATGCTGACCACCGGCCTGCCGCTGCCTGCGCAGCGCCTGAGCCCCGAGCTGTTGCCCCGCGCCGCCGCCCGGGCCGGGCTGCAAGGGCGGCTGTTACAGCGCAAGCTGGAGCAGATCCCGAGCATTGCCATGCCGGCCATGCTGCTGCTAAAAGAAGGCCGCAGTGCCGTCCTGCTGGGCTGGGAGAACGAAGACACCGCGCGACTGTTGCTCAGCGAGAGCGATGGCGGCGAGGTGCATGTCAGCCGCGAAGCCCTGCAAAGCGACTATAGCGGCCGGGTGTTCTTCGCCCAGCCGCAGCACAAGTTCGATGTAAACCACGGCAACCTCATCCCGCGGGCAAAGTCGTGGTTCCGCGATACCCTGCTGCGCAGCAAGTGGCTGTATATCGACGCCATTGCCGCCAGCCTGGTGATCAACCTGATCGCCCTGGCCGCGCCGCTGTTCGTGATGAACGTGTATGACCGGGTGGTGCCCAACCAGGCAACCTCAACACTCTGGGTGCTGGCCATCGGTATCGCCGGCGCCTACATCTTCGACCTGATCCTCAAGGGCCTGCGTGGCCTTTGCCTTGACCTGGCCGGTAAGAAGACCGACCTGATCATCTCGGCGACGCTGTTCGAGCGCATCGTCGGCATGTCGATGAAGTACCGCCCGGCCAGGGTCGGCAGCTTTGCCCAGAACATTCACGAGTTCCAGGGCCTGCGCGACTTCCTCGCCTCACTGACCCTGACCAGCCTGATCGACCTGCCGTTCACCATCCTTATCCTGATCGTCATCGCCATCATTGGCGGGCACCTGGTGTGGATCCCGATCATTGCCTTCCCGCTGGCCCTGGGCATCGGCTATGCCTTGCAACGGCCGCTGATGGCGACCATGGAGCGGACCATGGCCCTGGCCTCCGAGCGCCAGTCCAGCCTGATCGAAACCCTGGCCGGCCTGGATGCGGTAAAGGTCAACAACGCCGAAAGTGAACGCCAGTACATGTGGGAGCAGACCCTCGGCACCCTCAGCCGCCTGGAACTGCGCGTGAAGGTGCTGTCGAGCCTGGCGATGAACATCACCATGCTCATCCAGCAGCTGGCTGGCGTGGCAATGATCTGCGTCGGCGTGTACCTGATCATCGACGGCAACCTCAGCATGGGCGGTCTGGTGGCGTGCTACATGCTTAGCGGTCGGGCGCTCGGGCCACTGGCCTCGCTCAACGGCTTGCTTGCCCGCTACCAGCAAGCCAAGGTCACCATGGTGGCCACAGACCACATGATGGAACTGCCGCAAGAGCGCAACTTCGAGGAGCGCCCGCTGAGCCGCAAGGTACTGCAGGGTAGTGTCGAGTTCCGCGGGGTTGATTTCACCTACCCGAACCAGCAGAACCTGGCGCTGAAGAACATCAACCTGACCATCCGCCCCGGCGAAAAAGTCGGCATCATCGGGCGCAGTGGCTCGGGCAAGAGCTCGCTGGCCAAGCTGATCGTCGGCCTGTACGAGGCCGATGGCGGCTCGCTGCTGGTCGATGGCGTGGACATTCGCCAGATCGACGTCAGCGAACTGCGCCACAACATCGGCTATGTACCGCAGGACATCCAGCTGTTGGCCGGTACCCTGCGCGACAACCTGGTCAGCGGTGCCCGTTACATCGAGGACGAACTGATCTTGCAGGCCGCCGAACTGGCAGGTGTGCATGAATTCGCCCGTTTGCACCCGGACGGTTACGAGCTGCAAGTGGGTGAACGCGGGCAGAACCTGTCCGGCGGCCAGCGGCAGAACGTCGCCCTGGGCCGTGCGCTGCTGCTCAACCCGCAGATCCTGTTGCTGGACGAGCCAACCAGTGCCATGGACAACACCGGCGAAGAGCGCCTCAAGCAGCGCCTGCAAGCGGTGGTGGAAGGCAAGACGGTACTGTTGGTCACGCACCGTGCCTCGCTACTGTCGCTGGTGGACCGGCTGATCGTGATCGATCGCGGGCAGATTGTCGCCGACGGCCCGAAAGCCGCGGTCATGGATGCGCTGAAGAAGGGGCAGATCAGTGTTGCATAAGCTGGATATGGGGCAATTCAAGGATGGCCTGCGGCGCTACTTCAAAGGTTCCGACTCACTGGGCGGCCAGCCGCTGCCAGAGGTCAACAAGGCCCTGATCGAAGATGCACCACGGGTTGTGCGGCTGACCATCTGGGGCGTCATCTTGTTCTTCGTGTTCTTGATCGTGTGGGCCAGCGTCGCCCCCATCGACGAGGTCACGCGGGGTGAAGGCAAGGCCATTCCGTCGTCCAAGGTGCAGAAGATCCAGAACCTGGAGGGCGGTATCGTCGCCGAAATCTTCGCCAAGGAAGGTCAGATCGTCGAAATCGGCCAGCCATTGCTGCGCCTGGATGAAACCCGCTTCGCCTCCAACGTTGGTGAAACCGAGGCCGACCGCCAATCCATGGCCCTGCGGGTCGAACGCCTGAGTGCCGAGGTAGAGGACCGCCCGCTTAAGATCGACGAAGAACTGCGCAAGGCCGCACCAAGCCAGGCGGCCAGTGAAGAGTCGCTGTACCAGAGCCGTCGCCAGCAACTGCAGGACGAAATTGGCGGCCTGCAGCAGCAGTTGGTTCAGCGCCAGCAAGAGCTGCGTGAGTACAGCTCCAAACGCGCCCAGTACGCCAACAGCCTGGAGTTGCTGCGCAAGGAAATCGGCATGTCAGAACCGCTGGTGGCAACCGGCGCAATCTCCCAGGTCGAAGTGCTGCGCCTGCGCCGCGCCGAAGTGGAGAACCGTGGCCAGCTGGACTCCACCGCGCTGGCCATCCCCCGTGCCGAGGCGGCCATCCGCGAGGTGCAGAGCAAGATCGAGGAAACCCGAGGCAAATTCCGCAGTGAAGCGCTGACCCAGCTGAACGAGGCGCGCACCGAGCTGAACAAGGCCACGGCCACCAGCAAGGCACTGGACGATCGGGTGCACCGTACCATGGTCACTTCGCCTGTACGCGGTATCGTCAAGCAGATGCTGGTGAACACCATTGGCGGGGTGATCCAGCCTGGCAGCGATATCATCGAGGTGGTACCCCTGGACGACACGCTGGTCATCGAAGCGAAGATCCTGCCCAAGGACATCGCCTTCCTGCACCCTGGCCAGGAGGCGACCGTCAAGTTCACGGCCTACGACTACACCATCTACGGTGGGCTCAAGGCCAAGCTGGAGCAGATCGGCGCCGACACCATCACCGACGAAGACAAGAAGACCACCTACTACCTGATCAAGCTGCGCACCGACCGCAGCCACCTGGGGACTGACGAGAAGCCGCTGCTGATCATTCCGGGGATGGTGGCGACGGTGGATATCATGACCGGCAAGAAGACCATCATGAGCTACCTGCTCAAGCCGATCATGAAGGCGCGTTCGGAGGCGCTGCGCGAGCGCTGACAGACGAGATATCAATGCCTCAGGGTCAACGCAACTCCTGTGGGAGTGGGTTTACCCGCGAAGCAGGCTACGCGATGGATGGCACGGGCTTCGCCCGTGTTCGCGGGTAAA
>NZ_JBEGGO010000032.1:0-13601 GCF_052112345.1 Pseudomonas sp. SAS7 | reverse complement strand
GAAGATGATCTTTTGCCTTGCCGGCCTCTTCGCAGCACAAGGCTGCTCCTACAAGGGCATGGCACGCCTGAGCGATTGAGCCATTGCCGGCAAAATTGCCATGGGGGATATACGCACCGGTGAACCATTTGATACGGCCAAGCTTTTCAGCTCTGAGTACCTTAGAAAAGCTTGACCGCCAACAGAGTATCTACAGGAATCACGATCGCCGGTAGGAGCGGCCTTGTGTCGCGATGGGCCGCAAAGCGGCCCCGAAAACCCAAGATAGAACGCATATTTAAAACAAAAGACCCTGTCGTTGGGCTAGATTCATTCGAAACATGAGGCGCACCCAATGAGCCTGATCCCCGGATTATCTGACAATGCCCACGTACTGATATGTGGTGCCAGCCGGGGTATCGGCCTGGCACTGTGTACGGCGTTGCTGGCCCGCGAAGATGTAAGCCGGGTCTGGGCTGTGTCGCGACACGCCCGCACTGCTGACGGCCTGCTTGCCCTTGCCCGGGCACATGGCGAACGCGTGGTACTGCTGGATTGCGATGCGCGCGACGAGCTGGCGCTGGCTGCGATTGCAAATGAGGTGGGCCTTGCCTGCCCGCTCCTTCACCTGGTTATCAGCACACTCGGTATCCTCCACCAGGAGGGCACCAAAGCCGAGAAATCGCTGGCCCAACTGGACCTCACCAGCCTGCAAGCCAGCTTCGCCACCAATGCATTCGCGCCGATCCTGTTGCTCAAGCATCTGTTGCCACTGCTGCGCAGTCAGCCCGCCACCTTCGCAGCCCTGTCGGCCAAGGTTGGTTCGATCGGCGACAATCGACTGGGCGGCTGGTACAGCTATCGTGCGAGCAAGGCGGCGCTGAACCAGCTGCTGCACACGGCAAGCATCGAACTGAAACGCCTGAACCCGAACGCCACGGTCCTGGCGCTGCATCCGGGGACTACCGATACCGAACTCTCACGGCCGTTTCAAGGGAATGTGCCGGAGGGGCAGCTGTTTGAACCGGCGTTTGCTGCACGGTGTGTGATTGAGCAGGTGGGGCGGCATGGGCCGTCGGAGAGTGGCAGTTTTTGGGGGTGGGATGGCGAGCGGATAGCGTGGTGAGCGCGCTCGCGCCGGGTGCGCTGCTGCATCCCGGCCGAGGCAGTGCGTTCCATCGCGAGGTCAGCTCAGCGAGGGCCACCGCCCTGATGGCCACCGAAGCCACCGCCACCGCCGTGGCCACCACCGTGACCGCCGCCACCGCCCGGCGGCATGAACATCCAGCAACCCGACAGGCTAGATACCAGGACTGCAACCAGGGCTGCACGGAAAAAATGTTTCGACTTCATTGGAACGCTCCACAGGGTAAGATCTACTGCCTGCCAGTAGCCGGTTCGGCAGCGGGCGGATTCTAGAGCTGTGGGGTGATGGCATAGGGAAACTTTGCATAACTTTACAGTTGGTGCAGTCACCAGGGCGTAGTGAAGAAGTCGTACCAGCGCTTGGGGCGGCGGGCGGTCAGCATGTGCCGGTGTCGCGCTCCTGCAGCAACTTGCGGGCTTCACGGGCCAGCTTGTCGAGACGGTCGACCAACTCGACCATCACGTCCAGCGTGTCCGCTTCTTCATCCCGCTCGTGATTCTTCCTGACCGCAGCGATGCATTCACGCATGGCCGGCGACCAGCGTTCCTCGGCTTCTTCGCCCAGGGCAATGAGGGTGTTGATGCCTCGCCGCGCACCCGAGGTAATGTCCTGCGCTTCGGCGGCGAGCTTAGTAGGTGCGGCCAGCCGCACTTCGGGCTGATAGGCGCTGTCTGCCTCAACGCCCGCCACTTCTGCCTCATCAGCCGGGCAGGCAGCCTTGACCAACGCGTCGGTCAGCTCGCGAATGTCATCACTGAGGAACTGCACGGTGGCCAAGTGCGTATTACGGCGCGGGGCCTGCGGCAGAAAGAACTGCACCTGCTCGCCTTCGCCCAGTACTGCGTCGCTCCACTCGCGCAAGGTCTGCCCATAGCTGAAGCGCGGGTATTTGACCCGCGGGTAGAGGCGCTCGATTACTTCATCGCTGAGTGAGCTTGGGTCCACCATGACCCCGTACTTGTGCAGGAGGTCGAAGGCGACTTTGTAGCGCGGGGTCAGCAGCTTGCGGTTGATGCCCTGATGAAATGGCGCCGACAAGGTGCGCATTGCGTCGTTCAGGGTTCGGTTATCCAGCACCCCGACCAGCTCGCCCAAGGTGTCTGCGTCACTGGCGCCTTCGGGCACAACCCAATCGGCCATCAAGACACGTGCTTCATCCAGCGCCTGGGTGATCGTTTTTACAGCGTGCGGCATGGAAATCCCTTTTGTATAAGCGTCCATGCACAGGGCCTGGAACATTGCATGATATCTTTTTGATATTGCGGCGGAGATTGCCAATTTATGCCAGCTTCGGCAAGCCGCGCCCGAGGGCTGCGGTATGGCGCCACCACGACTTCCTTGACCCACTCCCCTCCACCGCCGCATGCTCAAACGCTTCCACCCCACGCTCAAGGACCGATTGCATGAAGCTGGAAACTCTCGCCATCCACGCGGGCTTCAGCCCCGACCCGACCACCAAGGCAGTGGCCGTACCGATCTACCAGACCACCTCCTTCGCCTTCGACGACACCCAGCACGGCGCCGACCTGTTCGACCTGAAGGTGGCCGGCAACATCTACTCGCGCATCATGAACCCCACCAACGATGTGCTCGAGCAGCGCATGGCCGCCCTCGAAGGCGGGGTCGGCGCACTGGCGGTAGCCTCGGGCATGGCGGCCATCACCTACGCCATCCAGACCGTTGCCGAGGCCGGCGACAACATTGTCTCGGTGGCCAAGCTATACGGCGGCACCTACAACCTGCTGGCTCACACCCTGCCACGCATGGGCATCCAAACCCGCTTCGCCGCCCATGACGACATCGCTGCCCTCGAAGCGTTGATCGATGCGCGCACCAAGGCGGTGTTCTGCGAATCCATCGGCAACCCCGCCGGCAATATCGTCGATATCGCCGCACTGGCCGAAGCCGCCCACCGCCACGGTGTGCCGCTGATCGTCGACAACACCGTGGCCACCCCGGTGCTGTGCCGACCGTTCGAACATGGCGCGGACATCGTCGTGCACTCGCTGACCAAGTACATCGGCGGCCACGGTACCAGCATCGGCGGCATCGTCATCGACTCCGGCACGTTCCCCTGGGCCGACAACAAGGAGCGTTTCGCCCTGCTCAACACCCCCGACCCGTCCTACCACGGTGTCACCTACACCGAAGCCTTCGGCCCCGCCGCCTTCATTGGCCGCTGCCGCGTGGTGCCGTTGCGCAACATGGGCGCCGCGCTGTCGCCGTTCAACGCCTTCCTGATCCTGCAAGGCCTGGAAACCCTGGCCCTGCGCATGGAGCGCCACACCGAGAACGCGCTGAAGGTCGCCCATTACCTGCAAGCCCACGAGCTGGTGGCCTGGGTGAAGTACGCCGGGCTGCCCGACCACCCCGAGCATGAACTGGCCCAGCGCTACACCGGCGGCAAGCCGGCGTCGATCCTGTCGTTCGGCATCAAGGGCGGCCAGGCTGCCGGTGCGCGTTTCATCGATGCGTTGCAACTGGTGGTGCGCCTGGTGAACATCGGCGATGCCAAGTCACTGGCTTGCCACCCCGCCTCCACCACCCACCGCCAGCTCAACGACGAGGAGCTGGAAAAGGCCGGCGTGCCGCGGGACATGGTGCGCCTGTCGATCGGCATCGAGCACAGCGACGACATCATCGCCGACCTGGCCCAGGCCCTGGAGGCCAGCCGCGGGTGAATCATCCGCGCCCTACCCATTGCCGACGGCGGGCGCACCGTCATCTAGCCTGGATACACCCGCAATGACCTTGTTCTACCTGAAACTTATCGTCACGCCCCTGCTGATGTGGGCCATCTCCCTCGCCTCGCGGCGCTGGGGCGGTTTACTGGGTGGGTTGCTGTCCGGCCTGCCGATCACCTCGGCACTGGTAATGACCTTCCTGTGCCTGGAACAGGGCAATGCCTTCGCCTTGGGCGCAATACCCGGCGCACTGGGCGGCCTGGCGGCGGTGCAGGCCACCTACACCTTCTACCTGTTGGCCACGCGCAGGCTCGGCACCGCCGCAGCCGTGCTGCTGGCGTTGCTGTGCTATGGCGTGGCCGCCTATGCGTTTACCCATTGGGGCAACCTTTACCTGTCGATTGCCGGGGCACTGGTGCTGATCGGCGTGCTGATACGCGCCAGCGGCCGTGAGCCCAAGCCCGACACTTTGAGCCGCACCCGTCAGCGATTTTGGGAGATCCCCCTGCGCATGGTGTCTGCTACTTGCCTGCTGATGATCATCACCAGCCTGGCCAGTTGGTTGGGCCCGGCGACCAGCGGGATGCTCGCGCCGATACCGGTGATTGCCTGGCCGCTGGTGGTGTTCGCCCATGTACAAGGCGGGCGGGCCGGGATGGTAGCGATGGTGCGGGGCAATGCGATCGGAGCGGTGGGGGTAATCGCGTTTTATCTGGTTTTGGCGGGGCTGCTCGAAACGTGGGGCGTTGGCGTTACCATCGGGCTGGCCATGGTTTGTGCTGTGGTGCTGACCGTTGGGTTGGCCACTGTGTTGCGGCGGCGGTGATGTATCAGCGTGCGCCGACGATTGCAGCCCTGAAGACGCGACATCATAAAGCCATCAACCTATAGTGCCCTGCTAATTGATCTTTTCTCCAAAGGCCACCCAAGCATGGACGCAACCGAAGCCGTCGAACAACTGCTGTGCGACCCCAAACTGTCTGAGCTCTGTGAGATCCTAAAGATTGGCGATGACATCCTGGATGTCATCAGCCTGAGCGAAAACCAGCATTCGGACTTTCTTGCCTGGCTTTTCGACCCTCGCGAGGGTCACGGACAAGGAGATCAGATTCTCCGCGACCTGCTCATCGGCGCTACCCAAGCCGCGGCTAGTACGTGTGACTTGGATGGTCGGGGCACCACCGCAAGGTTCTTCGCAGAGTGGACACCTTCCAAAATCCGTACAGCCAGTTTCGGCAGCGTGTTCACAGCGCGCGAACTAGGTATGAAAGCCTCCGAACGAGTCGACCTGTTCGTGATTGATCCCGCAAACAAGTTTGTTCTGCTCATCGAAAACAAGGCAGGTACAAACCACAGTCAGGAGCAGCTGGACGGTTACCGCGCAAGCTGGCAAGCAGCCATCGCCAGCAACAGCCACCTGAAGGAATACAGCAGCGTCTTCATTGCCCTTGACCGGCATTTTGATTCGGATGACTGCTCAAACCGCCCTTCCAACGGCTATTGGCTTCATATCGGATATGACTGGTTGAAAGCTTCAGCTGACCGGGCGTTACTGCACGTTGAACGAGGTAACGCGGCAGCAAGGCTCGTGGTTTCCTACTGCAATCGTCAGACCGACTGGGAGAGCCCAACGAGCCAACGCGCGATCAAGCTTGCCAGTGAACTCCACGCGGGCCATGGGTTAGCGGTCAAGCATTTGCTAGAGTTATCTCCAGGGCGCTTGGAGAAAAACTGGCTACATAACCACAGCTCAGATCGCATGATGTTCATGTTGCAAAACAAGGCGGCGTTCGCACTCCTGCGTGACACACAAGGAATGGCGGGGATCAAGGAAATGCTGCTGGCCAGAGTTCCTGGGCTCAAGCGGGAACGGATTGCGCATGCCCGGGCGTGGCTCGAGGCCTGCCCGCCCGGCTGGGAGCGCTATGAAGGGGAGTTTTGGTCCCCCGTGTCGTTCAGCGTATCGTATTCAGACAGTTCCAAAGCCAAGTATGACTTGGCATTGGTTTTGGATGTGGGTTATGCGAAGAACGAGGACGAAGGGTCAAATCTTCGACAGCACTTGCAACGCTTTGATGCGCGGTTTTCGAAACGCCAGAGCACTGAGCGGCGTAGGGTAGTGCTGGATAGCGATATCAGCCTTAGTGACTTGGTGGCGAAACTGAACGAACACTCTGCCCGGCTGGTTCAGCTTTCTGCGTAAATTGAGCGTCGTGTAGACGCCTCCGCTTCCGGTGTGCAACGTCCGCGATGGCTTGCACACCTTGGGGAACCCCTAGTTCCTGAAAGCGCTAATCACTTGATCTGACGAAAAATGTTTACTTGTTTAATGTGATGAGCGATACGCGCTTCTGCTGGTTCGCGACAAGGTTTTCGGCACTCTGTATACCAATGTAATTCATCAAACACCTGACGGCCATAAAACCAAAAACTGGCACCGTGATGAATGTATAAAGTAGCACCTCAAACCCTGAATCAGAAAAATGATAAAAAATGAATGGACTTATCGCCGCGCCAGCAGGAAAACAATACGCCACTCGCCAGGTTTCTTTCCGCACTCGCCGGGAAATTTTCTCCTTGAGCTTCTGGCTAAACTCAATCTTATGGCTCAAGCTATTAAATTCAACATATGTGCGTGAAACAACATAATCACTTAGTCGCTGCTGAGGCTCTTGCAATGACAATACATAGGCTACAGCACTTGGGTTGACGCTATCTGTTCCAGCCAATGCATAGTAGCCGCGTTCGATCGCAAGGGGATGCATGCTCTCCGATTCCAGATCGTTGAGAAACTCCTTGGCAAATCGATATCCCTCCTTGAACCGCGCCCTCCTCCCTACTAATAGCTCAATGATACATTTATATGCTGCAACCACTGCGGCCAGGCCCCCTACAAACTTCAAAGCTTCGTTTAAATCCATTTAAAGTATCCACAATGCACAAATACAGGCAGGCTGGTTTCAAAGAAGCCTAAGGCCGGGTACATACCAAGCTTCGAGGTGAGTGCCCGGCTTTTTAGACGCAAGAATGGTGATTATCTGATGGGGCGGGGTCAATTACTAGTGGCATCAGGGTGGCATGTTGTCTGTCGGGAGGGCATTCTTTCATCAGAAGAACGGGCTATCGAATTATCGCGTATCCTGTGGGAGCGGGCCTCGCCACGAACCTAAGCGCAGGATTTTGCGCAGGTAAATACGCATCTACGGCGCACCTGCCAGATCAGTAGATTGAGGCCGACATGGACTACATAATTCGCAGAGCTGTACCGACCGATGCTGCTGGCATCAGCCGAGTGATCATCGCCGCCCTGCGCCAGACAAACGCAGCGGACTACGATGCCGCGACCATTGCCAGGGTCGAGCAATCGTTCAGCGAAGCGCGCATTGCTGACCTGCTTGAGAAACGCCTGATCTTCGTTGCGGCCGATCACGATGAGGTCGTGGCCACTGCCAGCCTTGAAGACGATGTAGTCAGAAGCGTATTCGTCGCCCCCGAATATCAGCGGTCAGGTATTGGCGAGCAGTTGATGTTGGCAGTCGAAAACGAGGCGCTGATGCGTGGCTCGCAGCAGTTGCGAGTGCCCTCCTCGATTACGGCGCAGGGTTTCTACAAGCGCTTGGGGTACAGCAAAGTGCGTGATGAATATCACGGCGATGAACGCACGATCATCATGGAGAAGCGGCTGATCAAGCCATGATGGCAGGGCCTGGACGCCTTTGAGTTGTTGGCATCAGGCCCTGTAGGCAAACGCCATCAACGCGGTTGAGGATGCTCGGCGGATACCGAGTTATTCGCCTCCACGTCTTTCATTTCCTCTTCAATCGGGCCGTCATCATCTGCGGGTAATGGAACCTCTCCGTCACCTGCACCCGCCTGCTCATCGTTGGTTCTTGCGGTACCGTTGTCCCGGTCGAGCTGCCCGTCCTGGTCCGAACCGGGATTGCCGGGAGGTGGGTCCCAGTCTACCGGGCGCTTTTCGGACCAGGCTTCACCGACACCTTGTTTGGGCTCGGACTCTGCCTGCTCAAGGCCCGAGCCGTGGCCGGCCCCTGCGTCGGTGGTACTTTCCGTTGGCCCCGGGTACGGCGAGTCGGGGCCATTGTGGTCGATTGCCATGGGCTTTCTCCTGGTTGCAGCGCAGCGAAGGTGCGCTTGTTGTTCAGAGAGAAATCGGCTGGCGAGAGTGCATTGTGTTCGACCGGTGGTGCAAAAGGCCGGGCTCGCGGCTTTTGCTTGCCAGGGTGCAGGCGGCTTGAACTGGCAGCGGTCAAGCCAGCTGGATTTGCGATAAACCCAGTACCTCTGCCTGCGCGAGAATCTGCAGAGGGGCGGCGTCGGCGGGCGGCATGACCAGGCTGTTCTCGCCATCACCAAAGTGCAGCACCATCAGGTGAAGCGCCGCTTCGTGCAGGGCGAGTGCGTTCTGTTTCAGCTCAAAGGTATGACTGGCAGGCTGGCCGTTGAGCAGGTAGCGAACGGTATACGTGTGCATGAGAACCTCAGAAGCAGATAAGGGACTCATTACCTGACCTGAAGGACAGGAAATAATTCAGCAATCGGCCGCTTGACTCATTCCGGCCCGCCTTGACGGCAGCGGTTGACACCCTTGCCTGCGGCCCTAGTCGAACGCCCCGTTCAACACCTCATAGATGATCCCGGTCGCCACAGCGACCAGAATCAGGTCCGCGCCCGCCTGCATCCACTCATAGCCGTCATAGTGCGGCAGCTGCCCCAAAAGGCGGCCATCCAGTTTTTTGGCGATTCCGGGCGGCAAGGGCTTGCCGCGCGCAAGGTTCTTCTGAATGCCTGGAGGCAATGCGGGGCCTGGGCTCCAGTAACTGCGGTGGCCACCGAGAATGCCCAGCACATCACCGCGGTCGATGGACGGGCCGCCGTGCCAGTCATTGCCGCCAGCGCTCTGCTTGTGGCCGCCCGCATTGCCCTGGCCTTGGGAGTGTTGAGCCTGGCCCTTGCCGTGCCCCTGACCTTGGCCTTGGCCTTTGCCGTTACCCGGGTCAGCGAGCGCCGGGCCAAAGGCCAAGGCCAATGAGGTGAGAACAGCTGTAACGACTGTTGGTCTGGCCATGTGAGCATCCGTTGCGCCAAGAGTTGCCCAGATTATAGACAGTGGGCAGCGCCTGCTTCGCTCTGCAGGCCGTGCAAATAGCAGTTGTCCCCTCAAGGGGACATCGCTGGCTGTAGCCTCACGTACAGTCACTTGCACACCTGAAAAGCTACAAAAATAAGGATGTGCACCACATGCATCAGCCCCATAGCGAGCCGCGTCGCTCCCTTTATTTCAACTATCAAGTCTTCCCCGCCCATACGGCCAGCGTCGGGGCCGCCCGCGTTGAACGCAAACCTGTAGTGGTGGTAGGCGCCGGCCCGATCGGCCTGACCACTGCCCTGGACCTTGCCCGTCATGGCATAGCCTGCGTGGTACTGGCGGCGGAACGGCAAGTGAGCGAGGGCAGCCGGGCGATCGTGTTCACCCGTCGCTCGATGGAAATCCTGCAGCAGGTAGGTGTCGCCGAGCGGGTCTGCGAGCTTGGCTTGCCGTGGAGCTGTGGTAATTCGTTCTACCGCAACCAGCTGGTGTTTCGTATGGAAAACCCACACGACCCAGACGACCGCTACGCGCCCATGACCAACCTGCAACAACCCTGCCTGGAGCAGTTGCTGGTCGAGGCCGCCGAGGCTGATCCGTTGGTAGACCTGCGCTGGGGTAACCGCGCAACCGGCCTGGCACAACATGACGACTTCGCCCGGCTGAGCATCGATACCTCAGCCGGTAGCTATGAACTGGACGCTGACTGGGTAGTAGCGGCGGACGGTGCCCGCTCAACCTTGCGCACCCTGCTGGCGCTGAAACTGGAGGGTACCGCGTACGAAGGGCGCTTCGTGATTGCTGATATCAAGATCGACCTGGGCCTGCCCACCGAGCGCCTGGCCTATTTCGACCCGGACTGGAACCCGGGCAACACCGTATTGATGCACCGCGAACCGGGTGATATCTGGCGAATTGACTACCAACTGCCCGCAAACGAAACCCCGGAACAGGCGCTGCAGCCGGAGTCACTGCGCGAACGCATCAACGCCCAGCTGCACATGCTTGGCGTTGAAGACCCACAGTGGGAAATGGACTGGAGCTCGGTCTATTCAGCCCGCGCGCTGACCCTGCCAAATTACATCCACAAGCGCGTGATATTCGCCGGGGACGCGGCACACCTGTTGCCGATTTTTGGTGTGCGTGGCGCTAACACGGGGTTCCAGGATTGCCATGGCCTGGTCTGGAAACTGGCCCTCGTCCTCAAGGGTTTGGCAGGCCCCAAGCTGCTGCCGTCCTACTCCACCGAGCGTGTCAGCGCCGCGCGGGAAATCATCAGCGAGGCCGGCAAGAGCACCCGGTTCATGGCGCCACCTACTGCGGGTTACCGCCTGGTACGCGATGCGGTGTTGTCGCTGTCGCTGACCCAGGCGTTCGTCCGCCCGCTGTATCACTGGCGCACCTCGCGGCCACACGATTACGCGGACTCGGTGCTCAACTGTGCAACTGACGACAATGAACATTTCACTGCCGGCCCGCGCAACGGCGCCCCGCTGCTGAACATCAGGCTGGCCGAAGACGACTACCTGTTCGACCACTTGGGCGCCTGCTTCTACCTGCTCTACTTCACCGACAGTGACTGCATCCCAAGTGACGTGGTCGAGCAGGCGACTGCCATTCGCAGCAGCGGCGTGCCCTTGCAGATCATCGCGATTGCGCAAAACGCCCAGGCCATCATCACCGGTGCAGACCAACTGATCGACGACACCACCGGCCGCTTCGCCGCCAGGTATGGCATCCCCCGCAAAGGCGCTTACTTGGTGCGCCCGGACCAGCACGTCTGCGCCCGCTGGCTGCAGGTATCGGCCGCACAACTGCAATCCGCCATCGACACTGCCCTGGGCAACCACTGAGAGGAAGCGCCATGAACACCCTGACCGCAACAAACCTGGAAGTGGTTTACGACGTACTGGCAGACGCTTTGGACCAAGCTACACCGGCCAAAGCCGAGCTGTTCCTGACCAAGCTGGCGCTGCTCAGCGCCCATGCGCTCGACGATGCCCAGGCTTTCACCGAACTTGCCCAGTGCGCGCTTCAAGACCTGTAGCACCTGCCCTTGCCCATGCACCGGAGCCGGTGCCGCTGAAACCAATAATAATCAGGCGCCCACATGCATCAGACCACTGCCCCCGTTCCAACGACAGAAACCGCCAGCAACCCCCATCAAACCGTGATGCGCAAAGTGTCCAGGCGCCTGCTCGGCTTTCTGTTCCTGTGCTTTGTGCTGTCGTTTCTCGACCGGATCAACATCGGCTTTGCCGGCCTGACCATGATGGGCGACCTGGGCCTGAGCAGCACCCAGTTCGGCATGGCAACCACGCTGTTCTACATCGCCTATATCGCCTGTGGTATCCCCAGCAACATGGCCTTGGCCAGGGTGGGTGCGCGCAGATGGATCGGGAGCCTGATGATCGCCTGGGGGCTGGCCTCGACCGCGACGCTGTTCGCGACCGATGCCAGCAGCCTGTACCTGCTGCGGATTCTGGTCGGTATCACGGAGGCAGGCTTTCTGCCCGGTGTGCTGCTGTACCTGACGTTCTGGTTTCCGGCGGCTTACCGGGCACGGGCCAACGCCCTGTTCATGATCGCGATGCCGTTTACCGCAGGCTTCGGGTCGGCGCTCTCGGGGCTGATACTCGGCCTGGATGGCGTGTGGGGCTTGCACGGGTGGCAGTGGCTGTTTCTGCTGGAAGGCCTGCCTTCGGTGGTCATGGGCTTTGTGGTGTTCGGCTACCTGAACGACACGCCACAGCAGGCCCGCTGGCTGAGCCGCGAAGACAAGCAACATCTGCAGCATGCCCTGGCCGCAGACAACCCACCTTCCAACCGCACAACAGGGGACGGCCCCGGCAGCCTGCTGCGCGAAATGCTCTCACCCACGGTGCTGATGTTCAGCCTGGTGTATTTCTGCCTGGTCAACACGCTGGCCATGATCGCCGTGTGGACGCCGCTGATCATCAAGAGCATCAGCGCCGCCGACAGCAGCTACAGCACGATTGGCTTTCTGGCGATGATCCCGCAGGTGTGCACCATCATCGGCATGGTGGTGTGGGGCCTGCATTCCGACCGTAGCCAGGAACGCAAATGGCACCTGGTACTGCCCATGCTGATGGCCGCTGGGGGCTGGATGTTTGCCGCTTATGCCGGAAACCCGATGGTGCAACTGTGCGGCATCTGCATGGCGGCCACGGGGTCGTACACCGCCATGTCGATATTCTGGACTACCCCGGACCAGGCGCTGACGTTCAGGGCGCGTGCCATTGGCATTGCGGTGATCAACGCGTTCGGCAACACAGGTTCGGCGCTGAACCCGCTGGTGGTTGGCTGGTTGAAAGACCTGACCCAAAGTTTCACGGCCGGGATTGTCTATGCCGCAGTGCTGTTGGTGATAGGCGCATTGCTGACCTTCATGCTGCCCCTGCCCTCGCCCGCAGCGGTCCCCAAGCATGCACAAAAGCTGTAGCCGGCGGTTGGCCGCCTCGATAAACCCGAGCCTTACGGAAAAACCTGTGGGAGCGGGCATGCCCGCGAAGAATCCGACGCAGTGGATGGCACCGGCGTTGCCGGTGTTCGCGGCTAAAGCCGCTCCCACTGGTATTACGCAAGCCTGAAGCCTGCGCACCACCTGTGGGAGCGGGTTCACCCGCGAAGAATCCAACGCGGTAGATGGCACCGGCGTTGCCGGTGTTCGCGGGCCCGCCCGCTCCCACAGGTATCACGCAAGCCGGAAGCCTGCGCGATACCTGTGAGACCGGGCTCCCCCGCGAAGAATCCAACGCGGTAGATGGCACCGGCGTTGCCGGTGTTCGCGGCTAAAGCCGCTCCCACTGGTTTACGCAAGCCTGAAGCCTCCACAGTACCTGTGGGAGCGGGTTCACCCGCGAAGAATCCAACACGGTAGATGGCACCGGCGCTGCCGGTGTTCGCGGCTAAAGCCGCTCCCACTGGTATTACGCAAGCTTGAAGCCTGTGCAGCACCTGTGGGACCGGGCATGCCCGCGAAGGATGCAACGCGGTGGATGGCACCGGCGCTGCCGGTGTTCGCGGCTAAAGCCGCTCCCACGGGTATTACGCAAACCTGAAGCCTGTGCAGTACCTGTGGGAGCGGGCATGCCCGCGAAGAATCCAACGCGGTAGATGGCACCGGCGCTGCCGGTGTTCGCGGCTAAAGCCGCTCCCACTGGTATTACGCAAGCCTGAAGCCTGCGCAGCACCTGTGGGACCGGGCATGCCCGCGAAGGATGCAACGCGGTGGATGGCACCGGCGCTGCCGGTGTTCGCGGCTAAAGCCGCTCCCACTGGTATTACGCAAGCCTGAAGCCTGCGCAGTACCTTTGGGAGCGGGCATGCCCGCGAAGAATTCAACGTGGTGGATGGCCCCGGCGCTGCCGGTGTTCGCGGGCGCGCCCGCTCCCACAAGCCTCCGCTTGACTCGAGAACCTGTGAGTGGACAGTTTTATGAGTGTCCAATGGCTCATTTAGAGACGTTTCCTACAAGGTTTTAGGACGCCCCAGGAACCTCCGGCAAGCGATTCCTCGTTAGTGTTCAGGGACCATCACAGCCCCTTTCAGCGCGAGGTCGTTTTTGACAATCAGCCAACGTATCGCCATTGCGGCAGCCGAAGCCGGCCTCCCTTCTGACCAGTGCATGTCTTGCGAACGCCAGGGCCTGCCGATCCTGCCG
>NZ_JBEGGO010000031.1:0-16851 GCF_052112345.1 Pseudomonas sp. SAS7 | reverse complement strand
CTTCCTCAGAGCCTGTCAAGCGTTTATTTTGAAGTTTTTTCCGAGAAACTCGTTTAGCTTCAAACACTTGACTCAACCGGGTGGTTAGATTTACTTCACTACCCCGTTGGAATGGTGCGCATTATAGGGCCGTCCTCAGCGAGGTCAACCTTTAATTTCAATGATTTGAAATATTTATGGCGAAGTCATTTAAAGGCTATCCCACGCCCCACCAATTGCGCACTATATTGCTCATCCCACCCCGCCCAAGGATCGCCGCACCTAAATGAACACCCAACCCCGCAGCCTGGCCGCCACACTTTTCCCGATAGGCCTGCTGCTTATCGCCATGGCATCGATCCAGTCCGGTGCATCCCTGGCCAAAAGCATGTTCCCCGTCATCGGTGCACAAGGCACCACTGCACTGCGCCTGATTTTCGCCAGCATCATCATGTTGCTTATATTGCGCCCGTGGCGGACCCGTATGACCGCCACCACCCTGCGTAACGTGGTCATCTATGGCATGGCGCTGGGTGGCATGAACTTCCTTTTCTATATGGCCCTGCAAACAGTACCGATCGGCATCGCCGTGGCCTTGGAGTTCACTGGCCCGTTGGCGGTGGCAATCTTCTCCTCGCGCCGGCCGATCGACTTCGTGTGGATCGCCTTGGCCATTGCTGGGCTGCTGCTGTTGCTGCCCGCCGGCCACAGCGGCCAGGCACTCGACCCGGTGGGTGCTGCTTACGCTTTGGGCGCTGGCGTGTGCTGGGCCCTCTATATATTGTTCGGGCAACGCGCAGGCGCCGAGCACGGTATTCAAAGCGCAGCCTTGGGGGTGGTAGTTGCGGCGCTGTTCGTCGCCCCCATAGGTATCGCACATGCCGGTAGCGCACTGCTCACACCCGCCCTGATCCCCGTGGCCCTGGCCGTAGCAGTGCTGTCCACCGCCCTGCCATACAGCCTGGAAATGGTCGCCCTCACGCGCATCCCGGCGCGCACGTTCGGCACCCTGATGAGCATCGAACCTGCATTCGGCGCGCTGTCCGGCCTGCTGTTCCTGGGCGAAGTGCTGACGCTCACCCAATGGCTGGCGATCGGGGCGATCATCGCCGCTTCGGTTGGCACTACCCTGTCAATGCGCAAGGAGCCCACCCCGGCTGTCGCAGCAGACTGATATGAGAAATATTTTCATTTGAGACAGGATTAGTGATTGTAGCCGCCCGCCTCGCTGATTAAGCTGTCACAAAACCATCATCTTTACGCGATCTACTGGACAGAACACGGACGCTGGGGATACTTCAGGAAGAAGCGAGCGATAACGACGGGGCCAGGCAGCTGATCCGCCCTGCATTTAAGGACAGGAATGAAACGTATTTTTCTCATCCTGGCCATCTTGGCTATTGCTGGATGTGCCGCTACAGCCAAGACTGAGGTCAAAAGGGGCAAGAAGGGCCTGCATATCAATTGCTCCGGCCTTTCTTCTTCATGGGACAACTGCTACAGCAAGGCCGCGACTTCCTGCAGCACACGCGGGTATCGGGTCATTGCACGCTCCGGCGATAGCGATGAAGAAGCCGGTGATTACTTGTTCGGCATCAACCCAGCGGGTTACACCAGCCGCAGCATGATCGTCATCTGCAAGTAGAAAAAAGGGCAGCTCGCAAGCTGCCCTTTTCATTCGCCCTACAGCGGTGCTGTCCGCGCCTCCAGCCAAGCCAGCGCATCCCCCCTGAGCAGCGGTGCCAGACGCTCACGCACGTTTGCGTGATAGCCATTCAGCCACTCAATCTCCTCCTTGGTCAGCAGTTCGGGCAACAGGCAGCGTGTATCGATCGGGCACAGCGTCAAGGTCTCGAAGCGCAGGAAGTCGCCGAAGTCACTCTTGCCCGCTTCGCGGTTAACCACCAGGTTCTCGATACGTACGCCCCACTGGCCGGGGCGATACGTACCCGGCTCGATTGAGCTGATCATGCCCACCTGCATCGCCGCCTGCGGTGTGGGTGCCGCCTGGTAGGCAATCACCTGCGGCCCTTCGTGCACGTTCATGAAGTAGCCCACCCCGTGCCCGGTCCCGTGGCCATAATCGACCTGGTCAGCCCAGATCGGCGCACGGGCAATGGCATCGAGCAACGGCGAAAGTATCCCTCGCGGGAAGGTGGCACGCGACAGGGCGATCATACCCTTGAGTACCCGGGTGCAGTCCTGCTTCTGTGCGTGGCTGGGATTACCGATTGGCACCATACGAGTGATGTCGGTGGTGCCACCCAGGTATTGCCCGCCAGAATCGATCAGCAGCAAGCCATCACCCTCGATGACCGCATGCGACTGCTCGGTGGCACGGTAATGCGGCATGGCGCCATTGCCATTGAAGGCGGCAATGGTCGAAAAACTCAGCGACACAAAGTTCGGGCGCCGGGCACGTGCGGCACTCAATTGCTCGTCAACTGTCAGCTCGGTAATGACCTCCTGGCCAAGGTTGGCCTCGAACCATGCGAAAAACTCGCACAAGGCCGCACCGTCCTGCTGCATGACGTGGCGGATATGCACAAGATCTTCGTCGCCTTTGCAGGACTTACTCAGGGTGGTGGGGTTAGGCCCCTCGACCAGCACCACCTCTGCCGCCAGGTTGCCCAGCAGGCCGCAGGTGACACGGGCAGGGTCCACCAACAACCGCGCCCCCACCGGAACAGCAGCCAGGGCGTTGCCTGCCTCGCTGTAGTCGCGCACCTCGATGCCGTCGACCGCCAGCACCTGACGCAAGTGCGCGTCCACCTTATCCTGACCCACGAACAGAATGGCCTGCTGTTGATTGATCAAGGCAAAGGCCAAAAAAACCGGGTTGTACGAAACATCACTGCCACGCAGGTTGAACAGCCAGGCGATGTCATCGAGCGTAGCGATAAAATGCCAATCGGCCCCTTTGGCCTGGATGCCCTGGCGCAACTGCGCGAGCTTTTCCGCCCGGCTCACCGTGGCGTGCGGCGGCAAGTGCTGGTACACCGGGTTGGCTGGCAGCGCCGGGCGCCCGTCCCAAACCTGAGCTAGCAGGTCCTTGTCGGTCACCAGCCTTGCACCACGTGCCTTCAACCGCTCACCCAGCTGGCGCGCTGAAGCCAGAGCCATGACCGCTCCATCTACCGCGACGTTACCGTGGGACTCGACATTATCGCCCAGCCACTCCAGCGCCCCGGGCTTGCCTGGCAACAGCTTCATCAGTTCGATACCGCTGCCGGCCAGCTCAAGATCTGCCTGCTCCCAGTACCGGCTATCGACCCACAACCCTGCAAAGCCGAGCGTGACAACCAGCGTGCCGACCGAGCCGTGAAAACCCGAAAGCCACTGGCGCCCCTGCCAGTAACCGGGCAGGTATTCGGAAAGGTGAGGGTCGGCCGAGGGGACCAGCAAGGCATCGATGCCCCCTGCTGCCATGGCCTGGCGTACATGCGCCAGGCGCTGTGGCACGCTTTGCTCAAGGGTGGTCTGGACGTTCATGCGCTCTCCTGCGGCTACATCACGGTTGATCCAATACGCGGATAATGGAACAGCCGCCAGAGCGCTGCAATCGCGGCGGCCAAGACACCGCATGCATTGCCCGCCACGCCCTCAGTCAACAGGCCCATTCCTACAAAAGGGCCGGACCACCGATCAAGTCCCGCTGAACTTCCGCAATTTACCGACTTCACACACTGTACATTCATTGCAGACAGGCAAAAAACCATGCCCAGTGCCTGCGACCGGAAAACCGGCGTTGTGTTGCTCGACACCCGCGAACATACCCCGGAACACGAGCATGCCTCGCACCTCAAGCTCGCCGATGGACTGGCCAGCCTCTTGGGCTGCCCCTACGTACACCCTACTCATCCACCCACCGCCGCTGATAGCTACTATTACCTCCCTACCGAAACCCTGATCGACCCGAAACACCATGCCAGCATGGGCATCCGCAGCGAGCAGGACCTGTTCGGCGGGCTGGTTGCGCACCCTTACATGGCGACCAAGGCAATCTCCCATCCGCTGCCGGCCGGGGCCAGCTTCCCGCCGGGCTGGACCGATGACTTCGCTCGGCAGGCAAGCGACGCCTTGCTGCGCGGCTACACCGTGTTCAGCAAGGCCGATGCGCGCACTGCCGCGCAGTTGCTGCTGCTTGACGGCCCTGTGCGGGTAAAGCCCGTGCTGGCCTGCGCAGGCCGCGGGCAGGAAGTCATCTCCACGGCGAGTGCGCTAGAGCCACTGCTCGCCGGCATGGATGACCAAGACTTGGCGCGGTGGGGGCTGGTACTCGAAGAAGACCTGAGCGATGTGCAAACCTTCAGCGTCGGTCAAGTACGGGTCGCCGGCCTGACCTGCAGCTACCACGGCACCCAGCAACTGACCCACGACCATCAGGGCATCGAGGTATATGGCGGTTCCGACCTGGTGGTGGTACGTGGCGACTACCAGGCGCTACTGCAACTGCCACTGGAAGACCACTTGCGCCTGGCCATCAACCAGGCCATCGCCTACGAGCAGGCTGCCGAGCAGCACTTCCCTGGTTTCATCGCGTCGCGCCGCAACTACGACATAGCCCGCGGCCTGAACCCCAAAGGGCACCTGCGTAGCGGTGTGCTCGAACAATCCTGGCGCCTGGGCGGTGCCAGCAGTGCCGAGCTGCTGGCCCTGCAGGCATTTGCCGATGACCCGGCATTGCAGCGGGTGCGTGCATCCACCCATGAAGTGTTCGGCACCCCCGACCTGCCCGCTGACGCCACCCTCTTTTACCAAGGAAATGACAGTGAACTCGGACAACTCAGCAAATTTGCACGGATTCGCGAACATGGCCGTTCAGAGTGAAACCGTAGAACTGCAAGTCGACAACGACAGCATTGTCGGCACCCTGGTCAGCCCTGGCAGCAAGATGCCGGGCATCCTCTTCGTCCACGGCTGGGGCGGCAGCCAGCAGCGTGATCTGGCCCGTGCCCGGCACATCACCGGGCTGGGCTGCGTGTGCATGACCTTCGACCTGCGCGGCCACGAAAAAACCGAAAGCCAACGCCTGACAGTCACCCGTGAACAGAACCTGCAGGACCTGCTGGTGGCCTACGACCGGCTGCTCAGCCATCCGGCCGTAGACAGCAGTGCCATCGCCATCATCGGCAGCAGCTATGGGGGATACCTGGCAACCTTGCTGACCCGCGAACGGCCAGTCAAATGGCTGGCCCTGCGGGTGCCGGCCATGTACTGGGACGAAGAATGGAACACGCCCAAGCAAACCCTCGACCGCCAACGCCTTAACGCCTACCGCCAGCAATCGCTGGGGCCGGCAGACAATCGCGCGCTGGCGGCGTGCGCAGAATTCGGCGGCGATGTGTTGCTGGTAGAGTCCGAGCAAGACGACTACGTGCCGCACAGCACGCTGATGAGCTACCGCTCGGCATTCGTCAGCGCCCACTCACTTACCCATCGCATCGTCGACGGTGCCGACCACGCGTTGTCCAGCGAAGCGAGCCAGAAAGCCTACAGTTCGATCCTGGCGGCGTGGATCAGCGAAATGGTGATCGGTGCCCGCCTGAACCGCTACCCGCACTACGCCCCCTGGTATGCCTGAGGCTCACCCACCTCGCACTGCAGGCCACCATCGGCGCCACGCACCAGGCTGCGCAGGGTCTGGTAGGCGGCAAAGTTGACGCCACGCGCCTGATGCTGACCCAGCAGTTCAAGGAAGGGTTCCTCGACGAAGTACTCGGCCGCAGCCGCCCAGGCCTGGCGTGACTGCCATTGCAAGTACTGCAGCACCCGGCTGCCATCGTCACTGGCCTGGATGCTCACACCCTGCAGGCCTTCGCAGCGCGTGGCCAGCACTTCGCTGCGCGCCACCAGCGCCTGGGCCAGCGCTTGCTGGCACAGGCTGGGCACTTCGTATTCGATCATTTGGGTGAACCACAGCGCATGAGGGTTTGCCGACATCGACGTTCTCCTGGTTACGGACGCATGCTTGGCGATGCCGAGCAGGGTAAAACCTCAAGCAAAGTCAAGGTCAAGTGGTTTCTGCCCGCTGGCGCCGTTCGTGCCATCCTCAAGTCTGTGCAAACCGCCTATAACTAACGTCTCCCGACGACTACTGCCACAGGAGGCAGCATGAGCAAGCAGGCGCTGATCATCATCGACATCCAGAACGACTACTTCCCAGGCGGCAAGTGGACCCTCGATGGCGCCGACCAGGCGGCCGACAACGCCGCCCGGCTGCTGGCGGCGGCACGCCAGCGCGGCGACCTGGTGGTACATGTGCGGCATGAATTCGACAGCGCCGATGCGCCATTTTTCGCACCCGGTTCGCAGGGTGCGGCCATCCACGCCAAGGTCGAGCCGGTGGCAGGTGAGCCGGTGGTGCTCAAGCACAAGGTCAACGCCTTCCTCGGTACCGACCTTGAGAACACGCTGGACCGACACGGCGTGGAAGCCCTGACCATCGTTGGCAGCATGAGCCACATGTGCATCGATGCCGCTACCCGTGCCGCGGCCGACCTGGGCTACACGGTGACCGTGGCGCACGATGCCTGCGCTACCTTGCCGCTGGAGTTCGACGGCAAGCAGGTGCCGGCGGCGCAGGTGCATGATTCGGCGATGGCGGCCTTGGCGTTTGCCTATGCGTCGGTGGTGAAGACCGATGAGCTGCTGAAAAACTGATCGGTTTCAGATCTTTGGGGGCGCTTTGCGCCCCTTTCCGACCGGTCCGGCGAGGCCGCTCCCACAGGTACCGCGTAAGCATGAACCGTGAGCAATCCCTGTGGGAGCGGCCTTGTGTCACGATGGGCTGCGCAGCCGCCCCAACGCTTGCAAACTTAGATCACCACATTACGCACAAAGCGCACTGCCACCACCCCATCGTTACGGTAGGCATATCGGCAGTTGCTAGGAAACACATGGAACTGCCCCACCAGCAGCCGATGCTCAACCCCCTCGATGATCAGCGTGAGTTGCCCTTCTGCCACATAGATCTGCTCGCTCCAGCCTTCGGCATCAGCCTCGCTGGAATAGCACTCGCCCGGTGCCAGGGTCCACTCCCAAAGCTCCACCTCACGCCGTGCCGCACTGCTACCCAGCAGTACGGCCTTGCTCTGCGGGTATTCACCGGCCCAGGCCAGTTCCTCGATGCGCCCGGGGTCGCGCTGGTCAGGTGCCTGAATCAGAGTACTGAAAGCCACCCCCAAGGCTTCGGCGATCAGGTCGAGGGTGGTCAGGCTGACATTCTTCTCGCCCGCCTCGATTGCCACCAGCATGCGCCGGCTGACCCCTGAGCGCTCGGCCAGCGCTGTCTGGCTCAACCCGGCAGCGTGGCGCAGGCTGCGTACGTTGAGGCTGACATGTTGCAGCACCGATGCCCGATGCGAATTATCTTTGTGCACTATATTGCTCACTGGTCGAGATTGCGCAGTATACTGCCCACTTTGCGGCGATTGTGCGCCGCCCCCTCCGAGTGCGCAAGACCATGATCCAGGCCCGCAACACAGCCACCCCCGCCGTTACCTTCCGCCTGAGCAAGGCAGAACTGGTGCTGGTGTTCATCACCATGTTGTGGGGCGGCACCTTCCTGCTGGTGCATAACGTGATGACCGTCAGCGGCCCGATGTTCTTCGTCGGCCTGCGCTTTGCTGCCGCTGCACTGTTCGTTGGCGTGGTTTCGGCGCGGGCGTTGCCCGGGCTGACCTTCACCGAACTCAAGGCCGGCATGCTGATCGGCGTGTCGATCATGCTCGGCTATGGCTTGCAAACCATGGGCCTGCAAACTATCAGCAGCAGCCAGTCGGCGTTCATCACTGCGTTGTACGTGCCGTTCGTACCGCTGTTGCAGTGGCTGGTACTGGGCCGCCGACCTGGCCTGATGCCCAGTATCGGCATTTGCCTGGCATTCATCGGCCTGAT
The DNA here is from genome assembly GCF_052112345.1 of Pseudomonas sp. SAS7. Lineage (NCBI taxonomy): Bacteria > Pseudomonadati > Pseudomonadota > Gammaproteobacteria > Pseudomonadales > Pseudomonadaceae > Pseudomonas > Pseudomonas sp. SAS7. Next base: position 8,973 of record NZ_JBEGGO010000031.1, on the reverse strand, counting down.
GCTGCTGGCAGGGCCGGAGGGCGGCAGCCTGCACTTCAGCGAGGGCGAGGTGGTTACCCTGGTCAGCGCCGTCGCGATCGCCGCCGAAATCATCCTGATCAGCCGCTACGCCGGCCAGGTCGATGTGCGCCGGGTCACCGTGGTGCAATTGGCGACCGCTTCGCTGCTGGCGTTCCTGATGATCGTACCGACCCAGGAGCGCATCCCCGACTTCTCCTGGCTGCTGCTGGCCAGTGCAATAGGCCTGGGTGCCATGAGCGCTGTAATCCAGGTGGCCATGAACTGGGCGCAGAAGTCGGTCTCGCCCACCCGCGCCACCCTCATCTATGCCGGTGAACCGGTGTGGGCCGGGATCGTCGGGCGCATCGCCGGCGAACGCCTGCCGGGCGTGGCACTGCTCGGAGGCCTGCTCATCGTGATCGCCGTGATAGTCAGCGAACTGAAGGTACGCCGCCCCCGCGAAACCGTCGAAGCACACGACGTCCAAGGGGAAGGCGAGCGCCAGACCGGCCTGTAAAGATGACAACAGCGACTATGCTTTGTAAAAAACTGTTATAAAAAAACAGCTTGTCACAGCCTGTTTGTAGGATTCTGCGACAGCTTGCGTGTTGGTGATCACCACCCCGGCACGTATGATCTTTGCAAACTTCTCCAGAATAGGCCCCTATGTCATTGATAGTGCTATTGCTTCTGCCGTTCGTGGGCAGTTGCCTGGCAGCCGTGCTGCCGCACAACGCACGTAACGCCGAGTCCATTCTCGCCGGGCTCGTGGCCCTGGTCGGCACCGTCCAGGTAGCACTGCTGTACCCTCAAGTTGCCCACGGGGGCGTGATCCGCGAGGAATTCCTCTGGCTGCCAAGCCTGGGGTTGAACCTGGTACTGCGCATGGACGGCTTTGCCTGGCTGTTCTCGCTGCTGGTGCTGGGCATCGGCACGCTGGTGTCGCTGTACGCGCGCTACTACATGTCACCACAGGACCCGGTCCCGCGCTTCTTCGCCTTCTTCCTGGCCTTCATGGGCGCCATGCTCGGCCTGGTTATCTCCGGCAACCTGATCCAGCTGGTGTTCTTCTGGGAACTCACCAGTCTGTTCTCCTTCCTGCTGATCGGCTACTGGCACCACCGCGCAGACGCCCGGCGTGGCGCCTACATGGCGCTCATGGTCACCGGCGCAGGTGGCTTGTGCCTGCTGGTGGGTGCCCTGCTGCTCGGCCATGTGGTCGGCAGCTACGACCTGGACAAGGTCCTGGCTGCCGGCGACACCATCCGCCAGCATGCGCTGTACCCGGTGCTGCTGCCCCTGATCCTCATCGGCGCCCTGAGCAAAAGCGCACAGTTCCCCTTCCATTTCTGGCTGCCCCATGCCATGGCAGCGCCCACCCCGGTATCGGCCTATTTGCACTCTGCCACCATGGTCAAGGCCGGGGTGTTCCTGCTGGCGCGCTTCTGGCCGGTGCTGTCGGGCAGCGAAGAGTGGTTCTGGATCGTCGGCGGTGCCGGCGCCCTCACCCTGCTGCTCGGCGCTTTCGCCGCCATGTTCCAGAACGACCTCAAAGGCCTGCTGGCCTATTCGACCATCAGCCACCTTGGCCTGATTACCCTGCTGCTGGGCCTGAACAGCCCGCTGGCCGCGGTCGCCGCGGTGTTCCACATCCTCAACCACGCCACCTTCAAGGCCTCGCTGTTCATGGCCGCCGGCATCATCGACCACGAGAGCGGCACCCGTGACATCCGCCGTCTCAGCGGCCTGATCCGCCTGGTGCCCTACACCGCCACCCTGGCCATGGTGGCCAGCGCCTCCATGGCCGGCGTGCCGCTGATGAACGGTTTCCTGTCCAAGGAAATGTTCTTCGCCGAAACAGTGTTCATCAGTTCTACCGCCTGGGTCGAAGCAACGCTGCCGGTGATCGCCACACTGGCCGGTACCTTCAGCGTGGCCTACGCCCTGCGCTTTACCGTGGATGTGTTCTTCGGCCCCACTGCGCAGGACCTGCCCCACACCCCGCACGAACCGCCACGCTGGATGCGTGCGCCGGTCGAACTGCTGGTACTCACCTGCCTGGTGGTGGGCATCTTCCCCGCCCAGTCGGTCGGCCCGCTGCTGGCCGCCGCAGCCCTCCCGGTAGTAGGCGGTACCCTGCCAGAGTACAGCCTGGCCATCTGGCATGGCTGGAACGCGCCCCTGATCATGAGCCTGGTGGCCATGAGCGGCGGCATCGTGCTGTACCTGCTACTGCGCAAACAACTGCGCCTGGGCCGCTTCCCGTACCCACCGGTGATCGAACGTTTCAATGGCAAACGCCTGTTCGAGCACGGCCAGGTGCACCTGATGTTGCTGGCCCGGCACGTCGAGCGCCTGTTCACCACCCGCCGCCTCCAGTCACAACTGTTCATGCTGGTGCTCGCCGCCTTCCTCGCCGGCCTCACGCCCATGCTCTACAGCGGGCTCAGCTGGGGCGACCGGCCCAAGATTCCGGGTTCGGGCGTGTTCGTCGCGCTGTGGCTGATCGCCATTGCCTGCGCCATCGGCGCCGCCTACCAGGCCAAGTACCACCGCCTCGCGGCACTGATCATGGTCAGTGTCTGCGGCCTGATGACCTGCATCACCTTTGTCTGGTTCTCCGCACCCGACCTGGCCCTGACCCAGCTGGTGGTGGAAGTGGTCACCACGGTGCTGATCCTGCTGGGCCTGCGCTGGCTGCCACGGCGTATCGAAGGCGTATCGCCGCTACCGGGCAGCCTGGAACGCGCGCGCATGCGCCGCCTGCGCGACCTGCTGCTGGCGGTGCTGGTAGGCGGGGGTATGGCCCTGCTGTCCTACGCCATGCTGACCCGGCCGACCCCCAACGACATTTCCTCGTTCTACCTGAGCCGGGCGCTGCCCCAAGGCGGCGGCACCAATGTGGTGAATGTCATGCTGGTCGACTTCCGTGGCTTCGATACCCTCGGTGAAATCACCGTGCTGGTGGCCGTGGCGCTGACCGTGTTCGCCCTGCTGCGGCGCTTCCGCCCGCCGAAAGAAAGCATGCAGTTGCCGGCGCAACAACGCCAGCTCGCGCCTGATGTGGTCACCGACCTGATCAACCCGCGGCATGCCACCGATACGGCCCTGGGCTTCATGATGGTACCTGCGGTGCTGGTGCGCCTGCTGCTGCCCATCGCCCTGCTGGTGTCGATGTACCTGTTCATGCGTGGCCACAACCAGCCAGGTGGCGGCTTCGTCGCCGGCCTGGTGATGTCGGTGGCGTTCATCCTGCAGTACATGGTGGCTGGCACCCAGTGGGTAGAGGCGCAAATGAGCCTGCGCCCACTGCGCTGGATGGGCACCGGGTTGCTGTGCGCCACCCTGACAGGGGTCGGTGCCATGCTGCTGGGCTACCCGTTCCTGACCACCCATACCGCCCACTTGCACCTGCCGTTGCTCGGTGATGTGCATGTGGCCAGCGCGCTGTTCTTCGATGTTGGCGTGTACACCGTGGTGGTCGGCTCGACCCTGCTGATCCTCACTGCCCTGGCGCACCAGTCGGTGCGCGCCTACCGCCCGGGCAATTCATCGAAAACCAGCCAAGCAGGAGCCGCCTGATGGAAGAAGTCATTGCAGTCGCCATCGGCGTGCTGGCCGCCTCGGGGGTGTGGCTGATCCTGCGCCCGCGGACCTACCAGGTGATCATGGGCCTGTGCCTGCTGTCGTACGGCGTGAACCTGTTCATCTTCAGCATGGGCAGCCTGTTCATCGGCAAGGAACCGATCATCAAGGATGGCGTCACCCAGGACCTGCTGCACTATACCGACCCGTTGCCGCAGGCCTTGGTACTTACGGCCATCGTCATCAGCTTTGCCATGACGGCGCTGTTCCTGGTGGTGTTGCTGGCCTCGCGCGGCCTGACCGGCACCGACCACGTGGATGGCCGGGAGCGTGACGAATGAATGGCATGAGCCAACTGATTGTCGCGCCCATTCTACTGCCACTGGTAACGGCAGCCGTGATGTTGTTGCTGGGGGAGAAACACCGGCGTATCAAGGCCCGCCTCAACCTGCTGTCGACCTTCGCCGGCCTGGCCGTCGCGGTCAGCCTGCTGCTGTGGGTGCGTACCCAGGGCCAGGCGGAGTCGATCGGCGTCTACCTGCCGGGCAACTGGCCTGCACCGTTCGGGATCGTCCTGGTGGTGGACCACCTGTCGGCACTGCTGCTGACCCTCACCGGGATCATCGGCTTCAGCGCCCTGTTGTTTGCCCGCGCCCGCTGGGACGGTGCCGGGGCCAGCTTCCATGCGCTGTTCCAGATTCAGCTGATGGGCCTGTACGGCGCCTTTCTCACCGCCGACCTGTTCAACCTGTTCGTGTTCTTCGAGGTGCTGCTGGCAGCTTCCTATGGCTTGCTGCTGCATGGTTCGGGGCGTGCTCGGGTACGTGCCGGCCTGCACTACATCGCCATCAACCTGTTCGCCTCGTCGCTGTTCCTGATCGGCGCGGCAATGCTGTATGGGGTAACCGGCACCCTGAACATGGCCGACCTGGCGCTGAAGATCCCACTGGTACCGGAGGCCGACCGTGGCCTGCTGCATGCCGGTGCGGCAATCCTGGCCATGGCCTTCCTGGTCAAGGCCGGTATCTGGCCGCTGAACTTCTGGCTGGTGCCGGCCTACTCCTCGGCCAGCGCGCCGGTAGCTGCGTTGTTCGCCATCATGACCAAGGTCGGCCTGTACGCCCTGCTGCGCCTGTGGACCCTGCTGTTCTCCGGGCAGGCCGGCGCTTCGGCGCATTTCGGTGGTGAGTGGCTGGTGTACGGTGGCCTTGTCACCCTGGCGGTGGCAGCAGTGTCGATCCTGGCCGCACAGCGCCTGGAGCGCATGGCGGCACTCAGCATTCTGGTCTCGGCCGGCACCCTGCTCGGCGCCGTCGGCTTTGCCCAGTCGGCCCTGACTGGCGCAGCGCTGTTCTACCTTGTCAACTCAACCCTGGCGCTGTGCGCGCTGTTCCTGCTCGCCGAACTGGTCGAACGCTCGCGCTCGGCCAATGAAGTGCCGCTGGACGAAGAAGAAGACGCCATGCCGCCACCGCTGGAGTCGTTGCACCCGCCCAAGGGCATCAACCTCGACGACGAGCAGAAGGTGGTGATCGGCCAGATCATCCCGTGGACCATGGCCTTCCTCGGCCTCAGTTTCATCGCCTGCGCCTTGCTGATCATCGGCATGCCGCCGTTGTCAGGCTTCGTCGGCAAGCTCAACCTGATCAGCGCGCTGTTCAACCCGCTGGGTCTGGGCGTGCCGGCCGAGCAGCCGCTGAGTGCGGCGGGCTGGGCCCTGGTGGCGCTGTTGATCCTGTCCGGCATGGCCTCGCTGATCGCCTTCGGCCGCGTCGGTATCCAGCGTTTCTGGAAACCCGAGGAGCGCCCGTCGCCAGTGCTGCGCCGCTATGAGTGCCTGCCCATCGTCATCCTGCTCGGCCTGTGCATCATCCTCAGCCTCAAGGCCGAGCCGTTGCTGCGCTACACCCAGGACACCGCCGCCAGCCTGCAGACTCCCGACGCCTATATCGAAGCCGTAATGGCCGCCCGGCCGATTCCAGGCCCCACCTCGCTCGACGTACAGGTGCAGCCATGAACCGACTGTTCCCCGCCCCGCTGCTCTCGGTTTCGCTGTTCGGCCTGTGGCTGCTGCTGAACCTCTCGGTCAGCCCCGGCAACCTGCTGCTGGGCGCCGCACTTGGCGTGCTGGCGCCCCTCCTGATGGCGCCACTGCGCCCACAGCATGCCCACGTGCGTCGACCAATGGTCATCGCCCGGCTGATAGGCCGGGTAGGCATCGATGTGATCATGTCCAACCTGCTGGTTGCCCGTGGCGTGCTCCGTGCTGGCAAGCAACCACCGCGCTCGGCGTTCGTGCACATTCCGCTGGCCCTGCACGATGCGCATGGGCTGGCGGCACTGTCGATGATCACCACGGTAGTGCCCGGCACGGTCTGGTCCGAGCTGGCGCTGGACCGCAGCGTATTGCTGCTGCATGTGTTCGACCTGGAGGATGAGGCGGCCTTTATCCAGCACTTCAAGGACACCTATGAACGCCCGCTGATGGAGATATTCCAATGACAGGCCTGCTCGCCAATGCTGTCCTCGCCAGCCTGTTCATCTTCGCCCTGGCCATGGGCCTGGCGCTGATCCGGCTGTTCCGCGGCCCGTCCGCCCAGGACCGGGTGCTGGCGCTGGACTACCTGTACATCCTGGCCATGCTGACCATGCTGGTGCTGGGTATCCGTTATGCCAGTGACACCTACTTCGAAGGTGCCCTGCTGATTGCGCTGTTCGGCTTCGTCGGTTCGTTTGCCCTGGCGAAGTTTCTGCTGCGCGGTGAGGTGATCGAATGACCGAAACCCTGGTACTGCCCTTCTGGCTGGAAGTGGTCACCGCCACACTGCTACTGACTGGCAGCCTGTTCGCCCTGGTCGGTGCGATAGGCCTGGTGCGCCTGAAGGATTACTTCCAGCGCATGCACCCACCGGCGCTGGCATCAACCATTGGCGCCTGGTGCGTTGCGCTGGCCTCGATCATCTACTTCTCGTGGCTCAAGGAAGCACCGGTACTGCACGCCTGGCTGATTCCCATCCTGCTGTCGATCACCGTGCCGGTGACCACACTGCTGCTGGCCCGGGCGGCATTGTTTCGCAAGCGCATGTCTAAAGAGCCAGTGCCTGAAGAAGTCAGCAGCGGCCGCGACCGGGGCAACTGAAGGGGCGCCGCCTCACCCTTGGCTGAGCCGCTGTAGCTCCCGCCGTACCATGGCGGCATAAGGGGGCGGGCCGAGCAGGTACAACTCACCCGCTACCCAGTGCAACCAGGCGCCCTGCAACTCCCCACGCCTGGCCAGCAAACGTTCGGCCTCGGCCACGGCATCTGCCTGGTGCTGTCGATGAAACTCGACACGCGTGGCAGGCGCATCGTCACTGTCGGTCATTCACTGGCCTTGAAGGTGGTCAACTCGCCTTTGCGCCATTTGGCGACCTTGCCGGTCACTGCCTTGAGCAATTTGCCCAAGCCTTCCTGAACCTGCTGTTGCGCGGCGAAAACCAGCATCACGCCATGCCCCTCACGCAACACGATGCCCTCACCTTCGGGTACCGACACGAAGGCATAATCGCCCACGCCATACACATTCAGTTTGATTTCGCGAAAGCGCATTTCCAGCTTGCCACCTTCACGGCTGGGCAACACCGCAGCGCGGAAGTGGTCGCCTACTTTCAATTCAAGACGCTGCTTGTCATCGACCACCAATGCTTCTTCGGTGTCGATTTCGGCCATGTAAAGGCCTTCGGGGGTTTGTTCGGTAACGTAGATAAAGCGGCCCTGGAACAGCTGGGCCAATTTACCGCGCAAGTCGCCCAGGGCGAACAACGCATGGGTATCAAGTGTGCTGACTGCCAATGAAGTAATCCTCAACCGGTTACAACCCGCCCTCTCCCAAGCTCGGGGAGGCACGGCCATTTCTTATCGATAGGCGAAAAGAGTAATAAAGCGATATGCGAAATGTCTGTGCCCGCTGACGATGCAGCGTGCAGGAATCTTTACTCTGGTTTGCCAGATTCGCCCTCAAACGAAGGCGTTTGGCTCATTCCCGGCTTGGGAAGCGTGATGCCTGAGATCACTTACCAGAAAACGCAACCATGGGGGTGAGCCTGCAAGTAGACAAGCCCTGGCATCCATGTGCGCATTACTGTAGGACAAATATGCCCGAAAACACCGAAACCCGTCGAGAGGCAATAAACAATTTCAGGCAGCCAGGCCTTTCTTCAGTTGCTGCTGCCAGGCAGCTTGGCACTCAAGTGCCTCTTCACGCGTGGCGAAGGCCGTGCCCCGACGCTCGCCATTGACCAGCACCACCCAGCAGATGCGTTTGCCCAGCGCCTGCAAGGTGGCTGGCACACCCGAACCTATCATCACAGCTACATCGACCCGGCTATTCATCATGCCCTCCGGCACTTAGTTAGCACCCTAACGATAGCGTTATGATACGCCTGCCCGCCGGGAGAAAACAGCGCTTCGCGGTACAGCACTGTTACGTTCGGGACAACAAAACCGGTATCGGCAAAAAACGCAAAAAGCCTCAGGGATTGCTCCGTGAGGCTTGGCACCGCGCGCGGGTTTATACCTGGCGCTGGTGGCGGTCGAGCTGCTCGTGGCGCTCTTGCGCTTCGATGCAGTACTTGGTGGTCGGGCTGATCAGCAGGCGCTTCAGGCCGATTGGCTCACCGCTGTCGTCGCACCAGCCGAAGCTCTCGTCGGAGATACGGTCCAGCGCCATTTCCAGCTGAGGCAGCAGGCGCTGGTCGCGGTCGATGGCATTGACCAGCCAGCTACGCTCTTCTTCGACCGACGCCACATCGGCAGGGTCCGACGGAGTGTCCAGGCCTTCGATGGTGGCACGGCTGAGCTCGATGCGTTCATGGGTTTCGACTTTCATCGACTGCAGCAGGCCAGTGAAGAAAGCCAGCTGGTCAGCGTTCATGTAGTCATCGGCCGACATGGCCAGCAACTGTTCCTTGGTCATCGATTTCTCTATGAAAAAATGTGCATTGGGGCGATTCGGGTGCCGCCGACGCCTTGGCATCGGCAGCGGAAATTTTCAAGCGCCAACCGGCACTCTTTTACAGGGGGCGGCAGTCTAAGGCGCCACGTCGCGTGGAGCAACTGCAATCGGGTGCAAATTTGCTTCCAGTGCTTACAATCCGCCGGTCGGCACTGCGGCTGCGCTTCTGTGCCTGCAGTAAACTGTAATTCCAACCGCGCCCCCACCCGCCCCAGCGGCTGTTGATCTTGATCCTGATCTTGATCTTGATCTTGATCTTGATCTTGATCTTGATCTTGATCTTGATCTTGATCTTGATCTTGATCTTCGCGACTTCAGGAGGCCGAACGCAGGCCTTGCGAAGGGAGGTGACGGGCATGGATGCCCGTCAAGCGCTGGGCCCCAGGATGGGGCCT
>NZ_JBEGGO010000030.1:0-17933 GCF_052112345.1 Pseudomonas sp. SAS7 | reverse complement strand
TTTAGCTTTTAGCTTTTAGCTTTTAGCTTTTAGCTTTTAGCTTTTAGCTTTTAGCTTTTTTGGTGCGGGCATTCACACCGAGCAGACATTCGTTCGCGCAGGTGGCGCTGAGTCACCTTTCCGCCCTTCCGGCGGGTTACTTTGGTCTTGGCCAAAGTAACCAAAGCCGTCCGCTCCCATCATCCGGCCCCTGCGCTACGCTCCGGGGTCCCCTCGCTCCGGGCTTGCTCCCGGGAGGACCGCGCTGCAGGCCCCATCCTGGGGCCCAGCGCTTGACGGGCATGCATGCCCGTCACCTCCCTTCGCAAGCCCTGCGCTCGGCCTCCTGAAGTCGCAATCTGCGTCGCCTGAACTACCGCGCACTTAGAAGCAAAAGCAAAAGCAAAAGCAAAAGCAAAAGCAAAAGCAAAAAGCAGCCTAGTGGTTAATGTCAGCCATCGGACGCTCCACAAACCGGATACTGTCGCGCCCACTGCGTTTGGACTGGTACAAGGCCACATCCCCCTGCTCGATCAACGCCGCCAGGCTCGCCGGCGGCTGCTCGAACAGGTTCACGCCGATGCTCAAGGTAACCGCGTGCGGCGTAGGCACGGTCTTGCTGGCATACTGCTGAAATTGCTCACGCAACACCCCACCCAGCTCCATGACCCGCTCGCTACTCGCCCCGCTCAACAAGATCACGAACTCATCGCCGCCCAAACGCGCGGCCAGCGCGCGCTCGGGTAGCACCGTGCGAATCATCTCGCTCAAGGCAATCAGCAACCGGTCCCCGGCAATGTGCCCATGCAGGTCGTTCACCAGCTTGAAGTTGTCGATGTCGATCAGCAGCAACGCCCCGGGCTGCGCCGGGCTAACGTCCTTGAAGAAATGCCCCGCCCGCACCTCCAGCGCGCGCCGGTTGTACAGCGCGGTCAACGGGTCGCGGGCCGCCAGCCGGGCAATCCGCTCCTCGCGCCGATAGCGCACAGTGCCGGTCATCGACAAGGCAATCAGCATGATCGCCATCGCCCCCTCGACCAGGGAAATCTGAATGATCAGCCCGCCAAAGGTGGCCAGGTCAATCAACGTTCCCGGCGTGATCGCAATGACCGCCTTGGCCACATAGAACAGCCCGTGAATCAGCAGTACATAACGCAGCTGCACGGCCCCGACACTCAGCGACTTGCCGTGGGGCCGCAACAGCAAGCTGGCCTTCAGCGTCAATGCCGCCACCAGCAACGAGTTGACCATCAGCATCACCTTCGACCACTGCGGCCCTACGGGCAACAACAGCAAGGCGAACCAGACCACCACAATGATCAGCCAGGCCCGCGACAAGCGGTCCTGGGTGAAGCGCAGTACGCCCATCAGGAAAAACCAGTGCGCTACCACCAGCAAACCGTTGGCGAACCAGATGCCGATGAACAACAACCCGACCCCGCGCAACAAGGCCAGGATACAACCGACAGTAATAGTGGCAAAACCGGCACTCCAGAACAGCAGTGAGGTTTCGCGGACACTGCGCCACTCAATCGCCAGGTACAGGGCAGCCGCCGCTGCCAGGGCAACCGAGATGGTCAGCATCGTGGGTGGATCTAGCGCCATATACGCATTGGCCTATCTGGTTAACGAGGAAAAGGCCCGATTGTATGCGCTCGTGATGACTTTTCAGAGGGGCCTTGCACGGTTGACTGCAAATGATAGCCCAGCCCTGTCGATGAACGCCTGGTGGCAATATCATTTTGCCATCAAGAGGCCGTGTTCACTACAGAAATCGCGGTGGTCTCGCCCGCCTCAAGCCCGGAAAGAAAACTCACCAGTTGCCGCCCATGCGAGCTCAGTTGCTCCCAGTCACGGAAGCACAGGCGAAGCTCCAGGGTGGCCCAGCTTTCGGCCAGGGCCACCCTGCGCACCGGCAGCTCCTGTTCGGCGCGAAGGGCCGCTGTTTCGGGCAGCATTGCCACCCCTGCACGTTGTGCCACCAACTGGGCAATCGCCTCGAAACTCGGTGCACGCACCCGTACCTTCAGGGGCATGGCCAGCTTCATCGCCATTTCCTCGACAAAGCGCTGCATCGGCCGTTCACCCGGGAGGCAGATGAACGCAAAGCCCAAGGCGTCGACCAAGCGTAGCTGCTCGCGCCCGGCCAGCGGATGACCGGCAGGCACCAGCATCACCAGGCGCTCGGTGCGAAACGGCAGCGATACCACGCCCTCACTGTTCAGGATGCCGTCATACACACCGATCTCGCACTCGTTGGCCACCACTACCCGCAGCACATCCACGCTCTTGTGCTCGACCAGTTGCAGGTCGACCTCCGGGTAGTCCGCCAGGAACGGCCCCAACACGGCGGGCAGCAATGTGCTGTTGGTCACGGTGGAAGCCGCCAGGCGCAAGGTGATGCGGTGCTCACCAGACAGCTCTTTCAAGGTGCCCTGCAGCTTTTGCGCCTCAGCGAGGACGGTCCGCGCGCCCTCGAGCACCAACCGCCCGGATGGCGTCAGCTGCATGCCACCGGCATTACGGATGAACAGCGCCAGCCCGCAGCGCTCTTCCAGCAGGCGCAGGCGATTACTGGCCGCCGATACGGCCACCGGAAAGGTGGCAGCCGCCTTGCTCAGGCTGCCTGTGGCAGCGATGGCCAGCAGCAGGCGCAGGTCAGTTAGGTCGAATGGCATGGCTTCTCCAAAAGCGAACACCCTGTTCGATTAAAAGCGATTCTAGCTTAGCCGCCTTCTGTTCAGAATAAGCCCTGACATTCTTCTGCCTCGGGTACTCCATGAACGCATTACGCAGCCTGATCCAACGCCAGATGCAGAGCGGCGCCTTGTACGCCGTGCTGGCCGCCCTGGGCTTCAGCTTCAAGGCGATTTTCGTCAAGCTCGCATACGCTGCCGGGCCGGTGGACGCCATCAGCCTGCTGGCGATGCGCATGGGGCTGGCGCTGCCGTTGTTCGCCTGGCTGGTATGGGCCAGCCGTAGCCAAGGCAGCGCCCCGCTCAAACTGGGCGACGGTTTGCGTGTGTGCTTGCTCGGGCTGCTGGGTTATTACCTGGCCAGCCTGTTCGACTTTTATGGTTTGCAGTACATCAGCGCCGGGCTCGAGCGGCTGATCCTGTTCACCTACCCGACGCTGGTGCTGGTGTTCCAGGCCATCGCCCTGCGTGAACGGCCAAGCCTGCGCACCTTGTCGGCCATGGGCCTGTGCTACCTGGGGCTGGGCATCGCCTTCGTCCACGACGTCAGTGTCGCCGGGGTTGGCCAACGGGTGGTGCTGGGCTCGCTGTGGGTGTTCGCCAGTGCGGTGACCTACGCGCTGTATTACTCCGGCACCGGGATGATGCTCAAGCGCATGGGCTCGATGCGCCTGGCCGGGCTATGCGGCACGGCGTCCTCGCTGATGGTGCTGGCGCATTACCTGCTGGTGGCACCGGTCGGGCAGCTGTGGCAGTTGCCGGGCGCGGTGTGGGCCAATGCCGGGTTGATGGCGGTGTTCTCCACGGTATTGCCGATCTACTGGGTGGCGCTGGCAATCCAGCGGCTCGGCCCGACTCACACTGCGGCGGTGGGCAACCTGGGGCCGGTGCTGACGGTGTTGGCATCATGGGCACTTTTGAGTGAAGAGATTTCGCTCTACCAGGTCATCGGGCTGGCGGTGGTGCTGTTTGCCGTGTCGCGGCTCAAGCCGCAAAGCAAGAAGAAAGCCGAGATAGCCACAGCGCCCGAACCGGCACGGTCTCTGTAGGAGCGGCGTTGCCGGGGCGCTCCTACAAAAAGCGCACCCGGCAAATCATCAGAGCACCCGCTTGATCAAAGGCTCCAACCGGCTAAAACGCAACCGCCGCAGAAACTTGCGGACTTCCTTGGGGTGTTCGGCCTTCACCCCCAACGCCTCTGCCGAGGCAATCTTCGGCGCATGCCGGCGTAGCTCGGTCAGCTCCGCTTCCCGTGGTTCCAGCCATTGCCCTTGCGGGTCATCGATCAGCAGGCCGTTTTCCAGGTCCAGGTTGAACCCGCGCGGGTTCAGGTTGTTCCCGGTCAGCAGCGAATAGCGTTGGTCGACCCACACGCCCTTGGCATGGAAGGTATGCCCGGGATCGTTCCAGATCCGCACTTGTAGCTGGCCGCTGGCAATCGCCGCATGGCGGCGTCGGGCAAAAGCACGCAGGTTGTCTTCGTACAGATAAGGCAAGGCGCCACTGGCACTGAACGGCTCACCCGGGGCGATGTAGAAGTCGTTGGCCGTGCGGTCACCGACGATCAGCTCAACGTGCACCCCCCGCTCCAGCGCATGGTCAAGCTCGCGCATAACCATCCGCGGCGGGTTGAAATACGGCGTACTGATGATGAGTTGCGTGCGCGCCGCCGCCAACAGGGCGCACATTGCCCGGTTCAACGGGTTGCCACGGCCCACGCCCAGCAGCGGAATCACCCGCAACCCCTGCCCTGCCACGCTGGCTGGTGCCTCGTAGGCCATGCGCCGCAAGCGCGCACGCAAGCGCCGGATGTCGCCGCGCAGGTTACGGGTGGCGGGTGGTGCAGGCAAGTCGAGGCGCGGGGTGGCGGTGTGGTGCAGCAGGCGCCGCACCAGGTCGACCATGGCGTCGGCCAGCCCCGGCGACTGGAACAGGTGGTAGCGGTCCAGGCGATAACGGTCAAAGCGGTGCAGGTAGACGTTGTTCAGGCTGGCGCCGGTGTAGATCACGCAGTCGTCGATGATGCTGCCCTTGAGGTGCAACACGCCGAACAGCTCGCGGGTTTGCACCGGCACCCCGTGAATGACGATATCCAGCCCGCGCAACTGGCGCTGGGCCTGATACCAGGCGGCGTTACCCGGCTGGCGCCCGCCCCCCAACAGACCACGGCGGGCACGAAACCAGTCGACCACGATGGTGATTTCCAGGCCTGGCCGCTCGGCCTTGGCCTGGTACAAGGCATCCAGCACTTCCTGGCCGGCCTCGTCTTCCTGCAGGTACAGCGCGACGATGACGATGCGCCGTGTTGCGGCGCGGATGCGTTCGAGCAGGCAGGCGCGGTATGCCTTGGCATTGGGCAGCACCTGGATCGACTCGGGCGATATGGCGTAGCCTGGCAATGCCGCCAGCATGGATTCGGGGTTCACGAACGTTCACCTTCTCTGTGCAATCACTGTCGGCCCTGCCAGCCGGCGGGGCCATTCCTGGCCGGTGCGCCGGGGGTGTAAGATCGACCCGGCAACGACCTATAACAACAAGAACCACGCGAGGCTGTATTTCTCTCTGCCCCTGACGAACTCTGCCTCAGCTTGCACAGGAACAGCGCAATGGTCCACCCCGCTTCTACAAACCTGTCGCCGTCTATTGTAAAGAGTTGTTCCGTAAAGACCTTCGGCTTTCTGATTTTGCCCAACTTCACCACCATCGGCCTGGCGTCGGCGGTGGAAACACTGCGCATGGCCAACCTGGCCGCGCGCACGCCACTGTTTCGCAGCGTGCTGATTGCCGCGGCCGATGCACCCGTGGTCGCCAGTAACGGCATGCGCGTACTGCCCGACTACAGCATCGCCAACGCCCCAGAGCTGGATGCGCTGCTGGTGGTCGGCGCCAACCCGATCGACCGTGGCCGTAGCAGCCGCCCGCTGATCGACTGGTTGCGCAAGCTGGCCCGCCAGCACCTGCCCTTGGGCGGTATTTGCACCGGTAGCTACCTGCTAGCCAAGGCCGAACTGCTCAAAGGCTACCGCTGCACCATTCATTGGGAAGACCTGCCAACCCTGCAGGCGCACTTCCCCGGCATTGTCATTTCCAGCCAGCTGTTCGAACTGGACCGCGACCGTTATACCTGCTCGGGCGGTGTGGCAGCCATGGACATGATGCTGCAACTGGTGGCCCGCGAACCCGGCGGCCAGGGCATTGCGGCCAAGGCGGCCGAGCTGTTGCTGTGCGACCGGGTACGGGGCGAGCGCGATCGCCAGCGGGTACCGCTGCGCACCCTGCTTGGCAGCGCCCAACCCAAGCTGAGCCAGGTGGTGGCAATCATGGAGGCCAATCTGGAAGAACCACTGGGGCTGGAAGAACTGGCCAGCCTCAACGAGGTGACCGTGCGCCAACTGGAGCGGCTGTTCCACAAGTACCTGCAGCGCACGCCCAGCCAGTATTACCTGGAGCTGCGGCTGTCGCGGGCGCGGGAGTTGCTGCTGCGCAGCGATGTGCAGGTGCGCGAGGTGGCGCTGGCCTGCGGGTTCAGTTCGCCGGCGCATTTTTCCAAGAGTTACAGCCGGTTCTTTGGCTTGTCGCCGCTGGGGGAACGGCGGCAGGCCTCTCTGCACTGATCCAGATATTGCCATAGTATTGCCGGCCTCTTCGCGGGTAAACCCGCTCCCACAGGGATCGCACAATGCTCAGGCCTGTGAGGCCCCTGTGGGAGCGGGTTCACCCGCGAAGGGGCCAGTGCAGGCTTTTCAATCTTCCAGGGCCGAGTGCGCCGTTTCTCGGCACATCAGCATGGCCACCAGTGCCACCAGTGCTGCCGCCAGCAAATACCCCGCCGGCGCCAGCTTGCTGCCAGTCACCTGAATCAGCCAGGTGGCAATGAACGGTGCAGTCCCGCCAAACAGGGCATTGGCCACATTGAAGCTCAGGGCAAACCCACTGAAGCGCACCCGGGTCGGGAAAATCTCGGCCAGCAGGCACGGCAAGGTTCCGTCGTTCATTGCCAGTATCGCCCCAAAGCAAATCTGGATCGCCAGGATGACCAGCAGCGGCTGCCCGTCAAGCAGGCGGAACAACGGTACGGTCAGCCCCAGGAACAACAGCGAAGCCACCACCAGCATGGTCTTGCGGCCAAACCGGTCGGACAGCCGCCCCATCAGGAAGATCAAGCCAATATAGGTAGCCAGCGATACTGTCGAGGCAATGAACGAATCCCGCTCGCTCATGCCCATTTCATTGGACAGGTAGGTCGGCATGTAGCTGAGCAGCAGGTAGAACGCCACCGCGTTCAGACAGGTAACGCCAATGCCGATGGCCAGGCTGCGCCGGTGTTGGCCCATCAGTTCGCGCAACGGCGTCGGGGCCATGCCGGCCTTGTGTTCCAGGCGCTGCTCCATCTCCAGAAACTTGGGCGTGTCCTGCAGGCTCATGCGGATATAGCGCCCCACCAGGCCGAACGGCGCCGCCAGCAGGAACGGCAGGCGCCAGCCCCATTCATGCAGGGCTTCGCTGCTGAGCAGTTCGTGCAACACCGCCACAAACGCCGCACCAAACAGCAACCCCGCTGCCGTGCTGGCCGGCACGATGCTGGTGTACAGGCCACGACGGCCGGGCGGCGCGTATTCGGCCAGGAACGCCGCAGCACCGGCGTACTCGCCCGAGGCAGAAAAACCCTGCACCAGGCGGATCAGCAACAGCAGCGCCGGCGCCCACAAACCGATTTGCGCATACCCAGGCAACAGGCCGATGCAGAAGGTGGCTACCGACATGATCAGGATCGACCACGACAGTGCGTTGCGCCGGCCATGGCGGTCGCCAAAGTGCCCCCAGACGATGCCGCCTAGCGGGCGTACCAGGAACGACAGGGCAAACACGGCGAAGGTTGCCAGCAAGCCAGTGGTCTTGTCGGTTTGCGGGAAGAAGGTGGCGGCGATGATGGTGGCCAGGTAGCCGTAGGCGGCATAGTCGAACCACTCGACGAAGTTACCCATGAAACTGGCCCAGGCGGCCTTGCGCAGGGCCTGGCGTTCGGCGTTGTGTGCGGGACCGGCGACGGCGGATGAGTCAAGTGTGGTGCTGGACATGACGGGTACCCTCTGATTCTTTTAATTGGAGGCAGGGTCTGGTGGTCATACAGTGATTTTTTTATTGTCCAGGCTGGCCTCTTCGCGGGTGAACCCGCGAAGAGGCGGCGCCGATGCTTATTTGCAAATGATGTTGTGCTCCGGCCCATACGGGAACTTGGTAATGTTCTCGGCACCGTTGTCGTTGACGATCAGAATGTCATGCTCGCGATACCCGCCCGCCCCCGGCCGCCCTTCGGGCAGCATGATCATCGGTTCGATCGACACCACCATGCCAGGCTCCAGCACCGTGTCGATGTCTTCGCGCAGCTCCAGCCCCGCTTCGCGGCCGTAGTAGTGGCTCAAGGTGCCGAACGAATGCCCATAACCGAAGGTGCGGTACTGCAGCAGGTCGTGGCGCAGGAAGATTTCGTTCAGTTCACGGGCGATGTCGCTGCAGCGCATGCCCGGGCGTACCAGTTTCAACCCGGCCTCGTGCACTTCAACGTTGGCCTGCCACAGGCGCAGGTACTCATCCGGGCAGTGGTCGAGGAACAGCGTGCGCTCCAGCGCGGTGTAGTAGCCGGCGATCATCGGGAAGCAGTTGAGGCTGAGGATTTCACCCTTGCCCACGCGGCGGCTGGTTACCGGGTTATGCGCGCCATCGGTGTTGAGCCCGGACTGGAACCAGGTCCAGGTGTCCATCAGCTCCGCATCGGGGAAGCGCCTGGCAATTTCGCGGACCATCGCCTGGGTGGCATGCAGCGCCACCTCATACTCAGGCACCTGTTCGCGCAGCGCCTCTACCACCGCCGCACCGCCGATGTCGGCCACCTGCGCACCGTGGCGGATCAGCGCCTGTTCCTCGGCCGATTTGATCATGCGCATGCGCATGCAAGGCGCGCCAATGTCCAGCAACTCGGCTTTGGGGTAGCAGGCGGCCAACTTGGCATGGTTCTGCAGGTTGAGGTGATCGTGTTCGACGCCGATGCGCGAGGCCAGCGGCAGCGCCTGCTGGATGGCAACGAAGTAGTTGTCGCGTTGCCAGTCGGTGTAGACGATGTTGTCAGTGCCGACCGTACGCCGCCAGGGCTGCCCGCCATCGATGTTGGCGCTGATCGAGACAACCTTGTCCTGGGTGATCACCAGCGCATACGGGCGGCCGAACGAGCAGTACAGGAAGTCGCTGTAGTAGTTGACGTTGTGGTACGAAGTGAAGATCGCCGCCTCGATGTCCTGCTCGGCCATGTAGGCCCGCAGCCGGGCGTGGCGGGCTGCATATTCCTGCACCGAAAAGGTCGGCTGCACCTTGTCGCCATTGCGGATTTTCAGGGTCTTGGGCATTTGCATGGTCGGGGTTCCTTGTCGTTGTGAGCACGCTGTTCAGGCCGGCCGCCTGAGAAGCATTGCAACAGAACCGACGAGGACGCTTTTGTATCTATCCGACCTGGAATTGGCGGGATCACCCGTGCCCCTGGGGCTGCTTTGCAGCCCTATCGCGACACAAGGCCGCTCCTACAGGTACGGCGCTAGCCAGGAAGACTACGCAGGACCTGTAGGAGCGGCCTTGTGTCGCGAAAGGGGCGCGAAGCGCCCCCAGCCAGGCAACGCTATTTCAAATCAAAACGATCCAGCTCCATGACCTTCTGCCAGGCTGCGACAAAGTCCCGCACAAACTTGTCACCCCCATCACTGCTGCCATACACCTCGCTCAACGCCCGCAACTGGGCATGCGAACCGAACACCAGGTCAACCCGGCTACCACTCCACTTCACCTGCCCGGTCTTGCGGTCGCGGCCTTCGAAGGCTTCGTTGTCCGCCGAGGTCGGCTTCCATTCCACGCCCATATCCAGCAGGTTGCGGAAGAAGTCGTTGCTCAGGGTGCCGGGCTTGTCGGTGAACACGCCCTGCTTGCTGCCGCCATGGTTGGCGCCCAGCACGCGCAGGCCGCCAATCAGCACGGTCAGCTCCGGCGCCGTCAGCGTCAGCAACTGGGCCTTGTCCAGCAGCAGCTTCTCAGCCTTGACGCTATAGCGGGCCTTGGTGAAGTTGCGGAAGCCATCGGCCAACGGCTCCAGCACGGCAAACGACTCGACATCGGTCTGCGCCTGAGACGCATCGACGCGGCCCGGGCGGAACCCCACGCTGCCCGTGTAACCGGCATCCTTGGCGGCTTTCTCAACAGCTGCGGTACCGGCCAGCACGATCAGGTCGGCCAGAGAAACCTTCTTGCCGCCGTTGTTGAACTCGCCCTGGATCTTTTCCAGCGCCGCCAGCACCTTATCTACGCCCTGGTTTGCAGCCCAGTCCTTCTGCGGTGCCAGGCGCACGCGGGCGCCATTGGCCCCACCGCGCTTGTCGGAGCCACGGAAGGTCGACGCGGATGCCCACGCGGTGGAGACCAGCTCACCCACGCTCAAGCCCGAAGCCAGGATCTTGGTTTTGAGATCTGCGATGTCTTGCTCGCTGATCGTGCCTGGATCTGCCTTGGGCAACGGGTCCTGCCACAGCAACTCTTCATTGGGCATTTCCGGGCCCAGGTAGCGCGCCAGCGGGCCCATGTCGCGGTGGATGAGTTTGTACCAGGCACGGGCGAAGGCATCCGCCAGCTGGTCAGGGTTGTCCTTGAAGCGACGGGCGATCGGCTCGTAGATCGGGTCGAAGCGCAGCGCCAGGTCGGAGGTAAGCATCGACGGTGCGTGTTTTTTACCCGGATCGTGGGCATCTGGCACCGTGCCTGCGCCTTTGCCCTCTTTCGGCCGCCACTGGTGCGCACCGGCCGGGCTTTTGGTCAGCTCCCACTCAAAGTTGAACAGGTTGTTCAGGTACTCGTTGCTCCACTTGGTCGGGGTAGAAGTCCAGGTCACTTCCAAGCCGCTGGTGATGGTATCCCCGCCTTTGCCGGTACCAAACTTGTTGGGCCAGCCCAGGCCCTGCAACTCCAGCCCTGCTGCTTCCGGCTCGGGGCCGACGTTGTCGGCGGGGCCGGCGCCGTGGGTCTTGCCGAAAGCGTGGCCGCCGGCGATCAGCGCCACGGTTTCTTCATCGTTCATGGCCATGCGGCCAAAGGTTTCACGGATGTCCCTGCCCGACGCTACCGGGTCTGGGTTGCCTTCCGGGCCTTCCGGGTTCACGTAGATCAGGCCCATCTGCACCGCGGCCAGCGGGTTTTCCAGGTTACGCTCGGCCGACAGGTCGCGATTCTGTTCTTCGCCATGCTTGGCCGGCTCGGCCACCAGGTCACCCTGGCCTGGCGGCTGGGCCTTGACCTGTTCCTTGCCGTAGCGGGTATCGCCGCCCAGCCAGACCTTTTCCGAGCCCCAATACACATCTTCGTCCGGCTCCCATACATCGGCGCGCCCGCCAGAGAAACCGAAGGTCTTGAAGCCCATGGATTCGAGGGCAACGTTACCCGTGAGCACGATCAGGTCGGCCCAGGAAATCTTGTTGCCGTATTTCTGCTTGATCGGCCACAGCAGCCGCCGGGCCTTGTCCAGGCTGACGTTGTCTGGCCAGCTGTTCAGAGGGGCGAAACGTTGCTGGCCAGAGCCCGCGCCACCGCGGCCATCGCCGATGCGGTAGGTGCCCGCGCTATGCCAGGCCATGCGGATGAACAGCGGACCGTAGTGGCCGAAGTCGGCGGGCCACCAGTCCTGCGAGTCGGTCATCAAGGCGGTCAGGTCTTGCTTCAGGGCCTGGAAGTCGAGGCTCTTGAACGCCTTGGCATAATCGAAGTCCGGATCGGGGCTGGATTTCGACGAATGCTGGTGAAGAATACGAAGGTTGAGCTGGTCAGGCCACCAGTCACGGTTGGTGGTGCCGCCACCTGCGGTTTGATGGAACGGGCATTTCGATTCGTTCGACATCTGCGGGTACCTTTGGGTCGGTTATCCAGATTTCCGGTCTATGCCAGGTGTTCTTTCAGCCGAGCGTGTGGGGCTCGTGCTACCCCTCATCAGGTCTACACGGGGCCACGGGAAAGACTAGACGAGCTTGGGCAGAGTTCTAATAGAGTGGCTGTTAGGGGGTGATAGGCTGGCTCTGTCAGGTTTGCTTGTGCTGGCCTCTTCGCGGGTGAACCCGCTCCCACAGGTAGGGCACAGGATTCAAAACTGGTGCAATACCTGTGGGAGCGGGTTCACCCGCGAAGAGGCCGGCACATTCATACAAGGCAAGCAGGCCAGCGGCGTGCTTCAATACACCGCCAAGCCCTCTATTCCGGAACCTGAGCCCAATGAACCGCAACGACCTGCGCCGCGTCGACATGAACCTGCTGGTGCTGTTCGAAGCCTTGATGATCGAACGCAACCTGACCCGCGTCGGTGAAAAGCTGTTCATCACCCAGTCCACCGTCAGCGCCGCCCTCGCCCGCCTGCGCGAGCTGTTCGATGACCCGTTGCTGATCCGCAGCGGCCGGGCCATGGAACCCACGCCAAGGGCCCTGCAGATTTTTGCCGAACTGGCGCCAGCGATGGACGTGATTTCCGCCGCCATCAGCCGCGCCCGCGAATTCGACCCGGCCAGCAGCTGCAATGTGTTCCGCCTGGGCCTGTCGGACGATGCCGAGTTCGGCCTGTTCCCGGCCTTGCTGCAGGCCCTGCGCGAAGAGGCCCCGGATATCAGTGTGGTGGTGCGCCGGGCCAACTTCCTGCTGATGCCAGGCCTGCTGGCCAGCGGCGAAATCTCGGTAGGTGTGAGCTACACCACCGACCTGCCCGCCACGGCCAAACGCCGCAAGCTGCGCGACATCGGCGTGCGCGTGCTGCGCGCCGACGACCGACCCGGCCCGCTGACCCTCGACGAATACTGCGCGCGCCCGCATGTGATGGTGTCGTTCTCCGGCGACATGAGCGGCAACATCGACCTGGACCTGGCGCGCATCGGCCGTTGCCGCAAGGTGGTGCTGGCAGTGCCGCAGTTCGGCAGCCTGCGCGCCCTGCTGCGCAACACCGAGCTGATCGCCACAGTACCCGACTACGCCGCCTGCGCCCTGGCCGACGACGGCAGCCTGCGCGCCGACCCGGCGCCGTTCGACATCACCGAGGCCGAACTGTCGATGGTCTGGAGCGGCGCCCAGGACAACGACCCGGCCGAGCGCTGGCTACGCGAACGCATCCTGCAGTTCATGGCCCGGTAGGTAATCACTCACTTCTTGCGCTGCATCCATGCCGCGCCCAGCCCACTGAGGCAGATCACCGAAATTCCCACCAGGCTCAGGGTATCCGGCACCTGGCTATAGAACAGAAGCCCAAGCAACCCGGCAAACACGATCTGGCAGTAGCTGAACGGTGCCAGCAACGCCGGTGCCGCATGGCGGAAGGCCTGGGTCAGCAGCAGGTGCGCCGTCATGCCAAAGCCCCCCAGGGCCAGCATCAGCAGGGCATGGTCCCAACGCGGCACCTCCCAGAAGAACGGCACCAGTGCACTCATTGCCAGGGTGTTGCACAGCCCTGCATAGAAATTGCTGGTGGTCGGGCTGTCATGCGCAGCCAGAATGCGCGTCAGCAACTGATAGAAGCAGAAGCCCAACGCCGAACCGAACGGATACAGAATGGCCGGGGTAAACATCGCCCCACCCGGGTGCACTACCACCAGCACGCCGATGAAACCCAGCACTACGGCCACCCACTGCCCCACCGTCACCCGCTCTTTGAGCAGCGGAGCAGACAGCGCGGTGACCAGCACCGGGGCAAGGAAGTTGACCGCAGTCGCCTCAGCCAGCGGCAGATACTGAAGGCCGCTGGTGAACAGCAGGCTGGTGCTCAACAGGCTCAAGGCCCGCAAGGTCTGCAATACCGGCCGACGGGTGCGCAATACATTGAGCCCAGACTTGGGCAGGAAAATGCCGGCCATCAGCAGCGTATGCACGACATAACGCGCCCACACCACCATCACGATCGGGTAAATGCCGCCGAGGAATTTGGACAGGGCATCGTGGCTGGCAAACAGGAACGTCGCCCCCACCACCAGCGCGATACCGCGCAAGGGTTGGTTGACGCCGGACAGCGGTGTGCTGGAACTCATGGCTCTCTCGATGACGGCGCGGCGACGTGCCACGCCCAGGGAAGGCCGCACAGGCGTGGCCTGGCGGATGCGACTGCTCGAATTCTAGAAGAGATGCCGCAGCATAAGGAAGTTCATTTGCCGCTTGTCCACGCCGGCTGCAATTACTGTTCGCTGATCGACCACTTTGTGCCTTGAACGCATGGCCCGGGCCTCGCTGATCATCGACCATCGAGTACGAACCCTGCACACCCTACAAGGAATTTACATGCAAAGGCTCACCACCCGTAACGGTCTGGACCTGCCAGCAATCGGCCTGGGCACCTGGCCGATGACCGGCACCGAATGCACCCAGGCGGTGCACCAAGCGCTTGACGTCGGTTACCGGCACATCGACACCGCAACTGCCTACGAAAACGAAGCGGCTGTTGGCCAGGCCCTGCGCGACAGCGACGTACCACGCGAGCAGATTCACCTCACCACCAAGGTGTGGTGGGACCGTCTGGAGCCCAAGGCCATGCGCCAGTCGCTGGAAGACAGCCTGCGCGCCCTGGGCACCGAGCAGGTCGACCTGTTCCACATTCACTGGCCCGGCAAGGATTGGGACCTGGCACGCAGCATCGACACCCTGGTAGCGCTGCGTGACGAGGGCAAGACGCGCCACATCGGCGTGGCCAACTTCCCGCTGGGGCTGCTGCGCCAGGTGGTCGAAACCCTGGGTGCGCCGTTGTCGGCGATTCAGGTGGAATACCACGTGCTGCTCGGGCAGCAACCGCTGCTCGACTACGCCCGCCACCATGACCTGTTGCTCACCGCCTACACCCCGCTGGCCCGCGGCCAGGCGGCGGCGCAGCCGGTGATCCAGGCGATTGCCCGCAAGCACGGCGTGCTGCCCAGCCAGGTGGCACTGAAGTGGTTGCTGGACCAGGACGGTGTGGCGGCGATCCCAAAGGCCAGTAGCCGCGAGAACCAGCTGGCCAACCTGGCAGCGTTGAACGTGCAACTGGACGACGAAGACCGCGCGGCGATTGCCGGGCTGCCGAAGGACCAGCGGGTGGTGAGCCCACCGTTTGCACCGGACTGGAGTAGCTAATCCCGATTACTGTCACGGCCCCCTGTAGGAGCGGCCTTGTGTCGCGATGGGCCGCGAAGCGGCCCCGGCAACATCTGCGGCGAAGCTGAAAATAGGGGGCCGCTGCGCGCCCCATCGCGACACAAGGCCGCTCCTACACGGGACCGCACACGGGTTTAGGCCGGTGTTATCACCTGCTTCAACCGCTCACTCGCCGGTGCCGGCCGCCCGTACAGGTAGCCCTGGAAATGCGAGCACCCTTCCGCCGCCAGCCGGCGCATCTGCTCTTCCGACTCCACCCCCTCGGCCGTGGTCTTGATCATCAGGCTGTTGGACAGGTCGGTAATGGCGCGGATGATCGACATCGCCTCACGGCTTTCGCACATGTCATGCACGAACGACTTGTCGATCTTGATCCGGTCGAACGGGAACGACCGCAGGTAGCCGAGCGATGAATACCCGGTGCCGAAATCGTCCAGCGAAATGGACACGCCCAGGTCTTTCAACGCGCGCAAGGTGCGCACGTTTTCTTCGCTGTTACCCAGCAGCACCGATTCGGTGATTTCCAGTTCCAGGCGCTGCGCCGGCAGGCCCGAGTCGGCCAGGGCCAAGGCCACAACCTGAACCAGGTTGGCATTCTTGAACTGCACCGGCGACAGGTTCACCGACACCGTCTGCTCGCTGTCCCAGCTCGCCGCCTCCTGGCAGGCCAGGTTCAAGGCCCGGGTGCCCAGCTCATGAATCAACCCGGTTTCCTCGGCAATGGGGATGAAGTCCATGGGCATCACCATGCCACGGCTCGGGTGCTCCCAGCGCAGCAACGCCTCGTAGCCGGTGATGCAATGGGTCTGCTGGTCGACCACCGGCTGGTAGTGCAGTTGCAACTGCCCCAGGTGCAGCGCGGTGCGCAGGTCGGTTTCCACCAGGCGGCGCTGGCGGGCTGCAACGTCCAGCTCCACCTCGAAGCACTCGTAGCGGTTTCGCCCGTTGCGCTTGGCCTCGTACAGCGCCATGTCGGCATAGCCGAGCAACTGCTCGGCCTGGTCATTGTCATCGGGGGCAATGGCAACGCCGATGCTCACCCCCACCGTGAACTGGTGGCCTTCGATCTGGAACGGCGGGCAAATGGCATTGATCAGGCGCTGCGCGGTGTTGCACGCGGCATCGCGGCCATCCAACCCGGTCAGTACCACAGCAAACTCGTCACCGCCCAGGCGGGCCAGGGTGTCGTGCTCGCGAAGCTCACGGCGCAGGCGCTTGCCCAGCTCGCGCAGCAGCTTGTCGCCGAAGGCATGGCCCAGGGAATCGTTGATGTTCTTGAAGTTGTCCAGGTCCAGGCACAGCGCGGCGGTCAGCTTGGCGTTCTCGCTGCCACGCACCAGCGCCTGGCGCAGGCGTTCGTTGAACAGCGTGCGGTTGGGCAGCCCGGTGAGCGCGTCATGGTGCGCCATGTGGTGGATCTGCGCGTGGGCGGCCAGTTCCTCGGTGGCATCCTCGGCAACAAACAGCACGTAATCAGCCTGGCCTTCGCGGTTCTGGCTGAGCAGGGTACGGCTGCGCAGGGTACGCGGGCCACGGGCGGTGTCGACGCGGGTCTCGGCAGCATGGCCCTTGGTGCTGCGGGCACCACGGGCCAGTTGCTGCTCAAGGTATTCGGCAGCCGCCGGGCTCAGGCACTCGCCAGGCAGTTGGCCGATCATGCTGCGCTCTGGCCCGCCGAACAGGCGCTCAGCCTGCTGGTTGGCCAGCAGGATACGCTGGCTCTCCAGGTCCTGAACGATGACGCTGGCGGGGATATTGGCAATTACCGAATCCAGGAACTGCGACAGCTTGGCCATTTCCTGGCTGTACTGCTCGGCCAGTTCCTTGGCCTGCAGCAGCTCCAGCTCCTGACGGCGGCGTTCGGAAATGTCGCGGGTAACCTTGGCAAAACCCACCAGTTGGCCGACATCGTCGTATACCGCGTCGATCACCACATGGGCGTGGAAGGCCGAGCCATCCTTGCGCAGGCGCGAACCGATCTCTTCAAAGCGCCCGGTGCTGCGCGCCTGCTCCAGGTTATGCGCGGGCAACCCGGCGGCGCGCTCGGCATCGGTGTAGAACAGCGAGTAATGCTGGCCGACGATTTCCTCGGCGTGGTACCCCTTGGCACGCTGAGCGCCGGGGTTCCAGTTGGCGACGACTCCTTCGGGGGTGAGCATGTAGATGGCATAGTCCACCACACTCTGAATCAATAGCCGGTACATGATGTCGGGGCTTGCGACTAACGACATGAACTTTACCTGAACCTTCGAAGCGCATGAAAAGGGACCCCGGCAAGAGGTGGCCGGGTTTTTGAAAGCGTTGATGGCATTATGCCGCTCATGACGATTTTGTGAAGTGGCTCACAAAAATGTCGCTATTTCTCTTCAAGGACGAACGAAGGCTGGCAACCCTCAATGGCGGGCGCCGCTCACCAGGAAACTGAGCAGGTCCGGTTCATCAGCCAGGGCAATGGCCTGCGCCGGGCGCGACAGGTTCGCCAGTACGGCCCTGCAGAACGCCACGGCCGGGGCATCTTGTGCGTAGCATCGCAGCAACCAGTCGCCCTCGCCGCCCAGCAGCTGCAACGCCACGGCCTGGCCGATGCCCTGGCGGCGGTACTTTTTCAGGATAAACAGGTCAGCCAGTTCCAGCGCGTCGATGCCCGGCAATTCGCTGCGTTCCACCAGTACGAAGCCGGCGATGAAGCCGTCCGCCAGCACCAGGTAGGCGCCCCAGCCGTCGTCCTGCCAGTAGCGGTGCAGGTGCTCGTCGTGGATATAGAAGCGGCCGTCCACTTCGACGTCCTCCTGCTCCCAGTCGGAGGACTCGTAAGAATAGAACTGGTAGAGGTTGCGGATAAGAGGGGCCTGGTCAGCAGTGGTTGGCAGCAACGCGATGGGCAGCATGGGCGGGGCTCGGGCAAAAGGTCGATTCTAGATCACCGGGCCCAACAGCAAAAAGCCCAGGCCCTCCCCGCACGGAAAGGCCCAGGCAAAAAACACAGTGAAAGACGGTCAGAATGCCGGGGGCGCTACGCGCCCCTTTCCGACCGGTCCGGCGCCCCGGCAAGGCCGCTCCCACAGGGATTGCACGATGGCACTG
>NZ_JBEGGO010000029.1:0-18821 GCF_052112345.1 Pseudomonas sp. SAS7 | reverse complement strand
ATGACCCCGCTGGTTTCGAATCCTGTGCTGTTCCTGTGGGAGCGGGTTCACCCGCGAAGAGGCCGGGCCTGGTAAAGCACGATTACCGGGCCTTGCGCCGGTACGGAAACACATCAATCACCTTCCCCTCGCGAATCGCCGCTTGCAGTCCCTTCCAGTAATCCGCGTCATACAACTCCCCATGCAAGCGGCTGAACAAGCGCCGCTGGCCCATATCGGCAAACAGGAACGGCGGAAACTCTTCAGGGAACACGTCGTGCGGCCCGATCGAATACCACGGCTCGCCCGACATTTCGTCCTCCGGGTAACGCGGTGGCGGGATGTGGCGGAAGTTCACTTCGGTCAGGAAGCTGATCTCGTCATAGTCGTAAAACACCACCCGGCCATGGCGGGTAACACCAAAGTTCTTCAGTAACATATCGCCGGGGAAAATGTTTGCCGCCGCCAGCTGCTTGATGGCCAAGCCATAATCCTCCAGCGCCTCCAGCACCTGGCCTTCGCTGGCATGCTCCAGGTACAGGTTCAATGGCGTCATGCGCCGCTCTGTCCAGCAGTGGCGGATCAATACCGTGTCACCCTCCAGTATTACCGTCGACGGCGCCACCTCCAGCAGTTCGGCCAGGCACTCCGGCGCGAACTTGCCCTGTGGGAAGCGAAAATCGGCAAACTCCTGGGTATCGGCCAGGCGCCCAACGCGGTCGACGCTTTTCACCAGCCGGTACTTGTCGATGACCGTGGCGCGGTCGACTGTTTTCGATGGCGAGAAGCGGTCCTTGATGATCTTGAACACGGTGTTGAAGCCCGGCAGGGTGAACACGCTCATGACCATGCCGCGCACCCCAGGCGCCATGACGAAGCGGTCTTCGCTGCCGGCCAGGTGGTTGATCAGCGCCCGGTAGAACTCCGACTTGCCGTGTTTGTAGAAACCGATGGAGGTGTACAGCTCGGCAATGTGCTTGCCCGGCAAGATGCGCTTGAGGAAGTTGACGAACTCTGCCGGCACCGGCACATCGACCATGAAATAGGAGCGGGTGAAGGAAAAGATGATCGACACCTCGGCCTCGTCGGTGATCAGCCCATCGGCCTCGATACCATGCCCCTCGCGGTGCAGCAGCGGGATTACCAGCGGCCACTGCTCATCGTTGTTGTACAGCCGGCCGACCAGGTAGGCACCCTTGTTGCGGTACAGCACCGGCGAAAACAGCTCCACCGCCAGCGTCGGGTCCTTGCAAACCCAGTCGGGCAGGCACTCGCGCAGTTGCTCCTCAAGGCGCGACACGTCGCTGTCAAGGTCGCCATAGGCGAATGCGTAGTCGGAAAGAATCGCCCGCAGCAGGCCCTGCAGATTGCCATCGGGGCGATAGGTACAGGTTTGTGTGGCACGCTGGTGGCTGCGGATCGACGGCCGGGTGGTGTGGATGAACATGCAGCCGTCGCTGATCTGATCATGGCTGAACAGGCTGCAGAACAACGAGTTGTACCAGGTCTCGGACAGTTCATCGTCCAGGCGCGGGTCGATCAGGCGTATGTAGGCACTTTTCACCAGCGGCCACTGCTCGACCTCCAGCAATACCTCGTCATCGAACGCATCACGCAACCAGCCGTTGACCTCGCCGACCTTCTGTTCGTAAAGGTTGATCCGAGCGGCGGCTGCCCGCTGGCTATCTTGCCAACGCGCCTGCTCGAAGCGCTCGCGGGCGCCGAGGGTGATGCGGCGGAAATGCTCGCGATAGTCGTCGAAGCCATCGAGGATCATCCGGGCGATCTCGCCGGCAGGCCAGTGCTGGGTCATGCGGTGGGCCTCGGTGCAAAGATTGAGTACTGAGCTTAGCCGCCCTTGTGGTCATGGGTTAATGCCACACCTCAAAGCCCTGCATGGCCTTTGTAGGAGCAGCCTTGTGCTGCGAAGAGGCCGGTACAGGCAAAAAATACCTGTGCTTGTACCGGCCTCTTCGCAGCACAAGGCTGCTCCTACAAGGGCCATGCAGACCGCAATGGATTGCACCGCAAGAAAGCACAAGAATCCCCCCGCCCCCTGGCGTACACTCGCGCCCTGCCCAGTACCCGGAGACCGCCGTGAGCCCCATCGCCCTAGCCCGCCTGCTGACACTTGCTGCCGTCTGGGGGGCGAGCTTTTTGTTCATGCGCATCATCGCCCCCGAGCTGGGCACGGTGCCGACCGCGTTCTTCCGTGTATCCATTGCCTGCCTGGGGTTGATCGGCATCGTCGCGGTCGCCCGCGTGCGGTGGGACTTCCAGGGCAAGCTGGGTGCCTGCCTGGTGCTGGGCATGATCAACTCCGGTATCCCGGCCACCTTCTATTCCGTTGCCGCTCAGGTATTGCCGGCCGGCTACTCGGCGATCTTCAACGCCACCACGCCACTGATGGGCGTGCTTATCGGCATGCTGTTCTTCCGCGAGCCCATGACCCTGGCCAAGTTGTGCGGCATCTTCCTTGGCCTGTTTGGCGTCGGCATCCTCAGCGGCGCCGGCCCGGTCGCGCTGGATCTGGCCCTGCTGCAAGGCGCCCTCGCCTGCCTGGCGGCCACCACCTGCTACGGCTTTGCCGGCTTCCTTGCCCGCCGCTGGGTCAGCGGCCTGGACAGCCGCCTGTCAGCGCTGGGCAGCATGCTCGGCGCCACCTTGCTGCTAAGCCCACTGTTCGCCTGGAGCGCGCTGAGCCAGCCACCCGCCAGCTGGGGCGGCTGGCAGGTATGGCTGTCGCTGCTGGGCCTGGGCCTGCTGTGCACGGCGTTCGCCTACATCCTGTACTTCCGCCTGCTGGAAGAAATTGGCCCGGTCAAGGCCAGCACCGTGACCTTCCTCATTCCGGTATTCGGCGTATTGTGGGGGGCATGGCTGCTGGACGAGTCGCTTTCAATGGGGCACCTGTACGGCGGCTTGCTGATTGCCGCGGCACTGTGGCTGGTGCTGCGCCCGACGCGCAGCTGAAGCGGGGCCCACGATGAACAGCATGTACAAAAAGGTCCTGTTCCGCCTGGAACAGGACGAGAACGGCTACCCGCCGGCCTCGGTCGAGGGCCTGTGGGCCAGGGCTGTGGAAGGCGGCTATACGGTCGACAACATCCCCTTCCATGTCTACGGCATTGCCCCGGGTGATGTGATTGCCACCCGTGAAGAAAACGGCGAAACCTGGTTCGATGCACTGCGCAGCAGCAGCGGCAGCTCGGTGTTCCGGGTGCTGGTAAAGCCCCCGGAAACCCTGGACCAGGTACGCGCGGCCTTGCAGGACTTCGGCTGCAACTGCGAAACCGAGCAGGCCGTGAAGATGCTGGCTGTCGAAGTCCCGCCAGCGCGTTCGCTCGACACCCTGCTCTACTACCTGCTCACCCAGCGCGAAGCCGGCCTGCTGGACTTCGAGGAAGGCGTATTACGCCACACCATCCCCGAAGAATTCCGCTAGGACTTACGCCTCGGCCAGGCGCGCGGCGGGCTTGCGAAACACGAACAGCAGGCCCACCACGATCAACCCCATGCCCAGCAGGCTGAGCGGTGCCAGTCGGTTGCCGAAGATCAGGAAGTCCATCACTGCGGTCACCGCCGGCACCAGGTAGAACAGGCTGGTGACATTGACCAGGTTGCCCTTGGCGATCAGCCGGTACAGCAGCAAGGTCGCCAGCAACGAAACCACCAGGCCCATCCACAGCAGCGCGCCGACAAAGCCGCCGGTCCACTCGACATGCAGCGGTTGCAACGGTGCGAACAGCGCGCACATGGCAAAGCCGGCCAGGTACTGCAACGGCAGCGTGCCCATAGGGTTATCGGTGATGCGCTTCTGCAGGATCGAGCCCAAGGTCATGCTGGCCAGCGCCAACAGGGCAAACAGCATTCCCGCCAGCGAGACCCCGCCCAGGTTGATGCCCTGGTAGACCACCATGATCAAGCCAGCCAACCCCAGTCCAAGGCCGAACAGACGGCTCCACGAGCGCTGACGCTCCATCAGCACCACGGTAAGGATCGGTTGTACCCCCATGACCGTGGCCATGACGCCAGGGGTGACATGGGTGTTGAGCGCCAGCAAGTAAAAGATCTGATAGGCGCCGAGCAGCACACACCCGGTACCCAGCGCGCGCAGGATGGCCCCACGGCTACGCGGCCAGCGCAGCCCCAACAGCGGGCCGATCAGCAGCAGGCCCGCGAGGGCCAATGCTGAGCGCAACAGCAGGAAGGCGAACGGGCTGGCATGCGCCAGGCCCAGCTTGGAGACGATCGCCCCGCTGCTCCACAGCAGGACGAACAGGCTGGTAGTGGCCGCCGAGGCCACGGATGCTTTGGTAAAGACAGACATGTATTGCCACCTGATAGTAGGCAGGAAAGCCAAACGGACGGCGTGCGCTTCAGCGAGGGAAGTAGCCGACCGTGTTCAGTAGGTTGCGTGTGCGAAAGGGTTCGGCAAGAGGCCGATCAGCCCAGCACGACCACGCAAGGAGGCGGAGCTACGCCGCCTACAACGCCACTGACAGGTGGTGGGTAGTGACTGATCATGACCGGCTGCTGGCTGCCACGCACGACCATGCCCGCGACTGGCGCGAGGGCAAAGCATGTGGTGGAAGGGCTGGCTGGCATGAACAGGTCTTCGGGAAGAGAACAGTGGGTTGGACTATAGCCCGGTGCCACATGGCTGGCAACTACCCGGCTGACACACTCCTGTGCAGGAGCAGCCTTGTGCTGCGAAGAGGCCATCACTCTCTGCAGAGATGCAGGGGGCAGCACTGGCCCTTTCGCAGCACAAGGCTGCTCCTACACAGGCCGCATCGGATTGGCCACTGGTTAATTTTCCACCGCTCCGGCTCGTCTGAATGCGAAACGCAGCACGCATTCACCCGTTCCGAGGATCACCCATGAACGCAAAAGCCTGGCTCTACCGGCCAGCCCAGATCACTTGTCTGCTGCTGGTCAGCGCCTACGCCCACGCCGCCAAGCCCGGCGATGTATTCAAGGACTGCAAGGACTGCCCGGAAATGGTCGTGCTGCCCGCCGGCAGCTACGTGATGGGCGCCCCCGACGACGAAGTCGGCCGCCAGCCCGACGAAGGTCCGCTGCACACCGTGACCTTCGCCAAGCCCTTCGCCATGAGCCGCTACCAGGTTACCGCCGCCGAGCTGGACGCCTACATCAAAGCCACCGGCACCGTCATCAAGAGCGGCGACGACCGCCCCGGCCGCTGGTGCGAGGCCAGCAAGCCGACCTATAAGCAAGGGCCCCGCCAGCCGGCGGTGTGCGTGGACTACGACGAAGTACAGGCCTACACCCAGTGGCTGGCCAAGACCACCGGCAAGCCCTACCGCATGGTCAGCGAGGCCGAGCGCGAATACGCCGCCCGCGGCGGCTCAACCGGTCCGTTCCCCTTCCCCTTCGACGAGCCGGACAAATACGAAATCAGCAAGCACGCCAACACCTACGGCCCTCGCGACGGCTACACCTACACAGCCCCAGTGGGCAGCTACCCGGCCAACGCCTTTGGCATGTACGACATGCACGGCAACGTTTACGAATGGGTTGCCGACTGCTACCACGAAAGCTACGAAGGCGCCCCCGCCGACGGCAGCGCCTGGATTCAGGACCCGAAATGTATCCGCGCGCACATGCGTGGCAACGACTGGGGCGAGCCGCCAATTTTCTCCCGCTCGGCCAACCGCAACGATCGCCTCAAGACCACCCGCGGCGACTTCCTCGGTTTTCGCGTAGCACGTGAACTGTGAAGTTGTGACGCGGTTAACGCAGCCCTGGTGAAAAAAAAGGCCAATAAGAATCGTTCCGGTTTTTCACAGGTGCTGCGTCACATAGCTGACATTAAAAAAACCCTTCTGCCAACGAGACCGCAATAGATGTCCAAGTCCTTGCCCGGCCCGCTCAACCCGCTTGCCAAAGCGTTACTGATCCGTCATTCCCTTCGGCCCCGGCACGTGTTGTCGCGCGTAGGCCTGGGGCTGGCGTTGTCCACTGCGATGGTTGCCCAGGTGCAGGCGCAGGAATGGGCGTTGGATATTCCAGCGCAGTCGATGAACTCGGCACTGCAGGCGCTGGCCAAGCAGACTGATACGCAGTTGCTGTATAGCCCGGAAGACATCGGTGGCTTGCGGTCCTCGGCCCTTAAGGGCCGCCACGACTTGGCGACGTCGCTGCGCATCCTGCTGGGCGGCAGTGGGCTGCGTTATCAGATCGACGGCAACACGGTGACCGTAACGGCGGGCTCAGCCGCAAAGGACGGCCAGGTCGAGCTTTCGGCGACTAACGTCAATAGCACAGGCCTGGGGGCCACTACCGAAGGCACCGGTTCCTACACTACGGGAATCACCAGCACCGCCACTAAGATGAATCTGTCGATTCGTGAGACGCCGCAGAGCATCAGCGTTATCACTCGTCAACAGATGGATGATCAGCACCTGGCCAGTATGACCGACGTGCTTAACCAGACGCCTGGCATCACCATGTCCCAAGATGGTGGCGAACGGTACAACATTTATGCCCGCGGCAGTGCCATCAACACTTATCAGTTCGACGGGGTGAACACTACCCAGGAGAACCAGACCCGCAACATGCCCAGCACCTTACTCGACATGGCACTGTATGACCGCGTGGAGATCGTTCGCGGCGCAACAGGGTTGATGACCGGTGCGGGCGATCCAAGCGCCGTGGTTAACTTGATCCGCAAAAAACCCACGCGTGAGTTCCAGGCTTCTTTCCAGAGCACAGTTGGCTCTTGGGATTACTATCGCGCAGAGGCCGATGTAGCTGGCCCGCTGAACGAGCAAGGTAACGTACGCGGACGCTTTGTGGCAGCCAAGCAAGATAACAAGAGCTTCATGGACTGGTATAGCCAGAAACGGGACATTTTATATGGCGTCGTAGAAGCTGACGTGACGGACTCTACCTTGGTTCGTTTCGGCGTCGATTATCAGAAATACAAAGCAATAGGCTCGCCTGGTGTTCCATTGCTGTATAACAATGGAGCGGCCACCAACTTCTCGCGCTCGACCAGTTCAGGATCTCGTTGGTCGTATGACGAATTCGAAACAACCAACTACACCCTGACAATCGAGCAGGCGCTGGCCAATGACTGGAAAGCAAGGCTGGTCACCAACTACATGGACATCAACCGCGACTCTCCGTCGGCTCGCTATCGAAGTACTAGCGGCTTATCCTACCTTGACCCGGTTACCGGGGCAGCAAGTCTGGAGCGTTCGACCACCACCGCCGACCAAACCCAGCGCGGCGTAGATTTTTCGATCCAAGGGCCATTCGAGTTGTTTGGCCAAACCCATGAACTGATCGCCGGCTACAACTACTCTGACTACGAAAATAACCACTACTCGACCTCGGGCGGCATAGTCAGCGTCGACTTCAATAACTGGGCAAATGAGGTTGATCGTGGCACTTATGTACCCGCGCTGGATTTCGATATCAGTTCACGGCAGTCCGGTTATTATCTGGCAACCCGGCTTAACTTTACCGAAGACCTTCATCTGATCCTGGGTGCGCGCGCCTCCAACTACAGCTATGACTACTACCTGAAGAGCCTAGCTGTCGTAAACGCAAAACCTACCACCTATGGCATGACTGAACGTGGAGTTGTAACTCCCTATGCGGGCTTGATTTACGACTTGACCCCAGAACAGTCGGTCTATGTAAGCTATACCGATATCTTCAAGCCGCAGAGCAACGTTGATATCACCGGCAAACCGCTTGACCCCGAAGTCGGCAAAAACTACGAGCTGGGCTGGAAGGGTGAGTTTTACAATGGCCGCCTGAATGCGAATATCGCCGCGTTCCTGGTGAAACGCGACAACTTCGCCGAAGACCTCGGTACAAACGTACCGGATACGACTATCGCGGCTTCTCGGCCGATCGATGGCGCTGAAACCAAAGGTTTCGATCTTGAGCTTTCCGGAGAGATCGCGCAAGGCTGGAACTTGCACACAGGCTTCAGCCATGCCAAATCCAAGAACGCCGATGGCGAGCGTTTGAATACTCAACTGCCATTAGAAACATTCCGCCTGTGGAATACCTACCGACTGCCAGGCGAATGGGACAAACTGACGATTGGCGGCGGCGTCAACTGGAACTCCAGTTCCTCCTTGACCTATACCCGCTACAACACAAAGATCAAGCAGGACGATTATGCAGTAACCAGTCTGATGGCACGTTACAAGTTCAATGACAGCTTAGCTGCCACGCTAAACTTCAACAATGTCTTCGACAAGAAGTATTACGCAGGTATGGCCGGCAGCTACGGCCACTACGGCGCCCCACGTAATGCGACGCTGAACCTGCGCTACGATTTTTGATCACCCCTTCCCGCTGACCTGGCTACCCTTTGCACGACCTGCATAGGGTAGCTCTCTTATCATCTTCTCGTACCTCGGTGACCGTCTGGGCTCAACAGGCCAACGTGTACGCGAGGCATACACTCGCACACGGCGTTGAGTCGATAACCACACAAAAAAGGCGTTGACCATAGATGGCCTACGCCTCTTTTTGATAGTTGATCTCGCGCACGGCGGGTGAGCACAAACAGCTTGTGCTGCTCTGACAGTTGAAGTCTTGAACATTAAAGCCCTGCAAAAAATCAGCGGAAGCTAACTCACTGAAGCGGTTTGCAAGTGGGCATCAACGCCTTGATGAGAGCCGTGCTTACGGTGGTACTAGAGTATGGCGGGTGAGACCCGCCTCCTACTTGATTCCAGCCCCGCCTCGACAGGAGGCGGGGCGGCAGAGTCAAGGCATCACACTGTCCTCCAGCAGCACATAGCTTGCAACACCTTCGATGACCTCGGGATGCTTGAGGATATCGTAGTGACCGGCGTGAACCGTCCGGTTCGAAAGGGTGGTACCGCTCCAAGCCTGGTTTACGGTTTCGCCGGCCCACCAACATACAGTCGATACCTGGGTGTTCGGCAGCGCCTTGAGCAAAAGCGACAACGTCTTCAAGTGCATGGCAACTACAAAGGTGTGCGCCAACTCGCTACTATCGATGTCAGCATAGGCAGACGGCAAGGATTGACCGACTCGTACCTCTTCGATCACTGCTTCCAGCGTTGCGCTCTCAGTACCCGCTGAAACAGGTGTCACGTTCACATCCCCCCCGGGCAAGCCGAGAAGTACGGTCAGGAAGCCTTTCAGGTCATCTGTCCAATCGTGTTCCTGCACACGTGCGTCCATACTCGGCAGGAAAGTATCTACCAGCCCCAACAACGCAACTTGCTGCCCTTGCCCTTCCAGTTCTTGGGCCACAAGGACCGCCAGAGTTCCGCCCAAAGACCATCCAACCAGGCGGTATGGGCCTTCCGGCTGTTTCTGACGAATATACTGGGCGTAGTCGATGGCCATAGACTCCAGCGACTCGTCCTTCCACGTCCGATCCAGCAGCATACGGCACTGCACGCCATAGACACTGCATTGGCCATCTAGACGGCGGGCCATTGGTTCATAGTCGAATACCGTCCCAAACCCCGCATGGAGACAGAACAACGGTGTTGCACCGTCTACCCGGGAATTGAGCAACAGCAGTGGATTGAGGCTTTGATTAGCATCAGAATAGCCGGATAGCTCGCCAATCGTCGGTTTCGCCATGACATCCCGTAATTTCAGCTCAATAGCCAATTCGCCGTGAGCCCGAACCTTCGACAGCATCTTCAACACCCGCAGCGAATCACCACCAAGTTCAAAGAAGTTGCACTCGATGCCAACCTCCTCCAGCCCCAGCACCTCCTGCCAGATCTGCACCAATCCATGCTCCACCTGGTTACGCGGCGCCATGCGCTCCCTGTGACCGGAAAACTCGGGCGCAGGCAGTGCGTTGCGGTCAATCTTGCCATTGGGCGTGAGCGGCAACTGCGGTAACAACACCAGCTTCGCCGGGACCATGTAGTCGGGTAATTCGGCGCGCAATGCCTCACGTAGTTGCTCAGCCGAGAGGTTTGGGACGGAGGTGACCACATATCCGATCAACTGCTTGCCCGTGGCGATGTCGCGAGCGACTACCACCGCATCACGCACATCCGGCAAATTACGCAGGCGTGCTTCAATTTCGCCCGGTTCGATTCGGAAGCCTCGTATTTTCAGCTGATTATCAGCGCGGCCAATGAAGTCGATGACACCATCCTTGCGACGGCGCACACGGTCACCGGTCCGATAAAGGCGTGTGCCAAGCCCGAACGGATCAGCTACAAAGCGCTCGCCGCTAAGGCCTGGGCGCTGGTGATAGCCACGCGCCACCCCTTCTCCACCAATGTATAACTCACCGATCACGCCATCTGGCAACAGGTTCAGGTTCTGATCAAGCACATAAAGCGTGCGGTCGCCTACACGGTCACCGATTGGGGCATAAACCGCCTTACACGACTGCTGCGCCGAAACTTTCCACAGCAGAGGTGTTACTACTGTTTCTGTAGGCCCATACCCATTCGTCAGCCATTGTGGGCGCAGTACCCGCTTGACTTGCTCGAAAAGCGCGTCAGGCACCGCATCACCACCGAAGCAATATATCCGCACCGCTGGCGCTGGCCGGTTCTGGGCATCCACATATTCGGCAAGCTGCTGCAAATATGCAGGCGGGAAGCAGGCAATATCGATGTGATGCGTGTGTAAGGCGTTGAACGTTTCTTCGACTGTCCACAAAGTGTTGTCTCGGATAACCAAGCTGCCGCCTGTAGACAATGTCGACAACCAGCGCTCTTGAGCGCCATCGAAAGCAAACGACATGAACAGCAGTTCACGGGTGGACGCGTCCATGTCATACAACCCAGCGATAGCCTGACAATGCATGCGAATCTGCCCGTGACTTACCGCCACGCCTTTCGGCTTGCCTGTCGAGCCTGAGGTGTAAATCAGATAGGCGAGGTTGTCTCGCTCAATCGACACCTTGGGTGCAGTCACAGGCAAGTGTTCGAGCACTTGCTTGTCTACTTCGACACAACGCTGCACCTGAGCAAAGCGTTGGCGCAAACTACTGCAGGTAATCAGCACATGCATGGCCGAATCTTCGACGATCCACTGCAAGCGTTCCTGCGGATAATCGATGTCCAGCGGCACATACGCTGCGCCGGTTTTCATCACCGCGAGGAATGCCACGATGACGTCAGCTGAGCGCTCAAGGGCTATACCTACGCACATCTCAGGGCTTACACCTTGGGCAATCAGATGGTGAGCCAGTCGATTGGCTCGTGCTTCCAGTTCACCATAAGTCATTTGCCGCGATGCACAGATTACCGCCACTGCGTCTGGTCGGTTACGCGCATGCTCAGCGATGCAGTCAGCCAACAGATCTGCGGAGTACGCAGAGCCGCTCAGCTGATTGCGCGCACTGGTCCCCTGCAACTGGGTTGGTGTAAGCATTTCCAGGCTGCCAATAGTCGCCTCAGGTTTGTTCAACAACTCGGTCAGAAGGCATTCAAAACTTCCACGCAGCAAATCGGTGGCAGCTTCGGTAAAGCGGTCACGCAGGTAAAGGAACTCCACCGAGAAGGTCTCACCCATATGGACCGCCAAGTCCATCGCG
Organism: Pseudomonas sp. SAS7; assembly: GCF_052112345.1. Classification (NCBI taxonomy): domain Bacteria; kingdom Pseudomonadati; phylum Pseudomonadota; class Gammaproteobacteria; order Pseudomonadales; family Pseudomonadaceae; genus Pseudomonas; species Pseudomonas sp. SAS7. The sequence continues at coordinate 7,300 of NZ_JBEGGO010000029.1, read as the reverse complement.
TAATTGGTGACGTCGCGGTTGTTGACTTCACCAAATCGCAGCGTACCACCGTGGCCTTCTTGCAGCCGCTCATCAATCGGGTAGTTCTCGAACACAATGATGCTGTCAAATAACGACTGCCCTGGACGGCCTGCCCAGCGCTGGATGTTGGACAGTGCCGCATGCTCATGGTCACGTAGCTCCAGGTTGAAGTCCTGCAGGGCTTGCAGCCATTCACCCACAACGTAATGCGGCTCTGGCGACTGCACCACCGGCAACGTGTTGATGAACAGGCCGAGCATCTCGTCAGCGCCAGCCAGGCTCGCTGGTCGCCCAGCTACCGTCGCGCCGAAGCATACTGTGGATTGACCGGTATAGCGCTGCAGCACCAGCAACCAAGCTGCCTGGATCAGCGTGTTTGGCGTTACCCGCAGGCGCTGGGCCTGCTCACGCAGCTGCCGGGTGCGTTGGGCATCCCAAGTCAGGTAAAGCGCATGGTGGCCAACCATACTCCCCTCAGGCTGCGGTGATACGCAACCGGTCAGATGCGTAGGTCCATCCAGCTCACGCAGCTTGCTCCTCCAGAATTGCTCCAAGGATTCTTGCGACTGATCGCTAAGCCAGCGAATGTATTCTCCGTAACGTACGCCCTTGCTACGGGCCGCATGCCCGTGATAGGTCTGTAGCACTTCGGCCAGCAATCGCGAATTGCTCCAGCCATCCATAAGGATATGGTGCCGAGTCCAGATCAGATGCAAACGGTCATCGTCTAGCTGAACCAGTGTCAACCGCATCAAAGGCGCTGCGGCCAGATCGAAGCCTTCGGCTGCATCATCCGCCGCCAAAGCTTGAAGAATAGCGGCATCGACCACGCAGTTGCGCCAATCGAGAAGGCGTACAGGCAGCTCGACGTGGCGCCTTACAACCTGCAGTGGCTCCACCAGCTTGGAAGACAGGACAAATCCGGTGCGCAGGATGTCATGACTGGCAATCACCTGACTCCAGGCAGATACAAACCGATCAACTTCAAGCCCTTGGACCTCCACCGACGTCTGGTTTATGTAAAGCGCGGCATCGGACTCTTGCTGCGTGTAGAACAGCATACCTTGCTGCATCGGCGACAGTGGGTAGACATCGGCAATCTCGGCAGCCGGAACTGGCAAGCTGTCCAGTTGGGACTGGCTCAGGCCGGCCAGCGGAAAGTCCGAGGGCGTCACGCCGCTGTTCTGCTCTTCACAGCAATATCCAATCAACGCTTTCAGCTCTTCGGTATATGCGTCTGCCAAGCGCTGGATAGTCGAAACCTCAAACACTTCGCGACTAAAGCTCCAGCCGAGCTTGAACTCGCCGTTATACACTTGGCCGTTCAGGGTCAATAGGCTGCTAAGCGGGGTGTCCGCACCCAGCGTTGCACCGGCACTTTCATTAGCTGGCAAGAACAGGCCCGATGCTTCATCGAAGCTGGCGTCGAACTGCCCCAGGTAGTTGAATACGATCTCGCCTTGCGGCAATGCCGCCAGCGTGCTGCGGGCGTGGTCTTCCCCGAGATAGCGCAGTACACCGTACCCCAAGCCCTTGTTCGGAACCGCACGCAGCTGCTCTTTGATGATTTTCACCGACTCGCCAAGTTCAGCCTGCGGACTGAGCTTGATCGGGTACATGCTGGTGAACCAGCCCACCGTACGGGTAAGGTCGACACCAGGGAACAACTCCTCACGTCCATGACCTTCCAGACACACCAACACCTCCGACTGTGTCGTCCAGCTCCCTACCACCCGTGCCAGGGCAGTAAGCAACAGATCGTTGATCTGGGTTCGATAGGCTGCTGGTGCTGCCTGCAGCAACTTACGCGTCCAGTCCGTATCCAGCCGGCTAGTGACCATGGTGGCATGCTTTTGCAGGTTCTCACCCTGCGCATGATCACAGGGCAGCAGATCCGTGGCGCCCTGCAACTGGCCCTGCCAGTAACCCAGCTCCTGCTGCAACTCGGCGCCCTTGGCATACTCTTTCAAGTGGTTGGCCCATGCCTTGAAAGAACTGGTTTTAGCCGGTAGTGGCTGCGACAGGTAAGCCTGCTGCAGATCTTCCAGCAGCACCCGCCAGGAGACACCATCAACCACCAAGTGGTGAATCACCAACAGCAGTCGTTGACTGCCATCCTCCAATGTGGCCAGCACCGCCCGCAGCAGCGGGCCTTGTGCCAGGTCCAGGCTGCGCTGTGCTTGCTCAACCGCCTGCTCTAGCGCCTCGGCGCTGGCGCAGTCGCGTACCCACAGCGACTCTACCGGCTCGACAGCAGGCAGCGTGGCCCGCCACTGCCCCTGTTCATGCTCATGCTCATGCTCATGCTGGAACGTTGCACGCAGCAGGTCGTGGTGCGCGTACAGGGCATGAAGCGCGGTACTCAAGCGTTCAGGGTCCAACTGTTCGCTCGTTACCAGCAGTACCGCCTGGTTCCAGTGTGCGCGTGTGCTGATCGGCTGCTCGAAGAACCACTGCTGGACAGGCGTCAAGGGCAGTGCCCCAGTTACCGACCCTTGGTCGAGCATCATCACTTCAGCGCGACGGGCCACACTTGCAAGTCCCTGCACAGTCTGATGCTTCAAAAGCTCCTTAGGAGTGAACTGGATATCAACCTTTCGGGCACGACTGACGACCTGCAGCGACACAATCGAATCGCCGCCCAGCTCAAAGAAGTTGTCGGTCAACCCGACCCTCTCGAGTTTCAGCACATCCGCCCAGATTGCCGCTAACTGCTGCTCCAGCTCGCTTTGCGGTGCAACGTATTCACCCTGCAACTGGCTGGCATCCGGCTGCGGCAGGGCCTTGCGGTCGAGCTTGCCGTTCGGTGTCACTGGCAGCTTGTCGAGCAGCAACAAGTGCGCCGGCACCATGTAGTCCGGCAAACCGGCCTTGAGGGCTTCGCGCAGGCTGTCGCGCAGTGCGCTTTCATCTTGCGTATTGTCGACAGGCACCACATAGCCCACCAGCTGCTTGCCGCTTGGCCCGTCCTGCGCCAGCACCACCGCTTCCTGCACGCTCGCCAGCTCCAGCAGGCGCGCTTCGATCTCGCCCAGCTCGATGCGCAAACCGCGGATCTTCACCTGATGGTCGATACGCCCGGCGTAGTCGATCACGCCATCGGCACGGTAGCGCGCCAGGTCGCCGGTGCGGTACAGGCGCCCGCCGTTGTCGCTGAACGGGTCCGGCACGAAGCGCTCGGCGGTCAGCGATGGGCGCTGGTGGTAGCCGCGAGCCAGGCCGACCCCGCCCAGGTACAGCTCGCCCGCACTGCCGCGCACGGCTGGCTGCAGGCTGCCTTCCAGGATGTGGGTCTTGAGGTTATCGATTGGCTGGCCAATCGGCACGCTGATGCTTTCGTCCGGCTGGCAGGTCCAGTGGGTGACGTCGATGGCCGCTTCGGTCGGGCCGTACAGGTTGTACAAGCCCGCTGCCGGCAGGCGTTGCAGGGTTTGACGCGCCAGCTCGGCCGGCAGTGCTTCACCGCTGCACACCACGCGCTTGAGGCTGGTGCAGCTTTCGACCGCTTCGTGGGTCATGAACGCCTGCAACATCGATGGCACAAAGTGCAGGGTGCTGATGCCGTAGTGGTTGATGGTGTCGACCAGCAGTTGCGGGTCACGGTGCGCCCCTGGCTGAGCCACGACCAAACGCGCGCCGGTCATCAGCGGCCAGAAGAATTCCCACACCGACACGTCGAAGCTGAACGGGGTTTTCTGCAACACGCTGTCGCTGGCGTCCAGGCCGTAAGCCTTCTGCATCCACCACAGGCGGTTGACCAGCGCCTGGTGGCTGTTGCCGGCGCCTTTCGGGCGACCGGTGGAGCCGGAGGTGTAGATCACGTAGGCAAGGTTCAGCGGCGCCACATCGACGGCCGGGTTGGCATCGCTGTAGCCGCTGAGGTCTTCGATATCCAGGTCCAGGCTGCGCAGGCCGGCCGGAATCGGCAGGTTGTCACGCAGGTGCGACTGGGTCAGCAGCAGGGCGATGCCGCTGTCTTCAAACATGTAGGCCAGGCGGTCCTGCGGGTATTCCGGGTCCAGCGGCACGTAGGCGCCGCCAGCCTTCACAATGCCCAGCAGGCCGATGACCATCTCCAGGCTGCGCTCCATGGCGATGCCCACCAGCGCATCCGGGCCAACGCCCAGTTCGCGCAACTTGTGCGCCAGCTGGTTGGCACGGCGGTTGAGCTCGACATAGCTCAGGGTCTGCTCGCCAAACACCAGTGCCGGCGCGTCCGGGGTGGCAGACACCTGAGCCTCGATCAACGTGTGGATGCCGCTGTCCGCGGGGAAGCTAACAAGAGTCTGGTTCCACTCCTCAACAATCTGGGCTTGTTCGTCTACGTCCAACAGGGTCAGTTCAGAAATCCGTTGTTCAGCCCCTTCTACCAGGCTTTCTAGCAAGTTGCCGAGGTGCAAGGCTACGCCACGGATGGCATCCTCAGTCCAGTACCTGGTGTCATGGCTGTACTGGATAGACAAAGTTGCCCCTTGGCTTACCAGCAGTGTCAATGGGTAATTGGTTTGCTCGCGGGTGGCGACCTCACCAAAGTGCAATCCCCCCGGCGCCCCCTGCTGCAGCGCCTCGGAAACCGGGTAGTTTTCAAACACCAGCAGGCTATCGAATAGTGCATCTCCGCCAAACCCCGCCCATCGCTGTACTTCATACAATGGCGTGTGCTCGAACTCACGCAATTCAAGGTTGCTCATCTGCACCTGGCCGATCCACTCGGCAACCGTTTGCTCGGCGCGTGGCGAACCGATAACCGGCAACGTATTGATGAAGAGTCCGATCTGCTGCTCAACACCCACCAGTTCGGCTGGCCGGCCGGCCACAGTGGCACCGAAACAAACGGTCGATTGCCCGGTATAACGTTGCAGTAACAGCAACCATACCGACTGGACCAACGTATTGACCGTAACGCGGTTGACCTTCGCAAACGTCTCGATGCGCTGTAGCTGCTCCCGGGTAAACTCCTGATAAAAGTCTCCATGCCCACTGCTGCCAAGGCTATCAGCGCGCACAGCAGTGGCTAGGCGAGTTGGCTCGCTGAGCTCTGCCAACTGTCGTCTCCAAAAGGTTTCGGCAACTGCTGAGTCCTGGCGCTGCAACCAGCCTATGTAGTCCCGATAGTGTCCCGAAAGCGCCGGTATTTGCTGACTGGCATAACGCTGGAGGACCTCACCCAGTAACCGGGAGGTGCTCCACCCGTCCATCAGGATGTGATGGTTGGTATAGATCAGATGGTGTGTAACATCGTCGGTGCGTACCACGACAAGGCGCTGCAGGGGAGCCTGATCGAGCACAAAACCCGCCTCCCGCTCTGCCTCGGCCAACGTTTGCAAAGCCGACCGCAGTTCCGGCTGGTCACGCCAGTCGTGCTCCTCAACCCTTTGCTCGACGTGCTTGTAGACAACCTGGATGGCCTGCTCCAGCTCGCCTTGCCAGACGAAGCCAGTGCGCAGGATGGCGTGAGCATCTACCGCTGCTTGCCAAGCCTGCTTGAATCGCTGTGAATCCAGGCCCTGGACATCCACACGCATCTGGTTGATGTAGGCACCAGACTGTTGCTCGTACAGGGTATGGAACAACATGCCCTGCTGCATTGGCGACAGCGGGTAGATGTCACCGATCTGCCCAGCCGGTATCGGCAGGTTATCGAGTTGTGTTTGCGAAAGGTCGGCCAGCGGGAAGTCCGACGGCGTAACGCCACGGTGCTCAGGCAGGCTGCAGTGGCCAATCAAGGCCCGCAGCTCTTGCTCATATTCATCTGCCAGGCGCTGGATGGTCGCAGGCTCGAACAATGCGCGGCTGAAGCTCCAGCCCAGCTTCAACTCGCCACCGTAAACCTGACCGTTCAATGCCAGCAGGCTGGCCAGCGGCGCATGCTTACTCTGTGTAGCACCGCCATACTCTTTCGCAGGCACGAGCAGCCCAGACTCCTGATCGAAGCTGGCGTCGAACTGCCCCAGGTAGTTGAATACGATTTCGCCACGCGGCAACCCCGCCAGGCTTGCCCGAGCCTGCGGGCTACCCAAATGCTGCAATACGCCGTGCCCGATGCCTTTGTTGGGCACCGCTCGTAGCTGTTCCTTGATGGTCTTGATCGAGTCGGCCAGCCCGGCCTGCGGGCTGAGCCTGACGGGATAAACGCTGGTAAACCAGCCCACGGTGCGGCTCAGGTCGACACTGTCGAAGAGATCTTCACGCCCATGCCCTTCCAGGCGTACCAGTACATCATTGCGCCCGGTCCAGCGACTGATCACGCGCGCCAGAGCAGTCAGCAGCAGATCGTTGATCTGTGTGCGGTAAGCTGCCGGGGCTTCCTGTAGCAACTGCCGGGTTAGCTCGCTGTCCAAGCGCGTAGTGACCGATACAGCATCACATTCCAGGTTAGTGCCATGCGAATAGTCACAAGGCAACTCATCGCTCATACCATTCAGCTGCGCCTGCCAGTAGGCCAACTCTGCCTGTAATCCCTCGCTCGTGGCATAACCTTGCACATGCTCGGTCCATGTCTTGAATGAACTGGTCTTGGCAGGCAGTTTCACTGGCTGGTCGTTCTGCCGCAACTTGTACGCCAGTTGCAGGTCTTCCAGCAGCACACGCCAGGAAACACCATCTACCACCAGATGGTGAACAATCAGCAACAAGCGTTGCGTGCCGTCGGCCAACTCCGCCAGCACAGCGCGCAGCAAAGGCCCATCTTGAAGGTCAAGGCTACACTGGGCTTGCGCAGCTAGCTGCTCAAGCGCGCCGGTATCCTCTACCGCGCGGTTCCAGAGTACATCGTAGGCAACATCGACGAATTTGCCTTGCCAACTCTCATTGCCCAGTTCGAAGCGCAAGCGCAGTGCGTCGTGGTGTGCGACCACAGCCTGCAGGGCCTCACTCAACCGATCTCGATCCAAGGGTTGAGTCGGCGACAGCATTACCGATTGGTTCCAGTGGTGACGTTCAGGAATGTCCGCATTGAAGAACCAATGCTGAATCGGCAGCAATGTTGTGGTGCCAACTACCGGCCCCTGATCAATCGAATTGCTAGTCGTACGCTGGGCGACAGCAGACAGTGCTTGCACCGTCTGGTTCTGGAACAGATCTTTCGGTGTGAACTGAATATCCTGCTGACGAGCACGGCTGACTACCTGAAGCGACACAATAGAGTCGCCGCCCAACTCAAAGAAGTTGTCGTTCAGGCCAACCCTTTCCAGCTTCAGCACATCGGCCCAGATCGCCGCGATCTGCTGCTCCAGTGTGCTCTGCGGCGCCACGTATTCGCCCTGCAACAGGCTGGCAT
>NZ_JBEGGO010000028.1:0-19074 GCF_052112345.1 Pseudomonas sp. SAS7 | reverse complement strand
GGTCAACCCTGATATCCAGCAGACCATCACGTTCGAGCACGCCAACAAATGGAAGTACGGCGACACCTTCATGTTCGTCGACAAGATCTTCTACAACGGCAAGGCCGACGCCAGCAAAGGCGTGACCACCTACTACGGCGAGTTCAGCCCGCGCCTGTCGTTCGGCAAGATCTTCGACCAGAAGCTGGCCTTCGGCCCGATCAAGGACGTGCTGCTGGCCATGACCTACGAGCGTGGCGAAGGCGACAACGCAGCCTACCTGATCGGCCCCGGCTTTGACCTGGACATCCCCGGCTTCAACTATTTCACCCTCAACTTCTACGTGCGCAACACCGAGGGCAGCCGCCCCGGTGACAACGTCTGGCAGATCACCCCTGGCTGGTCGTACACCATCCCTGTGGGCAGGTCTGACATTCTGATCGACGGTTACATGGACTGGGTCCCCGACAACGACCAGACCCGCCGTGGCACCTATCACGCCAACCTGCACTTCAACCCGCAGGTCAAATACGACTTGGGCAAGGCGCTGAACCTGGGCGCCAAGCAGCTCTACGTGGGCTTTGAGTACAGCTACTGGAAGGACAAATACGGCATCGACAGCCGCGGCAACCTGGAAAGCAACCAGAGCGTTGCCAGTGCCTTGATCAAAGTGCACTTCTAAGAAACTGACCAAACGCACAAGTTTGATACACCCTGCTCCAGGACGGAGCACTTGAGGCGCGGCGCGCAAGCCAGTAATCTGCGCGCCCCCTCGATCAGGGCAGAACGGATTCTGCCTGCGTTTACTGACCGCTCAGTCAATGAATACGGGCGGTTGGCCAACGTGTTGCCAGCCTGAAAGACCCTTATCATCCGTTCAGAACGAAGTCGAGCAGGAAGGTTTTGCCAACCCGGAAAAGTTGGCTCAACCCTTGCCAAACAGCTGTGGCCTATCGAAAAAAGCTGACTCGCAAGACAACAAAAAAGCGCCAATACCGAGCGCTGACAACAGATCAATCAAGGGAGCGACACTCGCAATGCGTACCATCAACAGCCTGATCCTCGCCGGCGGCCTGCTGGCCTGTGGCACCACCTACGCCGACGACCTGCTGCAATGGCAGAACAACAGCCTGACCTACCTGTGGGGCAAGAACTTCAAGGTCAACCCGGCGATTCAGCAAACCGTCACGTTCGAGCACGCCGATGGCTGGAAGTACGGCGACAACTTCATCTTCGTCGACAAGATCTTCTACCAGGGCCAGAAAGACGCCGGCAATGGCCCGAATACCTATTACGGTGAGATCAGCCCACGCCTGTCGTTCAACAAGATCTTCGACCAGAAGGTCGAGTTCGGCCCGGTCAAGGACGTGCTGCTGGCGATGACCTACGAGTTTGGCGAGGGTGACACCGAGTCGTACCTGATCGGCCCAGGCTTCGACCTGGCCATTCCCGGGTTCGACTACTTCCAGCTGAACTTCTACAACCGCACCACCGACGGCAGCCGCGCCGGCGACAACGTGTGGCAGATTACCCCGGTGTGGTCGTACACCATTCCGGTGGGCGATTCCGACGTGCTGATCGACGGCTTCATGGACTGGGTGGTGGACAACGATGAGAACCGTCGCGGCACCTACCACGCCAACCTGCACTTCAACCCGCAGATCAAGTATGACCTGGGCAAGGCATTGCACCTGGGCGAGAAGCAGCTGTATGTGGGTGTGGAGTATGACTACTGGAAGAACAAGTACGGCATCAAGGACAGCGATGCGTTTACCACTGACCAGAACACCATGAGCTTCCTGGTCAAGGTTCACTTCTGACCTGATCCCTCAGGGCCGTGCTGCGGCCCATTCGCGGGCAATCCCGCCCCACTGGGTCCGCGCCGGGTTCAAGGCAAACGCGGTACCTGTGGGAGCGGGTTCACCCGCGAACCGGGGCAAAGCCCCGGCCATGCAACCTTATGTGGCAGGCCGGATCGCCCGCCACAATTTGCCGGCAACCGCCACCACCGCCAGCACCACGCCACCGGCCAGCACCCCGGCCACGCCGTTGAGCAGCGCCCCGGTCAGCGCGCCACCGCGCCCCTCGCTAAACGCTTCGATCGCATGATGCAGCGGCTCGATGCCATGCACCAGAATGCCGCCACCGACCAGAAACATCGCCGCCGTGCCGATCACCGACAGGCTCTTCATCATGTAGGGCGCAGCCCGCAGGATGCCGTTGCCGATGGCCTGTGCCAGGCTCGATGCCTTTTGGGTCATCCACAACCCCAGGTCATCGAGCTTGACGATGCCAGCCACCAGCCCGTAAACGCCGATGGTCATGACGATGGCGATGCCCGACAGCACGATGATCTGCTGGCTCAGCGGCGCATCGGCCACGGTACCTAAGGTGATGGCGATGATTTCCGCCGACAGGATGAAGTCGGTGCGTACCGCACCCTTGATCTTGGTTTTCTCGAACGCCACCAGGTCGACATTGACGTCAGCCACGGCTTCCTTACGGGCATTGTGCTGCGCGTCGTCCTCTTCCTTGCTGTGCAGGAACTTGTGCGCCAGCTTCTCGAAGCCTTCGAAACACAGGTAGGCGCCACCGATCATCAACAACGGCGTAACCGCCCACGGAATGAATGCACTGATCAGCAGCGCCGCCGGCACCAGGATTGCCTTGTTGACGAACGACCCCTTGGCCACCGCCCACACCACCGGTACTTCGCGCTCGGCACGCACACCGGTAACCTGCTGGGCGTTCAGCGCCAGGTCATCGCCCAGCACACCTGCTGTTTTTTTTGCCGCCACCTTGGTCATTAGCGAGACGTCATCAAGCACCGTGGCGATGTCGTCGATCAGTACCAGTAGACTGCTTCCTGCCATGTTTGCCTGTATCCAGATAGGTGTGTGCCACGGATTCTAGCCCAAAGCCGCTGCCTTGAGCGCCCGTCGAGCGCGGTGCTACCATGCCCGATCCCTCTTAGAGGTGGCCAGACACGAGGAAGATCCCTGACCATGAGCACCATTCGCGAGCGCAACAAGGAATTGATCCTGCGCGCGGCCAGCGAGGAATTCGCCGACAAGGGCTTCGCCGCCACCAAGACCAGCGATATCGCGGCCAAGGCCGGCCTGCCCAAGCCGAACGTGTATTACTACTTCAAGTCCAAGGACAACCTCTACCGCGAAGTCCTGGAAAGCATCATCGCGCCAATCATGCAGGCGTCGACGCCGTTCAATGCCGACGGCGACCCGAAGGAAGTGCTGAGTGCGTACATTCGTTCGAAGATCCGCATTTCACGCGACCTGCCCCATGCCTCCAAGGTGTTTGCCAGCGAGATCATGCACGGCGCCCCGCACCTGTCGCCCAACCAGGTGGAGCAGCTGAACGAGCAGGCCCGGCACAACATCGAGTGCATCCAGCGCTGGATCGACCGCGGGCAGATTGCCCATGTGGATGCGCACCACCTGATGTTCAGCATCTGGGCGGCGACCCAGACCTATGCCGACTTCGACTGGCAGATTTCTGCGGTGACCGGCAAGGCCAAGCTGGCCGACAGCGATTATGACGCGGCGGCCGAGACCATCATTCGCATGGTCTTGAAAGGCTGTGAGCCTGAGGCAGCCTGACAGGGCCAGTGGGGCTGCTTCGCAGCCCATTCGCGGCACAAGGCCGCTCCTACAGGACATCGCGATCGCAGGTCAAACGCGATCCCCTGTAGGAGCGGCCTTGTGCCGCGAATGGGCCGCAAAGCGGCCCCGGCTATCTTGAGCCTTACGCCGCTACCCCAGCATCCGCCTTCAACCCCACCTCCTCTATCGCACTGATCGCACACTGCTCGTCAATATCCGACGTATCGCCGCTGATCCCTACCGCACCCAGCACCTTGCCGTCCTGATCACGAATCAGCACACCACCCGGTGCCGGCACCACCGGCCGCTCCCCCATCCCGTTCAACGCGGCAAAAAACGCCGGCCGCTGCTGCGCATCCAGCGCCAGCAGGCGCGACCCCTTGCCCAGGGCAATTGCACCCCAGGCTTTACCAGTGGCCACCTCAGGCCGGATAAGGCTGGCGCCATCCTCACGCTGCAGCGCCAGCAGGTGCCCGCCGGCATCCAGCACCGCCACGGTCAGTGGCGCGGCATTGATCTTGCGGCCCGCTGCCAGTGCGGCATTCACCAGGCTGACAGCGACTTTCAGGTTCAAGACGTTCATGGAAAGGTCCTCTTCTTGTTGTGAGAAGCCCTGAGGGCAGTTGAAAACCGATAGGGCAAATAGAACACAACGAAAGGATATCTTGTATACAATATTTTGAAACGATCGTATGCGATGGCGCAAATAGCCGTTTTCACGGCCGCTTTGACGAAACCCGCCCTACCCGATGAAAACCCATTGACCTGAGCCGCCAGCCGTGAATACACTCTGTCGCAAAGCAAGTTGTATACAATTACAAAATCGATGAGGCACAACCCATGAGCAAAATGAGAGCAATCGATGCAGCCGTTCTGGTCATGCGCCGTGAAGGTGTAGATACCGCGTTCGGCATCCCAGGGGCTGCCATCAACCCGTTGTACTCGGCCCTGAAGAAAGTCGGTGGCATCGATCACGTCCTCGCTCGCCACGTCGAAGGTGCCTCGCACATGGCCGAGGGCTACACCCGTGCCAACCCGGGCAACATCGGCGTGTGCATCGGCACTTCCGGCCCAGCCGGCACCGACATGGTCACCGGCCTGTACAGCGCCTCGGCCGACTCCATCCCGATCCTCTGCATCACCGGCCAGGCCCCGCGTGCACGCCTGCACAAAGAAGACTTCCAGGCCGTCGACATCACCAGCATCGTCAAGCCGGTGACCAAGTGGGCAACCACCGTTCTGGAGCCAGGCCAAGTGCCTTACGCCTTCCAGAAAGCCTTCTATGAAATGCGCACCGGCCGCCCAGGCCCGGTACTGATCGACCTGCCGTTCGACGTGCAGATGGCCGAAATCGAATTCGACATCGACGCCTACGAGCCGCTGGCCGTCAACAAGCCGTCCGCCACTCGCGTACAGGCTGAAAAAGCCCTGGCCCTGCTCAACGACGCCGAGCGCCCGCTGCTGGTCGCCGGTGGCGGCATCATCAACGCCGATGCCAGCGACAAGCTGGTCGAGTTCGCCGAACTGACCGGCGTGCCGGTAATTCCGACCCTGATGGGCTGGGGCACCATCCCGGACGACCACGCACAAATGGTCGGCATGGTCGGCCTGCAGACTTCGCACCGCTACGGCAACGCCACCCTGCTCAAATCCGACCTGGTGTTCGGTATCGGTAACCGCTGGGCCAACCGCCACACCGGCTCTGTCGACGTCTACACCGAAGGCCGCAAGTTCGTGCACGTCGACATCGAACCGACCCAGATCGGCCGCGTGTTCACCCCGGACCTGGGTATCGTGTCCGACGCAGGCAAGGCGCTGGACGTGTTCCTGGAAGTGGCCCGCGAGTGGAAAGCCGCTGGCAAGCTGAAAGACCGTGCTGCCTGGCTGGAAGACTGCCAACAGCGCAAAGCCACCCTGCAGCGCAAGACCCACTTCGACAACGTGCCGGTCAAGCCGCAGCGCGTGTACGAAGAAATGAACCAGGTATTCGGCAAGGACACCACCTACGTCAGCACCATCGGCCTGTCGCAGATTGCCGGCGCGCAGTTCCTGCACGTGTACAAGCCACGCCACTGGATCAACTGTGGCCAGGCCGGCCCGCTGGGCTGGACCATCCCTGCCGCACTGGGTGTTGTGAAAGCAGACCCGAAACGCAAGGTTGTCGCGCTGTCGGGTGACTATGACTTCCAGTTCATGATCGAAGAACTGGCAGTGGGCGCACAGTTCAACCTGCCGTACGTCCACGTACTGGTGAACAACGCCTACCTGGGCCTGATCCGTCAGGCGCAGCGTGGCTTCGACATGGATTACTGTGTACAACTGGCGTTCGAGAATATCAACTCGACCGACGCCGCCACCTACGGTGTCGACCACGTTGCAGTGGTCGAAGGCTTGGGCTGCAAGGCCATTCGCGTGTTCGAGCCGGCCGAGATCGCCCCTGCCCTGCTCAAGGCGCAGAAGATGGCCGAAGAGTTCCGCGTGCCGGTCGTGGTCGAAGTGATTCTCGAGCGTGTGACCAACATTTCCATGGGCACCGAGATCAACGCGGTCAACGAGTTCGAAGACCTGGCGCTGGTCGGCAACGACGCGCCAACCGCCATCTCGATGCTGGACTGATCGCCTGACGCCCCCAGGCACGCCCTGGGGGCCTTCATCGCAAGGAGACAACTCATGCCTCGCTTCGCTGCCAACCTGTCCATGCTGTTCACCGAACAGGACTTCCTGGCCCGCTTCAAGGCTGCCGCCGACGCTGGTTTCAGTGGCGTCGAATACCTGTTCCCCTACGACTTCAGCGCTGCAGAAATCAAGCAGCAGCTGGAAGCCAACGGCCTGACCCAGGTGCTGTTCAACCTGCCTGCCGGCGACTGGGCCAAAGGTGAGCGCGGTATCACCTGCCACCCAGACCGCATCGAAGAATTCCGTGCCGGTGTCGACAAGGCCATCGAATACGCCAAGGTGCTGGGCAACACCCAGGTCAACGCCCTGGCTGGCATCCGCCCACAAGGCCCGGACTGCGCCACCGTGCGCAAGACCTTCGTCGAAAACCTGCGCTACGCCGCCGACAAACTCAAGGCCGCCGGTATTCGCCTGGTCATGGAAATGATCAACACCCGCGACATCCCGGGCTTTTACCTGAACACCACCCAGCAGGCCCTGGAAATCCAGGCCGAAGTGGGCAGTGACAACCTGTTCCTGCAGTACGACATCTATCACATGCAGATCATGGAAGGTGACCTGGCTCGCACTATGGAAACCAACCTGCAGCTGATCAACCACATCCAGCTGGCCGACAACCCCGGCCGTAACGAGCCTGGTACTGGCGAGATCAACTACCGCTTCCTGTTCGAGCACCTGGACCGCATTGGCTACCAGGGCTGGGTGGGCGCGGAGTACAAGCCCAAGACCACCACCGAAGCGGGCCTGGGCTGGTTGAAAACCCACAATGCAATTTGAACAAGCCGGGCGCACAGCGCCTGATGTGAACAAATATAAAGAGGCACATTATCATGGCTAAAATCGGTTTCATCGGCACCGGCATCATGGGCAAGCCCATGGCCCAAAACCTGCAAAAAGCAGGTCACAGCCTGTTCGTTTCCACCCACCACGACGCCGCGCCAGCCGACCTGATCGCCGCCGGTGCAGTGGCCCTGGCCAACCCGAAAGAGGTTGCCCAGGAAGCCGAATTCATCATTGTCATGGTGCCGGACACCCCGCAGGTGGAAGCCGTACTGTTCGGTGAAAACGGCGTGGCCGAGGGCGTAGGCCCGAACAAGGTCGTGATCGACATGAGCTCGATCTCGCCTACCGCCACCAAAGCGTTCGCCGAAAAAATCAAGGCAACCGGCGCAGCCTATCTGGACGCCCCGGTGTCCGGTGGTGAAGTCGGCGCCAAGGCCGCGACCCTGAGCATCATGGTTGGTGGCTGCCCGAAAGCCTTCGAGCGCACCCTGCCGCTGTTCGAAGCCATGGGCAAGAACATCACCCGCGTGGGTGGCAACGGTGACGGCCAGACCGCCAAGGTCGCCAACCAGATCATCGTCGCCCTGAACATCCAGGCTGTCAGCGAAGCACTGCTGTTCGCCGCCAAGAACGGCGCCGACCCGGCCAAGGTGCGTGAAGCACTGATGGGCGGCTTTGCTTCGTCGAAAATCCTCGAAGTGCACGCCGAGCGCATGATCAAGGGCACCTTCGACCCTGGCTTCCGCATCAACCTGCACCAGAAAGACCTGAACCTGGCCCTGCAAGGCGCCAAGGAACTGGGCATCAACCTGCCCAACACTTCCAATGCCCAGCAAGTGTTCAACACCTGCCAGGCCCTGGGTGGCGGCAACTGGGACCACTCGGCGCTGATCAAAGGCCTGGAACACATGGCCAACTTCTCGATCCGCGGCGACAAGTAATCTGAATTCGGGGGCTGCTGCGCAGCCCGATCGCGACACAAGGCCGCGCCTACAAGCGGTACGCGATCCCCTGTAGGAGCGGCCTTGTGTCGCGAAAGGGGCGCAAAGCGCCCCCAGGATTCCAGATCAGACACCGCTGAACCTGCGACCACAGGTTCAGCGGTAGCACCGAGCAACACCCGCCCCTGGTTCGGCCTGCACGGAGGCAGTTCCAGGGGCGTTTTTGATTCTGCAGAACAACAATAATTGGGAGCCTGCCATGTCGGTCGATCCGCAAAAAATTCTCCGCGAGCTGTTCGACACAGCCATCGCTGCCGCCCACCCCCGCCAAGTCCTCGAACCCTACCTGCCCGCCGACCGTAGCGGCCGGGTCATCGTCATCGGCGCCGGCAAGGCCGCAGCCGCCATGGCCGAAGTGGTCGAAAAAAGCTGGCAGGGCGAAGTTTCCGGCCTGGTCGTGACCCGATACGGCCACGGCGCCAACTGTCAAAAAATCGAAGTGGTCGAAGCCGCCCACCCGGTACCGGATGCCGCCGGCCTGGCCGTGGCCAAGCGCGTGCTGGAACTGGTCAGCAACCTCAATGAAGACGATCGCGTCATCTTCCTGCTGTCTGGCGGTGGTTCCGCCCTGCTGGCGCTGCCGGCCGAGGGCCTGACCCTGGCCGACAAGCAACATATCAACAAGGCACTGCTCAAATCCGGCGCCACCATCGGCGAGATGAACTGCGTGCGCAAGCACCTCTCGGCGATCAAGGGCGGCCGCCTGGCCAAGGCCTGCTGGCCAGCCACGGTCTACACCTATGCCATTTCCGATGTGCCGGGCGACCTCGCCACGGTAATCGCCTCCGGCCCCACCGTGGCCGACCCGAGCACGTCGGCTGATGCCCTGGCCATTCTGAAACGCTACAACATCGAAGCGCCCAAAGCAGTCATCGACTGGCTGAACAACCCTGCCTCGGAAACCGTCAAGGCCGATGACCCGGCCCTGGCCCGCAGCCACTTCCAGCTGATCGCCAAGCCCCAGCAGTCGCTCGAAGCCGCTGCGGTCAAAGCCCGACAGGCGGGTTTCAGCCCGCTGATCCTCGGCGACCTGGAAGGTGAGTCGCGCGAAGTGGCCAAGGTGCACGCCGGTATCACCCGGCAGATTGTCCAGCATGGCCAACCACTGAAGGCACCCTGCGTGATCCTGTCCGGCGGCGAAACCACCGTGACCGTACGCGGCAATGGCCGTGGCGGGCGCAACGCCGAGTTCCTCCTCAGCCTCACTGAAAGCCTGAAAGGCCTGCCCGGCGTATACGCCCTGGCCGGCGACACTGACGGCATCGATGGCTCGGAAGAAAACGCCGGTGCCTTCATGACCCCGGGCAGCTACGCCCGCGCCGAGGCCCTGGGCCTGTCGGCCAGCGACGAGCTGGACAACAACAACGGCTATGGCTATTTCGCCGCGCTGGATGCGCTGATCGTCACCGAGCCGACCCGCACCAACGTCAACGACTTCCGCGCCATCCTGATCCTCGAGACTGCCCAACCATGACGCCTGATAAAAAAGTAAAGATCCTCGCCACCCTCGGGCCTGCGATCAACGGCATCGACGACATCCGCCAACTGGTCGAAGCCGGGGTGAACATCTTCCGCCTCAACTTCAGCCACGGCGAACACGCTGACCACGCCCTGCGCTACCAGTGGATCCGCGAGGTAGAGCAGCAACTGAACTACCCGCTAGGCATCCTCATGGACCTGCAAGGACCGAAGCTGCGCGTGGGCCGCTTTGCCGAAGGCAAGGTGCAGCTGCAACGCGGCCAGGCGCTGCGCCTGGACCTGGACAAGACCCCGGGCGACAGCCGCCGGGTCAACCTGCCACACCCTGAAATCATCGCAGCGCTCGAGCCCGGCATGGACCTGCTGCTGGACGATGGCAAGCTGCGCCTGCGCGTCACCGCCAAGCACAACGACGCTATCGACACTGAAGTGCTGAACGGTGGCGAGCTGTCCGACCGCAAGGGTGTCAACGTACCGCAAGCAGTACTCGACCTCTCCCCGCTCACCGAAAAAGACCGCCGCGACCTGGCCTTTGGCCTGGAACTGGGTGTGGACTGGGTGGCCCTGTCGTTTGTACAGCGCCCTGAGGACATCGTCGAAGCGCGCCAGCTGATTGGCGACCGTGCCTACCTGATGGCCAAGATCGAGAAACCCTCGGCGGTCGAACAACTGCAAGCCATCGCCGAACTGGCAGACGCGATCATGGTGGCCCGCGGTGACCTGGGCGTGGAAGTGCCGGCCGAAAGCGTGCCGCAAATCCAGAAGCGCATCATCAACACCTGCCGCCAGCTGGGCAAACCGGTGGTGGTGGCCACGCAGATGCTCGAGTCCATGCGCTTCTCGCCGGCGCCGACCCGTGCCGAAGTCACCGACGTAGCCAACGCCGTGGCCGAAGGTGCCGATGCGGTCATGTTGTCGGCCGAGACTGCCTCGGGTGACTACCCGCTGGAAGCCGTGCAGATGATGAGCAAGATCATCCGCCAGGTGGAAAACGGCCCGGACTACCAGGCCCAGCTCGACGTTGGCCGGCCGAAGGCCGAGGCCACTGTGTCGGACGCCATCAGCTGCGCCATCCGCCGCATCAGCGGCATCCTGCCGGTGGCGGTGCTGGTCAACTACAGCGAGTCGGGCGCCTCGACGCTGCGCGCTGCGCGCGAGCGGCCACGGGCTCCGATCCTCAACCTGACGCCGAACCTGAACACCGCGCGCCGCCTGAGCGTGGCCTGGGGCGTGCATTCGGTGGTCAACGACCGCCTGCGCCAGGTGGACGAGGTGGTTTCCACCGCCCTGGAGATTGCCCAGGCGCAAGGCATGGCCAGCCGTGGCGACACACTGCTGATCACTGCCGGTGTGCCTTTCGGCAAGCCAGGGTCGACTAACACGCTGCGGATCGAGACTTTGATCTGAGATTGCCGGGGGCGCTTTGCGCCCCATTCGCAGCACAAGGCTGCTCCTACAGGGACCGCGTAGCCTGAGAAGCTCGCGATTCCTTTGTAGGAGCAGCCTTGTGCTGCGAATGGAGGGCGCAGCCCTCCCCATACACCGATCTACCTGAACTGCGGAAAACCGAGGCCCAAAGAGGCCCACCGCTCCCCCATCAACCTCACTGACTGCCCCATGTACACCAAAAATTTCGTCAACCCGTGCCCGGACTGGGCCACGGCGTTACTCAACGGTTTCAGCCAGGTGCTGCTGCTGCGCAACCCCCTGTGCGGCCTCTGCTGCCTGCTGGCCATTCTGCTGACCGCGCCCAACCTGGTCGGCGGCGCCCTGCTCGGCGCGCTGGCCGGCCTGCTCACCGCCCAGGCCCGCGGCTACGACCGCGCCGACCGCCAGGCCGGGCTGTACAGCTACAACGGCGTGCTCATCGGCCTGCTGATCAGCGCCGTGCTACCGTGGTCGGCCATTCTGCCGCCACTGATCATCGCTGCCGGCGGGCTGTCCAGCATCATCACCCACCAGTGGCGCAAGCGCGGCGGCAAGCTGCTGATTGCCTATACCGCGCCGTTCGTCCTGCTGGGCTGGGGCACGCTGATGCTCACCAGCCCCTCGCCCAGCGGCTTCGTCGAAGCCGACCCGCTGTATGCCCTGGCGCGTGGCGTAGGCCAGATCTTCCTGCTCGACCAGCCCTTGGCCGGTTTGCTGATCATCGTCGGCATGTTCATCGCCAACCCCTACGCGGCAATGTGGGCGGTGATCGGCTCGGCCATCGGTGGGGGCGTGGCGTTGATTGCCGACCAAGCGCAGGCAGCATGGCTGGGCCTGTATGGCTTCAATGCCGCGCTGGCGGCACTGGCCTTCAGCAGGCAAGGTGAAAAACCCTGGGTGACGCTGCTTGCCATCGCCTTGGCCCTGTTGCTGCAACCGCTGTTCAAGCTGCTGCCCGTGCCTGGCCTGACCGCGCCCTTCGTCGCCGCCTGCTGGCTGATGCACCTGGGCAATCATCTGGCCCAGCCCAGGCAGCGCAACGCCAGCCGCTTGCACAGCTGAAATGCAACCCCTAGGCTCAGCCCACCGCTTTTTTGGAATGAGCCAATGAATAACCCTGCGAGCCTGCGCGAGCGGCTCTTCGTCATCGTCTTCCAGTCCGATACCGTGGCAGGAAGACGCTTCGACAAAATCCTTCTGCTGATCATCCTGGCCAGCCTGGTCACCGTCATCCTCGACAGCATCGACGAAGTGCACCAAGGCTATGCCGGCCTGCTGGCTGGCATAGAGTGGGGCTTTACCGCGATTTTCCTGGCCGAATACATCACCCGCCTGTACTGCTCGCCCAAGCCCTTGCGCTATGCCTTCAGTTTTTATGGCCTGGTCGACCTGCTGGCGATCGTGCCGGGGATCATCGCCCTGTACTACAGCGACGCCCAGTACCTGCTGATCATCCGCGTCATCCGCATGCTGCGGATCTTCCGGGTGCTCAAGCTCAGCCCCTACCTTAAGCAGGCTCACTACCTGATGGAGGCGCTGCGCGGCAGCAAGCAGAAGATCATCGTGTTCCTGGTGACGGTATCGACCCTGGTGACGGTGTTCGGCACCTTGATGTACGTGATCGAAGGGCCGGAGCATGGCTTTACCAGCATCCCCAAAGGCATCTACTGGGCCATCGTCACCCTCACCACCGTGGGCTTTGGCGACATCGTGCCAAAAACGCCGCTGGGCCAGGTGCTGTCGTCGCTGGTGATGATTACCGGTTATTCGATCATAGCCGTGCCGACCGGCATCTTTACCGCCGAACTGGCCAATGCCATGCGCGGGGAGCAACTGCAGCATGATTGCCCGACTTGCCACAAGAAGACGCATGAGCATGGCGCGGCGTTCTGTTCCCGGTGTGGGAATGGGCTGTTTCCCAAGCAATGATACTGCCTGTGCTGGCCCTTTCGCGGGCACGCCCGCTCCCACAGGATCACCACAGGCCTTAGCAGTGCGCGGTCCCTGTGGGAGCGGGTTTACCCGCGAAGAGGCCGGTACAGGCAACGGCATAACCAAAGTCATTTTTGTTCTTTAACCGCCATAAACCCACCCGCTATAGTCGCAGGCAAATTGCCAACACCTCGATAACAAGGAAGCAACGTGAAAAAACTCTTCACCGCCTCGCTGCTCGCCGCAGGCCTGGCCCTGGGCAACCTCGCCCAGGCCGCCCCTACCCTGCTGAACGTTTCCTACGACGTGATGCGCGACTTCTACAAGGACTACAACCCGGCCTTCCAGAAGCACTGGGAAGCCGAGCACAAAGAGAAGGTCAACGTGCAGATGTCCTTCGGCGGCTCGAGCAAGCAGGCGCGTGCGGTGATCGATGGCCTACCGGCCGATGTCATCACCATGAACATGGCCACCGACATCAACGCCCTGGTCGACAATGGCAAGCTGGTGCCGGACAACTGGGTGACCCGCATGCCGAACAACAGCGCGCCGTTCACCTCGGCCACTGTGTTCATCGTGCGCAAGGGCAACCCGAAAGCCCTGAAAGACTGGCCCGACCTGCTCAAAGACGGCGTGCAAGTGATCGTGCCCAACCCAAAAACGTCGGGTAACGGCCGCTACACGTACCTGTCGGCCTGGGGCTATGTGCTCAAACAGGGCGGTGACGAGGCCAAGGCCCGTGACTTCGTCGGCAAGCTGTTCAAACAGGCGCCGGTGCTGGACACCGGTGGCCGTGCCGCCACCACCACCTTCATGACCAACCAGATTGGTGATGTGCTGGTTACCTTCGAGAACGAAGCCGAGATGATCGCCCGCGAGTTCGGCCGCGACCAGTTCGAAGTGGTCTACCCAAGCGTGTCGGCCGAAGCCGAGCCACCTGTCAGCGTGGTCGACAAGGTAGTGGCGAAGAAAGGTACCCAGGCGGTAGCCGAGGAATACCTGAAGTACCTGTGGTCGCCTGAAGCCCAGGAGATCGCCGCCAACAACTACCTGCGCCCGCGTGATGCCGCGGTACTGGCCAAGTACACCGACCGATTCCCGAAAGTGGACTTCCTGTCGGTGGAGAAAACCTTTGGTGACTGGCGCACCGTGCAGAAGACCCACTTCAACGACGGTGGGGTGTTTGACCAGATCTATACCGGTCAGTAATTGATGTAGGCAGCTCCGGCCCTATCGCCGGCAAGCCAGCCCCCACAGGTACGGCACATGGCTTGGGCATTATGCAGTACCTGTGGGAGCTGGCTTGCCGGCGATAGGGCCAGTAGTTTTGACACAGTTCTTCGAACTTTCTCCATCAACCTGCAATCAGTTCCTTGAGTAACCCTGCCCCGCTCACCCCGGCCCAAGGAGTACTCCAGTGCTGCGTTTTCTCCCTACCCTGCTGCTCGGCTGCCTGCTGAGCACCCACCTGTTGGCCGCTGACCCCACCCCCACTGAAGAACAACCCGCCGAACCCGAACCGGTATTGCAAGGCGGCCTCCTTGGCGCCCTGGCCGACGGCCTGGACAGCGCCGCCCAGGAGCTCGACCTCGATGCCCACCTGGTCGATGCCTGGCGCCTGCGCACCGACCGCGCCACCAAGGAAGTCGAACGCCTGGTCGACCGGCACTCGGCCGACGACTCGCTGCAGCTGATCGGCAACTTCCTCCTGCTGACCCTGACCTGGGCCGCCAGCTTCGCCGCATTCACCAGCCTCGGCCGCTGGGCCGCCAATCGCACTTCAGGCACGGCCTGGCTGCGCGAGCGCAAGCGCGCCAGCAGCCTGCTCGGCTACCTGCTGCCCTACACCCTGCCGGCGCTGGCCAGCCTGCCGCTGACGCTGTACGCCAGCCGCTTTCTCGACCCGTCAGTGGCCCGCGCCCTGGGCCTGAGCCTGGCTTACGCCACCAGCAGCGGCCTGTTCTCGACTTCGATCATCCTCTGCCTGGTGACCCTGTTCGATGCCGGGCACAAACGCGACGCCGTGGCGGTCATCAAACGCCTGGCCCCCCGCCCGCTGTTCATGATCGGCTTCCTCGCGGCCTGGAGCGACGCCCTGACCAGCCCACAGATCGCCCGCCAGCTGGGCGGCAACCTCACCGCCAGCATTGCCGTGGCCACCGGCCTGATTGCCACCTTCATCTTCGCCAGCCTGGTGATCCGCCTGCGCCGCCCGGTGGCGCACCTGATCCGCAACCGCGCCTTCAAGGACCGCGTGCAGCATCGCGCCGTGCAGGAAACCCTGCGGATCTTTTCGGTGCTGTGGTATCTGCCGATCCTGCTGATGATCCTGGTGTCGGCCATTCACCTGATCGGCGCCGGCGAAGAAAGCCAGAAGGCCCTGCAGAAAGCCTTGCTGACCACTGTACTGCTGGTCTCTACCGTGTTCCTCAGCACCTTGCTGCAACACTTGCTGGCCCAGCGCGAAACCGACCCGGCGCAGCGGGTACGCCCTTACAAGGAACTGCTGCGCAGCCTCGCCCATGCGCTACTGCGCATCGCCATGGCGGTGGCCTTCATCGAACTGCTGGGGCGCATCTGGGGCTTCTCGGTGGTGGATTTTGCCCTGAGCAACCGCCTGGGCCAGGCGATCAGCAACTCGCTGTCGAGCATTGGCCTGATCCTGCTGGTCACCTGGCTGCTGTGGGTGGTACTCGACACGGCCATCCAGGAAGCACTCAAGCCACCCGTCGGCCGCCGCAGCGCACGCCAGCCGAGCACCCGGGTTCGGACCATCCTGCCGATGCTGCGCAATGCGATCAAAGTGATCCTGATCGTCATCTGCACCATCACCACCATGGCCAACCTGGGCATCAACGTCGCGCCACTGCTGGCCGGTGCCGGGGTGATCGGCCTGGCCATCGGCTTTGGCTCGCAGCAACTGGTGCAGGATGTGATTACCGGGCTGTTCATCCTGATCGAGGACACCATTTCCATCGGCGACTGGGTAGTGCTTGATTCCGGCCATGCCGGTACCGTCGAAAGCCTGACGATCCGTACCTTGCGCCTGCGCGATGGCAAAGGCTTCGTGCACTCGGTGCCGTTCGGCCAGATCAAGGCGGTTACCAACCAGTCGAGGCAGTTCGCCTATGCGTTCTTCTCGGTGCAGTTCACCTATGACAGTGATGTGGATGCGTCACTGGCGCTGATCCATGAGGTGGGCAAGTCGATCAGCGAAGACCCGCTGCTGCGCATCAACCTGCAAGGGCCGCTGCAAGTGTTCGGGGTGGACCGCATGGACTTGAACGGGTTTGTGCTGACGGCGCAGTTCCGCACTATTTCCGGTGGGCAATATGCGGTGAGCCGGGCGTTCAACGAGCGGCTGAAGAAGCGGGTGGACCAGACCGACAACGTGAGTTTTGCCCAGGTGTATCCGCTGCCGCTGCAGGCCCTGGGGGCTTGATGTCGCCTGCACTGGCCCCTTCGCGGGTGAACCCGCTCCCACAGGAACCCCACAACATTCAGGACTGTGGTGAACCCTGTGGGAGCGGGTTTACCCGCGAAGAGGCCGGAGAGGGGAACATCAATTCTGGCGGAATACCAAGGCCTTGAGCCCCCCGGCCGGGTCCACATCCGGAAACTCCGGCGGGTTCTCCAGCCGCTCGACAAACGCCAACGAAGGCGCCTGCTCGGCCATCCCTTCAATCAGAAACTCCGGCCCGATCCCCGGGTCGTTGACACAGGCCAGCACCGTCCCACCCGCGCTCAGCAACTCCGGCAAACGCCGCAAGATCTTCGCGTAATCCTGGGTCAGCACGAAGCTGCCACGCTGGAAGGTCGGCGGGTCGATGATGATCAGGTCGTAAGGCCCATACTTGCGCACCTTGCCCCACGATTTGAACAGCTCATGCCCCAGGTAGGCCACACGCGATGCGTCGTGGCCATTCAGGCGATGGTTATCGCGCCCACGGGACAGCGCCGACTTGGCCATGTCCAGGTTCACCACCTGTTCGGCCCCCCCGGCAATCGCTGCCACCGAGAAGCCGCAGGTGTAAGCGAACAGGTTCAGCACGCGCTTGCCCGCCGCCTGCTCGCGCACCCAGCGCCGACCGTAGCGCATGTCGAGGAACAGGCCATTGTTCTGCCGCACGCCCAGGTCCAGCAGGTACGACAGGCCGTCCTCGACCACCTCACGTTGCTGGCATGGCTCGCCCAGCAGCCACTGGCCCGGGCTGTCGGGCAGGTAGCGGTGCTGGATGAGAATGGCCTGGCCGGCCCATTGCGGGCTCTGGGCCAGGTTGCGCAGCATGGCTTCCAGTTCGGCCAGTTGGCCCTCGGGC
The DNA here is from genome assembly GCF_052112345.1 of Pseudomonas sp. SAS7. NCBI lineage: Bacteria > Pseudomonadati > Pseudomonadota > Gammaproteobacteria > Pseudomonadales > Pseudomonadaceae > Pseudomonas > Pseudomonas sp. SAS7. The sequence goes on along the minus strand of NZ_JBEGGO010000028.1, from coordinate 1,857 downwards.
AGCTCGCGGAACAGGGCTACCGAGAGCACGCCTTGCAACCAGTCGACAGTGACCTGCTCCAGGCCTGCCCAGCAGCGGCCACGGCCATGGAACAGGCGGCGGGTTTCCTGCGGGGCAGGGTCGAGGGCGGCGAGCAGGTGCTGCTCCAAGGTGTGAATCGGGGAAGTCATGGTGGGTCGCAGGCTGGCAAAAGCGGCATTCTACCTTGCGGGCCTCTTCGCGGGTAAACCCGCTCCCACAGGGACCCACAGTATTCAGAGCTACGGTGATCCTGTGGGAGCGGGTTTACCCGCGAAGAGGCCCGCAAGGTCACCTCAGTTCTTGACTGCATCCCGCACTGGCCGGAACCACCACCCCTGCTGCATCCCCGCCGCTGCCAGCAGAATCAACCCAACCCCCAGCCACTGCAGCGGTGCCAAGCGGTGCCCGAACGCCACCCAGTCCACCAGAATCGCCGCAATCGGGTAAATGAACGACAGCGCTCCGGTCAACGCCGTGGGCAAGCGCTGAATGGCGCTGTACAGCAGCACATACATGAGGCCGGTATGGACCATGCCCAGTGTCAGCAAGCTGGCCAATGCCGGCATTTCGCCCGGCAAACTGCCGAGCTTGACCCAGGGCGCCAGCAACAGCACCCCCGTGGTTACTTGTATCAACGCAATCAGGTGAGGTGGCGTGCCACTCAGCCGCTTGATGATCAACGCCGCAATGGCATACAAAAACGCCGCGCCCAGCGCCAGGGCAATGCCCAGCAGATAATCCTCGCCACCTCCCTGGCCCGCACCATGGGCACTGACGATGGCCAGCATGCCAAGGAAGGCGACACTCAGCCAGGTGACCTTGGCCAAGGTGATCTTCTCGCCCAGAAACAGCGCCGCCAGCCCCACCAGCATGAACGGCTGCACGTTGTACACCGCCGTGCCGATGGCGATTGATGCACGCGAATACGAGGCGAACAACAACAGCCAGTTGCCGACGATGGCCACGCCGCTGGCAATCGCCAGCAGGAACGCCGTACGGCTGATTACCCCGGGCCGCAAAAAGCCGAAAGCGGCGCAAATCACCAGCAAGGTCACGGCGCCGAACACGCAGCGCCAGAACACCACCTCGAGTACCGGCTGCCCGGACACCAGCACAAACCAGCCGATGGTCCCGGAAATCAGCATGGCGAAGACCATTTCCAGCGAGCCACGGCGCAATGAACTGTCCATCTCACACCTCACGTTGACGATGGCAACAGTATGCAAAAGGTGCAGCCTGGCCTTCCAGCGGATTACCAAGGCAGATTTGCAGCCTTGCCTTTACTATCAAGGCAAATCACGCAAATTACCTGATGAGGTGACCATGACCGATGCCATCGACCAGCTATTGATCAATGCACTGATGGAAGACTCGCGCCGTTCGCTCAAAGCCCTGGCGCAAGTCAGCGGGCTGTCCGCGCCCAGCGTCAGCGAGCGCCTGCGCCGCCTGGAAGAGCGTGGCGTGCTGCGCGGCTACACGGTGGATGTCGACCCGCGCGCCTTTGGTTACCAGCTACAGGCCATCGTACGCATTCGCCCGCTGCCGGGGCAGCTGCAGGAGGTGGAACGGCAGATCATTGCCATCCCCGAGTTCACCGAGTGCGACAAGGTCACCGGCGAGGACTGTTTTATTGCCCGGCTGCATGTGCGCTCGATGGAACAGTTGGACACCCTGCTGGACCGCATCAATGTGCTGGCCGAGACCAACACCGCCATCATCAAGAAAAGCCCGGTGAAGCGGCGGTTGCCGCCAATGGAATGAATTCGCCTGTTCCGGCCTCTTCGCGGGTAAACCCGCTCCCACAGGTACTGCACCAGATTTGGGCTTGTGATGAAC
>NZ_JBEGGO010000027.1:0-25299 GCF_052112345.1 Pseudomonas sp. SAS7 | reverse complement strand
CACAATGCCGCTCCTACAGGGAATCGCGCGCCCTTGTAGGAGCGGCCTTGTGCCGCGAAGGGCTGCAAAGCAGCCCCCATGATGTCAGCCTTCTTCAGGCCAGAAGCGCAGGGGCTTGCCCTCGGCCGGCCAGAAGCGCATCTGCTCCACCGGCGACACATCCCAGCGTTGAACCGTTTCCAGCGCCTGCAAAAAGCGCTTTTCCTGCTCCATCAACGCCGGTGCGCACAGCTTGCGGGTCTTGCCGACCTTGCCGAAGCTCAGGCGCTCGCCCTCCAGCGTATACGGCGCAAACCAGTGGTTGCAGCCGCCGTTGCCATAGGCGCGGCCGTCGCTGGCCAAGGTCAGGGTCAGGTGGCTGTAGTCGATCAGCGGGCGCTCGCCAATCCACTCCAGCACGTAGCTGCGCTCCTGCTGCAGCTTTGAAGGTTGTGCGGCGCAGCCGAGCAGGCCGGTGGCAATCAGCACGCCGGTCAGCAGATTCTTCACTCGGCGCTCTCCTGGCAACGCGGGCACAGGTGTTTTTCGCCACGGCTGGCCCAACCCAGCTCGGCAATGCGTGCGCTGGCGGCGGGCTGACGGGCTTTCTTGCCCAGCTTGGCGTCCACGGCAAATTCAAAATCCAGCACGGCGTCGCAGCTGTCGCACTCGACCTGCCAGGTGAGAATTTCCAGTTCGTTGAACACCGGTCCGCTGGCCACGGCGACCCACTGACCGCGCGGGTTGATCAGATGGCGCACGCTGTCCACGGTCAAGCGCATGGACAAATCCTTGCTGCCCTTGAGGGTCACCAGCAGGGTGTCGCCTTTATGCATCGAACCACCGTTGCCGGTGACCTGATAGCGGCCTGGCACCAGTGCACGGCACTCGATCAGGGTGTGTTGCGGGTTAAAAAGGGTGTAGCGGAAATCGTGCTCGACCATGGGTCCTCCAGAAATGCCGCGTATCCTAGCACTAACCCATTACCAGATTCTGTGGATTGCCTGCCGCCCAGCGGTTGATGTTGTCGAGCGTGGTCGCGGCAATGGCGTCCAGCGCCTCGCGGGTAAGGAAGGCCTGGTGGGCAGTGATGATCACGTTGGGGAAAGTCAGCAGGCGGGCCAACACATCGTCTTGCAGCGGCAGGTCGGAGCGGTCCTCGAAGAACAGCTGGGCTTCTTCTTCGTAGACGTCCAGGCCCAGGTACCCAAGCTGGCCGCTTTTCAGCGCGTCGATCAGTGCCGGGGTGTCGACCAGTGCGCCACGGCCCGTATTGATCAGCATGGCGCCGGGCTGCAGCTGGGCCAGGCTTTGTGCATTGATCAGGTGCCGGGTGTGCTCGGTCAGCGGGCAGTGCAGGCTGATGATACGGGCTTCGCGCAGCAGCTCGGGCAAGGTCAGGTAGCGCGCGCCGAGGGCCAGCAGCTCCGGGTTGGGGTAAGGGTCATAGGCCAGCAGTTGGCAGCCGAAGCCGGCCATGATGCGGGCGAAGGCAACGCCGATCTGGCCGGTGCCGACCACGCCGACGGTTTTGCCGTGCAGGTCGAAACCGGTCAGCCCGTGCAGGGTGAAGTCGCCTTCGCGGGTGCGGTTGTAAGCCCGGTGCAGGCGCCGGTTGAGGGCCAGGATCAGTGCCACGGCGTGTTCGGCCACGGCGTGTGGCGAGTAGGCCGGCACGCGCACCACGCCAAGGCCCAGGCGCTTGGCAGCGGCTAGGTCGACGTGGTTGTAGCCGGCCGAACGCAGGGCGATCAGGCGTGTGCCGCCTTCGGCCAGGCGCTGGAGCACCGGGGCATCGAGTTCGTCATTGATGAAGGCGCAAACAACTTCATGGCCACTGGCCAGGGCGGCGGTGTCGAGGGTCAGGCGGGCGGGCTGGAAGTGCAGCTCCAGCGCGCTGCCGCTGGCCGCCTGGGTAAAGCTTTCCTGGTCGTAATGCTGGCTGCTGAACAACAGGGTGCGCATCGTGGGGCTCCTCCTACAAATGCTGTGTAGGCCACAGCAGCGGCCATGCACTTAGTCTGGCCTGCGCCGCCAGCCGACTGATTGCGCCGTCCAGCTCATCCAGCGCTTGCTGCGCCTGTGGGTGGTCCTGCTTGAGCAAGGTCTCGCTGCGCTGGCAGGCAGCGCGCAGTTGTGGCACGCCGCAATAGCGCGAGGCACCGTTCAGGCGGTGTACCTGTTCTATCAGGGCGGTGCGGTCGTTTGCCTCGCGGGCGGCGCGTATGGCCTCGCGGTCGGCGTCCAGCGAGGACAGCAGCATGCTCAGCATGTCGGCCGCCAGGTCGGCCTTGCCTGCCGCCAGGCGCAAGCCTTCTTCGGGGTCGAGCACCTTCAGGTCATCATCGCTGGCCAATTGCTCGGGCTGTGCCTGTTGCGGTACGCCCAGGCTCAACCCCGTCCACTTCATTACCACTTGGGCCAGTTGCCGCTCGCTGATCGGCTTGGTCAGGTAATCGTCCATGCCGGCGTGCAGCAAGGCGCGCTTTTCGTTGGCCATGGCATGGGCGGTGAGGGCGACGATCGGCAACGGGTTGCCACTTTGGGTGTTTTCCCAAAGGCGGATCTGCTCGGTGCAGGCGCGGCCATCCATGCCGGGCATTTGCACGTCCATCAGGACCAGATCGAACGGCTCGTCCTGCACGGCTTGTACTGCTGCATAGCCGTTGTCGACGGCCAGCACCTGGGCGCCCAGGTCTTCGAGCAGGGTCTGAACCAGCAGCAAGTTGGCGGCATTGTCGTCAACGCAAAGGATCTTCGGCTGGCGCTGGCCGTTGACGCTGTGCACCTCGCCCTGCGGACGGCGCGGCTGCACCAGCTCCATCAGCAGGCGGCGCAGTTTGCGGGTGCAGGTGGGCTTGGACAGCAACTGGCCATGGCCGTTGGGCAGGTAGGGGTGGTAAAGCGCCTGCTCGGTGGTGGGGCATAGCACCACGCACTGGCAATGGTAACGCTCGAGTTGCTGGTAGTAGTGGCCCAGTTGCTCGGGCGACAGGTTGCCCAGGTTGGCCCCGAGCACAGCGAACTCGAACGGCAGGCCGGCCTGGCTGGCGGCCTGTACCGCTTGCAGCAACTGGTCATAGGAAGCAAACAGGCTGACGCTGAGGCCGCAGTCTTCCAGCTGGTGCTCCAGCGCCTGGCGCGCCAGCTCGTGGCCATCGACGATAGCTGCACGGCGGCCCAGCAGCGGCTGCATCGGCTGCTCCTCGAGGTCGTCGTGGGCTTTGGGCAGGTTGAGGCTGATCCAGAACTGCGACCCTTCACCCGGGGTGCTGTCAACACCGATTTCGCCGCCCATCTGCTCGATCAGGCGCTTGGAAATCACCAGCCCCAGCCCTGTGCCGCCAGGTTGGCGGGCCAGCGAGTTGTCGGCCTGGCTGAAAGCCTGGAACAGCATACGCACCTCTTGCGGCGACAGGCCGATACCGGTGTCCTGCACGCTGATGCGCAGCTGCGCGCTGTCCTCGTGCTCGTCTTCGAGCATGGCGCGCACGACGATGGTGCCTTCGCGGGTGAACTTGATGGCGTTGCTGACCAGGTTGGTGAGGATCTGCTTGAGCCGCAGCGGGTCGCCGATCAGTGAAGACGGGGTGTCGCGGTAGATCAGGCTGAGCAATTCCAGCTGCTTGGCGTGGGCGGCCGGGGCGAGGATGGTCAGGGTGTCCTGGATCAGGTCGCGCAGGTTGAACGGAATGCTGTCGAGCACCAGCTTGCCGGCCTCGATCTTGGAGAAGTCGAGGATCTCGTTGATGATCCCCAACAGATTGTCGGCGGACTTCTCGATGGTGTTCAGGTAGTCCAGCTGGCGTGGCGTCAGCTCGCTTTTCTGCAGCAGGTGGGTAAAGCCGAGGATGCCGTTGAGCGGGGTGCGGATCTCGTGGCTCATGTTGGCCAGGAACTCAGACTTGATGCGGCTGGCCTCGAGGGCCTCCTTGCGCGCCATGTCCAGCTCGATGTTCTGGATTTCGATGGTTTCAAGGTTCTGGCGTACGTCTTCGGTGGCCTGGTCGATGCTGTGCTGCAGTTCTTCGTGGGCGTTTTGCAGGGTTTCGGCCATACGGTTAATGCCGCGGGCCAGCTCGTCCAGCTCATGGCTGCCCATGGTCGGCAGGCGTTCTTCGAGGTGGCCGTCCTTGAGCTGGTTGACCGCGTGCTTGATGCGTTCGATGGGGTCGTTGATGGTGCGGCTCATGCGCAGCGCCAGCAGGCCGCTGAGTACCAGGCAGGCGAGGATCAGCAACAGGCTGGTGAACAAGTTGCGGTAACCGCGCAGCAGGGTGCCGTCGTGCGACAGCTCGATCTCGACCCAGCCCAGCAGGCGCTCGGCTTCGGCCGGCACGGCATCGGTGGCGAGGTCGCGGTGGTGGCCGAATACGGGCATCAAATAGCGGGTGGCGTCATTGCCGCTGCGCTGCAGCAATTGCGTGCCGGTACCGCCGCTTGGCGGCTGGTTGAGCATGCTCGGGCCGGCGTGTGCCAAACGCGTGCGGTCCGGGGCCAGGAAGGCAACGGCGCGTACGTCGGCCTGCTCCAGGGTTTGCGCGGCAATGCGCTCCAGCTGTGCGGGCGCAAGCCGGGCCATGGCGGGTGCAGCCAATGGCGCCAGTTGCTCGGCGATCATCTTGCCGCGTTGCAACAGCTGGGTGCGCAGGTCGTTCTGTTGCAGCCAGGTGAAGTAACTGCCCAGCACCAGGGCCATCAGGCCGGCAGGCAGCAGGGCCAGTAGCAGAACCCGGCTGCGGATTCCCAAGCGATCGAGCACACTCGCCTCCTGTGATGTGCCTGGAAGCCGTCCAGCGATGACGGCCAAGCCGGGAAGTTACTCCGCCTGCAGCGCTATTGCACCTCTTTAGTCGCTGTTTTGCGTTGTTGCCGGGCATTGGTCGCAGGGCGGTTGCCTGGCAGGCAGTGGATGCTCAATAATTGCGCAATTGAGAATGCATGGCAGTTGCCAATGAATCCTGTAGCTATTTACAACTCCAATATCCTCGCCATCGAGGACGACCCGGTCCTGGGTGCCTACCTGCACGAAGAGCTGCAACGTGGCGGCTTCCAGGTCACCTGGTGCCGTAATGGGCTGGAGGGCCTGGAAACGGCTGGTCGCGAGATTTTCGATGTGGTGCTCATGGATATCCTGCTGCCCGGGCTGAACGGCCTGGACGCCCTGGCGCAGCTGCGCAAGCGCAGCGCTACGCCGGTGATCCTGATGTCGGCGCTGGGTGCCGAGGCCGACCGCATCAGTGGCTTCCAGCGCGGGGCCGACGATTACCTGCCCAAGCCCTTCAGCATGGCCGAGCTGCAGGTGCGCATCGAGGCAATCCTGCGCCGGGTGGCCCTCGAACGCCGTCATCAAGCCCCGCAGGAGCAGGCTGCCTGCGGCGAGCTGCAGTTCGACGAGGGGCTGTGCGATGTACGCCTGAATGGCCGCCTGGCAGGCCTGACCCCCAGCGAATACCGGCTGTTCGACATCCTCAACCGCAACTTCGATGATGTCCTGAGCAAGCCGTTTCTTTACCAGCATGTGTTGCAGCGCGGCTATTCGCGGCATGACCGCAGCCTGGACATGCACGTCAGCCAGATCCGCCGCAAGCTCAAGGGCATCGACTATCACGAGCGGCAGATCCGTACCGTGTGGGGCAAGGGTTACGTACTCAGCACCGGCGAGGCAGAGTGAGCCATGCTTGACCGCCATTCGCTGTTCTGGAAGCTGGCCATCCTGCTGGTGGGCTTTTGCCTGCTGATGATCGGCCTCAGTTACACGTGGGGCCGGCACATGGAAATCCAGAACGCCTTCCTCTCGGAACCGGCGCGGCAGACGTTGCGGGGCTACGCCAGTGAGGCTGAGCAGGCGTGGCGCAGCGGTGGGCGGGAAGGGCTGGACCAGTGGGTGACGGCGATGCACCAGCGCGAACGGGGCTGGGTTGGCGTGCTCGATATCAACCTGCGACCGCTCGACAGCGCTACTCTCAATCCGCAGATCATGCAGCGGCTGACGCGCCTGCGCGGTGTCGACTGGCCGATGAGCCGGCGCAGCGTCGACCAGCCGTGGGTACGCATACCGTTTCCGGGGGCACCGGAGCAGGGCATGCTGGTGATCGAACTGCCGCAGCGGTTCAACCCGGACCAGTACCGGTTGCTGTGGCGCATCGTCACCAACGGCATCATCCCTGGCCTGTTCACCTTGCTGTTGTGCGTGGGCCTGTACCGTATGTTGATCGTGCCGCTGAACCAGCTGCGTGAGCAGGCAAATGCCTGGCGCGCCGATCAGTTGGCGGCGCGCCTCGACTCGCGCACCATTGCCCGGCATGACGAACTGGGCGAGCTGGCCCGCGCTTTCGACCAGATGGCCGAGCGGCTGCAGGGCACGGTGGCCATGCAGCAGCAGTTGCTGCGCGACCTGTCCCACGAAATGCGCACGCCATTGAGCCGGTTACGGGTGGCCTGTGACGGCGAAACCGACCTGCAGCGCCTGCGCGAACGCCTGACCCGTGAAGTGGACTGCATGCAGCAGTTGGTGGAGGACACCCTGCAACTGGCCTGGCAGGACGCCGAACGGGCGCCGATGAACCTGGAGCCCATCGAGGTCCACGCGCTTTGGGAGCTGCTGGCCGAGAATGCCAGCTACGAGAGCGGCTGGTCGCCCGCGCGCCTGCGCTGCGAAGTGCCGGCAGGCTGTTGGGTGCAGGGCAACCTCAACCACTTGGCCCAGGCGCTGGAAAACATCTTGCGCAATGCCATTCGTCACTCGCCGCCCGAGGGTGTGGTGCGCCTGGGTGGGCAGCGCGAAGGCAGTTATTGGCGGCTGTGGCTGGAGGATGAAGGCGGCGGTGTGGCTGAAGAAGACCTGGAGCGGATCTTCGCGCCGTTCTCGCGGCTAGACGGTTCTCGGCCGGGGGATGGTGGTTTTGGCCTGGGCTTGAGCATCGCCCGCAGTGCCATCCAGCGCCAGGGCGGGACCTTGTGGGCGCAGAATGGCAAGCATGGGCTGCGGCTGTGGATGCGATTGCCGTTACATGTGCCGGCCCCTTCGCGGGTAAACCCGCTCCCACAGGGTCACCACTACTCTTGAGGCCAGTGGAGTACCTGTAGGAGCGGGTTTACCCGCGAAGAGGCCCGCACAGGTCCACGTTATAGCTTGTAGCTATATACACCACAGATTGCGTGATATGGCCGCGAGGGGTTTGCCGGTATGATAGGCGCCCCTGCCGTCCGGATTGTGAAATACGCCATGACCTTGCAGTACCCAACCATCGCCGATTGCGTCGGCAATACGCCCCTGGTTCGCCTGCAGCGCATTGCTGGTGAAACCAGCAACACCCTCCTGCTCAAGCTCGAAGGTAACAATCCTGCCGGCTCGGTGAAGGACCGCCCGGCGCTGTCCATGATCACCCGCGCCGAATTGCGTGGCCAGATCAAGCCCGGCGACACCCTGATCGAAGCCACGTCCGGCAACACCGGTATCGCCTTGGCAATGGCGGCGGCGATCAAGGGCTACAAGATGATTCTGATCATGCCCGACAACTCCACCGCCGAGCGCAAGGCCGCCATGACCGCCTATGGCGCCGAGCTGATCCTGGTGACCAAGGAGGAGGGCATGGAAGGCGCCCGCGACCTGGCTGAGAAGCTGCAGGCCGAAGGCCGCGGCCTGGTGCTCGACCAGTTCGCCAACGGCGACAATCCGATTGCCCACTACAACAGCACCGGCCCTGAGATCTGGCAGCAGACCCAGGGCAACATTACCCATTTCGTCAGCTCCATGGGTACCACCGGCACCATCATGGGTTGCTCGCAATACCTCAAGGAGCAGAACCCGGCGGTACAGATCATCGGCCTGCAACCGATGGAAGGCTCGGCCATTCCGGGCATTCGCCGCTGGCCCGAGGAATACCTGCCGAAAATCTTCGACGCCACCCGCGTCGATCGCGTTGTCGACATGTCGCAGCAGGAAGCCGAAGACACCACCCGCCGCCTTGCCCGTGAAGAGGGCATTTTCTGCGGCGTGTCTTCTGGTGGTGCGGTTGCAGCCATGCTGCGCCTTTCCCGCGAAGTGGAAAATGCCGTGATGGTCGCCATCATCTGCGACCGCGGCGACCGTTACCTGTCCACCGGCCTGTTTGATCCGAGCTAAATGTCCAAGAAAAAAAGCAACAGCGGCCTGCGCTTCCAACCGGCCGGCGGCAACCGCACTCCCCAGGTCCCCGTGGGCAAGAAGCAGCGCCTGGACATCGAGCGACTGGCCGGTGACGGCCGTGGCATCGCCTTCCTCGACGGGCGCACCTGGTTCGTCAGTGGTGCCCTGGCCGGTGAGGCCGTGGAGGCGCGGGTGCTCAACGCCCGTGGCAAAGTGGTCGAGGCCCGCCTGGAGCGGCTGCTGCAGGCCAGCCCCGAGCGCCGTGAAGCACCGTGCCGCCATTATGCGCGCTGTGGTGGCTGCAACCTGCAGCATCTGCCGCATGATGCGCAGCTGGCGCTCAAGCAGCGCACCCTGGCCGAGCAACTGCAGCGGGTGGCCGGGGTGCAACCCGAGGAATGGGCGGCACCCCTGAGCGGGCCGGAATTCGGCTACCGGCGCAGGGCCCGTGTGGCCGTGCGCTGGGACGTCAAGGCGCGTCAGCTGGAGGTGGGCTTCCGTGCCGAAGCCAGCCAGGACATCATTGCCATCGAGGATTGCGCAGTGCTGGTACAGCCCTTGCAGTCCATTCTGCGCCACTTGCCGACGGTGCTGCGCTCGTTGAGCAAACCGCAGGCGCTGGGCCACGTGGAATTGTTCAGTGGCACCGCCGAGGCAGTGTTGGTGCGCCACGTTGCGCCGCTGCCGGCAGAAGACCTGGCAAAGCTGCAGGCGTTCTGCGAACAGGCCAATGCCCAGCTGTGGCTGCAGGGTGAAGATGAGCCGGCGCCGGTGGACCCTGCCGCGCAACTGGGCTTTGCCCTGGCGCCGTGGCAGCTTGAGCTGGCCTGGCGCCCGGGTGACTTCGTGCAGGTGAATGCCCAGGTCAACACGGCGATGATCGAGCAGGCGCTGGCCTGGCTCGACCCGCAGGCCGACGAACGGGTGCTGGACCTGTTCTGCGGCCTGGGCAACTTTGCCCTGCCGCTGGCCCGCAAGGCCCGCGAGGTCGTGGCAGTCGAAGGTGTACAGGCCATGGTCGATCGGGCCGCGGCCAATGCCCGGAACAACAATGTGCATAACGCACGGTTTTTTCAGGCCGATTTATCGCAGCCTTTGGCAGGCACCGGATGGGCCGCCGAGGGCTTTTCTGCGGTACTCTTGGATCCACCGCGCGACGGTGCTTTCGAGGTGGTGCAAGGCATCGCACGCCTCCAGGCCAAACGGCTGGTTTACGTATCGTGCAACCCGGCCACGCTGGCGCGAGACGCGCAGGTGCTGGTCGGCCAGGGGTACCGGTTAAAAAGGGCCGGGATTCTCGACATGTTTCCTCAAACGGCGCATGTCGAGGCCATGGCGTTATTCGAAGCGGGCTAGCAGACTGGCCCCTTGGTGTGGCTTCCATGGAATGGCAGCCACACGGTGATCGCCAGCGCACCCGCGTGGTGCGCTGTATGGAAAGGTAAAACAAAGATGGTACAGGTGAGAGTGCACCAGCCGGTCAACACCGACGGCAGTATCAATCTCGAAGGATGGTTGGACCATGTGGTAAGCGTCGATTCGGCACTGGATCGCGCAGCGCTCAAAGAAGCCTGCGAGTTTGCCCATGAGATCGAGAAAAAGGGCAACCCGGCCAAGCATTCCTGGGCGGACGGTACGTCCAGCTTCCAGGCGGGCCTGGAAATTGCCGAAATCCTCGCTGACCTCAAGCTGGACCAGGATTCCCTGGTGGCCGCGGTCATCTACCGTTCGGTACGCGAGGGCAAGGTGACCCTGGCCGAGGTCAGCCAGCGGTTCGGTCCGGTGGTGTCCAAGCTGATCGACGGCGTATTGCGCATGGCCGCCATCAGCGCCAGCCTCAGCCCGCGGCAGTCGCTGGTGCTGGGCTCGCAGGCGCAGGTCGAGAACCTGCGCAAGATGCTTGTGGCCATGGTCGATGATGTGCGTGTGGCACTGATCAAGCTGGCCGAGCGTACCTGCGCGATCCGTGCGGTCAAGGCCGCCGACGACGAGAAACGCCTGCGTGTCGCGCGTGAGGTGTTCGACATCTATGCGCCGCTGGCGCACCGCCTGGGTATCGGCCACATCAAGTGGGAGCTGGAAGACTTGTCCTTCCGCTACCTCGAACCCGACCAGTACAAGCAGATTGCCAAGCTGCTGCACGAGCGCCGGCTTGACCGCGAACGCTTCATCAGCGACGTGATGAACCAGCTGCAGAACGAGCTGCTGGCCACGGGCGTCAATGCCGACATCAGTGGCCGGGCGAAACATATCTATTCGATCTGGCGCAAGATGCAGCGCAAAGGCCTGGAATTCAGCCAGATCTACGACGTGCGTGCAGTGCGGGTGCTGGTGCCGGAAATTCGCGACTGCTACACCGCGCTGGGTATCGTGCACACGCTGTGGCGGCACATCCCCAAAGAGTTCGACGACTACATCGCCAACCCCAAGGAAAACGGCTACCGCTCGCTGCACACCGCAGTGATCGGCCCCGAGGGCAAGGTGCTGGAGGTGCAGATCCGCACCCACGGCATGCATGAAGAAGCCGAGTTGGGGGTTTGTGCCCACTGGCGCTACAAGGGCACCGACGTAAAGCCCAGCTCCAATCATTACGAAGAGAAGATCTCCTGGCTGCGCCAGGTGCTGGAATGGCACGAAGAGCTGGGCGACATCGGTGGCCTGGTCGAGCAGTTGCGGGTCGACATCGAGCCGGACCGGGTCTACGTGTTCACCCCTGACGGCCACGCCATCGACCTGCCCAAAGGTGCGACCCCGCTGGACTTCGCCTACCGTGTGCACACCGAGATCGGCCACAACTGCCGGGGTGCCAAGATCAACGGCCGTATCGTGCCGCTGAACTACAGCCTGCAGACCGGTGAGCAGGTGGAGATCATCACCAGCAAGCACGGCAACCCCAGCCGGGACTGGTTGAACTCCAACCTGGGCTACGTCACCACCTCGCGGGCGCGGGCCAAGATCGTGCACTGGTTCAAACTGCAGGCGCGTGACCAGAACGTCGCTGCCGGCAAGACCTTGCTCGAGCGCGAACTCAGCCGCCTGGGCTTGCCGCAGGTGGACTTCGAACGCCTGGCCGAGAAGACCAACGTCAAGACCGCCGAGGACATGTTCGCCTCGCTTGGCGCGGGCGACCTGCGCCTTGCCCACCTGGTCAACGCCGCCCAGCAGTTGCTGGAGCCCGAGCGCATCGAGCAGATCGAGCTGGTGCCGCGCAAGCCTACCGGGCCGCGTACCGGCAAGCGTGGTGACATCCAGATTCAGGGGGTCGGCAACCTGCTGACGCAGATGGCCGGCTGCTGCCAGCCACTGCCGGGCGATGCCATTGTCGGTTACATCACCCAGGGCCGAGGCGTGAGCATCCACCGCCAGGACTGCGCCTCGGTGCTGCAACTGGCGGGCAAGGAGCCGGAGCGCATGATCCAGGTGAGCTGGGGGCCGATTCCGGTGCAGACCTACCCGGTCGACATCGTCATCCGCGCCTACGACCGCCCAGGGCTGCTGCGCGATGTGTCGCAGGTGCTGCTGAACGAGAAGATCAACGTGCTGGCGGTGAACACCCGCTCGAACAAGGAAGACAACACCGCGCTGATGTCGCTGACCATCGAGATTCCTGGCCTGGACGCGCTGGGCCGCCTGCTGGGGCGGATCTCGCAGTTGCCGAACATCATCGAGACGCGGCGTAATCGTACCCCTTGAGACCGGGGCGCCTGCTTCGCGGGTAAACCCGCTCCCACAGGGTTCGTGCAAATCCTGAGACGTGTACTGAACCTGTGGGAGCGGGTTTACCCGCGAAGAAGCCACCGCCTAAGGACCTGCTTACATGACTTACACCCTCGAAGACCTGCTGCACCTCATGGCCCGTCTGCGCGACCCGCAGTACGGCTGCCCGTGGGACCTGAAGCAGAACTACGCGAGTATCGTTGCCCACACCATCGAGGAAGCCTACGAGGTCGCCGACACCATCGAACGTGGTGATTTCGAGCACCTGCAAGGTGAGCTGGGCGATTTACTGTTCCAGGTGGTCTACTACAGCCAGCTGGCCCGGGAGGAGGGGCGTTTCGAGTTCGATGGCGTGGTCGACAGCATCACCCGCAAGCTCATCCGCCGCCACCCGCATGTGTTCCCCACGGGCGAGCTGTATGCGCCCGTGGACACCCCCAGCCTGAGCGAGGCGCAGGTCAAATCGCGCTGGGAAGAAATCAAGGCTGAAGAGCGCGCAGAAAAAAGCCAGCCCGAACAGTTGTCGTTGCTCGACGACGTACCGTCGGCCTTGCCGGCCCTGTCGCGGGCAGCCAAACTGCAGAAGCGTGCGGCCACGGTCGGTTTCGACTGGCCAGCAGCATTGCCGGTGCTGGACAAGGTGCGCGAAGAGCTGGATGAAGTACTGCAGGCCATGGCCGACGGTGATGCCGATGCGCTCGAGGATGAGGTCGGCGACCTGCTGTTTGCCGCCGTCAACCTGGCTCGCCATCTCAAGCAAGATCCTGAAAATGCCCTGCGCCGCGCCAACCGCAAGTTCGAGCGACGTTTCCGTTTTATCGAGCAGGCATTGCGCGACAGTGGCCGCCCCATTGAAGATTGTAACCTTGACGAACTGGATGCCCTTTGGGGTGAAGCCAAACGTCAGGAAAAGAACCTGCCCAGCTGCGGCTGAGCTGTTGCATAAGTGAGTGAACATTCATGAGCCTTTCCCTTCGCGACCAATTGCTCAAAGCCGGTCTGGTCAACCAGAAACAGGTCTCGCAGACCAACAAAGCTGAAAAGAAACAGAAGCGCATGGAGCACAAAGGCCAGGTCGAAATCGACGACAGCCAACAGCGCATCGCCAAGCAAGCCATGGCCGAAAAGGTCAAGCGCGACCAGGAGCTGAATCGCCAGCAGCAGGAAAAGGCTGAGCAGAAAGCCCGTGCGGCACAGGTCAAGCAGTTGATCGAAGCCACGCGCCTGCCTAAGCTGAACACCGAGGATTACTACAACTTCGTCGACGACAAGAAGGTCAAGCGCATTGCCGTCAACGCCTTGATGCGGACCCGGTTGAGTAACGGCGCACTGGCCGTCGTGGCCCATGCCGGCGGCTATGAGGTCATTCCCCGTGAGGCAGCGGTGAAGATCCAGGAGCGCGACCCTAACCGTATCCTGCTGCTCAATACCCATGTCGAGGAAGCGGACGAGGACGACCCGTACGCGGCCTACAAGATCCCGGACGACCTGATGTGGTAAACACGAAAAACCCCGCCTTGGCGGGGTTTTTTATTTGAAGAGTGCTCACTGGGTGGTGCGCTGGCTTTCCAGGACTTCGAGCTCTGCGCGGTACTGATGTGCTTCGTGTTCATTGTGGAACATGCCCACCAGTTGACCCTGTTGGTGCACATCCCAGATCCGCACGCCAGCGGCCAGGCCTTCGTGGGACATTTTCGATTCGTCGCGTTCGGTTACTTGGACTGTCATCGGTAAACTCCACTTCTTCAGTTGGCTGCGACAGTGTGTCGCACACCCTCTTTATAGAGTTTGTTAGCAGGCTAAGTAAATAAAACAGCCATGAAACAAGTTTCATGTACGGCTTCCGGGCCTGGCTTTTTGTGGGAGCGGCCACGGGTAAACGCACAAGGCCGGCATGAAAAAGCCCCGCACTGGGCGGGGCTTCGGGTGCTGCTGGCAGTGCGGGATCAGTTGCCCTTCACCGGCTTGCCATCGACCGTGCCATCCTGCAGCACGATCACATACTCCTTGCCATCAGTCTCGACCTGGCGCAGTTGCACCAGCAGGTAGTCCCAGTTCTTGGCGAACCACAGCTCGGTGATGCGCTTGCTCTGGCTCGGGTCGCGCACACGCTCGACCTTCACTGCATCGACCTGGCCGGTCTTGGTGGCGACCTTTTCAGTGCCCAGCACGCGGAAGTCGTAGGTGTCGATCTCGTCACCGTCAACGACCTGATAGGTCATGCTCTTCTTGCCGGCGGCCACATCATGTTGCAACGCCAGCTGGTAGGACGACTTATCCAGCACGCCACGGATCAGCGGCAAACTGACGGCATCGCCACGGTCGCTGCCGGTGACCTTCTTGCCGGTCCAGTCGAAGTTCAGGTCGACCTTTTTGGCTTTGCCCAGGCCGCCGCGCTCGAAGTGGTACTTCTGCGGCAGCAGGGTGTCGTTTTCCAGGCGCAGGGTGCTTTGCTCGGTCAGGCTGGCGATCATCATGGAGGCCTTGAAGTTAAGGTCCCAGGTACCATTGGCATTCTTGACCAGGCTGCGTTCGGCGGTGCCACTCATGGGCAGCTGCTTCCAGTCGGCGGTGTAGCTGGCCGAGAAAGGCTTGAGGTCAGCTGCCTGGAGGGGCAGGGCAAGCACGGCGAGAGCCAAGAGCAGGGCGCGACGCATAAAATCTCCTAGGATCGAATCAAGTGACCGCTGCCCGCCAGCGGCTGGCCATCCAGTAATGCACCCTGTTCACCAAGGCGCAAGCGCCCTTCAGCGAACCAGCGCACCGCCAGCGGGTAGATCAGGTGTTCCTGGTGGTGTACCCGCTGGGCCAGGCTTTCGACGGTGTCGTCAGACGCCACCGGTACCACAGCCTGTACGACCAGTGGGCCGCCGTCGAGTTCCTCAGTCACGAAGTGTACGCTGCAGCCATGCTCGGCGTCGCCTGCCTCCAGCGCCCGGCGATGGGTATGCAGGCCCTTGTACTTGGGTAGCAACGACGGGTGGATGTTGAGCAGGCGGCCCTGATAATGGCGCACAAAGCCGCCACTGAGGATGCGCATGAAGCCGGCCAGCACCACCAGGTCCGGGGTGAAACCGTCGATGCGCGCCACCAGTGCGGCATCGAAGGCCTCACGCCCGTCGAACTGGGTGTGGTCGAGCACGACCGTATCGATGCCGGCCGCCGCCGCCCGTTGCAGGCCGTAGGCATCGGCGCGGTTGGAAACCACCGCACGGATGCGCACCGGGCTGTCCTGGGCTTGGCAGCTGTCGATCAGGGCTTGCAAGTTGCTGCCGGAGCCCGACAGCAACACCACTACATTGCAGGTCTTGCTTGGCATCAGTGTGCCTTGAGGTTTTGCAGCTCGACCTGGGCGGCGCCTTCGGCGGCTTCGGCGATGTGGCCGATGACCCATGGCTGCTCACCGGCGGCGCGCAGTTCGTTCAGGGCGGCTTCGACCTGATCCTGGGCTACACAGATGACCATGCCGACGCCGCAGTTCAGCACGCGGTGCATCTCGTGCTCGTCGACGTTGCCTTTTTCCTGCAGGAAGTCGAACACCACCGGGCGCTGCCAGCTGGCTACGTCAACCACGGCCTGGGCGTTTTTCGGCAGTACGCGCGGGATGTTGTCCAGCAGGCCGCCACCGGTGATGTGGGCCATGGCCTTCACGGCACCGGTGTTCTTGATCAGCTGCAGCAGCGGCTTGACGTAGATGCGGGTAGGCGCCATCAGCAGGTCGGTCAGCGGCTTGCCGTCCAGCTGGGTGTTCTCGATGTCGGTGGCGGACACTTCGAGGATCTTGCGGATCAGCGAGTAGCCGTTGGAGTGCGGGCCCGAAGACGGCAGGGCGATCAGCGCGTCGCCAGTGGCAACCTTGGAGCCGTCGATGATCTCGGCCTTTTCCACCACGCCCACGCAGAAGCCGGCCAGGTCGTAGTCTTCGCCTTCGTACATGCCAGGCATTTCGGCGGTTTCACCACCGACCAGCGAGCAACCGGCCAGTTCGCAACCGGCGCCAATGCCGGTAACCACGGTGGCAGCCACGTCTACGTTCAGTTTGCCGGTGGCATAGTAGTCGAGGAAGAACAGCGGCTCGGCACCGCACACCACCAGGTCGTTGACGCACATGGCGACCAGGTCCTGGCCGATGCTGTCGTGCTTGTTCAGGTTCAGCGCCAGGCGCAGCTTGGTGCCAACGCCGTCGGTGCCGGAGACCAGCACTGGCTGCTTGTAGCCGGCCGGGATCTCGCAGAGGGCGCCGAAGCCGCCCAGGCCACCCATGACTTCAGGGCGTGCAGTGCGCTTTGCCACGCCCTTGATGCGTTCGACCAGTGCTTCGCCGGCGTCGATGTCTACACCGGCGTCCTTGTAGCTCAGGGAGGGTTGCTTGCTCATTGATCCAGGCCTTTAGGAGGGAGGGATTCTTAAAAACGACCATGACGGCCAAGACCGGCGGGTAAGCGGCGGCTGCCTGAAACATCAGTGGTCTGTGAAGGCGCGCGATTTTATCAGGGTTGCCGGGCAGCGGCCATCCTCAGGCCGACGGGCAGGGCGGTAAATTGTTGAAAAAGGGCCGAGGGTGGTTGATGTGGTTGCATGTGTATAAGCTGCAAGTAGCGAGCTTCGTGCTCGACTGGACAGGAATCCTCCATGCGTTTTTTCAATATTCTGGCAACCGGCTGCCTGGCCCTGATAGCGGCCACCGCTCAGGCGGAAAATGTCTCCGGCCTTTATCAGGTACGCGAGCCGGTCACAGGGCAGGGCCCTGAAGCCCGTACCGCAGCTACCGCCAAAGCCCTCGACACGCTGGTGCTGCGCCTGACCGGCGACGCCAAGGCCGCGCAGAGCCCGGCGCTGGCCGAGCTGCGCAATGACCCGCAGCAAATCATCAACCAGGTTGGCAGCGAAGCCGGCCCGCCCGAGTCGGTGCTGGTGGAGTTCGACCCGGGCAGTACTGAGCGTGCCCTGCGCAAGGCCGGCCTCGCGCTGTGGGGCAGCAATCGGCCTTCGATTCTCGGCTGGTGGCTGAACGACAGTGTCGACGGCAGCAGCCTGGTCGGTGACGGC
This sequence comes from Pseudomonas sp. SAS7, assembly GCF_052112345.1. Lineage (NCBI taxonomy): Bacteria > Pseudomonadati > Pseudomonadota > Gammaproteobacteria > Pseudomonadales > Pseudomonadaceae > Pseudomonas > Pseudomonas sp. SAS7. The sequence continues at coordinate 8,423 of NZ_JBEGGO010000027.1, read as the reverse complement.
CAGGCCAGCGCCCAGCCTCTGCGTCGTGCCGCCCAGCACCGTGGCCTGCCGCTGCGCCTGCCGCTGGCCGATTTGCAGGAGCAACTGGTGGCCAATGCCAAGCAGATCGAAGGCAGCGACCCGGCACCGTTGCGTGAGGCCTCCGAGCGCTATGGCGCCGACGCCTTGCTGGCGGTACATGCCCAGGAAGCCGATGGCAAGTGGCAGGGCAAGTGGCAGCTGTGGCTGGGCGACCAGCGTGAGCAAGGCACTGCCGAGGGGGCCGACCCGGCAGCCTTGGCCGATGCGGTGATGCTGGCGGTAAGCAGCCGCCTGGCGCCGCGTTATGTCGCCCGCCCGGGCGCCAGTAGCCAGATGCAGGTGCAAGTACAGGGGATGAGCCTGCAGCGCTATGCCGAGCTTGGCCGGGTACTTGAGCCCTACGGCCCGCGCCTGAAGATGGTTGAAGGCACCACCCTGACCTATGGCGTGACCGGCAACCGCGAGCAATTGCGTGCCCAGCTTGGCCTGGCCAAGTTGCAGGAACTACCCGCAGAGCAGGCGCCTGAAGTGCCCGTCACGCCAGCCCCGGTCGCGAGTGCAACGGGTGAGCAACCCGCGCCGGCCCCGCCTGCGCCCAAGCCGTTCGACGGCCTGCGTTTTCGCTGGTAAAGGGAGCATACCTTGATCGATGTTCGTCGCTGGATCTGGCTGGGTGCTGCCCTGCTGATCGCTGTGCTGCTTTATAGCTTGCACAATATTCTTACGCCGTTTCTGGTCGGCATCCTGCTGGCCTACCTGGCCGACCCGCTGGTCGACCGCCTGGAGCGCCTGGGGCTGTCGCGCACCTGGGGCGTGGTGGTGGTGTTCGGGCTGTTCACCTTGTTACTGATGGCCTTGCTGCTGGTGCTGGTGCCGATGCTAGCCAAGCAGCTGGTGCGCCTGTACGAGCTGGCGCCGCAGATGCTCGACTGGCTCGAACAGGTGGCGCTGCCATGGGTGCAGGGTCGCCTGGGCCTGGCCGATGGCTTCTGGAAGTTCGACAAGATCAAGACCGCCATCGGCGCGCATATGGGGCAGACCACCGATATCGTGGGCATGCTGTTGTCCCAGGCCACCGCCTCCAGCCTGGCATTGATGGCCTGGCTGGCGAACATGGTGCTGATCCCTGTGGTGGGTTTCTATCTGCTGCGTGATTGGGACCTGATGATGGCCAAGCTGCGCGGCCTGCTGCCGCGCCAGCGTGAGCCGCAAGTAGTGGGCCTGGCAGGCGAATGCCATGAAGTGCTGGGGGCATTCGTGCGCGGGCAACTCATGGTGATGGTGGCCTTGGGCATCATCTATTCGGCCGGGCTCATGCTGGTGGGGCTGGAACTGGGCCTGCTGATCGGCATGCTCGCGGGGTTAGCCGCCATCGTGCCGTACATGGGCTTCATCATCGGCATTGGTGCCGCGCTGGTGGCCGGCCTGTTCCAGTTTGGCGGCGACCTGTACCCGATGCTGGGTATCGTTGCGGTGTTCATGGTCGGGCAGGCGCTGGAAGGCATGGTGCTGACGCCGTTGCTGGTAGGCGATCGGATCGGGCTGCACCCGGTGGCGGTGATCTTTGCCATTCTCGCCGGTGGTGAGCTGTTCGGCTTTACCGGGGTGCTCCTGGCCCTGCCGGTGGCAGCGGTGATCATGGTGCTGCTGCGTCATGCGCATGACCTGTACAAGGAATCGGACATGTACGCCGGAGACATTGACCCGGAGTTGTGATGGTCGGGATCGTCTTGGGGGTTGGGGCGGCAGTGAGATCGAGCGCCGCCCGCGCGGCGCTCGATCTCACAGGCGCCGAACATCGAATGACTTGCACCATCAGCCCCAAAATAGCGCAACTTGTTGATTTTGCTTGCGCTATCTATTGCCGTGATTGTGCGCCTTGCGTTGCGGGTATAGACTTTGCAGATTGTTCACCAAAGGCCCCCTGCGGTCCTGCCGACCGCCCGCGAGCATGAAACCACCGATCCAGTTGCCCCTGGGTGTGCGCCTGCGCGATGACGCCACCTTCATCAACTACTATCCGGGCGCCAATGCTGCGGCATTGGGTTACGTCGAGCGGCTATGCGAAGCCGACGCCGGCTGGACCGAGAGCCTTATCTATCTGTGGGGCAAGCAGGGTGTGGGCCGTAGCCACCTGCTGCAGGCCGCCACCCATCGTTTCCAGCAGCGCGGCGAACCCGCCGTCTACCTGCCATTGGCGCAACTGCTCGATCGTGGTGTGGGAGTACTCGATTACCTGGCCCAGTACGAGCTGGTGTGCATCGACGACCTGCATGTAATCGCCGGCAAGGCAGACTGGGAAGAGGCCATGTTCCACCTGTTCAACCGCCTGCGCGACAGTGGCCGGCGCCTGCTGCTGGCCGCCTCGGCATCGCCACGGGAGCTGCCGATCAAGCTGCCGGATCTGAAGTCGCGGCTGACTCTGGCCCTGGTATTCCAGATGCGTGGCCTGTCCGACGAAGACAAGCTGCGTGCCTTGCAGTTGCGTGCTTCGCGCCGCGGCCTGCACCTTACCGACGAAGTCGGCCACTTCATCCTCACCCGCGGTGCGCGCAGCATGAGTGCGCTGTTCGACCTGCTCGAACGGCTCGACCAGGCTTCGCTGCAGGCACAACGCAAGCTGACCATCCCGTTCCTCAAGGAAACCCTGGGCTGGTAACCCCCTGAAAACGCTGGGCCAGAGCGGTAATACAGAAAAGTCACATCTTTTTCGATAAAATTTGCAAATGGCCATGATAGAGGGCATAGTTTCCCCCTTCTAAAGGATTACAGACACGGTCGTGCCCATGCTAAAGCGCTTCGCACCCCTCGTGCCACTCGCACTCGTGACCCTGCTTTTTGGCTGCGCGGCCCACGGCCCGGCATCTCATTCAGAGCCGCAGCAGGATCACACCCCGGTCGCCGCACAATCGGTGATCAAGGCCAAGGCTTCGTCCTCGTCGGTATTCGGCGAACCGGAAGAGCTGGCCACTGAAGATGACCTGGCTGCTTTCTCCAGCACCAGCAAGCCTTACCAACTGCCAGTCCTGGCGGACAGCATTCTCGAGCGCGGCATGTCGTTGATCGGCACCCGTTACCGCTTCGGTGGTACCTCGGAAAAGTCCGGTTTCGACTGCAGTGGTTTCATCGGCTATCTGTTCCGCGAAGAGGCGGGCATGACCCTGCCGCGCTCCACGCGTGAAATGATCAACGTCGATGCCCCGAAAGTGGCCCGCAACAAGCTCAAGCCAGGTGACCTGCTGTTCTTCAGCACCAATGGCCGCGGTCGCGTCAGCCATGCCGGCATCTACCTGGGTGACAACCAGTTCATCCACTCCAGCAGCCGCCGCAGCGGTGGCGTGCGCATCGACAGCCTCGGTGACCGCTACTGGAGCAAGACCTTCATCGAAGCCAAGCGTGCCTTGGCCATGGCGCCGACCAACATCGCGCGCAATTGATGGCGAAATGATATACCCTGCCACGGCGGCGATGCTTTTGAAAAAAAGCTCGCCGCCGTGCGCATTTACAGAAAGCGTCTAATCTAAATTCTCAACTCTTTTCGGCTGCGGCGCAGCGGTCTCAGACAGGATGTTCTGGCCATGATAAAGATGGCGCGCTTTGCATTTCTTTCCCTGGCGGCACTGCTTGCTGCTTGCTCCAGCCGTGCGCCTGCGCCGGCCCCTGTGGTTCAGCCACAGGTTTCCTACAGCCAGCCAAGCCCTTCGCCAATTGCCGACGACGTATTGATCCGCGCCATCGGTCTGGTGGGTACACCCTATCGGTGGGGCGGCAATACGCCTGACTCCGGCTTCGACTGCAGTGGTTTGATCAAGTACGTCTACCGTGACGCTGCCGGTATCAGCTTGCCACGTTCGACGCGGGAGATGATCGGCATGCGCGCACCGACGGTGGATGCCAAGGCTCTGCAATCCGGTGACCTGGTGTTCTTTGCCACCAGTGGCGGTTCGCAGGTCAGTCATGCAGGCATTTATGTCGGGGAAGGGCGCTTCGTGCATGCGCCTTCAACGGGCGGTACGGTGCGTCTGGACTACCTGTCCAACAGCTACTGGGCCAAGGCCTACCTGCAGGCCAAGCGCGTAATTCCGCAAGGGCACCTGGCGCAGAACCCCTGACACCGTTGAGTGGCATACCACAGAAGCAGTTCAGCGCTGCTTCTGCATGTGTCGTGCAACGCCTGCGGCGCCGTGCCTTGCCCTTCATGACCACGCCGCGCCTTTCTCCCCGGTAGTTTTTACCTACTGCTACTTACGCCATGGGAATACCAGGATGTCGCCTTTGGGTGCCATCTGGAGTGGGCCGTGAGCAAGATCGAAGAACAAACCCGACGCAGCCTCGAGGTTGCAGATGCTGTGATCCCGTTCCTGCGGTTGGCCGATGAGGTGCTGCGTGATTACCCTGATGCCTACCTGCTGGCGAGCAGGCACGCGGAGCAGCTCGTCTACAAGCACACCGGTCAGCACATGGACCCGCGGTTCGTCTGGTGGCACCAGTTCAATACCCAAAGCTCCAGCAGCCGCAGTTTTACGGGCTGGCAGCATGGCGGGCCACCGCAGAAGTCGCTGGTGTTCACCGAGCTGGTAATAGAGCGCTTCGATGTCTACTTCCAAGATGCTGCCGATGAGCTAGACCTGCGCGGAGGGTTCTATTGGCAGGGGCCTCACGCGGCTTACTACGACGAGCGTAATGAAATTCGCATGCTCGGCAGCGCGGTGCAGCAAGACCTGTGGGCGTTGGACTTCGCAACGCTTTATCGCGAGGAGGTCGAGCGCTTCTGGGAGACTCACGGGACTAATTTTCGACTACTGGTCAAAGCCAACCTGCTGGGGGAAGGAAGACGTGCCCTGAGCGGCGAACGAATCTCGCAGTCTGATTGGCGGCAGTTGCGTGCCATGGTAGCCAACACGCTGGCGGACGATGAGCTGCCCACGCTTGAGAAGCTGCGTCAGGCCAACAACGAGCCCGCGTTGTCGGTCTTGCGCTACGTATTTGGCGAAGGGGACAGGGGATGCCTGTTCAGCTTGCAGGCACAAGATGGGCGGGTGCTGGCGTACTTGCCCTGGCACAGTGAGGCGCTCAGGGCATTCGATTCCGAGCTGGCAATGGCCAGTTGGCTTGCAGCGCAATTGCAAACCCCGCAAGCACTAGACAGCTTTATCGCAGGCGTGCACAGCAACCCGCACGATAGCGTCAGGCGAGAGTTGATCAGGATACATCTGAAGGGCATCGCTGATAGCCGCTCGGATGAGGCGGCACTGATCGCACTCAAGCTTTTCGAGCGTCCGCTCATAGGTGACTTTTTCACCTACGTCACCGAGCAGTCGAGCGCCGAGATGCGCCGCAATGCGCTACTGATGCGGGACAACGCAAGCCTGCGCAAGGCAATGCTCAGCGGTTACCTGTCAGCATTCATAGGGGTCTTTGGCGGGTTCGTTCCTTTGGGTTGGCCAATATCCCTTATGTTGCTCGGCGCGGGTGTGGCCAAGGTGGCCCTGGATATAGACGAAGCCCTGCTCGCGGCAGATGCGCAATCGCGCAAGCGGGCGCTGCGTTCGGCAGTTATCGACAGCCTGTTCGCAAGCCTCAACCTGTTAGATGTAACTGCACGGTCTAGCCTGGTGTCCGTTGCAAAACCGGCACCGCCCCATGAAACAGGCATTGCCCTGGAGCACTGGCAGGCAAGCGCCAGTGCCACGCTCTCGGTGGAGGGCCAAGAGACCAACGCACTGTTGGGTGGTGAGTTGGGCTTGAGCGGGCGCCTGCGTGGCATTCGCATGACTGACGATGGCAAGTGCTGGGTAACATTGAATGGCCTTCCTTACCGGGTGCGGTACAGCCATGAGCTGGCTGCCTGGTTGGTGGTGCCCGTTGATAACCCGTATGCCTTCGGCCCGCTCAACCCCATACGTTTGAATACGGCGGGTGAGTGGGAGTTGCTGGGTCCGCCTGGATTGCTTGGCGGCAGCCCTCCGGTTGTGGAAGAAATACCCAGTACATCGTCGCCGTTCTGGGATACCTACACGGCCATCGACGACGCGTTGAGCACGCGGCTGGCTGAAGGGGCTCTGGAGCGCCAGGCAGCATTGCTGGAGAAATGGCCTGTGGCCGAGTTGCCGGCCGGGCAGGCGCCGGACCTTGATGAGCGCGGCCTGGATTGCGTCAAGGTCGGTGGCCGGCCTTACTATTCCTATCGCTATGGGCATGAGTATTTCAATGCGCTGGTCGAGTGGTACACCAGCAACGAGTCCACCGTGAACGATGTGTTCCGCTCGGGGCGTTACCAGTACGGAGACGAAGACAGCTACATCAATGATCTGGCCGATAGCTTGGGGTTGCTCCCCAAAAGCAACGAGGTGACCTTGTATCGCGGGGGGCACCGCTCGCGAGGTACCGGTGGCGAGCACTACAGAAATGGCCAGCTGCGAGTTGGTGATGTGCTAGTCAATAGTGACCTGACTTCATTCACTGAAAACCCGTACAAGGTCACTGAGTTTGCCTGTTTGCCCTTCGGCCAGGCGCCGGGCGGTTTACCTGGGCTTTTCGACGACAGCTCGGTGGTGTTCGAGTTGGCGGCGGGGCGTCACGCAGGGGTAACGCCGATCAGCGCGTTTTCTATTTACTGGAAAGAGGGCGAATCGCTGATGCTGCCGGGTCACTACTTGCGCATCGAGGGCCTGGAGCAGGTGTTTGGTGAGCATTACCGCTTCATCAAGGTGACGCTGGGGCAAACCGGCAAGCCTGCCTCTGGCCCTGTGTATGACTTGCGCACGGGGCTGCCTTTCGATGAGGCCGCCTATAGAGCGCAGTTCCGTACACCTACGTTGGCGCAACGTTTTTTCCCGGCCTGATGCTGGAATTATCAGTAAGTGCTGCTGCCGGGAATAGCATGGGCAGCAGTACCCTGGTTCATACCGTGCTCGGCGTTCTTGCTGACTCGCCAGACGACATTGCCGACATCGTCGGCCACCAATACCCCACCGCGACCATCATTGATCACGCCCACCGGCCGGCCCATCGCCTTGTCCTGCCTATCCAGAAAACCTGTGAGCAGATCGATGGGTTGCCCTGCAGGTTTGCCTGAACGGTCGAACGGCACGAATATCACCTTATAGCCACTGTGCGGCTTGCGGTTCCACGAGCCATGCTGGCCGACCAGTGCCCCTTGTTCAAAAGGCGTCGGTAATACGCCGGGCCCGATGAACGCCAGCCCTAGCGATGCGGTGTGCGGGCCAACCGCATAATCCGGTTTCAGCGCCTGGGCTACTTTCTGCGGAGCCTGCGGCTGCACGCGCTCGTCCACATGTTGCCCATAGTAGCTGTAGGGCCAGCCGTAGAAGCCGCCCTCTTTTACAGATGTGATGTAGTCGGGCACCAGGTCGCTGCCGATTTCGTCACGCTCGTTGACTGCTGTCCACAAAACGTTGCTGTGCGGCTCCCACGCCAGGCCATTGGGGTTGCGCAGGCCGGTGGCGAACAGCCGGTGCTTGCCGCTTGCCGGGTCCACTTCCCAGATAGCGGCGCGTCCTTGTTCCTTCTCCATACCGTTCTCCCCGACGTTGCTGTTAGAGCCAACCGTCACATAAAGCTTCTTGCCGTCGGGGCTTGCGATCACGTTCTTGGTCCAGTGATGATTCAGCGGCCCGCCGGGCAGCTCGGTTACCGGGTGGCCCTTTTCGGGAATCTGCGTGGTGCCCGTTTCATAGTGGAAGCGCAGTAACCTGTCGGTGTCGGCCACATACAAGTCCTTGCCCACCAAGGCCATGCCGAAGGGGGAGTTGAGCCCTTCGATGAAAGGGGTGCGGGTTTCTGCAACCCCATCGTGGTTGGCATCGCGCAGCAGCGTGATGCGGTTGGCGCTGGGTACGGTCGCGCCGGCGCGTTTCATCGCCTTGCCCATGGCCCAGCCGCGGATGCCCTTGCCATCTTCGGGCTTGGGTGGCGCGTTGGTCTCGGCCACCAGCACATCGCCGTTGGGCAGCAAGTAGAGCCAGCGTGGGTGGTCGAGGCCGCTGGCGAAGGCTTCGACTTGCGTGCCTGGTGCTGCGGTCGGCTTGGTGCCCTTTGGCCAGCCGACTGCGGGGGCGATGTTTACGGTGGGGATCAGTGTTGGGACGGGGGTGGGGAGGCGGGGGGTTGGCCCGCTGCCGTCGTTTACGCTCAACAGGGCTGTTTCGCCGCAGCCTGCCAGGCTGGCTGCGATTAACCAAGGCATCAGGCATTTCATGTGCGGCGTCCTCTAAAGAAGGCCTATTGAGTTGAGAGGCCGGCCGGGTTCGCCAGGTTCCCCTCCGTTTGCTCCTGCTCCTGCTTTTGCTCCTGCTCCAGCTCTTGCTCTTGCTTCGGCTTTTGCTTCTAAGCGCGCGATAGTCCAGGCGACGCAGATTGCGACTTCAGGAGGCCGAGCG
>NZ_JBEGGO010000026.1:0-39879 GCF_052112345.1 Pseudomonas sp. SAS7 | reverse complement strand
AAGCCGGTGCCAGGCACCGCGTTGCCTGCTTCGCGGGTGAACCCGCACACACATCTTACTTGGCCTTGTCTGATGCACTCCAACAGCCCTGCAGCAACCCCTCACCTTGCGCTAAGATGCCCGCTCATGCCCCTGGAAGTAGCCTGGATGAGCAAGCCCGGTCAAATGGTGCTGGTCGCGTTGCGCAAGATGATCGCCTCGGGCGAGCTGGCGGCCGGCGAGCGCCTGATGGAAGTCCCTACCGCCGAACTGTTCGGCGTCTCACGCATGCCGGTGCGCATGGCGTTTCGTACCCTTGAGCAGGAAGGCCTGCTGGTGCGCTTTGGCGGCCGGGGGTTTCAGGTGCGCTCGGTCAGCGCCGATGATATCGCTGGCGCGGTCGAGGTACGCGGCGTGCTGGAGGGGTTGGCCGCTCGCCAGGCCGCAGAGCGTGGCTTGTCAGCGCAAGCCCGCGCCGCGCTGCAACAATGCCTGGTCGATGGCGACCAGTTGTTCGACAAGGGCTTTGTGACCGAAGAAGACCTGCAGGCCTACCACGACCTGAACATGCGCTTTCACCAGGTGATCATCGAAGCCAGCCACAACCCGGCCATCGCCGATGCCCTGGCACGCAACGACCACCTGCCGTTCGCCTCGGTAACCGCACTGGCCGTGGACCGCCATGACCTGGCCCGCGAGTACCGGCGCTTCAACTTCGCCCATATGCAGCACCACGCGGTGTTCGACGCCCTGAGCAACCGCCAGGGTGCCCGCGCCGAAGCGATCATGCGCGAGCACGCCAATGCCACCCTGCGCTACGCCGAGACCTTTGGCGGGGCAACGGCAGACGCGGGCATGAAGGTTATTCTGCCCTCGTCGTAAACCGGCTCAGATATCCAGCACCAGCAACGGCGTTTTCGAGCGCGAGCAGCAGGGCGTGAACTGATCGTTCAGCGCCTGCTCCTCTTCGGTGAGGAACATGTCACGGTGATCCGGCGTGCCCTGCAGCACACGGGTCAGGCAGGTGCCGCAAATACCCTGCTCGCACGACATGGCAATCTCGATACCGTGCTGTTCCAGCACCTGCACCACGGTCTGGTCGGCTGGCACCTCGAATACTTGCCCCGTGCTGCCCACCTGCACCGAGAAACTGCCATCGTTGCTGGCATCCACTGGCGCCGCAGCAAAATACTCGCGGTGCAAGTTGGCCTCTTGCCAGCCCAGCCCCCTGGCGCTGGCCAGCACATGCTGCATGAACCCACCGGGCCCGCATACATACAGGTGCACATCCTCTTGCGGGTTGCCCAGCACCCGGGCGATATCCAGTGCGGTTTCCGGTTGCTCGTCAAAATGCACGAACAGGCGATCAGCGAACGGCGCGTTGCGAATGCGCTCGACAAAGGCCGCACGCTCGCTGGAGCGGGCACAGTAGTGCAGCTCGAAATCATGGCCGCTGTGGGACAACTGCTCGGCCATGCACAGGATCGGGGTAATGCCGATGCCACCGGCAAACAGCAGGCTGCGCTGCGCGCCCTCGGCCAGCGGGAACAAGTTGCGCGGCGCGCTTATGCGCAGCCGTGCGCCGGCCTGCACCTGCTCATGCAGGCTGCGTGAGCCGCCCCGCGAAGCCGGGTCGTTGAGCACGCCAATCAGGTAGCGGTGGCGCTCTTCGGGGTGATTGCACAGCGAATACTGGCGCACCAGCCCATCGGGCAAGTGCACGTCGATATGCGCACCAGCGCTGAACGCCGGCAGCAGGCTGCCATCCGCCGCCGCCAGCTCGAAGCTGCAAATACCTTGCGCTTCATCGTTACGGGACACCACTACGGCATCGATCATGTCGGCTGTTCCTCAGGCAGGGGTGGCGCTGGTAGCGATCAGTTGCGGTTGCGGCGCACGCTCTTTGGCGATGATCCGCTCCAGCACCTTGCGCGACTGCACGCCGCCAGCATCGATGTTCAGCTTCAGCAGGTTGCGCTCGGGGTAGGCCAGCAGGTTCTGTTGCTGGCGCTCGAGCATCTCCAGGTCTTCGCTGAAAATCTTGCCCTGGCCCTCACGAATGTTGTCGGTCAGGGTCTGGTCGTGCGCGGCGAAGTTGCGAGCCATGCCCCAGAAGTACCAGATCGAGGTGTCGGTTTCCGGGGTGATGAAATCCACCACGATGCTCGACGCCTTGTGCTGGGCCTCGGCGTGGTAGCCACCCTTGCCGGCATGGGCTACGCCCACTTCGATCAGCACATGGCTGGGCGGAGTGAAGCGGCAGATCTGCCAGCGATCCACCGGCACATCGTCGGCCAGGCCGTTGCCACGCAGGGCCATGCGCCAGAAGGGTGGGGCCATGATGTTTTCCATGTGCCGGGCGGTGACCACCTCGTCGCCGGTGACGGTGGTGACTGGCGGCGCCTCGTCGATTTCCTTCTGGCCGATGCTGGAGGCATGCACGTAGGTTTCGTGGGTAAGGTCCATCAGGTTGTCGATCATCAGGCGGTAGTCGCAACCGATATGGAACAGCCCGCCGCCGTACGCCCACTCATCATTCACCGCCCATTCAAGGTGCGGGATCAGCGCCGGGTCGGCCTGCGCCTGGTCGCCGGGCCAGACCCAGATGAAGCCATAGCGCTCGACGGCCGCAAAGGTCTTGTTGCAGGGAAAACCACGCACCCGCTGGCCCGGCATCGAGACGGTCTTGCCGTCACAACCCATGACCAGGCCGTGGTAGCCACACACCAGGTTGCCGTCCTCGACATAGCCCAACGACAACGGCGCGCCACGGTGGGGGCAGAAGTCCTCGACGGCGGCGACTTTGTTCTCTTGGGCGCGGTAGAACACGATCTTTTCGCCGCAGATCTGCCGGCCAAGCGGCTTGGTGGCTATCTCGTCGGGGGTGCAGGCGACGTACCAGGTGTTTTTGGGGTACATGGGAGGCTCTCCAGGGTTTTGTTTTTATTTAATGGATCCATTAGAGCCATGGCGAAAGCTCTCGGTCAATGCTATTTGCCTATTCCTGGCGGTTGTTGTGCGATTATCGGATTAATCTGGATCCATTAAATCGTGACTTGAGAGATAACCCCTGCGAGGGGGCGGGCGTGGATCGCTCTACACCCCTGCGGGTCGGACCTGCTATTACTAAAAAGACGCATACCATAAAGGCCCGTCGATGCTCGCCATCGAACAGCTTCACAAATCATTCCCCACCCCCCAAGGCCCGCTCCCCGTTCTGCAGGGCGTGGACCTGCGCCTGGCGCGCGGTAGCAGCCTGGCGCTGATGGGCGAGTCGGGCAGCGGCAAGAGCACGTTGCTGCACCTGATTGCCGGCCTGGACCGTGCCGACAGCGGCCGCATCCTGATCGATGACGTCCCGCTCGACGGCCGTTCGGAGGCGTCGCTGGCGCAGTGGCGACGGGAGGGGATTGGCCTGGTGTTCCAGCAATACAACCTGATCAGCAGCCTGGACGTGGCGGCGAACCTGGCCTTTCAGGCCAGGCTGGCCGGCAGGCATGACCCACAATGGGTGGCTTACCTGGCAGAGCAGTTGGGCCTGGCAGGTTTGCTGGCGCGCTACCCTGAGCAGTTGTCCGGTGGCCAGCAGCAACGGGTCGCCATCGGCCGTGCCCTGGCTGGGCGCCCGGCCTGGCTGCTGGCCGACGAACCCACCGGCAGCCTTGACGAAGCCAGCAGCGATGAGGTGCTGAGCCTGTTGCTGCAACTGGTCGCCGAGGCCGGCAGCGGTGTGTTGATGGTGACCCACAGCCCCCGGCTGGCGGCACGCTTGCAGCGGCGTTGTCAGCTGCAGGCCGGTCGCGTTCAGCCAGAGTTGGGGTGATGAGGCTTTTGTCGCTGGCCGTGTTGGCGTTGTTCAGCCATTGGCGGCGTCATCGTGTGCAGTTTTTCAGCATCTTCACCGGGCTGTGGCTGGCCACGGCGCTGTGGACGGGCGTGCAGGCGCTGAACAGCCAGGCACGCAGCGACTACGCCCGGGCCAGTGCCGTGCTGGCCGGGCCGCTGCAGGCGCAGCTAGTGCCGCGCAAGGGTGAGCGCTTCGACCAAGGGCTTTACGTGCAATTGCGCAAGCAGGGTTGGCCAGTAACGCCCGTGCTGGAAGGGCGCTTGCGTTTGCCTGGGGAGCCCGCGCGCAGTGTGCGCCTGTTGGGCATCGAACCTTTGAGCCTGCCGCCGGCCAGCAGCATTGCCGGTGTGCAGCCGCAAGCATTCGATGTGCAGGCGTTCATCGGCACGCCCGGGCAAGCGTGGGCCGGGCCAGACACCTTGCGGCAACTGGGCGCAGAGCTTGGGGCAGTGGTGCGCGACAGCGAAGGGCAATTGCTACCCCCCATGATCCTGCAGCCTGCATTGGCGCCCGGCGTGATCGTGGTCGATATCGGCCATGCCCAGCGGTTGCTGCACGCGCCTGGGCAGTTGTCGCGATTGCTGGTGGCCGGCAAGGCAGGGCCGCTGCCTGCTGATGTTGCGGTTTACCTCGAACTGCAACCGCAACAGGACGACGGCGGGTTGCAGCGGCTGACGGAAAGCTTTCACCTCAACCTGACTGCACTCGGCCTGCTGGCGTTCGTCGTAGGCCTGTTTATCGCCCATGCTGCAATCGGTCTGGCGCTAGAACAGCGGCGTGGGTTGATCCGCAATCTGCGCGCCTGTGGCGTCAGCTTGAACACCCTGCTGTGTGCCCTGATGCTGGAGCTGGGTCTGTTCGCCGTCCTGGGCGGGCTGGCCGGTGTGGCCAGCGGGTATGTGCTGGCCGCGTGGTTGTTGCCCGATGTGGCCGCCAGTTTGCGCGGCCTGTACGGCGCCCAGGTTGCCGGTACCCTGAGCCTGCCCGCGTGGTGGTGGCTGGTGGGGGTGCTTGTGAGTGTGTTGGGGGCATTGCTGGCAGGGCTGGGCAGCGTGTTACGTGCAGCCCGGTTGCCATTGCTGGCGTTGGCGCAGCCTCAGGCTTGGCGGCTGGCGCAGGGGCCATGGTTGAGGCGCCAGGCTTGCATAGCCGGCGTTCTGTTGCTGCTGTCCTTGGGCTGTGGCGTGCTGGGTAACCGCCTGGCCAGCGCGTTTGCCATGCTGGCTGGGCTGTTGCTGGCGGCGGCGCTGTTGTTGCCGGCCTTGCTCGACCGGGCTCTGGCCTTGCTGACGCAGTATTGCCGGCGACCTTTGGCGCAATGGTTTGTCGCCGACAGCCGCCAGCAACTGCCGGCCCTGAGCCTGGCGCTGATGGCATTGTTGCTGGCGCTGGCTGCCAGTGTCGGCGTGGGCAGCATGACCGAGGGCTTTCGCAAGACCTTTGTCGGCTGGCTGGACCTGCGCCTGTCTGCCGACCTGTACGTCACCCCTCGGGATACCGCCCAAGGTCTGGAGATTGCGCAGTGGCTAGGGCAGCATTCTGCAGCCAGTGTGGTGCTGCCCGGCTGGCGTGTGGAAACGCAGTTGCAGGGCTGGCCGGTGCAGCTCCAGGGCATCGTCGATCACCCGGCCTACCTCAAGCGTTGGCCGTTGCTACAGCAGCAGCCGCACGCCTGGGAAGTGCTGGCCAGCGGGCAGGGCGTGATGCTCAGTGAACAGCTGGCCAGGCGCCTGAAGCTGCAACTGGGCGACCGCGTGGCGCTGCCTTCAGAGGCGATGACAGTGGTGGGGATCTATGCCGATTACGGTAACCCCAAGGGGCACGTGCTGGTCAATGCCAGCTGGTTGCGCAAGCAATGGCCGCAGGCCACCCTGACCGGGTTGAGCGTTGATCTGCCCGCTGAGCAATTGCCCGTCATCAAGGCAACGTTGCAGCAGCACTTCGCCTTGGACGACAGCCGCGTAGTGGAGCAGGCGCGGCTGAAACGCTGGTCTACCGAGGTGTTCAACCGCACCTTTGCCGCCACTGCCGCGCTCAACAGCCTCACGCTTGGCGTGGCCGGCGTGGCGCTGTTCATCAACCTGCTGACGCTGGGCCAAACGCGGCTGAGCCAACTGGCACCCCTGTGGGCGTTGGGTGTACAGCGCAGGCAACTGGTGTGGCTGAGCTTGGGGCAGACACTGATGCTGAGCAGTTTCACGGTACTGCTGGCAATCCCGTTGGGGGTGTTGCTGGCCTGGTGCCTGGTGGCGGTGGTCAACGTGCAGGCGTTCGGCTGGCGCCTGCCGCTTTACGTATTCCCCGTGCAGCTGCTGCAACTGGGCGCCTTGAGACTGTTCACCAGTCTGTTGGCCAGCGCCTGGCCGCTGTGGCAATTGGCGCGCCGCCAGCCCCGCGAACTGTTGAGGCCGTTTGCCGATGAAGCGTAACGCCTTGCTGTTGCTATGCGGCCTGCTATGCGCTTGTGATCCGCCGGCGCCACAAAGCTATGCCGGGCTCGGGCAGCAGGCGGACGGGTTCAGCCAGGTGGCCCGTGCGCATCGCCTGGAGTTCCCGCGTGACCATGGCGCGCACGATGGCTTTCGCATCGAATGGTGGTACGTCACCGCCAACCTCAAGGACGCCCAAGGGCGTGACTGGGGCGCGCAGTGGACCCTGTTCCGCTCGGCCCTGCGCCCCGGCCCTGAAACCACCAACTGGAACAGCCCCAACCTGTGGATGGGGCACGCGGCCCTGACCGGGCCGGGTGGTCACCAGTCTGGCGAAACCCTGGCGCGCGGCGGTATTGGCCAGGCCGGTGTGCAGGCCCAGCCTTTCCGGGCGTGGATCAATGATTGGTCGTTGCAGGGCAGGGGGGGTATCGAAAGCCTGCAAATGGTCGCCGGGGGTGAAGGTTTTCGCTACGACTTGCGTTTGCGCAGTGATCGGCCCCTGGTGCTGCACGGCGATCAGGGTTACAGCGAGAAATCCGGCAAGGGGCAGGCCTCTTACTATTACAGCCAGCCGTTTTACCGTGTGCGCGGGGAAGTGGAACGTGATGGCATGTGCATCGCGGTCACCGGCCAGGCCTGGCTGGACCGGGAATGGAGCAGCCAGCCGCTGGCGGCCGGGCAAACGGGGTGGGACTGGTTTTCGCTGCACCTGGACAGTGGTGCCAAGCTGATGGTGTTCCAGGTGCGTCAGGCTGAGGGCGATGCCTACCGCGCCGGCACGTGGGTTGGCCCGCAAGGTGAAGTGGTAGCGCTGCAAGGCGCGCAGGTGCAGTTGCAGGCCCTGGCCTGGGCCGAGCAGAAGAATGGCAAGCAGGTACCGACACGCTGGCGGGTGCTGGTGCCGGCGCATGGGGTGGATGTGCAGGTTGACGCGGTGGAGCCACGGGCCTGGATGGATACGCGGTTCCCGTACTGGGAAGGGCCAGTGCGGTTGAGCGGGAGTGCGGGTGGGCGCGGGTATCTGGAGATGACTGGCTACTAGAGCCTATAGCCGTCGTCACGCGACCCCTTGTAGGAGCGGCCTTGCGTCGCGAACGGGCCGCAAAGCGGCCCCGGCGATTCTGCGGCGAGGCGCAGATCCTGGGGGCGCTTCGCACCCCTTTCGCGACGCAAGGCCGCTCCTACAAGGGACGCGCCAGACCATTCAATCTTTGATCAGCCGCCGTAACACGGCCCGTGCTTCTTCAGTGCGCAAGCACTCGATAAACAACTGGCTTTCCCGCGCCACCGTGGCCTCCAGCTCCGCTCGCTGGCTGTCCTTGATCAGCCGCTTGCTGATGCGCAGCGCCGCCTGCGGGTAAGTTTGCAGCTGCCGTGCCAGCTTGCGCGCTGCGGCCAGGCACTCTTCGCCATCTTCATGCAGCTCATTGGCCAGCCCCCAGGCCACCGCCTGTTCGCCATCCAGCAACGCGTTACCCAACAGCAGGCCGGCGGCGCGGGCCTGGCCAAGCAAGCGTGGCAGCAACAGGCTGGAGCCAAACTCCGGGCACACCCCCAACGGTGCGAAAGGCATGCGCAGTTTGGTCGAGCGGCTGACCAGCACCTGGTCGCAATGCAACAGCAAGGTGGCGCCGATGCCGATTGCTGCGCCACTGACTGCCGCGATCAGTGGCTTGTCCAGGCCCATGACCACCCGCATCAGGCGGAACACGGGGCTATCCAGGTTGGTGGGCGGGTTGTCGAGAAAGTCGCGCAGGTCATTGCCTGCGCTGAAGCAGTGGGGGCCACCGGTGATGATGATGGCATCGACACCGGGGTCTTCGCCCGCCGCCAGCAGCAAGTCGCCCAGTTGCTGGTACATGGCGGTGTTCAGGGCATTGAGCTTGTCGGGGCGGTTGAAGGCCAGGGTCAGCAGGCCTTGGTCCAGCTCGCGTGTGATCAGGTCGTTCATGGCAGCCGCTTTTGTTGTTGTGGGCAAGTGTGCCAAGGGTTTATCACGCAGTCCGGCTTGTTGTACAGTCGTTCAGTCCAGCCCCTGAACCGAGAACCCTTGATGAGCCAGGAAGCCCGCTACCACCGCATGCTGCCGGAATTGCGCAAGGCCAACCTGGTCGAAGCGACCCTGGTGTGCCTCAAACGCCACGGATTCCAAGGGGCTTCGATCCGCAAGATTTCGGCCGAGGCCGGGGTCTCGGTCGGGCTGATCAGCCACCACTACGCCGGCAAGGACGAACTGGTTGCCGAAGCCTACCTGGCCGTCACCGGACGGGTGATGGGGCTGCTGCGTGAAGCCATGGCGCAGGCGGCGCCCAATGCCCGCGAGCGGCTGTCGGCGTTTTTCCGCGCCTCGTTCTGTGCAGAGTTGCTCGACCCGCAACTGCTCGACGCCTGGCTGGCCTTCTGGGGCGCGGTCAAGACGGCCGATGCGATCAACCAGGTGCATGATCATTCTTATGGCGAGTACCGCAAGGAACTGAGCCGGTTGCTGGCCGAGTTGGCCACGCAGGAGGGCTGGCAGGGCTTCGATGCCGACCTCGCGGCCATCAGCCTCAGTGCCCTGCTCGATGGCCTGTGGCTGGAGTCGGGGCTCAACCCCGGCACGTTCACCCCCGAGCAGGGCGTGATTATCTGCGAGGCCTGGGTCGACGGCCTGCAGGCCGGTGGTCGGCGGCGCTTCAGCCTGCCCGAGGGCTGTTGATCGTCTGTTCAGTAACGAGTACGCTGCTGGCGCGAGTGTGTAGAACAACACCAATAAAAAAGAGACAACACGCAATGACGCCTCGGGTATTGATCGTCGATGACGATCCGCTTATTCGTGACTTGCTGCAGGCCTACCTGTCCCAGGAAGGCTACGACGTGCACTGTGCCGACACGGCAGAAAAGGCCGAAGCCCTGCTTGGCAGCCAGGATGTCGACCTGGTGCTGCTGGACATCCGCCTGCCTGGCAAGGACGGCCTCACCCTGACCCGCGAGCTGCGGGTGCGCTCGGAGGTGGGCATCATCCTCATTACCGGGCGCAACGACGACATCGACCGCATTGTCGGCCTGGAATGCGGCGCCGACGACTACGTGATCAAACCGCTCAACCCCCGCGAGCTGGTATCGCGCGCCAAAAACCTGATCCGCCGCGTGCGCCATGCCAGCGAAGTGCACCCGGCACCGGCCTGCGCGCAGTCGCTGAAGCAGTTTGCCGACTGGGCGCTGGACACCGACCGCCGTCGCCTGATCGACCCGCGCGGCGGGCAAACCCTGCTGACCCACGGTGAGTTCCAGTTGCTTAGCGTGTTCCTGCGCAACAGCGGCCATACCCTGAGCCGCGACCAGCTGATGGACCAGATTCGCAACCGCGAGTGGGTGCCCAATGACCGCTCCATCGACGTGCTGGTCGGTCGCCTGCGGCGCAAGCTGCACGATGACCCGGCCGAGCCGCAACTGATCATCACCATTCACGGCACCGGCTACCTGTTCACTGCCAGCGTGGCCGCATGACCCACCGCGCCCGCCGTGCCTGGGGGATGGCGCTGGCGTTGCTCAGTGTGCCGGCCGGTGCGGCACAGACGGTGCGCTATTGCGATTACCCGGTGTACCCGCCGATGTCCTGGAGCGACGGCCACCAGGTGCGTGGCCTGGCGCCAACCGTGGTGCGCGAACTGTTCGCACGCATGGGCTACGAAGTGCAGACCGTGGTGCTGGGCAACTGGAAGCGCTGCCTGATGGACGCTGCCGCCGGGCGGGTAGACGTGGTGCTCGCCTACAACAGCGACCAACGGGACCAGCGCATGCACTTTTCCACGGAGCCGGTAGTGCGCGAGGAAGTGGCTGTGTTCTACAACCGCAAACGGCCAGTGCAGTTCCAGCAGTTGGAGGACCTGGCCGGTTACCGCGGCGGCCTGTTGTACGGCGAAAGCTACGGCGCCGAATTCGACCGCTTCGTCGCCCGGCATCAGAACATCGAGCGGGTGTCTTCCAGCCAGCAGAACTTTGGCAAGCTGATCCGCGGGCGCATCGACTACGTGATCCAGGAGCGGCGCACCGGCCAACTGTTCATCGAGCACCTGCCCGGCGCGCAGGACATCCGCGTATTGCCCAGCGCACTGAGCGTGGACTACCTGCGCGTTGCCGTATCGCGGCAATCACCCCTGAGCCAGCACATGGATGAAATAGACGCGCAGCTGCGGCGCATGAACCAGGCTGGCGAGATCGCGCGCTGGCTGGAGCAGAGCGAGGTCACCTACCGCGACATGATCAACCTGCCGGCAGATGCCCGATGATTCGCCTGCACACCGATGGCCTGCTGCGCCGCCTGCTGCGGTTCATCCTGTTGTTCAGCCTGTGCTTTACCGTACTGGCCAGTAGCGTGCAGCTGTATTTCGAATACCGCCGCGAGATGCGCGACATCGAGGCGCGCATGGCGTTGATCCGCGCCGGCTACCTCGCCAGCCTGGAGCGCAGCCTGTGGGACCTGGACGAGGCGCAGTTGGACACACAACTGCGCGGCCTGGTGGACTTTTCCGACGTGGCCCGGGTGCGTTTGGTCAGCGACGATTTTCAACTGCTACGAGGGGAGGCCGAACCCAAAGGGCCGCTGCGCATCGAGCGCTTCCCCCTGGATTATCAGCCCCCCTCGGGCCCGGCCAGGCACCTGGGCGAGCTGGAAGTCAGTATCGACCTGGGTGCGGTGCACCGTCGGCTGTACGCCACCGGTCTTGCCAGCCTGCTGTGGATGGGCGTGTTCCTGTGTGGCCTGGCGGTGGCGCTGTCGGGGCTGTTCTATCGCCTGGTCACCCGCCATCTGCAGGTGATGGCCGAGTTCGCCCGGCGTATTGGCGCCGGGCAATGGCAGGAACCATTGCGCCTGGGCCGCCGCCGTTCATCGCGCCCTGACGAAATCGACACGGTGGCCAATGCCCTGGACGACATGCGCCGCGCCATTCTCAGCGACATTGAACGCCGCGAGCGCGACCGCCTGGCGTTGCAAGACAAGCGCGACGAACTGCAGGCCATGGTCGAAAGACGTACCGCCAGCCTGGCCCGGGCCAAGGATGACGCCGAGGCCGCCAACCTGGCCAAGTCGCGCTTCCTGGCGACCATGAGCCACGAGCTGCGCACCCCGCTCAACGGCATCCTGGGCATGGCCGAGCTGCTACGCGGTGGCCGGCTGGAGGCGGCTGACCGTCAGCGCCTGGAAGCCTTGTACAAGGCCGGCGAGGGGCTGTTGGCAATTCTCAACGAAGTGCTGTACTTCGCCCGGCTCGAAGAAGGGGAAAGCCGCGCCGAACTGGTGGGCTTTTCGCTGCGCCAGTTGTGCCAGGAAGTGCTGGCGCTGCTCGAACCCATGGCCGCGGACAACGGCGACACGCTGCACCTGGAGGTTGATGAGCAATTAGCCGGCTACCAGCACGGCGCCGAGCAGTACCTGCGTCAGGTGCTCAGCAACCTGCTGGCCAATGCCATCAAATTCACCGAGCACGGCCAGGTGCGGCTCAAGGTACAGGTGCTGGCCAGCGATGCGACCACACAGCGCCTGCGGCTGTCTGTCAGTGACAATGGCATCGGCATCGAACCGGCCGTCCAGGCGAAAATCTTCGACCGCTTCGTCCAGGCCAGCGAAGCCGTGGCACGCCGCTACGGCGGCACCGGTCTGGGCCTGGCGATCTGCAAGCACTTGGTGGAAAAACTGGGGGGCTGCATTGGTCTGGACAGTGTGCAAGGGCAGGGCAGCTGCTTCTGGTTCGAACTCGACATCGCCCTTGGGCAGCCGGATTCACCCCCTAAGCCAGCTCAGTCGGTCAGCGCCAGCCTGGATATCCTGGTGGTCGAGGACGTCGCGCTGAACCGTGAGGTGGCAGGCGGCCTGCTGGTGCGCGATGGCCACCGGGTGAGCTTTGCCGAGGATGCCGGGCAGGCCCTGCAGCTGTGCGCACAGCGGCGCTTCGACCTGATCCTGCTGGACGTTCACCTGCCCGGCATGAGCGGGGTGGAACTGTGCCGGCAGCTTCGTGCCAACCCCGGGCCTAACCACCACAGCCGGATAGTGGCGCTGACCGCTGGCGTGCAACCGGGGCAAGTGTCGGGTTACCTGGAAGCCGGCATGCAAGGTGTGCTGGCCAAGCCCCTGCGGCTGGCCAACCTGCGCCAGGCGCTGGCCGACGCGACGCCGACTGAACAGGCCGGTATTGACGCGAACATGGACTGGTCGCTGCTGGCCACCCACCGCTCGCTGCTGGGCGAGCAGAAGCTGCAGGGCCTGCTGAACGTGTTGCGCCAGTCACTGGAGCAGCACGCCACAGCGTTGGCCGAGGCGCTGCCGGCCCAGGACTTTACCGAAGTGCTGCACCTGGCCCATCGCCTGGCCGGCAGCTGCGATTCGCTGGGTTTTTCTGGCCTGGCTGCGCTGTTGCGACGCCTGGAAGACGCAGCCCGCCAGCATGACGGGCAGGCGCTGAACGCACTTGCCGAGCCACTGGCAAGCCAGCTCGGCCAGGCCCGTGCGACCCTGGAACAGTTGATCCAGAGCTGACGTACAAAAAACTTACGACTTTTTACATCTTCGATCCGTTCGTACAACGGCACCTTACATCCGTTTCCAATAATCCATTGCAACCGTGTTGCACGCGGTCCATGAGGCTTATTGGAGACAAGAATAATGACATGCCGTAGCGCTCAGCCCCTCCTTTGTACCGCCCCTCGCACCTGCCGCAATGGCGAGGTGCGCCATGTCTGACAACCACGAAAAAATCCAGCTCACCCGCGCCCTGAAAAGCCGGCACATCTTCATGCTGTCGCTGGGCGGGGTGATCGGCACCGGCCTGTTCATGGGTTCGGGCGTGACCATCAACCAGGGCGGGCCGGTGGGCGCGATCCTGGCGTACCTGGTGGCCGGCTTGCTGATGTACCTGGTGATGGTCTGCCTGGGTGAACTGTCGGTGCAGATGCCAGTGTCCGGCTCGTTCCAGGCCCATGCCACGAAGTTCATCGGCCCGGCCACCGGCTTCATGATCGGCTGGGTGTACTGGATGAGCTGGGCCACTACCGTGGGCCTGGAGTTCACCGCTGCCGGCATGCTGATGACCCGCTGGTTCCCCGAGGTGCCGATCTGGTACTGGTCGGCACTGTTCGTGGTCGTGCTGTTCGGCCTCAACGCCCTGGCCACTCGCGCTTTTGGCGAGGCCGAGTACTGGTTCTCGGGCATCAAGGTGGCAACCATCCTTGGTTTTATCATCATTGGCCTGCTGGTAATTTTCGGCGCCATCCCGCTGAGCAGCGGGGCGCCGGCGCCAATGCTGGACAACCTGGTGGGCGAGTCGCTGTTCCCCCACGGCCTGTCGGCGGTGTTCGCGGTAATGATGACCGTGGTCTATGCGTTCCAGGGCTGTGAAATCATGGGCGTGGCCGCCGGCGAGACCGAGCACCCGGAAAAAAGCATCCCGCGGGCGGTGCGCAACGTGGTGTTCCGCGTGCTGATTTTCTATGTGCTGGCGATCGCCGTGCTGTCGGCCATCGTGCCGTTCGAGCAGGCCGGCCTGATGGAAAGCCCCTTTGTTCAGGTGTTCGACATGGTCGGCATCCCGTTTGCTGCCGACGTGATGAACTTCGTCATCCTCACCGCCATCCTGTCGGTGGGCAACTCTGGGCTGTATGCGTCTACGCGCATTCTGTGGGCGATGTCCAAGAGCGGCATGGCGCCAAAAAGCCTGGCCCCGCTGAGCAAGCGCGGCGTGCCGCTGCGGGCGCTGAGCATCACCCTGTGCTTTGCCCTGGTGTCGCTGATGACCAGCTTCATTGCCGCCGACACCCTGTTCATGGTGCTGATGGCGGTGAGCGGCATGTCTGGCACCGTGACCTGGATCGTCATCGCCCTGGCGCAGTACCGCTTCCGCAAGGCCTACCTGCGTGAAGGTGGCCAACTGCAGGACCTGAAGTACAGGGCGCCGCTGTACCCACTGGTGCCGCTGCTGTGCATCACCCTGTGCAGCTCGCTGTTCGTGTTCCTGGCACTGGATGAAACCCAGCGGCCGTCGCTGTACTGGGGCTTTGGCTTTATTGCCCTGTGCTACGCGGCGTACTTCTTCGTCAACCGCCGTCGGCAGGGTGCCTTTGAACCGAGCGTGCCTGGCGTTTGATGCCGTTGGGCGTTGGTTGTAAGTGTTCGGCGAAGCATTTTTATTGTCTGTGAGATCGAGCGCCGCCCGCGCGGCGCTTCGCAGCACAAGGCTGCTCCTACATCTGTTTCGGGCCAGTCACGCCTGTGCCTGCGCACGCGATCGCCTTGTTTGCCTGACGCGATATCGCGGTGGACGCAAAGGGGCCGCGCGCCTTCGTCTCAGGAATAACTGGCCCGAAACAGATGTAGGAGCAGCCTTGTGCTGCGAAGCGCCGCGCGGGCGGCGCTCGATCTCACAGACAACGAAAATGCAATGCCAAAAGAAACCCGGGTAACAGCAAAAACCGAGTTGTGCGAAGTTGTAACAGCCCATCCCGCCTTGTTGAACACTCGTTTAGTATCTCCCTCATCAAGCCCTCCCAAAACCATCACAACAACACCGAGGCCCCCCATGACCACCCCGTCGTCGTCACTGTTGAGCAAAGTCGAAGCCGGCGTTGCCTGGATCACCCTCAACCGCCCCGAGCAACGCAACGCGCTGGACATCCCCACCCTCAAGCAACTGCACGCCTTGCTCGAAAGCCACAACAGCGACCCGGCCGTACGCGTGGTGGTGCTCACCGGCGGCGGCCGCACCTTCTGTGCCGGCGCCGACCTGGCCGAGTGGGCTGCCGCCGAAGCTGCGGGCACCCTGGAAAGCTACGGCTGGACCGAAACCGCCCACGCCCTGATGTTGCGCCTGCACAGCCTTGACAAGCCCACCATCGCCGCCATCAACGGCACCGCCGTGGGCGGTGGCATGGACCTCAGCCTGTGCTGCGACCTGCGTATCGCCGCCGCCTCTGCGCGCTTCAAGGCCGGCTACACCAGCATGGGCTATAGCCCCGATGCCGGCGCCAGCTGGCACCTGCCACGGTTGATTGGCAGCGAGCAGGCCAAGCGCTTGTTGTTCCTCGATGAACTGTGGGGCGCCGAGCGTGCCCTGGCGGCCGGGCTGGTCAGCGAAGTCTGCGCCGACGAGCAACTGCCCGCCGTGGCGGCCGAGCTGGCCGGGCGCCTGGCCAATGGCCCGACGTTCGCCTATGCGCAGACCAAGCAGCTGATCCGCGACGGCGCCCGGCGCACCCTGGCCGAGCAGCTGGAGGCCGAGCGCCACGCCGGCCTGCTGTGCGGCCGCAGCCAGGATGGCGCCGAGGCGCTGCAAGCCTCGGTAGAACGCCGCGCCCCCCGTTTCATCGGCCAGTAACCCGATACCGACCCTGACCAGGACCTTCGCAGATGAATTTCCAACTGACCCAAGAACAAGAAATGTTGGTGGAAGCGGTACGCAGCTTTGTTGCCAAAGAGTTGCTGCCCCATGAGGAAGCGGTGGACCGCGCCGATGCCGTGTCGCCAGAGCTGGCCGCGCATATCCGTGGCAAGGCCATCGCCGCCGGGTTCTATGCCTTCAACATGCCCGAGGAAGTTGGCGGCGGTGGCCTGGACTACCTGTCCCAGGCGCTGATCGAACGTGAGCTGTCCAAGGTGTCCTGGGCGCTGCATGTGTTTGTCGCACGCCCGTCGAAAATACTCATGGCCTGCAAGGACGAGCAGATCAACGACTACCTGCTGCCTTGCGTGCAGGGCGAGAAAACCGACTGCTTCGCCCTCACCGAACCGGGTGCCGGTTCCGATGCCAACGCCATCAAGACCCGCGCCGTGCGCCAGGGCGATGACTTTGTCATCAACGGCAGCAAGCACTTCATCAGCCACGCCGGCCACGCCGATTTCGCCATTGTCTTCGCGGTCACCGACACCTACGAGCACAACGGGCGCAAGCGCAACGCGGTCACTGCGCTGCTGGTCGACCGCGGCACACCGGGCATGACCATCCGCCGCGGCCCCAAGTGCGTGAGCAACCGTGGCTACCACACCTACGAGCTGTTCTTCGACGACTGCCGGGTGCCGGCCAGCAAGGTACTGGGCGAAGTCGGCAAGGGCTGGGAAGTGGCCAACGCCTGGCTGACCGCCGGCCGGGTGATGGTTGCGGCCAACTGCGTGGGCCAGGCCCAGCGCGCCCTCGACCTGTCGCTGCAGTGGGCCGCCGACCGCAAGCAGTTCGGCCAGGCCATCGGCAGCTACCAGGGCGTGTCGTTCAAGCTGGCCGACATGGCCACGCAGATCCGCGCCGCCGAAATGCTCACCCTGCACACTGCCTGGAAGATGGATCAGGGCAGCATGACCGACGGTGAAGCCGGCATGGCCAAGCTGTTTGCCAGCGAAGTGCTGGGCAAGGTGGCCGACGAAGCCGTACAGATCTTCGGTGGCATGGGCCTGATGGACGAAGGGCCGGTCGAGCGTATCTGGCGCAACGCGCGTATCGAACGGATCTGGGAGGGCACCTCGGAAATCCAGCGGCACATCATCGCCCGCGAACTGCTGCGCCCGCTGCTGCGCTGAGCGCCAGGAGAACACCCATGTCGCAATCGATTCGTGACAACCTCAAGCGCCTGCTGGCGCCCCGGCACCTGGCCTTCGTTGGCGGGCGCAGCATGGCACGGGCGCTCAAGCGCTGCGCCGAAGGTGGCTTTGGTGGCGAGCTGTGGCTGGTCAACCCGCAGCATGAAAGCCTGGAGGGCATCCCCTGTGTGGCGTGCGTGGCCGACTTGCCGTATGCCCCGGACGCGGTGTTCATTGCCACCAACCGTGAGCTGACGTTGCAGTGCGTTACCGAGCTGGCCGCGCGTGGCGCCGGGGGTGCCATCTGCTATGCCTCCGGCTTTGCCGAAAGCGGCGAAGAGGGCCGCCAGTTGCAGCAGCGCCTGCTGGCTGCGGCCGGCAACATGGCCCTGCTCGGCCCCAACTGCTATGGCCTGCTTGACTACCTGCACGGTGCCGCCCTGTGGCCGGTGGCCCATGGCGGCCAGCAGGTGGAGAAGGGCGTGGCGATCCTCACCCAGAGCGGCAACTTTGCCTACAACCTGTCCATGAGCGACCGCTCGCTGCCGGTGGCCTACATGGCCTCGGTCGGCAACCAGGCGCAATTGGGCGTGGCCGAGCTGATGGACGTGCTGCTCGACGACCCACGGGTAACGGCCATCGGGCTGCACCTGGAAGGCTTGAAGAACGTGCCGGGTTTTGCACGCGCCGCCCACAAGGCATTGCAGCAGGGCACGCCAATCATTGCCCTGAAGACTGGCGTGTCGCAGATCGGCGCTGAACTGGCGCTGAGCCACACCAGCTCGTTGTCCGGCTCCGATGCCCTGTACGACAGCCTGTTCCAGCGCCTGGGCGTGATCCGCGTCAGCGGCCCGGTGAGCTTTGTTGAAACCCTCAAGGCCGCCGCTTGCGGGCGCTTGCCGGCAGATGGCGAACTGATCGCGCTGGCCTGCTCAGGCGGCGATGCTGGCCTGATCGCCGATTATGCCGAACGCAACCAGTTGAGTCTGCCGCAACTGGGACAAGGGCAGGTGGCGCAGTTGGCCGAAGTGCTGCCGGCCTATGCCAACCTGGTCAACCCACTGGATTTCACCACTGCCATCTGGGGCGATGAAGCGGCCCTGCAACGCATGCTCGACAGCACCCTGAGCGGGGCAGCTGATGCCGCCATGCTGGTGCTGGATTACCCGGCGGCATTCACTGGCGAGCGCAAGGAGTGCGACCTGCTGCTGGCGCTGTACTGCGACGCACTGGAGCGTCACGGCAAGATCGGTTTTGTCACCTCCGCCTTCCCGGAGCTGCTGCTCGCCAGTGCGCGTGAGCGCCTGCATGCCCGGGGCATCGCTGCGCTGCAGGGCGTGGAAGACGGCCTGGCGGCCTGGGGCCGTATTGTCGCCTACCAGCGCAACCGCCGGCGGTTGCTGGAGCAAGGCGAGGCCGCACGGGTACCGCTGTGCCCGCAAGCCCTCACGGGCGAAAGCCGGTTGCTGGACGAATGGCAAGCCAAGCACGCCCTGCGCGCCTTCGGTTTGCCGGTGCCAGCGGGCGTGCTGAGTACGCCCGAGCGCGCTGTGGCAGACGCCGCCTGCGTGGGTTACCCGCTGGTACTGAAGGCGGTCAGCACACAGCTGCCGCACAAGACCGAAGCCGGTGCGGTGGCGCTGAACCTGCGTGATGCCGCCGCCCTGGAAGCCGCACTGGTGCAGATGCGCCAGCGCATCGCTGCCTACGCCCCGCACGTCGCGTTCGACCAGATACTGCTCGAACCCATGGCCGAGCCGCCGCTGGCCGAGCTGATAGTGGGCATCAAACGTGAACACGACTTTGCCCTGGCCTTGGTGATCGGCGCCGGTGGCGTGCTGGTCGAACTGCTCAAGGACAGTGTCAGCCTGTTGTTGCCCACCACCGACAGCGCCATTCGTGCCGCATTGCTGAGCCTGCGCAGTGCCAGCCTGCTGCAAGGCTTCCGTGGCCGCCCGGCCGCCGACCTGGACGCCTTGGTCGCAGCCATCCGCGCGGTGGCCGACTACGCCTGCGAAAACGCCGGGCAACTGCTGGAGCTGGATGTGAACCCATTGATGGTCGGTGCCCACGGCACCACCGCGGTCGACGCGCTGATCCGCCTCGGCCAGGCGCAAGGAGAACGACATGAATGACCTTATCCTGACTGCCGGCCAGGCGCTGGTGCGCCTGTTGGCCAACTACGGTGTGCAGACCGTGTTCGGCATCCCCGGGGTGCACACCCTGGAGCTGTACCGCGGCCTGCCGGGGAGTGGTATCCGCCATGTGCTGACCCGCCACGAGCAGGGCGCAGGCTTCATGGCTGACGGCTATGCGCGGGTGAGCGGCAAGCCGGGGGTGTGCTTTGTCATCACCGGCCCGGGGGTGACCAACGCTGCCACCGCCATCGGCCAGGCCTATGCCGATTCCATCCCGATGCTGGTGATTTCCAGCGTCAACCATACCGCCAGCCTGGGCAAAGGCTGGGGTTGCCTGCACGAAACCCAGGACCAGCGCGCCATGACTGCGCCGATCACCGCCTTCTCGGCCGTGGCGTTGCGCGGCGATGACCTGCCCGAGCTGATCGCCCGCGCCTGGGCTGTGTTCGACAGCGAACGGCCGCGCCCGGTGCACATTTCGGTGCCGCTGGACGTGCTGGCTGCGCCTGTCAGCCGTGACTGGAGCGATGAGGTGGCACGCCGCCCCGAGCGTGGCCAGCCGTGCCGCGAAACCCTCGACCATGCTGCCCTGAAGCTGGCAGCGGCCAAGCGGCCGATGATCATCGCCGGTGGTGGTGCGCTGCACGCGGCCGAGCAACTGGCGCAGTTGAGCACCCGGCTGGCGGCACCAGTGTTCACCAGCGTGGCAGGCAAGGGCCTGCTGGCGCCGCAAGCGCCATTGAATGCGGGTTCCAGCCTGTGCGTCGAGCCTGGCTGGCAGTTGATCAGCCAGGCCGATGTGGTGCTGGCCGTGGGCACCGAAATGGCCGACACCGACTTCTGGCGCGAGCGCCTGCCGATCACTGGCGAGCTGCTGCGCGTGGACATCGACCCGCGCAAGTTCAACGACTTCTACCCCTGTGCCATCGCCTTGCAGGGTGATGCCCGGCAAACCCTGGCCGGCTTGCTCGAGCACCTGCCAGCACTCGACCGAGACCCGGCGCAGGCCAGCGAAGCCGTGAGCAACCTGCGCCAGGCCATTCGTAATGGGCATGCACCGTTGCAGGCCACCCATCAGGCGATTCTTGACCGCATTGCCGCCGTGCTGCCCGACGATGCGTTCATCAGCAGCGACATGACCCAACTGGCCTACACCGGCAACTACGCCTTCGCCAGCCGGGCGCCGCGCAGCTGGCTGCATCCTACCGGCTACGGCACACTCGGCTACGGCCTGCCGGCCGGTATCGGCGGCATGCTTGCCACCGACCATCGCCCAGGCCTGGTGCTGGTAGGCGACGGCGGTTTTCTTTATACCGCCCAGGAGCTGGCCACGGCTGTAGAGGAACTGGACCGGCCGTTGGTGGTGCTGCTGTGGAACAACGACGCCCTCGGGCAGATCCGCGATGACATGCTCGGCCTGAACATCGAGCCCGTCGGCGTGCTGCCGCGTAACCCGGACTTCATCGGCCTGGCCCGTGCCTTTGGTTGCGCGGTGCGCCAGCCGCGTGACCTGGACGCGCTGCAGGCCGACCTGGCCAGCGGTTTCGCCACACCCGGCGTGACCTTCATCGAACTCAAACACACCTGCGTCTGTTAAGGCGCGCACAACCAAAAGAACAAGAGAAACCTACATGCCATTTCGCCGTACACTTCTGGCCGCATCCCTGGCCCTGCTGATCACCGGCCAAGCCCCACTGTATGCCGCCCCCCCGCTGTCGATGGACAACGGCACCAACGCCCTGACCGTGCAAAACAGCAACGCCTGGGTCGAAGTCAGCGCCAGCGCCCTGCAGCACAACATCCGCACCCTGCAGGCCGAGCTGGCCGGCAAGTCCAAGCTGTGCGCCGTGCTCAAGGCCGATGCCTATGGCCACGGTATCGGCCTGGTAATGCCATCGATCATCGCCCAGGGCGTGCCCTGCGTGGCGGTGGCCAGCAACGAGGAGGCCCGCGTGGTCCGCGCCAGTGGCTTCACCGGGCAACTGGTGCGGGTACGCCTGGCCAGCCTCAGCGAGCTGGAAGATGCCTTGCAGTACGACATGGAAGAGCTGGTTGGCAGCGCAGAATTTGCCCGCCAGGCCGATGCCATCGCCGCGCGCCACGGTAAGACTTTGCGCATTCACATGGCGCTCAACTCCAGCGGCATGAGCCGCAATGGGGTGGAGATGGCCACCTGGTCCGGCCGTGGCGAAGCGCTGCTGATCACGGACCAGAAGCACCTCCAGCTGGTCGCGCTGATGACCCACTTCGCCGTGGAAGACAAGGACGATGTGCGCAAGGGCCTGGCGGCCTTCAACGAGCAGACCGACTGGTTGATCAAGCACGCGAAGCTCGACCGCAGCAAGCTCACCCTGCACGCCGCCAACTCGTTCGCTACGCTGGAGGTGCCGGAGGCGCGCCTGGACATGGTGCGCACCGGTGGCGCGCTGTTCGGTGACACCGTGCCGGCGCGCACCGAGTACCAACGCGCCATGCAGTTCAAGTCGCACGTGGCGGCGGTACACAGCTACCCGGCCGGCAACACTGTCGGCTACGACCGCACCTTTACCCTGGCCCGTGATTCGCGCCTGGCCAACATCACCGTCGGCTATTCCGATGGCTATCGCCGGGTGTTCACCAACAAGGCCCATGTGCTGATCAACGGCCACCGCGTACCGGTAGTGGGCAAGGTGTCGATGAACACGCTGATGGTCGATGTCACCGACTTCCCGGACGTGAAGGGTGGCAACGAAGTGGTGCTGTTCGGCAAACAGGCCGGGGGCGAAATCACCCAGGCCGAGATGGAAGAAATCAACGGCGCGCTGCTGGCCGACTTGTACACCGTGTGGGGCAGTTCCAACCCGAAGATCCTCGTCGACTGAAACCGCCAAAGAAGGGAGATTGCCATGCGCTACGCCAAGCTTACCCAACGCATCGCCGGCGACGGGGCCGCAGCCTGGGACATCCACTACCGCGCCCTGGCGCTGCAGGCCGAGGGCAAGGACATCCTGCTGTTGTCGGTGGGTGACCCAGACTTTGACACCCCTGCGCCGATTGTCGAAGCGGCCATCGACAGCCTACGGGCCGGCCATACCCATTACGCCGATGTACGCGGCAAGTTGGCCCTGCGCCAGGCCATCGCCAGGCACCACCAGCAGCGTAGCGGCCAGGCCGTCGACGCCGACCAGGTGACGGTGCTGGCAGGGGCCCAGTGCGCGCTGTACTGCGTGGCCCAGTGCGTACTGGACCCGGGCGACGAGGTGCTTGTCGCCGAACCGATGTATGTGACCTATGAGGCGGTGTTCGGTGCCTGTGGTGCCAAGGTGGTGCCGGTGCCGGTCAAGCCGGAAAACGGCTTTCGGGTATGCCCGCAAGACGTGGCCGAGCGCATCACCCCGCGCACCCGCGCGCTGGCCTTGAACAGCCCGCACAACCCGTCGGGGGCAAGCCTGCCCCGTGCTACCTGGGAAGCACTGGCCGAACTGTGCATCGCCCACGACCTGTGGCTGATCTCCGACGAGGTGTACAGCGAATTGCTGTACGAGGGCGAACATGTCAGCCCTGCCAGCCTGCCGGGCATGGCCGAACGCACCGCCACCCTCAACAGCCTGTCGAAGTCGCATGCCATGACGGGCTGGCGGATGGGCTGGGTGGTCGGTTCGGCCGAGCTGGCCGCCCACCTGGAAAACCTCGCCCTGTGCATGCTGTATGGCTCGCCGGACTTCATCCAGGACGCCGCCGTGGTGGCGCTGGAGCAGCAGTTGCCCGAGCTGGTCGCCATGCGCGAGGCCTACCGCCAGCGCCGTGACCTGGTGTGCGAACAGCTGGCCGGCTGCCCGGGCCTGAGGGCGCTGAAGCCCGATGGTGGCATGTTCGTGATGGTTGATATCCGTGAGACCGGCGTAAGTGCCCAGGCCTTTGCCGACCACCTGCTGGACCGCCAGGGCGTGTCGGTGCTCGCCGGCGAAGCGTTCGGCCCCAGCGCAGCCGGGCATATCCGCCTGGGCCTGGTGCTGGGCAATGCGGCGCTGGTCGATGCCTGCCAGCGCATCGCCCGCTGCGCCGACGAACTGAAACGGGAGTACGGCCATGCGTGAGTATGCGCGGCTGTACATCGATGGCGCCTGGCAGGTGCCGAGCGGGCAGGGCATGGCTGAGGTGATCGACCCGGCCACCGAGCAGGCCATTGGCCGGGTACCACTGGGTGCCGAGGCCGATGTCGAGCGGGCGGTGATGGCGGCGCGGCGGGCCTTTGATGGCTGGTCGCGCACGCCGTCCAGCGTGCGTGCAAGGTACATTCGGGCTTTGGTCGCACAGCTGCAAAGCCGCGGGGCGGAAATGGCGTCGGCCATTACCGATGAGCTGGGCATGCCGGTGCAGTGGTGCCAGGCGGTGCAGGTCGAAGGCCCGATTGCCGGGCTGGAACAGTATGCCGAACTGGCCGGGCTGATGGATGAGGTGCGCGAAGTCGGCAACTCGCTGGTGTACCGCGAGGCCGTTGGCGTGTGCGCATTCATCAACCCGTGGAACTACCCGCTGCACCAGATGATTGGCAAGCTGGCGCCGGCCCTGGCTGCCGGGTGCACGGTGGTGGTCAAACCCAGCCAGGAAACGCCGCTGCACGCATTTTTGCTGGCCGAAATGCTCGACGCCATCGGCCTGCCGGCAGGGGTGTTCAACCTGGTCAGCGGCCCAGGTGCCAAGGTCGGTGAAGCCCTGGCCCGGCACCCGCAGGTGGACATGGTGTCGTTCACCGGCTCCACCGGTGCCGGGGTGCGGGTGGCACAAGCGGCCGCGCCGACGGTGAAGCGGGTGTGCCTGGAGCTGGGTGGCAAATCGCCGTTGCTGATTACCGCCGACGCCGACCTGCACACTGCGGTGCGCCACGGCGTGCAGGACGTGATGATCAACTCGGGGCAGACCTGTACGGCACTCACCCGCATGCTGCTGCCGGCCAGCCGTTACGCCGAGGCGCTGGAAATTGCCGAGGCCGAAACCCGTGCACTGGTCATGGGCGACCCGCGTGACCCTGCCAGCTTCCTCGGGCCGATGTGTTCGGCAGGCCAGCGGCGCACGGTGCTCGACTACATTCGCCTGGGGCAGGAGGAGGGCGCGCGCTTGTTGTCCGGTGGTGATCACGGCGGCTTCGAGCGCGGGTTCTACGTGGCGCCAACGTTGTTCGCCGATGTCGATAACCGCATGCGCATTGCCCAGGAAGAAATCTTCGGCCCGGTGCTGTGCCTCATTCCATACGCCGACGAGGCCCAGGCGCTGGCGTTGGCCAATGACTCGCCGTTCGGCCTGTCCAGCGCAGTGTGGGCGGGCAGCCGCGAGCATGGCCTGGCGCTGGCGCGGCAGATACGGGCCGGGCAGTGCTTCATCAACGGGGGCGGGTTCAACTACCAGGCGCCGTTCGGTGGCTACAAGCAGTCGGGCAACGGCCGCGAGTGGGGCGAAGAGGGCCTGGCGGAGTTCGTCGAGGTGAAAGCCGTACAGTGCTGAGCCACCGCTGCAAGACAACCTGTTTTGTGTAAGGAGAATGTTTGTGAATGTACTGATCGTCCACGCTCACCCCGAGCCGCAATCGTTCACCGCTGCCCTGCGGGACCAGGCCGTGGAAACCTTCCGCGCCCAAGGCCACCAGGTGCAGGTCAGCGACCTGTACGCCATGGGCTGGAACCCGGTGGCCAGTGCCGATGACTTCACCCAGCGGGAGAACCCCGAGTACCTGGTGTATGCGCTGGAGCAGCGCCAGGGGGTCAAGCGTGGCGCCATTGCCGCGGACATCCAGCAGGAGCTGGACAAGTTGTTGTGGGCCGACTTGCTGGTGCTGAACTTCCCGATCTTCTGGTTCTCGGCACCTGCCATGCTCAAGGGCTGGATCGACCGGGTGCTGGTGTCGGGGGTGTGCTATGGCGGCAAGCGTTTCTACGACCAGGGCGGGTTGGCGGGCAAGAAGGCGCTGGTGACCGTGACCTTGGGCGGGCGCGAGCACATGTTTGGCGAAGGGGCGATTCATGGCCCGCTGGAAGACATGCTTCGGCCGATACTGCGGGGCACGCTGGCTTATGTGGGGCTTGAGGTGCTGCCGCCGTTCGTGGCCTGGCATGTGCCTTACATCAGCGCTGAGGCGCGGCAAGACTTTTTGCAGCAATACCGGCAGCGCCTGGAGCAGCTCTCGGACGACCAGCCATTGGTGTTCCCCCGCCTGGCCCAGTTCGATGAGGCGCTTTACCCTCTATCTTGAGTCGTGCGCAGCCCCCTGTAGGAGCGGCCTTGTGTCGCGATGGGCTGCGCCGCAGCCCCAGGATCTGCGCCCCAATACAAATTGTCGGGGCTGCTGTCGCAGCCCATCGCGACACAAGGCCGCTCCTACAAAAAAGCGCGCACTCAGCGAAGCACTAAAAACGACCACCCACACATTCGGGGTATGTTGCCGCTCGGCAAATCCCTCGATAGTGAACCCATCGGCTCGATCCGGAGCATTCACACGATGGAGTTGCCATGCGCAAGGTACTGAAGGTGATGGGTGGTCTGCTGCTGGCGTCTGGTGCCAGCCTGGCGCAGGCGGCAGAGGTGGACAGCGCCAACACGTTACGGTTGTACAACTGGACCGACTACATCGGCGAAACCACCCTGGCCGATTTCGAGAAGGCCACCGGCATCAAGGTCATCTACGACACCTTCGACGGCTACGAAACGGTGCAGACCAAACTGCTGACCGGCCGCTCCGGCTACGACCTGGTCATGCTCAATGCCTCGCTGGTTCCCCCACTGATCAGCGCCGGCGTGTTCCAGGCGCTGGACAAGCAGCAACTGCCCAGCTGGCAAAACCTCGATCAGCAGGTGGTCAACAACCTGCAGGGCTACGACCCTGGCCTGAAGTACTCGGCGCCCTACACCTGGGGCAGCTCGGGGGTAACCTACAACGTCGACAAGATCACCGCGCGGATGCCCGACGCGCCGATCGGTTCACTGGCGATGCTGTTCGACCCCAAAATCGTCTCGCGCTTCGCCGACTGCGGCGTCACCCTGATGGACGCGCCCACCGAGGTCATCCCGCTGGCCCTGCAGTACCTGGGCAAGGACCCGCGCAGCGCGTCGGCCGCCGACCTCAAGGCAGCAGAACAACTGCTGCTGGGTATCCGCCCCTACATTCGCAAGTTCGACTCGGTCAACTACCTCACCAGCCTGCCCAACGGCGATGTGTGCCTGGCGCTGACCTGGTCCGGTGACTATGCCACCGCCCAGGCCCGTGCGGTGGAGGCGAAGAAAGACATCAAGCTGTCGTTCTTCATCCCCAAGGAAGGTTCGCTGATATGGTTCGACAACCTGTACATCCCCAAGGATGCGCCGCACGCGGCCAACGCCCACCGGTTCATCGAGTTCCTGCTGCAGCCGCAGACCATGGCCAAGGTTACCGACTACATCCACTACGCCAACAGCAACGCCGCCGCCACTGCGCTGGTGCGTGACGACATCCGCCAGGACCCGGCCATCTATCCCGACGCACAAACCCGTGAGCGCCTGTTCGCGCAGAAGACCCAGAGCCCCAAGGACATGCGCGCCATCACCCGGGTCTGGAGCACGGTCAAGACCGGTTTCTGAACACTGCCCAAAAAGTCCCGCCAAGGAGCTGCCCATGGCCACCCCAAGCAAAGCATTCGCCATCGCCCACGACCCACTGGTGGAAGCCGACAAGGCCCACTACATGCATGGCTACCATGTGTTCGACGAGCACCGCGAGCAAGGCGCGCTGAACATCGTCGCCGGCGAGGGCGCCTATATCCGTGATACCCACGGCAATCGCTTCCTCGATGCCGTCGGCGGCATGTGGTGCACCAACATCGGCCTGGGCCGCGAGGAAATGGCCCTGGCCATCGCAGACCAGGTGCGCCAGCTGGCGTATTCCAACCCGTTCTCCGACATGGCCAACGACGTGGCCATCGAACTGTGCCAGAAGCTTGCGCAGCTGGCGCCGGGCGACCTGAACCACGTGTTCCTCACCACCGGCGGCTCGACTGCTGTCGACACCGCCTACCGGCTGATCCAGTACTACCAGAACTGCCGCGGCAAGCCGCACAAGAAGCACATCATCGCCCGCTACAACGCCTACCACGGCTCTACCACCCTGACCATGTCGATCGGCAACAAGGCTGCCGACCGGGTGCCGGAGTTCGACTATCACCACGACCTGATCCACCACGTCTCCAACCCCAACCCGTATCGTGCCCCGCACGACATGGACGAGGCCGAATTCCTCGACTTCCTGGTGGCCGAGTTCGAGGACAAGATCCTGTCGCTGGGTGCCGACAACGTGGCGGCGTTCTTCGCCGAGCCGATCATGGGCTCGGGCGGGGTGATCATTCCGCCCGAGGGCTACTTCCAGCGTATGTGGCAACTGTGCCAGACCTACGACATCCTGTTTGTCGCCGACGAAGTGGTGACCTCATTCGGGCGCCTGGGCACTTTCTTCGCCAGCGAAGAACTGTTTGGCGTCACCCCCGATATCATCACCACCGCCAAGGGCCTGACCTCGGCCTACCTGCCGCTGGGCGCGTGTATCTTCTCCGAGCGTATCTGGGAAGTGATTGCCGAGCCGGGCAAGGGCCGCTGCTTCACCCATGGCTTTACCTACAGTGGGCACCCGGTGTGCTGCACGGCGGCGCTGAAGAACATCGAGATCATCGAGCGCGAGCAACTGCTCGATCACGTCAAGGACGTGGGTGGCTACCTGGAGCAGCGCTTGCAAAGCCTGCGCGAGTTGCCGCTGGTGGGTGATGTGCGTTGCATGAAGCTGATGGCCTGTGTCGAGTTCGTGGCCGACAAGGCCAGCAAGGCGCTGTTCCCGGATGAGGTGAACATCGGCGAGCGTATCCACAGCAAGGCCCAGGCCCGCGGGTTGCTGGTGCGCCCGATCATGCACCTGAACGTGATGTCGCCACCGCTGATCGTCACCCATGCGCAGGTGGACGAGATCGTCGAGACCTTGCGCCAGTGCATCATCGAAACCGCGCGTGAACTCACGGCGCTTGGCCTGTATCAGGGCCGATGAACCTGGCGCAAAGGGCTGTGCGCGGGCGTGCCTGGCAGGCTAGACTGCCGGGCATGACCCAGGCCACTCCCAACACCTCGCTTACCCTGACAATGGGCGCGCTGCAGCAATGGCATGCGGCGCTGCAGCGTGCGCTGGCCAATAGCGATACGCCCGAGGCGCTGGAGTATGTGGCCGCTGCCATCGGCCAGCTGGTGCAGGTTGAATCGATGATGATCAGCCTTGAGTGCCAGGGGCGGGCGCCGCAGCTGCTGTACCAGCAAGGCATTCCCGAGCTGCACCGCACCGCGGTGCTTGAGCGTTATTTCAGTGCCGGCTACCTGCTCGACCCATTCTGCCTGGCCGTGCAAAGCGGCTTGGCCGAAGGCTTTTACCACCTGCAGGAAATCGCCCCCGACAACTTCTTCGACAGCGACTACTACAAGGCCTATTACCTGGGCACCGGTTGCAGCGAAGACAGCTACTACATCGTCGACCTCAGCGCTGGCCGCAAGTTGTCGCTCAGCCTGTTCCAGGGTTGCAGCGGCACGCCTCTGAGTGCCGGGCAGGTCGACTTGCTGCGGGCGCTGGAGCCCATGGTGCGGGAACTGTTGGGGCGTTATGCCCGGCATAACCTGGAGCCCGGCGCAGCATCGGCCGAACACGGCAGCCTGCAGGCAGCGTTCGACAGCTTTGGTTGCCAGGTGCTGACCGACCGTGAGCGGGAGGTGGCCCACATGATCCTGCGCGGGCACTCGGTGAAGTCGACCGCGCTGGAGCTGGGCATCTCACCGGAGACGGTGCGCATGCACCGCAAGAACCTGTACCTGAAGCTGGAGATCAACTCGCAGTCCGAGTTGTTTGCACGGTTTATCGACTGGCTGCGCGGCGATCAATCGGGGCTGTGACGTTTCGCGGATGTGCCTGGCTTAAGGAGGTCCTTGTAGGAGCGGCCTTGTGTCGCGATGGGGCGCGCAGCGGCCCCGCAATCCCTGTCTCGACACAAAATTGCCGGGGCCGCTGCGCGCCCCATCGCGACACAAGGCCGCTCCTACAGGCGTTCGCGTAAGCCTGCTCACGAAGCGGCCAGGTGGGCCTCCAGGGCGGCGATGTGCGCCTGTAGCCGTTCATGTTCCTGGCGCTCGGCGCTGATGTCTTCGAACACGCTGATCAGGTGTTCCGGCTCGCCATTGCCACGGCGCTGCAGCGAGGTGCGGGCGCGTACCCAGATGTACTCGCCGTTCTTACGGCGCACGCGTTTTTCCACTTCGTAGCGCTCGGTTTCGCCGGCCAGCATGCGTTGCAGCAGCTGCAGGTTCTGCGCCAGGTCGTCGGCGTGGGTGATCTGCTGGAAGGTCATGCCGTAGAGTTCATCGGCGCTGTAGCCCAGCAACTCGCACAGGCTGTTGTTGACCCGCTGCCAGGTGCCGTCCGGGTCGATGTAGGCCAGGGCACCCCAGGCCAGCTCGAAGATCGCCCGGAAGCGTTCCTCGCTCTGGCTGAGCGCCTGCTGGGCCACCTGGCGTTCGGTGTTGTCCATGCTGATGCCAACCATCTTTACCGAGCGCCCGGCGCTGTCGCGCACCACTGTGGCGCGGGAAGAAATCCAGCGCACTTCACCGTCCGGGCGGGTGATGCGGAAGTCGCATTCACAGCCACTGCCGTCGGCCACCGCGTCGGCGTACATCACCTGCATGCGCTGCACGTCTTCGTCGGGCAGGTGCTTCCAGAAGTCTTCGTTGTGATGGACCGGCCAGCCATAGACCTGCTCGACGTTGGGCGAGTAGGTGACTTCGTCGCTGATCAGGTTCCATTCCCAGGTGACGATGCGTGCGCCTTCCTGGGCCAGCTTCATGCGCGTTTCGCTTTCCATGATCTCGGCGGTCAGGCGCCGACGCACGTCGGTCATCGGCAGCTCGACCACCTGCGGTTGCTGGATGTTCTGCAGTGCTTCGTCGCCATAGCGCAGCCAGATCCAGTTGACCTTGAGAAAGTCGGCCAGCTTGCGCAGGTTGTCGTAGTCGATCTCGCCGCCGCGGGTCCACTTGTGCACGGCGGTGCGCGAAATGCCCAAGGCCGTGCCCACGGCTTGCAGGGTCAGCTTGTGATGCTCGAGCAGTTCCTTGAGGCGGAAGGCGAAGCTGTTTTCCAACATCGGCAGGGTGTCCTGATCTGGGCCAAGAGCCTGCCAGTATACGCAACTTGTCAACTTTGGGTTGACGGCCCTGGGTGATTTGCAACTCCTTGTAGGAGCGGCCTTGTGTCGCGACGGGCCGCGCAGCGGCCCCGGCAATTGTGTGCCAGGGCAAAGATCCTGGGGCCGCTGTGCGGCCCATCGCGACACAAGGCCGCTCCTACAGGGACCGCATTTCTCAGAGATCAAGCACCAGCCGCGCCGTGCGGGCGCGCGAGACGCACAGCATGATGCTCTGCTGCGCCGCTTTCTCTTCATCGCTCAGATACTGGTCATAGTGCTCGGCTTCACCCTCAAGGATGGCCGTCTCGCAGGTACCGCACACGCCTTCACGGCACAGGCACTCGACCTTGGCAGCCTTGGACTTCTCGATGGCCTGCAGTATGGTCATGCCTTCTTCCACCTGCAGTTCCACGCCCGATTGCGCCAGCACCACGGTAAAGGCACTGCCGGTGACCGGGGTGGCGGCAAACTGTTCCCAATGCACGCGCTGCTCGGCAATGCCGGCCTGGGCGGCGCAGGCGATGACCGCGTCGATCAGCGGTTTGGGGCCGCACACGTACAAGTGCGCTTGCTCGTCCAGCCCCGCGCACAGGGCGGCCAGGTCAAGCTTGCGGTCGAGGCTGTCGATGTAGAACCGCGTGTTGGCTGCGTGCGGGCCGTTGGCCAACTGGTCCTGGAACGCGCCGTGCTCTGGCGCGCGGAAGGCATAGTGCAGCTCGTAATCGGTGCTGCCACCTTCCAGCTCATGCAGTTGCGCCAGAAACGGGGTGATGCCGATACCGCCGGCAATCAGGACGTGACGGCCAGCCGATGGGTCGAGGGCGAACAGGTTGTTGGGCGAGGAGATGGTCAGGTGGGTGCCGACTTCTACCTGCTGGTGCATGAACGCCGAACCACCCTTGGACTGCTCTTCCAGGCGTACGCCGATCTGGTAGCTGCGGGTGTCGCGCGGGTCGCTCATCAACGAATAGGCGTTGCTGAACTGGCTGCCGTCAGTGCCTTGCATCTGCACGATGACGTGGCTGCCGCCGGTGAAGGCGGGCATCGCAGCGCCGTCTTCGCGGGCCAGGGTAAAGCGCTTGATCAGCGGCGTGGCGTGTTCCACGTCGGTTACGCGTACGCTGAACATTTCATAAGTGTTGGCCATGGTTCACCTCGACTGCCTGGGTGCACGGCAGGCCCTGCCGCGCACCTTTACGTGCAAATAAACGTGGAGCGGTTGCCATCAATCGTCGAGGTGGGCCACGGCGATCAGGTTGTGGAAGTGGGCAATGCCGTGTTCGCTCATGCCGCTGCGCTCGCGGTCGGCCATGATCCGGCCCTGGCCACGGTAGCCACGCGACTTCAGGCCCTTTTGCACGCTTTCGACCAGGCGCAGGTCTTCTGGGCGGAACACTTCGCGGTACCAGTCGATCAGCTTCTGCTGTTCCTCGGTGATGTCCTTGTTGAGGAAGTAGATGTCGTAGTGCTGCAGGGTGGTTTCGGCATCGACCGGGAACTCGTAGATCACGGTCATGAAGTTGGCCCCTGGCGGCACGTTGAACATGGTGCACGGCCAGGCCCAGAAGCCGGCGAACGACGGGT
The DNA here is from genome assembly GCF_052112345.1 of Pseudomonas sp. SAS7. Classification (NCBI taxonomy): domain Bacteria; kingdom Pseudomonadati; phylum Pseudomonadota; class Gammaproteobacteria; order Pseudomonadales; family Pseudomonadaceae; genus Pseudomonas; species Pseudomonas sp. SAS7. The sequence goes on along the minus strand of NZ_JBEGGO010000026.1, from coordinate 8,146 downwards.
CTTTCACGTTTTCGTCGAACTTGAACGACTGCTCCGAAGGCTTGGCCAGGCCATATTGCAGGGTCCAGTTACCGTGCATGGTGTGGCTGTACTGGCCGACGTCGACCGAGTCGGAGAAGCCTGGGTGCGCAGGGGCGCAGTGGTAGCACTCCAGGTAGTTGTCGACGATCGACTTCCAGTTGGCCGGGGTGTCGCTGACAAAGCGCGCCGCCAGGTGCAGGTCGTCGATTACCGCGCAGGCTTCGCGCATGCGTGCTTGCATGCCTGGCAGTTGGTCTTCGACGGAGCCCGCGTCCATGTCCATGTTGATGAAGATGAAGCCGGCGTATTCCTCGACGCGCAGCTGCACCAGGGTGGAGTTCTCTTTGTCGAAATTGACCACGTTGTCGCAGTTGCGGGCGTGGGCCAGTTCGCCGTCGAGCTTGAAGGTCCAGGCGTGGTACGGGCAGGTGATGACGTTCTTGGCCTTGCCGCTGCCGCTGAGCAGCTGGTGGCCACGGTGCGGGCAGACGTTGTAGAACGCGCGCAGCACGCTATCACGGCCGCGCACGACGATGATGCTTTCGCCGATCACTTCGCGGGTGATGTAGGCATTGTTGTCTGCCACTTCGCTGCGGTGGCCCACGCAGATCCAGCTGCGGGCGAAGATGGCTTCTTTCTCGTGTTCGAACACCGCGGCCTTGGTGTAGAAATTGGCCGGGATGGTGAAGGCCTCGTCGGCGTTCGCACAGAAATCGGCGGGCAGGCGTTTGAAGTCGTTCATGACAGGTTTCTCACAAGCTCGGTTTATAGTTGTTGGTTAACACGTATCTGTTGGTTAACAGATCAGGCAAAAAAATTTGCAGCCATCCAGAGGGGCCGCAGTACGGCCCCTCTGGTCGAATCAATGCACCGCAGCAGCGCTGCGCGGGGCATGCTCGGCAGGTTGCTCACCGGCCATCCGCGCAGCCTCTTCTTCGATGGCGTGGGCCGGTACCTGGCCGTAATCGGCGATCATCCACTTGAAGAAGCCATAGATCTTCACCAGCAGAATCACCATGAACGGGATTGCGGTGAGTACCACGGCGGTCTTCATGGTCGACAGCGAGGCCTTGGCAAACAGCATGGCCAGTGGCACCAGGGTCAGCACCACGCACCAGAACAGGCGGTGGGTGGGTGTCGGGTCGTCACCTTCACGCAGGTTGCGGGTGCTGGTGGCAGCCACCGCATAGGCCGCGGCATCCATGTGCGAAGCACAGAAGATGGCCATGATGAACAGGTACACACCGAGGAACACCTGGCCCCACGGCAAGGCCAGCAGCAGGTGCGTCACGGCCGATTCGCCGCCTTGTTCGGCGAGCATTTTCGGTACATCCACCGCGCCGGTGATGAACTGGTGCATGCTGTAGCTTTCCAGCGCGCCGAAGAAGAACCAGCAACCGAAGCTGCCTCCCATCAGCAGGGCCAGGACCACTTCCTTGATCTGCCGGCCGCGCGAAACGCGGGTGACGAACATGGCCACGCCCGGCGCATACGACACCCACCACAGCCAGTAGAACACCGTCCAGTTGCGGGTAAAGGCACCGTCGCCCGCCGGGTCGGTGAACAGGCTCATGTGCACGTAGTTCTGGATCATCAGGCCAATCGAGTTGGCAGTGTTGTTGAGGGTGAACTGGGTCGGGCCCACCAATAGCACAACCGCGGCAAACACCAGCGCGCCGATGCACACCATCTTGCTCAGGCGCTGCAGGCCACCATCGATACCGATGTAGGAGCTGAGCGAGAACATCACCGCCACGCCGCCAATCACCATCAGTTGCACGGTGAAGGTATCCGGGGTGCCGGTCAGGTCATGCAGGCCGCGCGTCAGGGTAGAGGCGGTGAGGGCCAGCGACACGGTCAGTGCGCCCATCATGGTCAGCAGGAAGATCAGGTCGACGGTACGGCCCACCGGCCCGGTGGCCTTGAAACCTGTCACCGCTTCGATAACCGAAGCCAGGTTCAGGCCGCTCTTCTTGCGTACATGGAAGTGGTAGGCCATGGCCAGCGAGGCCAGTGCGTAGATCGACCAGGCGCTGATACCCCAGTGGAAGAACGAGTAGCCCACGCTGTACTCGAGTGCCTTGGGGGTGGCCGCGGCGATGTTCAGGCCCGGGGTCTGGTAGTAGTAGGCCCATTCCATCACGCCCCAGTAGAGGGTCGACGAACCCATGCCGGCGCAGATGAACATGAACACCCAGGTGGCGGTGGCGTATTCAGGCTTGCCACTGCCCAGGCGGATGTTGCCGTACTTGCTGAAGGCCAGGTACAGCACGGCCAGGGTACTGCCGAACACCAGCACCTGCACGCTGGTACCGAAGGTGCGGGTGGACAGCTCGAACAACTGGTTGGCGGCACTTTCAGCCTGGGCGGGGAAGGCTGCAAGGCCGATCACGGTGAGCAGTACGGCGATCAGGCTCACGGTAATCAGGAACACATCAATCTTTTTATTCTTGTGCGACATCATCGTCTCCTGGACGTTGGCGTACTTGTTATACCCGGCAGGCATCCGGGGTGTAGCGATACCACTCCTTCCTTGGTCGTTAACCAATGGTTAACTAATATCTAATGGTTAACAGATTTTGCATACAATCCACGCCGCTCGCAAGAGGCAAAGGGCCGATTGTCAGACACTTCTGACAATCGGCCCTGGGTGCATCAGGCTTCGATCAGCGCGGTGATGGCCTGGCCCACTTGCTGGGTAGACTGCTGGCCACCCATGTCGCGGGTTACGTCACCGGCGGCGATGACCTGCTCGATGGCTTTGAGGATGTCATCATGGGCAGCGCGGTAGCGTGGGTCGGTGCCCTCGTTGCCGAGGAAATCGAGCATCAGCGCACCGGACCAGATCATCGCGATCGGGTTGGCGATGTTCTTGCCGTAGATGTCTGGAGCCGAGCCGTGCACCGGCTCGAACAGCGACGGGAACTTGCGCTCGGGGTTCAGGTTGGCCGATGGCGCGATGCCGATGGTGCCGGCGCAGGCCGGGCCCAGGTCGGACAGGATGTCGCCGAACAGGTTCGAGGCCACGACCACATCGAAGCGGTCTGGTTGCAGTACGAAGCGGGCGCAGAGGATATCAATGTGCTGCTTGTCCCAGCTGATTTCCGGATAATTGGCTGCCATTGCGGCGGTGCGTTCGTCCCAGTACGGCATGCTCACGGCCATGCCGTTGGACTTGGTGGCCGAGGTGACGTGCTTGCGCTCGCGGGTCTGGGCCACTTCGAAGGCGTATTTGAGAATGCGGTCGACGCCACGGCGGGTGAACACCGATTCCTGCAGCACGAACTCGTTCTCGGTGCCTTCGAACATGCGCCCGCCCAGCGACGAGTACTCGCCTTCGGTGTTTTCGCGGATGACCACGAAGTCGATGTCGCCGGGTTCACGCCCCGCCAGCGGGCAGGGTACGCCGGGGAACAGGCGCACCGGGCGAATGTTCACGTACTGGTCGAAGTCACGGCGGAACTTGAGCAGCGAACCCCACAGCGAGATGTGGTCCGGCACTTTGTCTGGCCAGCCCACGGCACCGAAGTACAGGGCGTCGAAACCTTTGAGCTGTTCGAACCAGTCGTCCGGCATCATCTTGCCGTGGGCCAGATAGTAGTCGCAGCTGGCCCATTCGAAGAACTCGAAGCTGATGTCCAGGCCGTGCTTGCGCGCGGCGGCCTCGACTACGCGAATGCCTTCGGGCAGTACTTCGTTGCCGATGCCGTCGCCTGGGATTGCCGCGATTCTGAACGTCTTGCTCATGGGGTGCACTCGTGTCTAGGGAACAGGTGCTGGTCATGCTATAAGGGCTCGGCTCGGAGATAATCTGGCCAATCATGGATTCTTGGAACACGATACGTGAATAATCTGCCCAACCTCGACGATCTCAATATCTTCCTGCAAGTAGCCAAACGCGCCAGTTTTGCGGCTGTGGCCGATGAGCTGGGGATGTCGGCGGCGTATATCAGCAAGCGCATCCGCATGCTCGAGCAAACGCTGGATGTACGCCTGTTGCACCGCACCACCCGGCGGGTGACGGTGAGCGAGGAGGGCGAGCGGGTGTATCAATGGGCGTTGCAGATATTCGACGCCGTACAGCGCATGGGCGATGACATCAGTGCCCAGCACCGCGAGCCGGCCGGGCAGTTGCGCATTGCCAGCAGCCTGGGCCTGGGCCGGCGCTTCGTGGCGCCGGCACTGTCGGAGTTGGCCGAGCGCTACCCGCGGCTGGACATTCGCCTGGATGTGCACGACCGCCTGGTGGACCTGATTGCCGAAGGTGTCGACCTGGATATCCGCGTGGGCAACGCCATTGCCCCCAACCTGATCGCCAAGCCACTGGCGCGCAACCGCCGGGTGCTATGCGCCGCGCCGGCGTACCTGGCGCGGCGCGGTATGCCCAAGGTGCTGGGCGACCTGGGCAGCCACGACTGCCTGGTGATCAAGGAGCGCGACCACCCGTTCGGCGTGTGGCAACTGATGGGGCCGCTGGGTGAAGAAAGCGTGCGGGTGACCGGCGGCCTGTCGACCAACCATGGCGAAGTGGCGCACCAGTGGTGCCTGGACGGGCGCGGGATACTGCTGCGCTCATGGTGGGACGTGCACGACAGCTTGCAGGACGGGCGCCTGGTGCAGGTGTTGGAGGCTTATCACCAGCCGGCGGACATCTGGGCGGTGTACACCTCGCCGCTGGCCAGTTCGGCCAAGGTGCGGGTGGCGGTGGACTTTTTCCGCCAGTACTTTGCCGAGCGCTACAGCTTGCCGGAGTAGGCTGCACCCACATCATGTACGGTCTGCTTTTGATTTTTTGTGGGATCAACTGTCTTGCACCATCAACCAGGCTACCGCATCACCCAGTAGGAGCAGCCTTGTGCTGCGAAGAGGCCGGTAAGGCTGAAGATTATCTGCGGTTGCAATGGCCTCTTCGCAGCACAAGGCTGCTCCTACAAAAATCAAAAGCGCAGCGCGCTGGGTTTCAGGGCACGGGTATTCGGGAAACCGCCTTCACTTCGCGCAGCGCCAGGCTCGACTGGATCGAGGCAATGCCTGGCTGACGGCGTAGCACCTCCTCTACAAATCGCCCATAACTCTCCAGGTCATTCGCCAACACCGTCAGCACATAATCAGCCTCGCCGGTCACCTTGTGGCAGGACAGCACCTGCGGCAGTTTCAATATCACCTGCTCGAACTCATCCGGTGCGTTGGCCGAATGGTTGCCAAAGCGCACCTGGGCAAACGCCATCACGTCGTACCCCAGCTTCCTGCGGTCGAGGTTGGCCTGGTAATCCTTGATGATGCCCAGCTCCTCCAAGCGTTTGCGCCTGCGCCAGCAGGGCGTCACGGTCATCGACAGGCGCTCGCCCAGCGCAGCGCTCGACAGGGTGCCGTTCTCCTGCAAAAGGCGCAGCAGCTCGCGGTCGGTATCGTCCAGTTGTTCGATAGCAAAAGCTTTGCTCATAGGGGGCTAACCGTGTGAATACTTTGCTCAAGCATCCAGTTTGTCTGAGCATAAAGCAAAGCATTTTCACCGCTCTGTCGCGAAAATTGGTTATCCGGTAACCCCTTGAAAAAGGACATTCGCGTGCTGACAGTCTTTAGCAACAACCACCGCTTGCACCATGGCTCGGAACTCAAGGACGGCGCAATCACGCCATCGTTCGAGAACCCCCAGCGTGCCGACACCGTGCTGGCCCGGGTGCACAGCACCGGCCTTGGCGATGTCATTGCCGAACAGGCCTTCGACCGTGCCTGCTACGTGGCGGCGCACAGCGAGCGCTATGTAAGCTTCCTGGAAAATGCCTGGCAGGAATGGGCCGCCACCGGCAAGACCCACGATGCACTGCCACTGGTGTGGCCAGTGCGCGACCTGGCCATCGACCGTGAGCCCGGCTTCATCGACGGCAAGCTGGGCTTTTATGCCATGGACGCTGGAGCGCCGATCACTGCCGGCACCTGGGAGGCGGTGCGCAGCAGCGCCAACGTTGCCTTGACTGGCATGCAGCGCATCATCGACGGTGCCGACAGCGCCTTCGCCCTGTGTCGCCCACCGGGGCACCATGCAGCACGGGAATACATGGGCGGCTACTGCTACCTGAACAACGCCGCCATCGCCGCCGAGCGCTGCCTGAGCCAGGGCGCCAAGCGCGTGGCTGTGTTGGATGTGGACTTCCACCACGGCAACGGCACACAGAACATCTTCTACGATCGCCCGGATGTGTTCTTCGCCTCCCTGCATGGCGACCCGCACGTGTCCTACCCGTACTTTTCCGGCTACGCCCATGAACAAGGCACAGGCGCTGGCGAGGGCTTCAACGCCAACTACCCGATGGGCAAGGGCACGCAGTGGGCCCAGTACCAGCCGGCGTTGCAGGATGCACTCAAGCGCATTGTCGCGCACAGGCCGCAGTTCTTGGTTGTGTCGCTGGGGGTCGACACCTTCGAGGATGACCCGATCAGCCACTTCAAGCTCACCAGCGAAGACTTCCTGCGCATGGGCGCCGAGATCGCCAGTGCCGGTATCCCGACCCTGTTCGTGATGGAAGGCGGTTACATGGTCGACGAAATCGGCATCAACGCAGTGAACACCCTGCAGGGTTTTGAAAGCGCGCGCTAACCGCGTTACCAGCCGTGACGAGGCCTGTAATGGGCCTCGCAACGGCACAGCGACATGTGACAGGCCAACAATAAGAAGAGGTCGCCATGCAAGACATGCCCGCAAGCCTTGAGCAAAGCAAACCGGTAACGCCCGACCGTGACGGGCACCTGCAACGCACGCTGGAAAACCGCCACATCCAGCTGATTTCCATAGGCGGCGCCATCGGCACCGGCCTGTTCATGGGCTCGGGCAAGGTGATCGCGCTGTCCGGCACCTCGATCCTGCTGGTGTACGCCATCCTCGGGTTTTTCGTGTTCTTCGTCATGCGCGCCATGGGCGAGCTGCTATTGTCCGACCTGCGCTTCAAGTCGTTCGCCGACATCGTTGCCCATTACCTGGGGTCGCGCGCCGGCTTTGTGCTGAGCTGGTCGTACTGGCTGAGCTGGAGCGTGGCGGTGGTGGGTGACGTGGTGGTGGTGGCCGGGTTCTTCCAGTACTGGTACCCCGATGCACCGGCCTGGCTACCCGCGTTCTTCACCCTGTTCGTGCTGCTGGGGCTGAACATGCTGGCGGTGCGGATTTTTGGCGAGGTGGAGTTCTGGTTCGGCATCATCAAGATCGTCGCCATCGTGCTGTTGATCATCACGGCGGCGGTGATGATCGGCACCTCCTATACCTCACCCAATGGCGTGGTTGCTTCGCTGTCCAACGTGGTCGCGCCGGGCGCGGTGCTGCCCCATGGCATCAGCGGTTTCTTTGCCGGCTTCCAGATTGCCGTGTTTTCCTTTGCCGGCACCGAACTGATCGGCACCACCGCCGCCGAGGCGAAGAACCCTCATCGCTCGCTGCCCAAGGCCATCAACACCATCCCCTTGCGCATTCTGCTGTTCTACATCCTGGCGCTGGTGTGCATCATCAGCGTAGTGTCGTGGGCCGAGGTGCCGGCCAACCGCAGCCCCTTCGTCGAACTGTTCCTGCTGGCCGGCTTCCCGGCGGCGGCCGGCATGATCAACTTCGTGGTACTGACCTCGGCAGCCTCGTCGGCCAACAGCGGCGTCTACTCGGGTTGCCGAATGCTGTTCGGGCTGGCCGAGCGGCGTAACGCGCCGGCCCTGTTCGCCAGGCTTTCGGCACTGAGCGTGCCGGTGTACAGCCTGGTGTTTTCCGGCGTGTGCATGCTGATCGGGTTGAGCCTGCTGTTCATCATCCCTGAGGTGATGACGGTGTTCACGCTGATTTCGACCGTGTCGGCGATACTGGTGATCTTTACCTGGTCGATGATCCTTGCTGCGTACCTCGCCTATCGCAAACGCAACCCGGCTGCGCACAATGCCTCGGTGTTCAAGTTGCCGGGCGGGGTGCCCATGGCCATTACCACCCTGGGTTTCCTCGGCTTTGTGCTGGTACTGCTGGCGCTGCAGCCGGATACCCGGTTGGCGCTGTGCGTGATGCCGTTGTGGTTCGTGTTCCTGCTGCTGGCCTATCGCCGCCGCGCAGCACACCCCTGAGCGAATGCCATACCCCTGTGGGAGCGGGTTCACCCGC
>NZ_JBEGGO010000025.1:0-45302 GCF_052112345.1 Pseudomonas sp. SAS7 | reverse complement strand
GGGCGGAGATTACCAGCGGGCTCCACCAGGGCCACTCCCAGCGTCGCGGGCGGTGGGGGCAATGAACGACGTTGGTGTAGGGGTCGCACACCTCTTGCGGCGTGGGGCCACGCAGTTCGCGGATGACCTTGTGTATGCGCGAGATCAAGGCGTTGATGATGTCATCGCACTTGGGGTCCAGCGCATGCTTGCCCCTGAGGCCCAGGCAAAAGCAGAAGTACAGGAACTCCAGTACATCCTGGAATTCCTTGGGCGCCTGCATGACCCGTTCGAGCAGCACGAAGATCTTTTCGCCGCCCTGGGTTTCGTCGTGGAAGATGCTGAGCAGCGGCTCGTGGCTCCAGCACGAGTTGTTGCCCCACGGGCGGCTCATCACGGCCTCGTCCAGGTACAGGCACAGGGCATAGGAATAGACTTCCTGGTGGGCGATGGGGTAGCCGTGCTGCTGCATTTCTTCGCGAATGTTGCTGACCTGGTTTTGCACGGATTTGTGCACGTAGGCGATGTTTGGCAGGTCATCCAGGGTACGCAGGCGAATGACCAGGCCGAACAGCGGGCTTGCCGCGTCGAGCATCAGGTTTTCGAAGCCGCCGCGCAGCTGGAACTCCGGGTCGGCGGGGTAACCTTCAAAATCCGGGTCACCTGCCCGCTGCCGCTGGTCAGCCGGATAGGGTGAATCGCTAACCTCCGGCACTTCGAGCATCGCGTAGACGCTGCGTTCTGAAGCGTCATGGGCATCGACAGCGCCGTCGGGTTTTACCGGAGGCAGATCGGATGGGCCGGGCATGAAGTGGTCCTTGTCTTCGAGAAACTGAGGACAAGAACACTATCGAGGAATCAATTCTCCAAGGAGTCTGAGGCTTCCCAAATGCTTGTAGGATCCTTCTCTACATCAAGTTTCCAAACGTTTCCCTGGCAACATCCTGCTAGCGAATAGCGCCCTGAAGGAGCGGGTTTTCCGCTCCTGCAGGAATCGCACACCCCTTCCACAAGCGCGTCGCGCTCAGCCAAAGAGCCTTGCCAGGCAGGCCAGCTTCTTCTTGTACGACCGCCGCGCCTCCAGCGCCTGCTCCAGGCTCACCGCCAGGAACCGTGCCTGCTGGTTGGGCTGCATCTGGCCGATCAGGTCGAGATCGGCGCTGATCACCGTGCCGATCATGGCGTAGCCGCCACCCGACACCGCATCACGGTGCAGGATGATCGGTTCCAGCCCCGCAGGCACCTGGATAGAACCGATCGGGTAGCAGCTGTCGACGATGTTCGACGGGTCCGAGCCGGCACCGAACGGTTGCTCCCGCGGCTGGAAGCTCAAGGCGCTGCCGCCTTTGTAGCGATAGCCGATACGGTCCGCTTCGGAGCCGACTGTCCAGGCCTGGGTGAAGAAGCTTTGCGCTGCGGCCTCGGTCAGCCGATGGAAGTACAGCCCCGGCACCACCCGCACCACCACCTCGCCGCCCAGGGCCTGGCGCAGGGCCATTGGCAGGCTTGCGCCGGCGCGCGTCTTGCCGCTGGGCACACCGACCGGCAGCACGTCGCCTGCCATCAGCTTGCGCCCGTGGAACCCGCCCAATGCCCCCAGCGCGTAGGTGGAACGGCTACCGAGCACCTCAGGTACATCAATGCCACCGGCCACGGCCAGGTAGGCACGCGCGCCCGCAGTCGGGAAGCCAAAGCGCAACACCTGCCCTGCGCGCACGGTAAATGCCGTGTCGGGGCGCTGCTCGCGGCCATCCAGCAAAGCGGGCATCTGTGCACCGCAGACCGCCACCAGCGCATCCTGCTGGAACTCCAGCTCCGGCCCCACCAGCGCGCACTCAAGGGCTGCTGCGCCCGCCGGGTTGCCCACCAGGTGGTTGGCCGCGCGCAGGGCGTACTGGTCGAGTGCACCGGACGGCGGAATGCCCAGGTGGTAGTAGCCTTCACGGCCCAGGTCCTGCACCGAGGTGGCCAGGCCGGGTTTGAGTACCTTGATCATGCCAGTACCTCCTGCAGCGACTTGGGGTAACCGACCGGGTCGGCAAGGAAGGCATCCAGGGAGAACTCGACCGGGCGAATACGCAGGTCGAAGCGGCCCTCCTCCACATCTGCCACTGCCTGGTCGTAGGCCCGGCGATCAATGGGCTTGAACTGCACGATGTCACCCGGGCGGAAAAACACCATGTGCGCCTTCAGGTAGTTCAGTGTTTGCTGAGGGTCGTAGATCGGTGCTGGGGTGACGCCGAACATCTGGTAGCCCCCTGCACCGCGCACTGAGTAGATGCAACCGAAGCAACCGCCATGGCCCAGGGTGAGCTTGGGCGTGTCGGTACGCGGGCGCAGGTATTTAGGCACCTGCAGCTGCCGCTCGCGCTCGACCATCTGGAACATGAACGGCAGGCCGGCCACGAAACCGACCATCGACACGAACCAGGGCGCACCACTGTGGGCGGCGATGAACGCGTCGACATCGGCCAGCCCATTAATGCGTGCCGCGTATTCCAGGTCGGTGCTGGCCGGGTCCTGGTGGCGGTCTCGGAAACGCATGAGGGTTTCATGGGTCCAGGGGTCGTTGTACAGCACCGGGATCTCGATGATCCGCGTCTGCAACGAGCGCTCGGCCACAGCCTGGGCCTCGGCACTTTGCACCGCTTCAAGCAGCGCCTGCGGCGCGATGCGGTCGGGGTCGAAGCGGATCTGGAACGAGGCATTGGCCAGGCACACGTCCAGCACGCCATCCAGAGCCAGCCGTTCAACGGCGCGGGTGACGGCCATGCCCTTGAAAAAGGCTTCCAGCGACATGCTGTCGCTGACTTCGGCAAACAGGTGCTCGTCTGCGCCGAAGCTGTAGCGGATCGGGGTTGTAGCAAGCGGTTCGGCCATGACTGTTCCTTTTCTTGGAATCTTTATAGAAAGGCAGGCGAAAACAAATTATACGGGCTCCGGCTTGTGCCAGACGGATGCCTCACGGGCTCAGCGCGGCGCGCGCACCACAATACCGGCCGCGTCCAGCGCCCTGCGCGTAGCCTCGACCAGGTCGAGAGCGCCGGGGGTGTCACTGTGCAGGCAGATGGAATCGAATTCGATGGCCAGGTCCTGCCCCTCGACCGTGCGCACCAGGCCCTGCTGGCATGCCCGCAATACGCGCTCGGCAACCGCGTTGGGCTCATGGCCGCGCACATTGCGGGTGAACACGATCGAGCCGCTCAAGTCGTACTCACGGTCGGCGTAGAACTCGCGAACCACCGGCTGGCCCAGTGCCTGGGCAATACGGCAGATCACCGAGCCCGGCATGCAGTACAACAGCAGTTCCGGCTCGATCACCCGCAGGTTTTCCACCAGCAGGCGGGCGGCTTCTTCGTCACGCGCCAGGTGCATGTAAAGCGCACCGTGCGGTTTGATGTGCTGCAGGCGCACCCCTTGGGCACGGGCAATTTCGCGCAGTGCACCCAGCTGGTAGAGCATGTCGTCGACCAGTTCCTGGGCTGGCGCGTTGATGTGCCGGCGACCGAAGCCGACAAGGTCACGAAAACCCGGGTGCGCACCCACCGCCACGCCCAGGGCCTTGGCCCGCTCGACGGTGCGGCGCATGGTACCGGGGTCGCCGGCATGAAAGCCGGTGGCGATGTTGGCCGTGCTTATGTAGCCCATCAGCTCGTTGTCGACACCGTCGCCAATGGTCCACGGGCCAAATCCCTCACCCATGTCCGAGTTGAAATCCACCACCTGCATGACTGTCTCTCCTGGTGCTTGTGACTGCATGCAAGCCACGTTAGATTCTCCTTACCCCCTTGGGAAGATCTATAAACAGATAGGGTGTCTTCTGAAAATCAGATACCCCAGGAGCCAACCGTGTCACTGACCCTGCGCCAGGTCCGCTACTTCGTTGCCACCGCCGAGATCGGCCAGATTTCCCAGGCAGCCATCCACCTGAACATCTCCCAGTCGGCGGTGACCACGGCAATCAAGGAACTGGAAGCCATGCTTGGCGTGCTGCTGTTCCAGCGCTCGGCCCAAGGCATGAGCCTGACCGAGGCCGGCCGGCACTTCCTGAACCGCGCCTACGTGATTCTGCGCAGTGTTGACGACGCACTGAACAGCCCGCTGCCGAACGTGCGCGCCAGCGGCCTGCTGCGCCTGGCGGCAAGCTACACAGTGATCGGCTACTTCCTGCCACACCACCTGCAGCGCCTGGAACACTGGCACCCGGATGTGACCCTGGAGCTGTACGAGCAGGAGCGCAGCGCCATCGAGCAAGGTTTGCTGGAGGGGCGGTTCGACATGGCGGTTGTGCTCACGGCCAACCTCACCCACCCCGACATCGTCTCCGAAACACTGTTCAACTCCGAACGCCGGCTGTGGCTGCCCGGCCACCACCCGCTGTGCGAGCGCTCGGCAGTAAGCCTGGCCGATGTGGCCTGCGAACCGTTCATCCTGCTGACCGTAGACGAGGCCGAGCAAAGCGCCATGCGTTATTGGGAACTGGCCGGGCAGCGCCCGAGCGTGCGAGTGCGGACCAGCTCGGTGGAAGCCGTGCGCAGCATGGTTGCCAATGGCAGTGGTGTGGCGATCCTGTCAGATCTGGTGCACAGGCCTTGGTCGCTGGAGGGCAAGCGCATCGAGACGGTGACCATCAGCGACCCGGTGACACCCATGAGCGTGGGGCTGGCCTGGCACCGGGAGCGGGCGTTCAGCCCGGCGATGCAGGCCGTGCGTAATTACTTCCATGATGCGTTTCTGGCGCCCCAACAGTTGTCCGCCCGGCGCTGAGAGTGTGCGCTAGCAGGGCCGGCCTCTTCGCGGGTAAACCCGCTCCCACAGCTACTGCACCGGCCTTGAGAACAGTGGCTACCTGAATGAGCCACCACCCCCTGGTGCGACGCGGTCAATGTGGGAGCGGGTTTACCCGCGAAGAGGCCATCACAGGTTTCAGCCGAACGATCAGGCTGCAATGCCGTCATAACCTGAGCCGGTGCCGACACGCAAAGAGGACGCGAAATGACCCAGCCCGACCCGTCATACGTCAAATGGCTCGAAGACCGCGCCATGCTCAAGGCTTCCCAAGACCGGGCCAGCCTGTATTCGGGGCAGTCACGCCTGTGGCAACAGCCCTACGCCGAAGCCCAGCCCCGCCGCGCCACTGAAATCGCCTCGGTCTGGTTGACCGTCTACCCCGACGCTATTATCGCCCCGCAAGACTGCTCCGTGCTCGGCGCGCTGGCCCACGAAGCGCTGTGGAAGCGCTTGTCGGAGATCGGCATTCAAGGCCTGCATACTGGCCCGATCAAGTTGTCCGGCGGCATCCGTGGCCGCGAACTCACGCCCAGCGTGGACGGTAACTTCGACCGCATCAGCTTCGATATCGACCCGCTGTACGGCAGCGAACAGGAACTGGTGCAGATGAGCCGCATGGCCGCCGCGCACAATGCCGTGACCATCGACGACCTGATCCCCTCGCACACCGGCAAAGGTGCCGACTTCCGCTTGGCCGAGATGGCCCACGGCCCTTACCCGGGGCTGTACCACATGGTCGAAATCCGCGAAGAAGACTGGCCGCTACTGCCTGAGGTGCCCACCGGCCGCGATTCGGTCAACCTGCTGCCGGCCCAGTGCGACGAGCTCAAAGCCCGCCATTACATCGTCGGCCAGTTGCAACGGGTGATCTTCTTCGAGCCCGGTGTGAAGGAAACCGACTGGAGCGTCACGCCGCCCATCACCGGTGTCGATGGCAAAACCCGTCGCTGGGTATACCTGCACTACTTCAAGGACGGCCAACCCTCGCTGAACTGGCTGGACCCGACCTTCGCCGCCCAGCAAATGATCATTGGCGATGCCCTGCACGCCCTGGACTGCCTGGGCGCGCGCGGCCTGCGCCTGGACGCCAACGGTTTTCTGGGCGTGGAAACGCGGGCCAGCGGCACCGCCTGGTCGGAAAGCCACCCCCTGTCGATCGTCGGCAACCAGTTGATCGGCGGCATGATTCGCAAGGCGGGCGGCTTCAGCTTCCAGGAACTGAACCTGACCCTGGACGACATCGCGCAGATGTCCAAGGGCGGGGCCGACCTGTCCTATGACTTCATCACCCGGCCGGCCTATCAGCATGCGCTGCTGACCGGTGATACCGAGTTCCTGCGCCTGATGCTCAAGGAAATGCACGCCTTCGGCATCGACCCCGCCTCGCTTATCCATGCCCTGCAGAACCACGACGAACTGACTGTGGAACTGGTGCATTTCTGGACCCTTCACGCCCACGACATGTACCTGTACAAGGGCCAGACCTTGCCCGGCAGCATCCTGCGTGAGCATGTCCGCGAAGAGATCTACGAACGCCTCTCGGGCGAGCACGCGCCCTACAACCTGCGCTTCGTGACCAATGGCATCGCCTGTACCACGGCCAGCCTGATCACCGCAGCGCTGGGCATCCGCAACCTTGAGCAAATCGGTGCAGCAGACATCGAGCTGATTCAGAAAGTGCATCTACTGCTGGTCATGTACAACGCCATGCAGCCAGGGGTGGTCGCGCTGTCTGGCTGGGACCTGGTCGGTGCCCTGCCCTTGCCCGCCGAAGCAGTCGCGCAGCGGATGCTGGATGGCGATACCCGCTGGATTCACCGGGGCGGTTATGACCTGGCCGGTCTCGACCCACAGGCGGAGGTATCGGTGCGTGGCATGCCACGGGCCAGGGCACTGTATGGCAGCCTCGACAGCCAGCTGGAAAACGCTGATTCATTTGCCTGCAAGGTGAAGAAGCTGCTGGCTGTGCGGCAGGCCTATGGCATCGCCACCAGCCGCCAGGTGCTGGTGCCTGAGGTCAGCAGCCCAGGATTGCTGGTGATGGTGCACGAACTACCAGCCGGGCGCGGTATCCAGATCAGCGCACTGAACTTTGGCCAGGAAACGATTGCCGAGGAGCTGCAGCTGACCGGGTTCACGCCCGGGACGGTGGTAGACATGATCAATGAAACGGTCGAAGGCGATCTGACCGAGGACGGGCGATTGCTGGTGAACCTGGACCCTTACGAGGCGCTGTGCCTGCGCATCGTCAACAGCAGCGCTCATGTGTAAGGGGCGCCGCAGCTAAGGCGGTGCAGTAGCCGTGGGAGAGGCCGGTCTTGCATTTACCGCTCCAGGGGCATAGCGTTCGGAAAGTTTCTTTTCCGTGCCCAGGAGCAACTCCATGTACACCGGCATCGTCCAGGCCGTCCGCCCTCTGCTTGATGTGACCACCTACCCGGGCCACAACCAGTTCACCATCGACCTCACCCCGGAACTGCTCGACGAACTGAAGATCGGCGCCAGCGTCAGTGTCGAAGGCACCTGCCTGTCGGTCACCGAAATCGCCGGCACGCAAGTCAGATTCGACGCCATGACCGCCACGCTCGAACGTACCAACCTGCGCTTCCTCAAGGCGGGCCAGGGGGTCAACATCGAACGTTCGGCGAAGATGAACGCCGAAGTCGGTGGCCACCTGATGGCCGGCCACATCGCCACCACCGCCGAAATCGTCGAACTGTCGATCAAGGAAACCGGCGCCTTCATCAAGTTCCGCATGCCGCCGGAATGGGGCAAGTACGTGTTCCCGCGCGGTTTCATCGGGGTCAATGGCTGCAGCCTGACCGTCGCCGATGTCGACGACAACGTCATCACCATCAACCTGATCCCGGAAACCCTGCGCCAGACCACTTTTGCCAGCTACAAGGCCGGCGAACAGCTCAATATCGAGGTCGATCACCAGACCATGGTGCTGGTCGATGTGGTGGAGCGCACCATCAAAGGCACTCTGGCCCGCGAAAAACTGCTGCCCTGAGGCCTGCCCATGCTGCCCAACGCCCTCCCCGCGCGCACGGCCAGGCGGCTACGCCTGCAAGTGTTGCGTGGCCGTGTCGGCCTTGGCCTGGTTGCCGGTTTGTCGGTGCTGGCTGGCATGACCGACGCCATCGGCCTGCTGGCGCTGGGTGACTTCGTGTCGTTCATGAGTGGCAATACCACACGCCTGGCCGTGGCCATCAGTGAGGCAGACCTGGCCTTGGTGCTGCGCCTGAGTGGCGCGATACTGGGCTTCGTCGCTGGCAATACGCTGGGCGTGCTGCTGGCGCGTGGCTTGCGCCGCCGGGCCTGGCCTGTGTTGCTGATGGTTGCGGTACTGCTGGCGTTCGCAGCGGCGTGGCCGTTGGCGGCCACCTTCCCGGCATTGTTGGCCGCCACACTGGCCATGGGCATGATCAATGCCGTGGTTGAGCAGGTGAACGGCCTGCCCATCGGCCTGACTTACGTCACCGGCGCCCTGTCCCGCTTCGGCCGTGGCCTGGGGCGTTGGCTGATGGGCGAGCGGCGCAACGGCTGGCGGGTGCAGCTGGTGCCCTGGGCCGGCATGCTGCTGGGCGCCGCGTTGGGCGCCTGGCTGCAACAGCGCCTGGGTCTGCAGGCACTGGCTGGCAGCTGCGCGCTGGCCGGTGTGCTGGCCCTGGTGTCGCGGTTCATCCCACGCGGCTGGCAGCGTGGCTACATGCCGCGCTGATCAATCGATGCGCGGGTGCTGCTGTGCCAGGGTCTGGCGCTTGGCTTCCAGCTCGGCAATCTGCGCATCGATGTCCTCGATCTTCTGCTCGATGTTGTCGTGGTGCTCCTGCAACAGTTCACGCGCTTCTTCGATGTCCGATGCCGCCGGTGCCGCACCGCGCAGCGGTTTGTTGGCGGTTTCCTTCATGGTCAACCCGGTCAGCAGGCCAATTGCGGCGATCACCATCAGGTAGTAGGCCGGCATGTACAGGTCGCCCGTGCTCTCCACCAGCCAGGCAGTGAGGGTCGGGGTAAGCCCGGCGATCAGCACCGAAATGTTGAAAGCGGCCGCCAAGGCGCTGTAGCGGATGTGCGTAGGGAACATTGCCGGCAGCGTCGAGGCCATCACACCGATGAAGAAGTTCAGCAGCACGGCAATGATCAGCAGCCCGGCAAAAATCACCCCCAGCACGCCGCTGTTGATCAGCATGAACGCCGGAATGGCCAGGGCGAACAGGCCGACACTGCCGACGATGATGAACGGCCGGCGGCCAAACTTGTCGCTGAGCAGGCCGATCACCGGCTGCACGAACAGCATGCCGACCATGATCGCGATGATGATCAGCACGCCATGGTCTTCGCTGTAATGCAGGTTGTGCGACAGGTAGCTGGGCATGTAGGTGAGCAGCATGTAGTAGGTGACGTTGGTGGCAATCACCACGCCGATGCAGGTCACCAGGCTGCGCCAGTGCTGTGTGGCCACTTCTTTGAACGACACCTTGGGCCCGGAGGCCAGGCCTTCGCGGTCACCCTGCTCCAGCTTGTCGACGTGCTGCTGAAACGCGGGTGTTTCTTCCAGCGCATGGCGCAGGTAAAGGCCGATGATGCCCAACGGCAGGGCCAGGAAGAACGGCAGGCGCCAGCCCCATTCAAGGAACTTTTCTTCGCCCAGAATGGTGGAAATCAGCACCACCACGCCCGCGCCTAGCACAAAGCCAGCAATCGAGCCGAAGTCCAGCCAGCTACCGAGAAAACCGCGTTTGCGGTCGGGGGCGTATTCGGCCACGAAGATCGAGGCGCCGGTGTACTCGCCGCCCACCGAAAAGCCCTGGGCCATCTTGGCCAGCAACAACAGGATCGGTGCCCAGATGCCGATGCTGGCATAAGACGGTATCAGGCCGATGGCAAAGGTGCTGAGCGACATGATGACGATGGTCGCCGCGAGGATTTTCTGCCGCCCGTACTTGTCGCCCAAGGCGCCGAAAAACAGCCCGCCCAATGGCCGGATCAGGAACGGCACCGAGAAGGTGGCCAGTGCCGCGATCATCTGCACGCTGGGGTCGGCGTTGGGGAAAAACACCTTGCCCAGGGCATAAGCCACGAAACCGTAGACGCCAAAGTCGAACCACTCCATCGCATTGCCCAGTGCGGCAGCGGTAATCGCCTTCTTCATCTTGGCGTCGTCGACGATGGTGATGTCCTTCAGGCCTATTGGCTGGACTTTTTTCTTGCGAGGTTTCATACCCGTATCCCTGTCGATGAATGCTCTAAGGGATCAGATACAACGGGACACTAAATAATTCAGCGCTTAATGATTTTTTGTGCGTTTGCGCGGCATCACAGACAGCGCTCAAAGAAAAGCCGCTGCAACTGCAGCGGCTTGTTTTACCGAAGGCCTGGCCTCAGATACCTTCGCGCGCCAGGTCCATGGCGAAGTAGGTCAGGATCAGGTCGGCACCGGCACGCTTGATCGCGCCGATGCTTTCACGCACCACCCGGCCTTCATCGATGGCGCCCGCAAGGCCGCCGAACTTGATCATCGCGTACTCGCCACTCACCTGGTACGCCGCCAACGGCAGGCGCGAGGCAGCGCGGATGTCGGCGATCACGTCAAGGTAGGCGCCAGCCGGCTTGACCATCAGCACATCCGCACCCTCTTGCTCGTCCAGCAGCGATTCGCGCACTGCTTCGCGGCGGTTCATCGGGTTCATTTGGTAGCTCTTGCGGTCGCCCTTCAGCGTGGTACCGCCGGCTTCACGGAACGGGCCATACAGCGACGAGGCGAACTTGGTGGAGTAGGCCATGATCGCGGTGTCGTGGAAACCGGCACCATCCAGCGCGCTACGGATAGCCTGTACCTGGCCATCCATTGCCGCCGACGGGGCGATGAAGTCGGCACCGGCAGCGGCGGCAATGACCGCCTGCCTGCCCAGGTTGGCCAGGGTGGCGTCGTTGTCCACGCCATGGTCATGCAGCACGCCGCAGTGGCCGTGGCTGGTGTATTCGCAGAAGCAGGTGTCGGACATCACCACCATTTCCGGCACGGTGTCCTTGCAGATGCGCGACATGCGCGCAACCAGGCCGTTTTCGTTCCAGGTGTCGCTGCCGGTGGCGTCCAGGTTGTGCGACACGCCAAAGGTCATCACCGACTTGATACCGGCACGGGCGTAACGCTCGATTTCCTGGGCCAGCAGCTTCTCGGGGATGCGGTTGACCCCAGGCATGCTGGAGATCGGCACGAAGTCATCGATGCCCTCTTCGACGAAGATCGGCAGGATCAGGTCTTCCAGGCGGAATTCGGTTTCCTGGAAGATCGTGCGCAGGGACTCGTTCTGGCGCAGGCGGCGTGGACGAACGGACGGAAATTGGTTGGACATGACAGCTCCAGGGCATTTTGAACGGCGTATACCTTATGCCTGTCGCGCGCCAGTGAAAAGGCTAAATGACGAGATTGTGTCTTGCGTCAATGGTAACGGCCGGGTTTGCCTGTGCCGGCCCCTTCGCGGGTGAACCCGCTCACGCAGAGACAGCACAGCTTCGGGAAAGCCCCACAAAGATGTGAGGCGCCTGCAACACCTTATTGCAGCCAGGGCGGCGTGGGCTCCTCTGCCTTGACCACTCCATGCTCAGCCTCGTCACGCGCTGCACGGCGGCGTGCATCATCCAGCCGGGCGGCGTCGATCTCGCGCATCACCCCGGACACGTCAGCTTCATGTTCGTCATCTGCGAACACCCCAGTCAACGGGCTGTCGGGCAGCAAATCACCGGCCTCGAACAGCGCCCACATCTCCTGCGCATACCGGGTGCTTTTCAGCTCCGGGGCAAAGCGCCCGAAATAATGGGCCATGTTATCCACATCGCGCTGCAGCATGCTGAAAGCGTGGTTGTTGGCGGCTGCATCCACGGCCTGCGGCAAATCGATGATCACCGGTCCGTCCGGGCCGAGCAGCACGTTGAACTCGGACAGGTCGCCATGCACCAGCCCCGCACAAAGCATCAGTACGATCTGACGAATGACAAAGGCGTGGAACGTGCGGGCTTCGTCCGCTTCCAGGTGCACATCATTCAGGCGTGGGGCGGCGTCGCCATCGGCATCGGTCACCAACTCCATCAACAGCACGCCGTCCTGGAAGTCGTAGGGCTTCGGCACCCTCACACCCGCACTGGCCAGGCGGAACAACGCCGCAACTTCGGCGTTCTGCCAGGCATCTTCGGCTTCTTTACGGCCAAACTTGCTGCCCTTGGCCATGGCCCGGGCCTGCCGGCTATTGCGCACCTTGCGGCCTTCCTGGTATTCGGCGGCCTGGCGGAAACTGCGCTTGTTGGCTTCTTTATAGACCTTGGCGCAGCGCACCTGGTTGCCGCAGCGCACCACGTACACGGCGGCCTCCTTGCCACTCATCAGCGGCCGCAGGACTTCGTCGACCAGGCCGTCTTCGATCAGGGGTTCGATTCTTTTGGGTGTCTTCATCAGGCTGTGTTCGGGGTCCTGGCTGTGATGGTGGACATCCTCTCACAGCCGGGGACGACTTGCTCGTCTGTCTTCAGCCCAGGCTGATCAGGCGCCCTGCCCTAAGCTGTTGATCGGCACCCCGCGCGCCCGCCGGCGCGTGACCAGCAAGCCGGAACACACCACCAACACAGCCAACACCATGGTCGACACCACTTCCAGGCGATGGTCCGGACGCAGCAGCATCACGACCAACACGCCGCAGATGAATACGATCACACCCCAGGTGAGCCACGGGAACAACCACATACGGTAACCCAGGGTCTTGCCCTGTGCGGTCAGGCGCTGGCGCAGGCGCAGCTGGGAAACCGCGATGACCAGGTACACCAGCAAGGCAATGGCCCCCGAGCTGGCCATGAGGAAGCCGAACACCTTGGCCGGCACCAGGTAATTGGCGATCACTGCCAAAAATGCCGCGCCAGTGGATAGCAGTACCGCTACCACAGGCGTGCCACTGCGGCTGGTCATCTGGGCGCAGGCCGGCGCATCACCGCGGCGGCTCAGCGAGTAGACCATGCGCGACGCGGTATACAGCGACGAGTTCAGGCAGCTGGTTACCGAAGTCAACACCACAAAATCGATGATGGCCTTGGCATTCGCCACGCCCAGGGTGTCCAGCACCGTGACATAGGAACCTTCCGTCGCCAGGCGCGGGTCAGTCCAGGGCACCAGCGCGATGACGATGAAAATCGACAGGATATAGAACAAGGTGATCCGCCAGATCACTGAGTTGGTGGCCCTGGAAATATGCTTGCCGGCTTCGTCGGACTCGGCTGCGGCAATGGTCACCACCTCGGCCCCAAGGAACGAGAACATGGTGATCAGCATGGCGCTCAGCACCGCACCGAAACCATTGGGCATGAAACCACCGGTATCCCACAGGCGCGAAACACCACTGACGCCAGTACCGGGCAGCAGGCCAAAAATGGCGCACACACCCAGCGCAATGAAAGCGACGATCGCCACCACTTTTACCAGTGCCAGCCAGAATTCGAACTCGCCATAGTTCTTCACGCTGAACAGGTTGGTGGCCGTCAGCAACAGGGTAATCACCAACGACAGCACCCAGATCTCCATCTGTGGAACCCAGGAATTGATGATGGTGGCGGCAATATTGGCTTCGATAGGGATGATCAGCACCCAGAACCACCAGTACAGCCAACCGATGGTGTAGCCCGCCCACTTGCCGATGGCGAGGTCGGCATAGGTGGAAAACGAACCGGTATCGGGCGAAGCAACCGCCATTTCGGCCAGCATGCGCATCACCAGCACCACCAGGCCACCGGCCAGGATATAGGCCAGGATGGTGGCCGGGCCCGCTTCAGCAATGGCACGACCAGAGCCGACGAACAGGCCGGCGCCGATCACACCGGCAATGGACAGCATGGTGACATGCCGTGATTTCAATCCATGACTCAAATTGTTCTTGTGGGTTTGCATGGCACTACCTTGTTGTTTTTGTCATGCCCACGCTGGGCCGCCGGCTGCACGGTCGCCGACGCAGGCGCGAAAAAGCCCGCCCTGCCCTGACTGGTGAGCAGGGCAGTTCGGGTTGAGTAAGGGAAACCGCGGAACCTGTTACCGCGTTATCAGCTCGCCGCCCGCTTGCTGGCCGCCAGGTCCGCCTTGGGCACGCTGCCACCTGCGAGAGTGACCTGCTCACACACCTTCTCGACGATGTAGGCGCCGATCGGGATGGCCGAGGTGGCCGCCGGCGACGGTGCGTTGCACACGTTGACGCTGCGCGCGGTGTTGACGAACAGGAAGTCGTCGATCAGCTTGCCGTCGCGCGACACCGCCTGGGCGCGCACACCGGCCGGGTAAGGCGTGAGGTCGGCCTTGGTGATGCTCGGGCAGTACTTCTGCACCTGCTTGAGGTAGCCGCCCTTGAACAGCGAGTTTTTCATCTCGATCAGGCCCGGGCGGAAGTTCTTCGCCAGCACCTTGAGAATGCCGGGGGTGGTCAGGGTCTGGAACAGGTCGCTGGGGCTGACGTCGGTCTTGCGGTAGCCCTCGCGCTTCATCGCCAGTACGGCGTTGGGGCCAACCGTGACCGTGCCGTCGATCATGCGGGTCAGGTGCACGCCCAAAAACGGCATCGACGGGTCGGGGATCGGGTAGATCAGGTGGTTGACGATCTGGTTGTGCTGCTTGGGCAGCAAGTAGTACTCGCCCCGGAACGGGCAGATGACAAACTCGGTGCGCAGGCCCAGCATGCTGACCACGCGGTCGGCCATCAGGCCCGAGCAGGTCACCAGGAATCGGCTACGGAACTCGTCGCGCTGCGTGCGCACGATCACTTCGCTGGCTTGTTCCTGCAGGCCGACCACCTCTGCCCCATAGCGGATTTCGCCGCCGGCACGCTGGAATTCAGCGCCCATCGCAGCAGTCACTTGGGCGTAATTGACGATGCCGCTGGACGGCACGAAGATGCCCCCCATTCCCACGATATTGGGCTCGCGCTCGCGCAGTTCATCGGCCGACAGCCAGTGGCGCTCCAGGCCGTTGGCCGCGGTACGCTCCCACAGCGCCTTCATGCGCTGCATTTCCAGCTCGTTGGTGGCCACCAGCAGCTTGCCGCACTCATCGAAGGGGATGCTGTGCTGGGTGCAGAAGGCCTTGGTGGCCTTGTTGCCTTCCAGGCAGAAGCGCGCCTTGAGGCTGCCGGGGGTGTAGTACACGCCAGCGTGGATCACGCCGCTGTTGTGACCGGTCTGGTGGCGGGCCGGGCCGGACTCCTTCTCCAGCAGGAGAATCTTCGCGTCCGGGTAGACCTTGATCAGGTGCATGGCCGTGGACATGCCCACAATGCCACCGCCAATAATGATGAAATCGTACACAGCCTTACCTCACACGCAGGCATTACCTGGCTCGCTCACCAAGGCCCGCTCGGGCCCTGGTGGCATCATGTTGTGCAACGACGCATGGGCGGGCGCCCGCCCTGCGCCCTGTCATTATTGCCCGCGCTGGTACAGCGGTTTGGGGAAGGCGACGTAACCACGCTGGCGCATCAGTTCACGGCGCAGGCCCTCGTGCGGGGTGAAGCGGTCGCGACCATGCAGCCAGAACAGGTTGTTGATCAGCAGGAAGCTGCCCACGCCCACCGGTACCGATACCTTCTTCCCGCTGCCTTCCAGCGAATCGGACAGGGCGTTCAGCCAGATGCCTTCCTCGTAGTTTTCCGGCTGCACGAACTGGTCAATGTAGCGCATGGTCGGGCGGCCTTCGCCATCGGTGTCGAAAACGGAGTGGAACACATCTTCGGCCACCTTCTTGCTCGGCGGTGCGGTCCAGCGCATTTCGCGGCGGGCCATCGGGTGGCGGAAGAACTCCTCGCACTGCTCCCAGTCATCCAGGTGCAGCAGCAGCGAGTTGCCGCCTTCCATGTTCTTTTCGTCGATCTTCAGCATCAGCACGTAATCGGTGATCTGGTTCACGAAAGTGCCGTCGTTGTGCAGTTCCATCACCCGATGCGGCTGGCGCAGGTAGCTGTCGGAGTTGTCGGAGTTGACCACCACGAAGCGCGCATAGAACTGGCCGCTCATGGCGTCGTAGTTGGAACGGCCGATCAGGTGTGCGCAGGCGGTAGTGAACTTGACCATGTCTTCGGCCTGGCTCACGTCATCCAGGCCCAGCGGGGTAATCAGCATGCCGCCGGTGGCGCGATCGAGGATGGTGTTGAGCAGCACAGGGCGCAGGGTGCCCTGGCACAGCTGGTCAAGGATTTCACCCAGCCGGAAACGCAGGAACGACTTGTACTCCAGCGCCTGCACCGGCCACTCGGCAACAGCCTGGACAAACGCTTCGACGGTTTCGCGGGCGAAGGTCAGTTCAAGCAGGCGCGGCGACTGTTTCGAAGGGGCAATGGTGTAACCACGCGGCTCGAGCGGCAGTGGCATCACAAGTTCTTCGATCTGCGTAAAAGCGTTCATGGCAGTGTCCTGGCAGAAAAGTGGAGAGCGCCGTCCGGTCGTGACCTGGATCAGTGCGGGCGAGGTAAAAATATCGCCACTAACAGAGAATGTCTACATTTTTGTAATTAGGCGACAAATTATCTTTTTATCCATTGTTTTTCGTCAGCAAGCGGTTTCGGTATGATCGGCAAAACGTTTTGAGGAACAGGATCTTGGAAGCGCTCGCCCCCCGACAAAACTCAGCTTTCAGCGGGTATGAGAGGCTCAAGAAGGACATCATCCGGGGCGTGTTCAAACCCGGTGAAAAACTGTTGATGAGCGCCCTGAAGGAACGCTACGACCTGGGCGTGGGCCCGTTGCGCGAAGCACTGTCGCAACTGGTGGCCGAGCACCTGGTCAACGCGATCAGCCAGAAGGGCTACCGGGTGGCGCCCATGTCGCTGGACGAGATGAACGACATCTACGATGCCCGCGCCAACCTGGAGGCGATGATCATCGCCCTGGCCATCGAGCGCGGCGACGACGCCTGGGAGGCGTCAGTGCTGGCCCACTCGCATACCCTGGCCAAGGTGGTGGAAGTAAAAACCCGCGAGCAGCGCCTGGATGTGTGGGACGAGCGGCACAAGGCGTTTCATACCGCCATTGCCTCGGGCTGCGGCTCCAAGCACCTGCTTCAGGCACGCACTTACCTGTTCGACCAGGCCGAGCGCTACCGCCACCTGTGGCTGACGCAGACGGTGTTCTCCGAACAGGCCCTTGAGCTCAAGCGCCAGGAGCATGCGGCGCTGGTCGAGGTGATCCTCGCCCGTGATGCCAAACGCGCCAGCGCCATGATGCGCTCGCACCTGATGACCCCGGTGCCGATCATTGCGCAGATCATGCATGCCGAAGGTATCGGCGCCCGCTGAAACACCGCGCCGCTTGCTTCGCGGGTAAACCCGCTCCCACAGGGCCCTCACCGATCTTGGGGAGCGCCGCTGTACTTGTGGGAGCGGGTTCACCCGCGAAGAGGCCAGTGCAGGTAAAAGACGCTAGATGAATTTTTCTTAAATCGCCGGTTGTCTATTCTTTGGCACAATCAAATCTCTATTAGATGCCCAGGAACCAGCATGCCTCGCGTACTGACCATCGAAGACGACGCCGTCACCGGCCAGGAAATCGTCGCCGAACTTACCAGCCACGGCCTGGAGGTCGAGTGGGCCGACAATGGCCGTGAAGGCCTGGCCAAGGCCATTGCCGGTGGCTACGACCTGATCACCCTGGACCGCATGCTGCCCGAGGTCGATGGCCTGACCATCGTCACTACCTTGCGCAGCCTCAAGATCGCCACGCCGATCCTGATGATCAGCGCCCTCTCCGACGTCGACGAACGGGTACGCGGCCTGCGGGCCGGCGGTGACGACTACCTGACCAAGCCGTTTGCCTCCGACGAAATGGCCGCACGGGTCGAGGTATTGCTGCGCCGCAACAGTGTGCCCATGACCCAGACACGCCTGCAGGTCGCCGACCTGCAACTGGACCTGATCAGCCACGAGGCGCGCCGCGGTGACAATACGCTCAACCTGCTGCCCACCGAATACAAACTGCTGGAGTACCTGATGCGCCACAGCGGCCAGGTGATCACACGGATGATGATTTTCGAGGAAGTCTGGGGCTACCACTTCGATCCGGGCACCAACCTGATCGACGTGCACATCGGCCGTCTGCGCAAGAAAATCGACTCCCCCGGCCAGTCGCCGCTGATCCGTACGGTACGGGGCTCCGGCTATGCCATTGCTGAACCCGTCTAAAGGCTGGAGCTCCTCGACAAGCCGCCTGCTGGCGCTGTACAGCTTTCTGTTCGTGGCCTGGAGCAGCATCCTCATGGGGGTGCTGTACTTCGAGGTGTCCAGCTACCTCAACAAGCTCACCCGCCATTCCATGTTGCAGCGCCAGCACCTGTTCGCGCACATGAGCGGCAAGCAGCTGGACGACGCCCTGATCGCCAGCCAGGCCTTCGAGGAGCGAAGCTTCGACGCCTATGGCCTGTTCGACACCCAGCTCAACCCGATTGGCGGCAGTGTGCGCGCCCTGCCCCCGGAGCTCAGGCTGGACGGCAAGATCCATGAGTTGAAACGCTGCCTGGATGCCGACGACCCACACCTGCCCCGCGACAGCTGCGATGCGGTGGCGATCAAAGTGCAAGATGGCCGCTGGCTGGTACTGTTCCGCGATAACGGCTCACTGTTTGTGGTTACCCGGATCATCCTCGATGCCCTGCTCTGGGGTATCTCATTGACGCTGATCCCAGGCTTTGCCGGCTGGTACCTGCTACGGCGCAGGCCGCTCAAGCGTATCCGCGCAATCCAGGCCCAGGCGGAGCTGATCGTCGCCGGCGACCTGACCCACCGCCTGCCGTTGTCGGCCCGGCGCGATGAGCTGGACATGCTGGCAGCCATCGTCAACGCCATGCTGGACCGCATCGAGCGGCTGATGCATGAGGTCAAGGGCGTGTGCGACAACATTGCCCATGACCTGCGTACCCCGCTCACCCGCCTGCGCGCCCAGCTGTACCGCATTCGCCAGCAGAGCGACGTGGACTCCGCGCAAGCCGAGGCGCTGGACCAGGCCATCGGCGAAACCGACACCCTGATGGCGCGTTTTCGCGGGTTGCTACGCATCAGCGAACTGGAAGACCGCCAGCGCCGGGCCGGTTTCGTCCAACTTGACCCACATGACTTGCTGGTCGAACTGCACGATTTCTACCTGCCTTTGGCCGAGGATGGCGGCATTCACCTGGAATTGCACCAGCCCGCGCAGCTGCCGGCACTGCACGGTGACCGCGAACTGCTGTTCGAGGCACTGGCCAACCTGGTGGGCAACGGTATCAAGTTCACGCCCGAGGGTGGGCAAGTGCGAATTAGCGCGACACACGACGACACAGGCGTGCACCTGGCTATCGAGGACAGCGGGCCGGGCATTCCCGAAGAAGAGCGTACTGCGGTGCTGAAGCGGTTCTATCGCAGCGATGAAGGCCATCGCCATGCCGGGTTTGGGCTGGGATTGTCGATCGTTGCGGCGATCGTCGACCTGCATGGGTTCAGGCTGGAAATTGGGGAGAGCGAGTTGGGCGGGGCCAGACTGGTGTTGCATTGCCCGCTTGCGGGGCTGGCCAAATAAAAGCAGGGGCCGCTTTGCGGCCCTTTCGCGGCACAAGGCCGCTCCTACAGGGGTAGCGCAAGCCTTGAATGCTGCGCTACCCCTGTAGGAGCGGCCTTGTGCCGCGAAAGGGCTGCAAAGCAGCCCCAGTACGCCGATCAGTCAGCCAAACGCCAGGTAGTCGTGCCCTTGCTGTCTTCCAGCACCACACCCATCGCGGTGAGCTGGTCGCGAATACGGTCCGACTCGGCCCAGTTCTTGTCGGTACGCGCCTGCAGACGCGCCTGAATCAGGCCTTCCACCTCGGCAGCATCGACCTTGCCTTCGGCACCTGCACGCAAGAAGTCATCGGCCTCCAGCTGCAGCACACCCAGCACTTCACCCAGCTCGCGCAGGCGGCCAGCCAGGCCGGCAGCAGCCTCCGGGTCGCTGTCGCGCAGGCGGTTGATCTCGCGCACCAGGTCGAACAGCACGGCGCAGGCTTCGGGGGTACCGAAGTCGTCGTTCATCGCCACGCTGAAACGCTCGACAAACGCTTCGCCGCCCTTGGCTGCCACCCGTGGCAAGCCGCGCAGGGCGTGGTAGAAGCGCTCAAGCGCACCCTTGGCGTCACGCAGGCTGTCTTCGGAGTAGTTGATCGCGCTGCGATAGTGGCTGGCCACCAGCAGGTAACGCACCACTTCCGGGTGGTACTTCTCGAGCACATCGCGGATGGTGAAGAAGTTGTTCAACGACTTCGACATCTTCTCGCCGTTGATCCGGATCATGCCGCAGTGCATCCAGGCGTTGGCGTACTGCTTGCCTGTGGCCGCCTCGCTCTGGGCAATCTCGTTCTCGTGGTGCGGGAACTCCAGGTCGCTGCCACCGCCGTGAATGTCGAAGCTCTCACCCAGGCAGCAGGTGGACATCACCGAGCACTCGATGTGCCAGCCCGGACGGCCCGGGCCCCATGGCGATTCCCAGCTCGGCTCACCGGGCTTGACGCCCTTCCACAGCACGAAGTCCAGCGGGTCCTGCTTGGCTTCGTCGACCTCGATGCGTGCACCGATGCGCAGGTCTTCGATCTTCTTGCGCGACAGCTTGCCATAGCCGACGAACTTGCCGACGCGGTAGTACACGTCGCCATTGCCCGGGGCGTAGGCATAACCCTTGTCGATCAGGGTCTGGATCATCGCGTGCATGCCGGCGATATGGTCGGTGGCACGCGGCTCCTGGTCTGGCGGCAGGATGTTCAGGCGGCGCTCGTCTTCGTGCATCGCGTCGATCATGCGGGCGGTCAACGCGTCGAAGCTTTCGCCGTTCTCGTTGGCCCGGTTGATGATCTTGTCATCGATGTCGGTGATGTTGCGCACGTACGTCAGCTCGTAGCCGCTCTTGCGCAGCCAACGGGTGACTAGGTCGAAGGCCACCATGCTGCGGCCATGGCCCAGGTGGCAGTAGTCGTACACGGTCATGCCGCACACGTACATGCGCACCTTGTTGCCATCCAGCGGCTTGAAGGTTTCCTTCGCTTTGCTCAGGGTGTTGTAAATGGTAAGCACGGCGTTTCCTCAGCTGCCCCAGGAGTCACGCAGGGTGACAGTGCGGTTGAACACCGGGCGGCCCGGCTGGCTGTCTTTCAGGTCGGCGCAGAAGTAGCCTTCGCGCTCGAACTGGAAGCGGTCCTCGGGTTGCGCCTGGGCCAGCGACGGCTCGGCACGGCAACCGCTGAGCACTTGCAGCGAGTTCGGGTTGATGTTGTCCAGGAAGCTGCCGCCGTCCTCGGTCTTTTCCGGGTTCGGCGAGCGGAACAGGCGGTCGTACAGGCGCACTTCGCACTCGACGCTGCCCTCGGCCGGCACCCAGTGGATCACGCCCTTGACCTTGCGGCCTTCAGGGTTCTTGCCCAGGGTGTCCGGGTCGTACGAGCAACGCAGCTCGACGATATTGCCATCGGCGTCCTTGATGGCCTCGTCGGCGCGAATCACGTAGCTGCCACGCAGGCGCACTTCACCGGCCGGTTCCAGGCGCTTGTAGCCCTTGGGCGGCTCTTCCATGAAGTCATCGCGGTCGATGTACAGCTCGCGTGCGAATGGCAGCACACGCACGCCCATGTCTTCTTTCGGGTGGCGCGGCAGCTCAAGCTGCTCCACCTGACCTTCCGGGTAGTTAGTGATGACCACTTTCAGCGGGCGCAGCACGCACATGGCGCGCGGTGCGGTGCGGTCCAGGTCGTCACGGATGCTGAACTCGAGCATCGACATGTCAACCACGCCGTCGGAGCGGTTGGTGCCGATCATTTCGCAGAAGTTGCGGATCGAAGCCGGGGTGTAGCCCCGGCGACGGAAGCCGGACAGGGTCGACATGCGCGGGTCGTCCCAGGCGTCGACGTGCTTTTCATCAACCAGCTGCTTGAGCTTGCGCTTGGACGTGATGGTGTAGTTCAGGTTCAGGCGGCTGAACTCGTACTGGCGCGGGTGCGCCGGCACCGGCAGGTTGTCGAGGAACCATTCGTACAACGGGCGATGCCCTTCGAACTCCAGGGTGCAGATCGAGTGGGTGATGCCCTCGATAGCGTCCGACTGGCCGTGGGTAAAGTCGTAGTTGGGGTAGATGCACCATTTGTCACCGGTCTGGTGATGGTGGGCATGGCGGATGCGGTACAGGATCGGGTCGCGCAGGTTCATGTTCGGCGAGGCCATGTCGATCTTGGCCCGCAGCACGCACTCGCCGTCCTTGAACTCACCGGCCTTCATGCGGGCGAACAGCTCGAGGTTTTCTTCCACGCTACGCTCGCGGAACGGGCTGTTCTTGCCCGGCTCCTTGAGGTTGCCGCGGTATTCTTTCGCTTGATCAGGGGTCAGGTCGCAGACATAGGCCTTGCCACGCTTGATCAGCTCGACCGCCCAGTCGTGCAACTGGTCGAAGTAACTGGACGCATAACGCACGTCGCCGGCCCAGTCGAAGCCCAGCCATTTGACGTCGCTTTGAATGGCGTCGATGTATTCCTGATCTTCCTTGGCCGGGTTGGTGTCATCGAAACGCAGGTGGCAGACGCCCCCGAATTCCTTGGCCAGGCCGAAGTTGACGCAGATCGATTTGGCGTGGCCGATGTGCAGGTAGCCGTTAGGCTCCGGCGGGAAGCGAGTGACGATGCTGCTGTGCTTGCCCGAGTCCAGGTCGGCCTGGATGATCGGCCGCAGGAAGTTCGCAGGGACAGCGGGGGCGCCTTTGGCAGCGGCGTTGGGCGCGTTGTCGGCAGTGGGCTTGCTCATAGGATCCTTGAATGCACGTGTCCGGCCTGGGTAGGCCGATTGAATCAAAGGGCCTATCATAGCCGAAGCAGTCAAGCTGCTGACAGTCGGGCCCGGACAAACTGGCGTGATTTATCACGGCTTTTTGCCCAAGCCTGGCAAAATGGCCAGTGCGCGCCATGTGTCGTGATCGCCTGAACATGCGTCAGGTGATAACCGGCGCCCTGCGCACCCTAATTCCCGATTGCCTTGAAAAAGCGAGTTTCAGCATGTCCAAAGTCAAACTGACCACCAACCACGGCGACATCGTCATTGAACTGAACGCTGAAAAAGCCCCGATTACCGTGGCCAACTTCATCGAATACGTCAACGCAGGCCACTACACCAACACCGTGTTC
The DNA here is from genome assembly GCF_052112345.1 of Pseudomonas sp. SAS7. Lineage (NCBI taxonomy): Bacteria > Pseudomonadati > Pseudomonadota > Gammaproteobacteria > Pseudomonadales > Pseudomonadaceae > Pseudomonas > Pseudomonas sp. SAS7. The sequence continues at coordinate 22,354 of NZ_JBEGGO010000025.1, read as the reverse complement.
CACCGTGTGATCAAAGGCTTCATGATTCAGGGCGGCGGTTTCGAGCCAGGCATGAACGAAAAGCGTGACAAGCGTGCCAGCATCCAGAACGAAGCCGACAACGGCCTGAAAAACGCCAAGTACACCATCGCCATGGCCCGCACCATGGAGCCGCACTCTGCTTCGGCGCAGTTCTTCATCAACGCTTCCGACAACGACTTCCTCAACCACAGCGGCAAGAACGTACAGGGCTGGGGCTACGCGGTGTTCGGCGAAGTGATCGAAGGCCGTGAAGTGGTTGATGCCATCGAGAAGGTCGCCACCGGTTCCAAGTCCGGCCACCAGGACGTACCAAAAGAAGACGTGATCATCGAGAAAGCCGAGATCATTGGGTGATACTGCTGATCTCCGATCTGCATTTGCAAGAAGAGCGCCCGGACATTTCCCGGGCGTTTCTTGATCTGCTCGACGGCCGTGCCCGCCACGCCAAGGCGTTGTACATCCTGGGCGACTTTTTCGAAGCCTGGATCGGCGACGATGCCATGACCGCCTTCCAGCAGTCGATCTGCCAGGCCATGCGCCGGCTGAGCGACAGCGGTACGGCCATCTTCCTGATGCATGGCAACCGTGACTTTCTCATTGGCCAAGCGTTTTGCGACGCGGCAGGTTGCACGCTGTTGAGCGACCCCAGCGTGATCGAGCTGGGCGGTGAGCAGGTGCTGCTGATGCATGGCGACACTTTGTGCACCCGCGACCTGGCTTACATGAAGATGCGCCGTTTACTGCGCAACCCGCTGAGCCTGTGGGTGTTGCGGCACCTGCCGCTGTCCACCCGCTACAAGCTGGCGCGCAAGCTGCGCAGCGAAAGCCGCACGCAAACGCGGATGAAGTCCACCGAGATTGTCGACGTCACGCCCGAGGAAGTACCCAAGGTGATGGCGGCGCACGGCGTGCGCACGCTGGTACATGGCCATACCCACCGGCCGGCGATACACAAGCTGGTGGTTGATGGGCAGCCGGCACGGCGCATCGTGCTGGGGGACTGGGACCGCCGGGGCTGGGCCTTGCAGGTAGATGAGCACGGGTTTCAGCTGGCGCCGTTCGAGTTTTCCTGACGGGCATTGCGTGCCCCATGCAGGAGCGGCCTTGTGCCGCGAAAGGGCCGCACAACGGCCCCAGATCTCAGCATAACCACCGAAATTGCCGGGGCTGCTCCGCAGCCCTTTCGCGGCACAAGGCCGCTCCTGCAAGGTCGCAGTCGCAGCAGAAAGCGCTACTGTTGCGCCACTGCCCCTTTGTCCCGCTCACTGATCACCACTTCCCGATACGCCGGGTCTGCCTTGATCTGCGCTTCCGTAAATGGCATCACCGCCAGCTGCTTGGCCGCAAAGGCCTTGGTCTGGTCACTGGCATGCGCCGAAGCCGCTTCGCTCGACTGGGAGAACGCCAGCAACCCACGAGCCTCCGGCCCCTTGTCGGTGAAGCTGACCAGTTGCAGGTAGCTGGTACCGCTGACCACCAGCCGCTTGCCCTGCCCGTGCGGCACACTGTACATCGCGTTGTACACACCCAGCGCTTGCGGGCCACCCGGTACCGGCGTGCCATCGAGCGCCTGCTGCACCTGCCCCCAGCGCGCCTCCCCTGCTACACCGCTGTCGTTCACCTGCTTGAGCGATGCCAGCGCCGCGTCATGTACCAGCTTGCGCACCGCCGCCTGCTCCACCGCCAAACCACGCGGCGTGTGCTGCGGGTCGGCCGGGTCAAAGGCCACCCGCCAGCTTTCCGGGTGTTCGGCCAGGGCGTTGAACAGGTTCTGGAAATGCACGAGGCCAATGCCGCTGTCGAGGTCGGCCTTGCCATTCCAGGCCGCCAGGCTACTGCACACGGCCTGCACATCTGCGCCTGCGCTCTCGCACCATTGCAGCAGGTCTGGCAGCACCAGGCTGGCCAGGTAGACCTCGTCGTCGGTCACCATGCGCTGCAGGTCATCAACGCCCAGCTTTGCCGTGCCCTGCAGGCGCTGCAGGGCAAAGCGGCTGCGCATGCCCAGCGGCTGGTCACTGCGGCTGACCAAGGGTGAATAGCCGGTCAGCGGCTGCGCCGGGTTGACCATCCAGGCCGGGTCGTTGGAGTTCTGTACGAAATCCTGGCGTTCAAGGCTCGGCAGCAGTCGCGCCGGGAAGATTCCCGGTTGCGCAGCCTGCGGGTCGACCTTCCACTGACAGGCGCTGCGCGAACCATCCAGCACCACCATGCGCCCTTGCCCTTGCGGGTTGCTGCAGGCAGCCAGCAGTTGCTGGTCGACATACGGCACCACCGACTGGTTCAGGTACAACGCCCCACCGCCCTGGTCCACGGCCAAGGTGTTGACCCAAGGAATACCCTGCAACTGCTCGACCGAGCCTTTGAGCGCCGCCAGGCTGTCGGCACGGTTGATCTGGTACCACTGCTGCAACACCCGGGTGTTGTCCAGATTGGCGTCACGCAAGCTGTAGGCCGCGTGCGCATCCCAGTCCAGGCGCCCGGGCCATTGCACCACCGGGCCGAATTGCGAGCTGTAGACCTGCCGCTCTACCTGGCTCAGGCTGCCATCTTCTGCCTTGACCGCAACGCTGATGGTTTGCCGGGCCAGTGGCAGCGACTTGCCATCAAGCAGGTAACGGGTCGGGTCCTTGGGGTCGAGCTGCAGCCGATACAGGGTGAAGTGGTTGGAGGTGTCGACGGTGTGCGTCCAGGCCAGGTGCCTGTTGAAACCGATATTGACCACCGGCAGGCCCGGCAATGCCGCGCCCATCACATCCAGCTGGCCAGGGATGGTCAGCTGCATCTGGTAGAAGCGCATGCCGCCCATCCACGGGAAGTGCGGGTTGGCCAACAACAGGCCGCGGCCATTGGCCGAACGCTGCGCGCCCACGGCCACCGCATTGCTGCCGCGCTCCGTGGCAAAGCGTTCTTGCCGCGCCAGTGCGCTGGCGAAACCCGCCGACGCCTGCTGGGGGCTCTGTGCAGGTGGTTGCGCCCCCTCCAGTGCTTCGACGAACTGCCCGACACCGCCTTCGGCCAATAGCCTGCGGGTCAGCTTGACCAGATCCTGGCTGGTGATTGGCCGCAGCCACTCACCGTTGCCACATTCGGCGGGCAAGCCTTCGCGGCGACGCTCGGCCAGTGCCCGGTTGTAGCCGCTGGCATAGCCCGCCAGCAGTGCCTGCACCTGCGCCGGTTGCGCCTGCAGGAACGCTTCGACCGCCGTAGGGCTGTTGAGCCAGGTGAAGAACAGGTCACTGGCCAGGTTGTCGCGCTGCTCCAGGGTCTTGCCCTTGGCACCAAAATGGCGTGAACGCTCACCGCTCACGGTCAGCACCTCGTTGGCCAGCAGGCACAGGTTGTCCTGGGCATAGGCATAGCCAACGCCGTAGCCCAGGCCGCGCTCATCCTTGGCCACGATATGCGGCACCCCGTAACTGGTTCGACGGATCTGCGCGCTGGCATCAGTAGCGGGCTGCGCCTGCACGGCAACGCTGAAGGCCACCAATGCAGCGGCCAAGCCTGCGCGAGTCATGGGACGGGAAAGTGAAAACACGGGCGCTCCTCGGGTTCGGGTCTATCCCGATCAGACGAACGGCCAGGTGAAAATTTTACGTGTTACAAGGCGATGGAACGTCTTGAAGAGGAACAGCCATTTTTTTTACGAGTGGGTTGCAGTTTTTGCGTTCTCATTCGTCCTAGTAAGTGAGGCAACCACATTTCGGGTTCGTCCACGAAAAGGAGCATTCACATGTACAACCCGCAACCCTCGACTCACGCTGGGCGCGTCCCAGGCAAAGCGCCCAACGGACAGGACGTTTTTTCTGAGGAACGCATCGGCAACGAACAGATCCGCGAGCTGCTGCGCACCTTCGGCCTGCGTACCAGCCTGATCCGGCTCAAGGTGATCGATGCCTTGCACGCCGCTGACCGCAATGGCCGCAGTATTGGCGTACGCGGCGTGCACGCACAACTGGAACAGCTGGATATTCCACTGTCGTTCCTTAGCGTGCGAGAGGTGCTCAAGCGGCTGTGCACCGAAGGTGTCATCGAACTGGGCAACGACAAATGCTACAGCCTCAACCCCCAGGCGCGCGCCGTACTGGAGCAGACACACACGCGCTGAGCGCATGGCCGGCCACACCTGGCCGGCCCGCACGGATCAGGGCTTGACCTTGCGCCGCAGAATGCCGTTGATCACCACGACCACCACGGCGATGGCGATGGCCGCCATCTGGAAGGTCTGCTCACTGATCGTGCCCTGCTTCTGCAGGTGGGACAGGCCCAGCATCAGGCCCAGTACCACCAGGATGATCAGAAGGGAATATTTGAGGCGCTGCACGTGTGTCATCGAAAGTTCCTTGCAACATCAGGGGCAAATGGCTCGCAACGAGCCGTGGCAATGATACAACGCCCATAGGGCCCGGCGCTGCATTTCCTGCTGGGTAGGGCGGCGACCGCCTGAAAGCATGGGGCTCCAAGCACCCATGCCGGAGGCATCATGTACAAACCCCTGCTGTTCGCGTCCCTGATTCTGACACCGCTTACCCTTCACGCGCTGGACACCCGCGAGGTGACGACAGCGCAACTGCTTGAGCTGGGCCGCGACCTGGAGCGCCATGCCGGCGCCAGCCAGTGGCAACAACTGTGGCAACGCGTGCGTCAGGCCGGTTACCTGCAGGCAAACGGTGCGCCGGTGTATTTCAGTGCTCCCATGGCCCAGTTGCCCGATCTGGCGCGGCAGACCTTGGCCCAAGCCGATCAGGTACAGGCGCTGCACCAGACCCAGGCGCTTTACCGCCGCAGCTTTTCCGGCACGGTGATCGGGCAGCGCGGCGGCCAGCCATTGCATGCCTTGTGCCTGCTGGTCGACTGGCGGACGCTGCCCCCAGGCATGCTCGACGCCCCTCACGCCTACCTGCGCAGCGCCAGCCTGCTGAGCAGCTACCCCTGCAACTGAGGGTACCCCGCCCCATCATTGGACGAGCGGAGTGCCCTGATGGGAAATCAACGGCCACAGCCAGATCGTGAAGACATCTCCTACAACGCAGGATATCGCTGCCTGCAACCCCTGTTCACCGAGGCTACAAACCGCAACCCATATGTCGCCTAGCGACGCGCCGTGGCTGTCACACAGAATTTGCTCACACCGTCGACATAACGCCGCTGGTGATCGGGTCGCACATTCCCCATCCCGAAGGAGCGCCATATGGAATTACCAGACTTGAGCCTCATCGATATCAGCCAACTGCCCCACTCGCTGCAGGCCCTGGTCGACTGTATCGGCATCGACAACGCCTACCAGTTGACCTGCGCCTACGGCGGCAGGCCGAAATACATCCCCAAGTACCGCGAGCGTACCAAGCTCGCCGACGTACTGCCGGCCGAAGCGCTGGACGCACTGATCAAGCGCTTTGCCGGAGTAGCCCTGGAGATCCCCAAGGCTGACCACTTCCTGCGCCAGCTGCGCAATCAGCAGATCCAGAAAGAAAGCGCCAATGGCCTTTCACGCAGCCTGCTGGCCAACAAGTACGGCCTGAGCCTGCGCCAGATCGGCAACATCCGTCGCCAGGAAACCTGCGCTCGCTGACGGCCAGTACCTAGGCCGCCAAGGGTGGCCACCTTTCCCCTCAACACAAAGAGCAAACAGACATGTCGATAGACAACAGCCTCATCGGGTCCGTGATCAACGCCTTGCCCATGGATCGCATGATCGCAGGCCCCCTGCAGGCCATGGTCCAGGCACAGGTTACCGCGAGCAAGTCGTACGCCGACTTCCTGATGCAGGTGTGCGTGCAGGACGGCAAGGCCGTGGCCATCCAGTTCGACTACGACGAGACCATCGTCGACGAACAGGGTGAATACAAGGGTGTGGTCAGCAAGACCATGAAGGTGCCGCTGCTGGCGGCCATCACACACCCGAACATCTCCATTGATGAAGGCACTGTCGAATTCGAGCTGATCATCAATCAGATGTCGGAGGACACCTCCAGCACTGAGATGGGTGCAGAGGTGACCGGTTCGCTGGGCTGGGGCCCATTCAAGCTGAACGTAAAGGGCAGCGTCAGCCACCGGTCCGCCCAAACACGCAAGACCGATACCCGCGCTCGCTACGCCTTTAATACGACAATGAAACGCCAGGAGCCACCTGAAGCCATGATGAGGGTGATCGAGTTCCTGACCGACGCGGCGACCAAACCGACCGTGAGCAAGACCGCCACCCTGGAAAGCCCGGACGAAATCTCCCAGGCCGATACCTTGAAAGGCCCTGTTGCCAATACCGGCACCGTCACCCCTTGAGACGCCCCCTGCGCCGTACAACAGCCCCCTGGCCAGCATCGGGGGGCACCACCTGGCCTGAGGAGGCGAGCTCTTGAACACCCCCCCTGCCCCGATGACCTCCATCGACCTGCGTGAGATCACCCGTGGCCTGCAAGAAGCCGCCAGCGCCACCAACAGCCTGATTGCACAACAGTACATCAACCTGTTCGACCAGTTCTTCGAGTGCGACAGCGACGCCCTGGGCGCCCCCATGAAAGCCAAGATGGTCGAGGTGGCCATGGATGGGAAGCACATCATGCGCGTCCCCCTGTTTGCACTGGTGTCGCCCAAGGGCCTGGCCCTGGAGCGCATGCAGGTCGACCTGTCGGTACGGGTCAAAGGGACCGAAGCGCAACAGGCTCTGCTGACTGCGAGCGAGAGCAAGACTGCGAGCTTCAAGGTCACCATCGGGGGCCAGGGCCGTCAGGGCGAAAGCCGTGACCCGGACGAAGTGCAGATCCGCATGCAGTTCCAGGCCAGCGAGCCACCAGAAGCCCTGAACCGGCTGATAGACGAGTACACCAACCTGATCGTCCCGGTACGCGCCCTTGATCCGCAGCCCTCGCCAGAGACCAATGAATTCATCGAGGCGGCGACCGTCCGATAACGGCCGCCCCGACACCACTTCAGAAATCGCGCTTGTAGAAGATGTCCAGTGAGCTGGCCAGCCCACTGGCGGCTTCCAGGTACACCTTCTTGCTCAGCTTGTAACGCAACGCGATGGTGTTGGCAGGTTCGAACACACCCACGCCGTAACGCAGGCTCAGCTTCTCGGTGATGTTGCCACTGGCGACTACGCTGGTGGTGTTGCCCGAGCCTTCGGTGTCCAGCTGGAAGTCGTCGATGCCCAGGCTCGAGGCCAGGCTGCCGGTAATACCGGCGCTGCCAGCCAGCCCCAGGCCCAACGCTGCCTCGGCAAGCATGTTGTTGTCCTCGCCAGAGTTGCCCAGGGGGCGCCCCAGCACCAGGTACGACAGCGCCTGCTCCTGGCTCATGGCCGGTTCCGAAAACGCCTTGGTTGTGGGTTGCTCGGCACTGCCGCTCAGGCGGATACCGGCAATCACATCATCGACCGTGCGGATGGCTTCGATGTCCAGGTACGGCTGGTCGATCGGGCCCGCGAACAGCAAGCGCGCACGGCGGATGGTCAGGCGCTGGCCGTAGGCACGGTAGCGGCCGTCGGCAAGGCTCAACTCGCCACGGGTGTCGAGGTTGTCGCCGATATGCACGTGGCCGAGCAGGTTGGCGGTCAGGCCAAAGCCACTGAACGACAGCTTGTCGCGGCCCACCTCGACATCGATGTCCATGGCCATCGCCATGGGCGGTTTGCCCTCTTCGGTCTGGTGACCGACGATTACCGTGTCATCCGATACCTTCACGGTCGACGGTGGCAGTTCGCGCACGGTGATCTTGCCTTTGGGTACTTGCACCTTGCCGGTAACCGCCAGTTTGTCGTCGATCAGGCGCAAGGTCAGGTCCGGCGCAACCTCCAGCGTTGCATAGGGCTCGACCGTGACCGGCAGTTGCTGGCCTTGCAGGCGCAGCTCCATGCCCAATGCCTGCCCCCACGTGAGGTTGCCACTCAACTGGCCGCGCCCTGCAGCGCCGCTGCGCCAGTTGCCATTGAGTTGCACCTGCTCGCCAGCGATCAGTGCCTGCAACGACAGGTCCTCAAGGCTGGCCGGCAACTCCGCGCCACTGACTTCACCACCGCTGAGCATCAGGTTGCCGTTGACCTGTGGTGCCAGCAAGGTGCCCGAAAGCCCGCCGCTGCCGTTGAGCTGGCCGGCCAGGCGTTCGACCATCGGCACGAACGGACGCGCCACCGACAGGTCCAGCCCGGCCAGGCGGAAATCACCTGACAACGGCTTGTTCTTGCCCAGCGGGTCAAGGCGCATATTGACGTTCAGCTCGCCCAGGCGCTCCCCACGGAACGCCAGGCGGGTATCGATACGCCGTGGCGCCAACGTGCTGTCGACACGCAGGGCCTGATAGGGGAAATCGACCCAACGGCCCTTGTCGCGCACACGCAGCGTGCCGCCACTGGCATCAATGACAATGTTGCCTTTGGGGCCGCTGGCCGGGATGTCCAGATTGATATCCGCATTGAGCAGGCCCTGCCAGGCGAAGTCTTTTGGCAGCCATTGGGCAAGGCTGTCGAGCGGGAACTGCTTGAGGTGGTAGCGCAAGCGCGGCTCGGGCGCCAGGCGCTGGTCGTCACCACACAGGCTGGCCTGGCCAGAGCGCCAGCAATGGGCACCGAAGTCCAGCTGGCCGCTGGCCAGACGCTGCAGGCGTGCCGGCGATTGCAGTTGCCAATCCTGGCCACCGGCCTGGATACGCCCACTCGCAAGGCGGCCACGCCAGTCACCCTTGCTCAACTGGCCATCCAGGCCGAGGTCAAGCTTGAGTTGCGGGCCATCCAGCGCCAGGGTCAAGGCTTGCTGGCGAATGTCGCCTTTGCCGTTGGCCTGCAGCGTGCCCAATGCCGTGTCGCCCAGGTGAATGCCAGTGGCCTTTAGCTCGATCACACCGCGCTGGGCGTTGTCCAGGCGGGCATCCAGGTCCAGCTGTTGCAGCCGGTTTTCGGCCTGGGCCAAGCGCTGGCCCTGCAAGGTCAGCGTGCCTTGCGGAGCCTGCAAGGTGCCGGCGACATCCAGCCGGCCCTTGACCTGGCCTTGCAGCCTTGGCCACAGCTGGCCCAGGCGCGGGAGGTCAAGGTCGATTCGCCCGGCCAGGCGCTGCTGCATGCTGCCACTGCCGTTGATACGGTTGTCACCCAGCTGGATCGCCAGGGCGCCGAGTGTCCAGTTCTGCCCCGCCCCCTGGGCTTCGGCCTTGAGCACTGCCGGCTGGCCGCGCAGGCGGCCTTTCAGATCAAGCTGGGCATCAAGGGTGAGCACCTCGCCCTTCATCTCGCCTTTGCTGCGCAGCGGCCCTGCCAAAGTCCCCGGCAGCTCCGCCAGCCAATAGGCCGGGTCGAGCGCCGTAAGCTGCAAGTCGACATCCCAGGCCAAGGTGTCGGCAAAACGCACGGCCACACTGCCGGCGGCCTTGCCTTGCCCGGCGGTCAGCGCCAGTTGCGGCAGTTTCACCTGGGTCAGGTCACCTTCGAACGGGCTGGCCAGGCTGAACGCCCCTGCCGGGCCGTCCAGGTCGCCTTTGAAGGTGCCCTGGTAATTGCCATCGCGGTAATGCACCTGGGTGTTGAAGCGCTTGAGGGTGACCTCGGGCGGCGTCTCCAGCGGGTACAGGCGCAACCACGGGAAGTCCTGCCAGTCCAGTTGCGCGTCGGCGGTCAGGCCTTGCTGCCAGTCGGCCGTGGCCTGCAGTTTCACGCGCTGGGTGTCGCTGGCGGTCAGGTCAAGGGCATCGAGCCTGGCACCTTTGCTGTCGACCAACCCGGACAGCGCCAACGCGATTGGCGACTGTTCAGCCGGCAGGCTGGCCGTTCCCGACAGTTGATAACCCTTGAGCAGATCGCCCTTGGCATCAAGCTTGAGCTGATTCAACTGCAAGGTATCGGGCAGCGAGCCCGCCGGTTTGAACGCCTCTGAACGAATCTGCAGGGTCGCCGGCAGGTGCTCGGCCAACGCCTGCAACTGCCCGTTCAGCGTGGCGTCGAGGTAACCGCTGCTGGTGCCGGCAAGCTTCAGGGTCTTTTGCAATTCGCCGGTGGCGGTCAGTGCCAACTGCCAGGGTTTGCCGTCCACGGCCGGCAGTTGCAGCTGCGCCTGGAGTTGCACTGGCCAGTCACCTTCGGGCTGCAGGTCGCCCTGCAGGTTCAATTGCAGGTCATCGCGCTGCAGGTGCAGGCTGTCGATGCGCATCCCGCTGCCGGTCCAGTGCGCCGCCAGTTGCAAGTCACCCAGCAGGTCGCTGCCGTCCAGCCGCAGTTGGCCGACCTTGACCTCGCCGAGTTCTATGGCCAGCGGCAAGCGCAGCGCCGGCAACTGCAGCGGGCCGCTTTCGGCCGGCTCGGCACTTGGCGCAAAGGCCATGTCGATGCGTTGTGCCTGCAACCGGTCGAAGCACAGGGTGGCGCGCAGCAGGCAGGCAGGCGACCAGGTCAGTAGCGGTGCCTGCACCTCTACCGTGCTGCCGCCATCGGCCCAGCGCAGCATGCTGGCCTGCCAGCTGCCCGCCAGGCGGCCCTGGAAGTCGGCCACCTCAAGCCCGGGCACCTTGCCCAGCGCCCAGCGGCTGCCCGCCTCGGTACCCAGCAGCAGGCCCAGCACCAGGCCCAGGCTCGCAACCACCCCGAGCAGGCCCAGCAGAATGTATTTGATCACGCGTTTCACAGCTCAGGCCCCATGGAAAAGTGCAGGCGAATGCCCCCTTCGTCATCCAGCGCCTTGGCCAGGTCCAGGCGCAACGGCCCGACCGGCGATACCCAGCGCACACCAAAACCGACACCGGTCTTGAGGCTGGGCAGCTCAAGGTTGTTGAACGAGTTACCCTGGTCGACAAACGTCGCGATCCGCCACTTTTCGGTCAGCGAATACTGGTACTCGACACTGCCGGCCACCAGGTAGCGCCCGCCGATGCGGTCGCCATCGCTGTTCTTCGGCGACAGGGTCTGGTAGTCGTAGCCACGCACGCTCTGATCGCCACCGGCGAAGAAGCGCAGCGAAGGCGGAATGTTGTTCTTGAAGCCATTGGTCGCGCTGCCACCGAACTGTACGCGACCGAGAAGGCGGTGGTTGTGGCCAAGGGTGGTCAAGCCTTTGAGCAGTACGTTGCCGTGCAACAGGTTGGTGTCGGAAACAAGCCCTTCCTTGGCCACCTGTACGTCGAACTGCAGGCGGTAGCCGTTATGCGGGTCGATGCGGTTGTCACTGCGCAGGAACGAATAGCTCACGCCAGGCATCAGCAGGTTGCTCAACCCGGAATCGTCACCCAGGCGATACTCCTCGCGCTGGTACTTGAGCGAAATGACCCGCTGCCAGCCGCTTGGCAGCTTGCTGTGCCACTCGGGGCCGACTGTCAGCAGTTTGCTGAGGGTATCGGTACCGGCCAGCTCCTCGTTCTGGTAACCGCCGGCGAAGCGCAACTTGTCGGTCAGTGGCGGGTCGAGGGGGATGTCGTACCACAGGCCAACGTTCTGCCGGGGTGCCGACAGCTCGGTTTCCCAACCATAACTATGGCCCTGCGGGTTGACCCAATGGCGGGTCCAGTTGGCCTTGCCACGCGGACCGACGTCGGTCGAGAAGCCCAGGCCCAGGCCCATGGTGCGTGGTTTGCGGGTTTCCAGGCGGACATCCACCGGAATTTCTTCACCCACGGCGGCGGTGGGCGCAGCATCCACCCGCACGCCTTCAAAATACCCGCTCGATTGCAGGTCATTGTTCAGTTCGGCAATCAGTTCCGAGTCGTAGGGGGTGCCCGGCTTGAACGACACCATGCGCTGCAGCAGGTCATCGTCCAGCGGCGTGTCGCCGCCGAACGTGACGGCGCCCAGGTGGTAGCGCGGGCCGCTCTGGTAGACCAGTTCGATATCGGCCACACCGGCCTGCGGGTCAACCGCCAGGCGCTGACGGCTGAAGCGGCCACTGAAAAAGCCGTAGCGCGACGCCTGGTTCTGGATCAGCCGCTTGGCATCCTCGTAATTGCCGTGGTTCAGTTGTTCGCCTGCGCGCAGCGCCTTGCTGTCGGGCACCCGAAAGGCCTTCATTTCGCTGGCGGGGCCTTCGATGCGCACGGTCACGTTGCGCAGGCGGATCGGCTCGCCCGGGTTGATGCTGAGGATCAGTTGCGGGGAATGGTCTGCATCTTTGGGGGGCTTAACCTCGGCATCGATCTGCGCCTGGTAGTAGCCAAGTGCCTGCGCGGCTTTGCGCGCTTGCTCCTCTGCCCCGCGACTGAAGCGTAACAATGCTTCTTCATCGCGGTCACCAAGGGTGCCTATATAGCCTTCGACATTGGCCTTGAGCGCTTTGTTGGCTGGTTTTACCTTCACCAGCAGCTCGCTCTGGCCCCATGCTGCGAAACTGGCGGCCCAGATAACCAGGCCCCAGGTCAATCTTCCTGAATACGTCATGCGGGGAATGCTACCAGAGCCAGGCGCTCAAGGGAGCCGCCTGGCGGGATGTTCAGGCAAAAGTGGAGGTTGAAGCGACGGGATTTGGATGGAAGAACACCCGTTCCCGGATCGGCCCTACAGCGACCTCGCCGATTTCTTCGTAGCCTTGGCGCTGGTAAAAGGCCAGGTAGTGCTCGTTGCCGGTGTCCAGCACTACGCCCTGTGTGCCGGGGTCGTCCGCGCACCAGTCGTGCACGGCCTGTAACAGTTGCTCACCATAGTGCTTGCCTTGGAATTGCGGGTGCACGCCCAGCAATGGCAACACATGCACCTGATCGGTTGGCAGGCAGGTAGCCAAAGCAGCCTGGTAGTCCATGTAGCGCCGCGTGCAGGCCAGGCCGGTCCCCAGGATCATGCGCAGGCGCCAGGCCCAGCTGTCGGCCACGCCCAGCCGGCGCTGCGGTGGCACGATCAGGGCCAGGGCAATCAGGCGGTCGTCCAACAGCAAACCGATGGCAGGTAATTGCAGGTAGAAATGCTGGCGCACCCATTCGCGCACCATTACCCGCAAGCGGCGCTCATAACCCGGGCGCTGGGCTTCGAAGATATAGGCAAAGGTAGGTTCGTGGCGGTAGGCGTTGTACAGCAGCGAACGCGCCTCGCGGCTGTAGCCGTCATCGAGCAGGCAGACTTGAGCCGGAGCGGCAGTGGTTTCGGGCATTGCGGGCAGACCTCCTGGAATGGGCATACATTGCCTTGGAGGTGCACCACCGCGCTTCGTTCACCCCCTACAGCACGTTAGCAGCAGGCTCCCGAAGCCGCCATGCTGGTGATGTGGGGCGATGTCGGCTAGCATCCCGCCTTTTACCGGGATCGTCTTTCCATGAAGATCGTCTGTTTCAACATCAACGGCCTGCGAGCCCGCCCGCACCAGCTGGCAGCGCTGATCGAAAAGCACCAGCCAGACGTGATCGGCCTGCAGGAAACCAAGGTCAGCGACGATCAGTTCCCGCTGGCCGACGTGCAGGCGCTGGGTTACCACGTGCACTACCACGGCCAGAAAGGCCATTACGGCGTGGCGCTATTGTCGCGTCAGGCCCCGTTGAGCCTGCACAAGGGCTTTGCCACCGATGAAGAAGAGGCCCAGCGCCGCTTCATCTGGGGCACCTTCGCCGATGCCGATGGCAACCCGATCACCATCATGAACGGCTACTTCCCCCAGGGCGAAAGCCGCGACCACCCCACCAAGTTCCCGGCCAAGCAGCGTTTCTACAGCGACCTGCAGGCACTGCTGGAAGGCCAGTTCCGCAACGACCAGCCACTGCTGGTCATGGGCGACATGAACATCTCGCCGCAGGACTGCGACATCGGCATCGGCGCGGACAACGCCAAGCGCTGGCTGAAGACCGGCAAGTGCAGCTTCCTGCCGGAAGAGCGTGAGTGGATGGAGCGCTTGAAAGGCTGGGGCCTGGTTGACAGCTTCCGCCACCTGCACCCAGACGTGACCGACCGTTTCAGCTGGTTCGACTACCGCAGCCGTGGTTTCGAGGACGATCCCAAGCGTGGCCTGCGCATCGACCTGATCATGGCCTCGCAGCACCTGGTGCCGCGGATCAAGGCAGCGGGCGTGGACTATGAACTGCGTGGCATGGAAAAGCCGTCGGACCATGCGCCGATCTGGCTGGAACTGAGCTGATTCTGGTGTGGGCCCAAGGTGCACGCCTTGGGGATTGTAGTGCCGGTTAGACCGAGCGCCGCGCGGGCGGCGCTTCGCGGTGGCCCTGGCTCAAGAGATGTGGGGCTGGCGACATCGAGCGCCGCCCGCGCGGCGCTTCGCGGTGGCCTGGCTCAAGAGGTGTGGGGCTGCTGACATCGAGCGCCGCCCGCGCGGCGCTTCGCGGGGCAAGCCCGCTCCCACATTTGTTGCAACGTGGCCATGCCTATGGAAGCGGCGTGGTCAGCCTTGGTGCATGTCTTGAGATGGGTGGGGGGCGGCAGCGCCAGCCATGAATTTGCGTCGAGCCAACAAGGCTGACAACCATGGCCTGACAGGTTCGGTACGTTGCAAAAAATGTGGGAGCGGGCTTGCGCCGCGCGGGCGGCGCTCGATCGCACAGGCGCTGAAATTGTTATGGCGAGCACTCACAACCCCAACCGCAACGCCTCCCCCACCCCGGCCCCACGCACATCGTCCGCCGCGCTGACCAAAGCAAAGTTGTAAGCCCCATGCGACCAGTACCGCGCCTCCAGCTGGCCATCGACCCGCTGCCCGTCCGGCATGCGCCGATACAGCTCGCCCGGTGAGCGCAAGAACAGGCTGATGCGCTGGCCCTTGCCATCTTCAAACACCAGCAGCGCCGCCGGCCCCTGCTCGTTGCTGAGCAAGCGCGCCCCCACCGGTTTGAAGCCATAGCCTGCCAGGTCCGGCAATTGCCCCACGCGGCTGAAATGCCGCCCCAACCAGTCGCGCAACTGCCCCGCATCACTGGCCTGGATATCCAGCGCCTCGCTGCCGGCAAACAAACGGTGCGCCTGGACGGCATCGGCCATGGGCAGGTCGGCGCGTGCCAGGGACGCATCGCGCACCTGCCAGCCGCCCAGCCCTCCCACACCCAATGCCAGCATCACCACCGCCGCTGCGGCCCAACGCCGCTGCCGACGCTGGCGCAACTGCCGACGCACCTGCCCAAGGTCCAGCTGCGCCGCCCCGGGCAGTTCGCCAAACCCGGCCAGCGCCGTACGCAACCGGCGGGCATCTGCGCGCCAGCCCTCCACCCGCGCCGCAGCCTGCGGGTTGGCCGCCAGCCAGGCCTGCACCTCGGCCCGGCGCACAGGCGTCAGGCGCTCATCGACGTAAGCGTGCAATTCGTCTTCGCTGGGGATCAGGCGCGTCATTTCAGTCTCCGCAAGGCCGGGGGCTGGGGAGTGCCCTCGGTCAGTTCGCGCAAGGCACTGCGGGCGCGCGACAGGCGCGACATCACAGTGCCGATGGGGATGCCCAGGGCCTGGGCGGCTTCCTTGTAACTCAAGCCTTCGATGCTGATAAGCAGCAACAAGGCGCGCTGTTCGGCCGTCAGCCGGGCAAACGCCTTCAAGTCGGCCTGGGCCAGGACAATGGCCTCAAGGTTGGCCCCGACCGGTTCCTCCTCGCGCTCGGCACGGCCGAACCAGGACAGCCAGCGCGCATGCAGGCGGTCGCGGCGCTTACCGTCAAGGAACAGCCGATAGAGGATGGTAAACAGCCAGGCCCGCAGCGCCTCGGCATCGCGTTGCTGGTCGCGTCGGCTGAGGGCCCGCTCGACCGTGGCCTGCACCAGGTCATCGGCGCTGCCCGGCTCGCGGGTCAGCCACACGGCAAAGCGGCGCAGGCGGGCCAGCAGCTCGCGCCACTGGTGGTCATCCAGATCGTGCATGGAAAAGTCCCGACCTTTGAAGTTGTCATTGTAAAGGCAGACGCCTGCCAGGAAATTCTATTCCCGCCGATGGAATAAGTTTTTCCCTGCCGCGTCGTACTGGCACCTTCACCAAACCGGACGATGACCATGAACTCACCTTTGCACGGCCCGGCGAAAGCCGTGCGCCTGGCTGCCATCGGCGCCGTGATGCTGGCCGCAGGCGCCGGCTTTGCCTACGCCGCCGGCTGGCTCGGCGAAAGCCGGCTGACGCCACAGCGTATCATCGACACCTTCGAGGCCCAGGCCGGGCATTATCCAGGCTACCGGAAGAACCATGCCAAGGGCCTGTGCGTCAGCGGCTACTTCCAGGCCAGCGGGCAGGCCGCCAACCTCTCTACTGCGCGCGTCTTCAGCCAGGCACGCGTGCCGGTGACCGGCCGTTTCGCCATTGGCGGTGCCAACCCGTTCGCACCGGACACCGGCATACCCGTGCGCAGCCTGGCCATTGAGCTGAGCACCGACGACGGGCAGGTCTGGCGCACCGGCATGAACAACCCGCCGGTGCTGGCAATCAGCACACCGCAAGGGTTCTACGAGCAAGTACTGGCTAACACGCCAGACCCGACCACCGGCAAACCGAACCCTGCCAGCCTGCAGGCGTTCTTTGCAGCCCACCCGGAAAGCGCGGCGTTCCGCCAATGGGCGGCGGGCTATAAGCCCAGCAACAGCTTCGCCAGTACCCAATACCACAGCATCAACGCCTTCCACCTTATCGACGCAGGCGGCGCGCGCCATCCGGTGCGCTGGCAGCTTGAGCCGCAAACCGCGTTTACCGCGCTGCCCACCCAGATCGATGACAAGCAGTTCCTGCAGCACGACCTGCAGCAACGCCTGGCCCAGGGCCCGCTGCGCTGGACCCTTCGCCTGGTGCTGGCCGAACCCGGCGATGCGGTGGACGACCCTGCCCGGCCCTGGCCTGCCGAGCGGCGCAGCGTAGATGCCGGCACCCTGGTGCTGGAACAGGTCGACGCCCCTGAGCAGGGGGCATGCCGCGATCTCAACTTCGACCCGTTGATCCTGCCCCGAGGCATAGAGGCATCTGCCGACCCGATACTCGCCGCCCGTTCGGCTGCCTACTCGGAATCGTTCAACCGCCGCAGCCGTGAATCGCTCAGCACCGGAGCCCGCCCATGAAACCCGAAGCCTTCCACCCTTTCGCCCGCTTGCTGCACTGGCTGATGGCCGTGCTGATCCTGGCCATGCTGTTCATTGGTGTGAGCATGGTTGCAGACCTGTCGCTACGCCACCCTGTACTGATCGGGTTGCACAAGGCCACCGGCCTGGCACTGCTGGTGCTGGTAGTGCTGCGTATCGGGGTGCGCCTGGCCGTGCCTCACCCACCCTTGCCGCGAGACCTGCCAACCCTGCAGCGCTGGGCCGCCGGGGCATCGCACTTGCTGCTCTATGGCTTGATGCTGGCCATGCCGCTACTGGGCTGGGCCATGCTGTCGGCTGGCGACTACCCTCGCCCGCTGGGCTTACCCGCCATCGCCCCGCACAACCTGCAACTGTATGCCGTGTTGCGCCTGGCACACGGCTGGGCCGGCTACCTGTTGTTCGCCACGGTGCTGGTGCATGTGGGTGCAGCCTTGATGCACGCGTGGGTGCGCCGCGACGGCGTGTTGCGTAGCATGTGGCCTGGCCCCCTGCGCCGCAGCGAATGACCTGCAGCAGCCCGGGGCATTCGACAATCAATAATGATTCTTAATAAGATCGGCATTCTTTTTGCCTTATTGCCCTGGACTGCCCTATGAACGTCGCAAAGGATCCTGCAACCCTTAAACCTGCCAGCACCCTGGACTTGCGTCCGCTGCTGCTGGCCAACATGGCCTGTACCATGTCGATGATGGCCTTCGTCGCCCTGATCGGCCCGATTGCCCGCCAACTCGGCATGGCCACCTGGCAGGCCGGCGCTGCCGTGACGGTGGCCGGCGTGGTCTGGGTGCTGCTGGCCCGGCCTTGGGGCCGTGCGGCAGATCGCCTGGGCCGGCGACGTATCCTGTTGCTGGGGACCGCCGGCTTCACCCTGGCTTACTGGCTGTTATGCCTGTTTGTCGAGGGCGCGCTGCGCTGGCTGCCGGGCGCGACCGCAGCGTTCATTGGTCTGATGGTCGCACGCGGCTGCATCGGCGCCTTCTATGCTGCAATCCCGGTAGGCTGCAACGCGCTGATCGCCGACCATGTCGAGCCGCAGCGGCGTGCCCGGGCCATGGCTTCGCTGGGGGCGGCCAACGCTGTCGGCCTGGTAGTAGGGCCGGCACTGGCGGCGCTACTGGCGCGGCATAGCCTGAGCCTGCCTTTCCATATCATGTCGCTGCTGCCGGCCAGTGCCTTCCTGGTGCTGCTGTTCACCCTCAAGCCGCAGGCGCTACCCCACAACTATGCCCCGAGCCCGGTGCGTTTGAACGACCCACGCCTGCGCCGGCCCTTGCTGGTCGCGTTCAGTGCCATGCTCAGTGTTACCGTGTCGCAGATCATTGTTGGCTTCTTTGCCCTGGACCGCCTGCACCTGGGCCCGGCAGAAGCTGCCCAGGCCGCCGGTATCGCTTTGACCACGGTGGGCGTGGCACTGATGCTGTCACAGGTACTGCTGCGCAAGCTGGAATGGCCGCCACTGAAAATGATCCGGGTAGGGGCCACGGTTTCGGCCCTCGGCTTTGCCTGCGGCTCGCTCGCGACCACCGCACCCTGGCTATGGGGCTGCTACTTTGTCGCGGCCGCGGGCATGGGCTTTGTGTTCCCGTCGTTTTCAGCGCTGGCGGCCAACGCCATGCACGCCTCCGAGCAAGGTGCCACAGCCGGTTCCATTGGTGCCGCCCAGGGCATGGGCGCGGTGATCGGGCCACTGGCCGGCACCCTGGTGTATGCCCTCGATCCGCGCCTGCCATTTCTGGCCGTGGCCGCGCTGTTGCTGCTGGTCGGGCTATGGCCGATGCCGCGCGACCAGCGTGCCTGAGAAGCACAGCGCGCAAGCGTGCAGAGTGTGTTTTAATGCGCGTCGCTCATTATTTTTTACACCTCTGATTACAAGGCGGCTATGGACACGGGGACGCGACTCAAACTGGTGCGTGAACGCAACAACCTCTCCCAACGGGAACTGGCCCGCCGCAGCGGGCTGACCAATTCGACGATCTCGCAGATCGAGCAGAATCGCGTCAGCCCTTCGGTCAGCTCCCTGAAAAAACTGCTCGAAGGCATTCCCATGAGCCTGGCGGAGTTCTTCAGCTTCGACGAGCCGGTGCGAGAAGAGCGCTTTGTGTTCCGTGGCGGCGAGCAGCCCGATCTGGGCCGAAACGGCTTGCGCATGCTGCTGGTCGGCGCCAGTGTCGAGGGCCGGCAGATGCGCATGCTGCGCGAACTGTACGCACCGGGTGCGGATTCCGGCGAGCCGATCGTGCATGCCGAGGGCGAAGAATGTGGCCTGGTCACCCGCGGCACCGTGGAGCTGTGGGTCGATGGCCAAGTCAGCGTACTCAACTCGGGCGACGGCTACTACATCCCCACTACCCTGCCGCACAGTTTCAAGAACATCGGCCCGGACGAGGCCGAGATCATCAGCGCCAACACACCGGCGAACTTCTGACCTTGATGCGCAGCGCTTCGCTGAACACCCGGGCCATCTACCAGAGCCTGCGCAACGCGGCCCTTGGCGTGCATCACCTTGAGGTGAGTGCACGCCGCGAAGGCGGTTTGGTCGATGTCGACATCCAGGGTTGGCAATTGACGCTGACCCTCGATGCCGAAGGCCTGGCGCAGTGCATCAGTTGCCGCTGCCCAGACGGCCAGCAAGCCGGGATTGAGGCGTGGCAGCGCTACGGCACCAACCCAGTCGACCTGCTCAGCCTGTGGGAACGCACTCAGCTCGAGAAGCTGCTGGCCCCCTGACTTAACGCCTCCTCGACAAAGTCCAAGCGGTCCTGCCCAAAGAACATTGCCTCACCGACAAAGCAGGTCGGCGCGCCAAACACGCCGCGTTCGACTGCCACCTCGGTGGCCTGCTTGAGCGCTGCTTTCACTTCAGGGTCAGCCGCCAGCGCGTGAAACGCCTGCGGGTCGAACCCTGCCTGGCTCAGTGTTTCGTCCAGAACGGCGCTATCGCTCAGGTTGCGACGCTGCACCCACAGCCCATTGAACAGCACCGACAGCAATGCCTCCAACCGCTCTGGCGAGCGCAACTGGGTGCCCATCACCCCGCGCATCAAGGCCAAGGTATTGACCGGAAACCCCGGCGGTAGCCCAAACGGTACCCCATAGCGCGCGGCAAAGCGTGCCAGGTCGGTAAACATGTAGCGCCCCTTGGCCGGCACCATGGCCGGCGAAGCATTGCCGGTGGCCTGAAAAACCCCGCCCAGCAGCATAGGCCGGTAATGCAGCGTGGCACCCTGGCGGGCACACAGGCCTGGCAGTTGGGTCCAGGCCAGGTAGCTGGCCGGGCTGCCCAGGTCAAAAAAGAAATCGACAGTCTTGTGCATGGTTACGGTCCTTGCGTGGTGAGAGGGGCTTACCAGCGTTCCATCCAGGGGCGCAGGTCCAGTTCGAACGTCCAGGCGTCTCGGGGCTGGGCGTGCAGAAACCAGTAGCTGTCGGCAATGTGCGCCGGGGCCAGGATGCCATCCTGGTCCTTGAGGGCATAGCGCTCGGGGAAGCTGTCGCGGATAAAGGCGGTGTCGATGGCCCCGTCCACCACCACATGCGCGACATGGATATTCCGTGGCCCCAACTCTCGCGCCATGCTCTGGGCCAGGGCGCGTAAGCCGTGCTTGGCCCCGGCGAAAGCCGCGAAACCTGCCGCACCCCGGGTGCCAGCGGTGGCGCCGGTGAACAGGATCGTGCCGCGCTCACGCTGGACCATGCGCCGGGCAACCGCCTGAGCGGTGAGAAAGCCGGCGAAGCAGGCCATTTCCCAGATCTTGAAGTACTTGCGCGGGGATTCCTCAAGGATGCTGCAGGGCACATTGGCGCCGATATTGAAAACAAACGCCTCGATCGGGCCGATATCGCGCTCGATAGTCTCGACCAGCGCTGCCACCTCCTCTTCCTTGCGCGCATCGGAGCCAAAACCATGGGCCTGGCCGCCAGCGGCGCGGATTTCCTCCAGCAGCGGTTGCAGCTTTTCTGCCTGCCGCCGCGTCACGCAGGCAATGTAGCCCTCCCGGGCAAAGCGCTTGGCAATCTCGCCACCGGTAGCGTCCCCCGCACCGATCACCAGCACTACTTTTTGTTGTTCTGACATGCCTGCCTCCATTGGTGAATGATCGTTTAGTAAACGAACGCTATGTTATGATCCCGGTCATCGTCAAGCCCGCCTGCAGAGGCAAGTGAATGCGTTATTCCAACGAACACAAGCAGCAAACCCGCGAACGTTTGCTGAGCAGCAGCGGTGCGCTGGCCAAGCGCGGGGGCTTTTCCAGCACTGGTGTCGCCGGGCTGATGAAGGCAATCGGGCTGACCGGCGGCGCCTTTTACAACCATTTCCCTTCCAAGGACGACCTGTTTACCGAGGTGGTACGCCAGGAGCTGCACAACAGCCCGCTGGCCCGCCTGGCCACTCAGGGCGCCAGCCGCGAGCGCCTGGGCCGCTGCCTGCAGCAGTACCTGAGCCTGGCCCACCTGCACAATGCCGAAAGCGGCTGCCCGCTGCCGCCGCTGGGTGTGGAAATCGCCCGGGCCGCAGCCCCCGTGCGCGAAGAGGCCGAGCACTGGCTGGTCGAACTGCACCAGGCCTGGAGGGCAACACTGGAGGATGATCAACTGGCTTGGGTGCTGATCAGCCAGTGCGTAGGTGCATTGATGGTCGGGCGCATGCTGGCCACTGAACATGTGCAGTCGCAAGTGCTGGACGCAAGCCGCCAGTTTGTCGAAAAGGCCCTGCATGAAGCGGATTAGCCTGCTGCTGGGCCTGACCCTGGCACTGCCCGCGCTTGCCGAACAAGCGTGCCCACCGGGGCAATACCAGGTGTGCCTGATGGGCTGTTTTTGTGCGCCGATAGACCCTGGGCAGGCCGGCCAGATTCTCAAGGACGTGGAGGTCATGGCCACGTCCAGCCTGACGTTCGCCTTGCGCCAGGCCAGGGATGAGGCCACCGCCAGCGGCGTCGAACCGATCCCGCTGCATATCCGTGCGCAGCTTGAAACATGGTACGACTTTGCCGTGCTCGATGCGGCGCGCTTTCGGGTGGGTGACGAACAGCAGATGAGCGCAGCCAACGCGCTGCTGCAGAACCCCGACGTAAACGCCGTGACGCTGATCGACACGATCATCTTCCGCCGGGCCGGCGATGCCGAGGACAACGTGGCCCTGTGGGCGCACGAGCTCAAGCATGTGCAGCAGTACCAGGAGTTGGGCGTGGATGAGTTCGCCCGGCGCTATACGCGCAACTATGACGACCTGGAGGGGCCGGCCTACCAGATCGAGGCCGAAGTCGGCAAGGCGCTGCGCGAACGCGCTTCGGGGCAGGCCCACTGATATCAGTTACTACGCTCCGACAAGGAAATGGCAAGCCTGAGCGATTGGGCCATTGCCGGCAAAATTGCCATGGTGGATATCCGCACC
>NZ_JBEGGO010000024.1:0-84163 GCF_052112345.1 Pseudomonas sp. SAS7 | reverse complement strand
CTGGCCGACGGCGTGACCTTCACCGGTCGCGGCGAGCCAGGCGCAACCGTGCAAGTCCGTAACGCCGCCGGCACCCTCATCGGCACTGGCACTGTTGGCGCCGATGGCCTGTTCAGCTTGACGTTGAACCCTGCGCAGGCCAATGGCGAAGCACTGGACGTACGTCTGGTGGATGCGGCCGGCAACACGTCTGCACCATTGCAATTCGATGCCCCGGATATCACGCCACCTGGCGCAGTAAGCAATATCGTGGTCGGCGCTGATGGCCTGGCACTGAGCGGCCGTGGTGAGCCGGGTGCCACCGTCGAGGTACGCGATGCCAACGGTAACGTCATCGGCTCTGGCGTAGTCGGTGCCAACGGCACCTTCCTCATCGACCTGAATCCAGCCGCGCAACCGGGCGAGCAACTGAGCCTGGTGCAAACCGACCCAAGCGGCAACGCCTCGGTGGCCCTGGAGTACGACGTACCGCAGACCACGGCACCAGTTAGCCCGAGCAACCTGGCCATTGATGCCGACGGCACTACTCTGACTGGTTCCGCGCCAGCGGGCAGCCGCGTCGAAGTACACGACGCCAACGGCACCCTGATCGGCAGCGCCATCGCCAATGCCGACGGCACTTTCAGCATCGAGCTGAGCCCGGCCCAGGCCAACGGCGAACTGCTGGACGTGGTCGCCATCGATGACAGTGGCGTATCCTCGCTGCCGGCACAAATCACCGCGCCGGACATCACTGCGCCTGCCGCACCGACCGAGCTGGCCGTCAGCACGGATGGTAGCGTCACCGGCCGTGCCGAACCCGGCAGCACCGTGCGTATCGTTGCCGCCGATGGCACCGAACTGGGCACGGCCGTGGTCGGCCCGACCGGCGTGTTCAGCATCAATCTCGCGCCGCCACAAGTCGATGGGGAAGTGCTGCAAGCCACGGCAACAGATGCCGCCGGCAACACATCGCCCACCAGCGTGGTTACCGCGCCGGACATCGACGGTGTCGATACCACGCCACCGGCAGCCCCGACCGACCTGGTAATCGGCCTGGCCGGCAGCCAGCTGAGCGGGCGCGGCGAGCCTGGCACCACTGTGCAGGTTCGCGATGCGGCAGGTACTGTGCTGGCTACCGGCACTGTCGCTGCCGATGGTAGCTTCGCAATAACCCTGACCCCTGCCGTTACCGACGGCAGCGCGCTGCAAGTAACCCTCACCGACGCCGCTGGCAACGTCTCGCAACCCGGCTCGGTCACCTCGCCGGACCTGCAGGCCCCTGCCCAGCCCACCGAGCTGGCTTTGGCTGACGGCGTGACCTTCACCGGTCGCGGCGAACCGGGTGCCACCGTGCAGGTGCGTGATGCCGGTGGCAACATCATCGGCACGGGTGTAGTCGGCGCCGATGGCCTGTTCAGCGTGACCCTTGCGCCTGCCCAGGCCAACGGCGAAGCCCTGGACGTACGCCTGGTAGATACCGCCGGCAACAGCTCTGCCCCACTGCAGTTCGATGCGCCGGACATTACCCCTCCGACGGCGGTCAGCAACATCGTGGTCGGCAACGACGGCCTGGCCCTGAGTGGTCGCGGCGAAGCTGGCGCCACTGTCGAAGTGCGTGATGCCAACGGCGCCGTGATCGGCACCGGTGTGGTTGCCGCCAATGGCACCTTCCTGATCAACCTCGACCCGGCGGTACAGCCGGGTGAGCAACTGAGCCTGGTGCAGACCGACCCGAGCGGCAACGCCTCCGTTGCCCTCGAGTACGACGTACCGCTGACCACCGCCCCGGTAAGCCCCAGCGACCTGGTGTTCGCCGAAGACGGCAGCAGCATCAGCGGTACGGCACCAGCAGGCACCCGCGTGGAAGTGCATGATGCCAACGGCGCGCTGATTGGCAGCGTCGTAGCGGGCCCCGATGGCAGCTTCACCGTGGTCCTCGACCCGGCCCAGGCCAATGGCGAACTGCTGGACGTGGTGGCCATCGACGATGCTGGCGTATCGTCCCTGCCAACACAGATCACCGCGCCGGACATCACCGCACCTGCCGCCCCAAGCGAACTGGCGGTCAACGCTGACGGTACGGTAGTCACCGGCCGTGCCGAACCAGGCAGCACCGTGCGTGTGCTGGCCGCCGATGGCACCACCGTGCTGGGTAGCGTGGTGGTGGGCGCCACGGGCAGCTTCAGCATCACCCTCGACCCGGCCCAGGTCGACGGCGAAGTACTGCAAGTCACCGCCACCGATGCGGCAGGCAACACCTCGACCGCTGGCTCGGTCACCGCGCCAGACATCGACGGGGGCGATACCACGCCACCTGACGCACCGACCAACCTGGTGATCGGCCTCGCCGGCAGCCAGTTGAGCGGGCGTGGCGAGGCCGGCACCACGGTACAAGTGCGGGACGCCGCAGGCACCGTGCTGGCAACCGGCACTGTCGGCCCGGATGGCACCTTCGCGGTAACCTTGTCCCCTGCCGTGAACGACGGCAGCACATTGCAAGTCACCCTCACCGACGCCGCTGGCAACGTCTCGCAACCGGGCTCGGTCGCCTCGCCAGACCTGCAAGCCCCGACACAGCCGACCGAACTGGCCTTGGCCGATGGCGTCACCTTCACCGGCCGCGGCGAACCTGGCGCCACGGTGCAGGTGCGCAATAGCGCCGGCAACGTGATTGGTACCGGCCTGGTCAACGCGGACGGCACCTTCAGCGTCACCCTGTTCCCGGCCCAGGCCAACGGCGAGGCGCTGGACGTGCGGTTGGTGGATACCGCTGGCAACAGCTCTGCACCGCTGCAGTTCGATGCACCGGACATCACCCCGCCTGCTGCTGTCAGCAATGTCGTAGTCGGTACCGGTGGCCTGGTGCTCAGCGGTCGCGGCGAGGCCGGTGCCACCGTCGAAGTGCGTGATGCCCTCGGCACTGTCATCGGCACTGCCACGGTCGGCGCCAACGGCACCTTCGTGGTCAATCTCGACCCGGCAGCCCAACCGGGCGCCGCACTGAGCTTGGTACAGACCGACCCGAGCGGCAATGCGTCCGAAGCCTTGCAGTTCGAGGTGCCCCTGACCCCTGCCCCGGCCAGCCCAAGCGATCTGGTGGTGGCGGCTAATGGCACCAGCATCACGGGTGCTGCACCGGCCGGCAGCCGCGTGGAAGTACGCGATGCCAACGGTAACCTGGTCGGCAGCGTGGTAGTGGGCGCCGAAGGCACCTTCACCGTCATCCTCAACCCGGCCCAGGCCAACGGCGAGCTGCTGGATGTGGTCGCCATCGACGGCACGGGTGCATCGTCCCTGCCGGTGCAGATCAGTGCGCCGGATATCACCGCGCCGTCCGCCCCGAGCGAACTCGCGATCAATGCCAACGGTACCGTCGTCACCGGCCGTGCCGAAGCGGGCAGCACCGTGCGTGTGCTGGCCGCCGATGGCACTACCGTGCTGGGTACGGCGGTAGTGGGCGCCACCGGCAGCTTCAGCATCACCCTCAGCCCCGCACAGGTGGACGGTGAAGTGCTGCAAGTCACCGCCACCGACGCCGCCGGCAATGCCTCCAGCGCCGGTAGTGTCACGGCCCCAGACATCGACGGTGTCGACACCACGCCACCTCAGGCCCCGACCAACCTGGTCGTCGGCCTGGCCGGTGGCCAACTGAACGGCCGTGGCGAAGCGGGCGCCAGCGTGCAAGTACGCGATGCCCAAGGCAACGTGCTGGCCAACGGAACGGTCAACCCGGATGGCACCTTCCAGATCACCCTGGCCCCGCCGGTGAACGATGGCAGTACGCTGCAAGTGGTGCTGACCGATGCCGCCGGCAATGCCTCCACCCCTGGCACGGTGGCCACCCCAGACCTGCAGGCCCCCGCCCAGCCGACCGGCCTGGACCTGGCCGGCGGCGTTACCTTGACCGGTAGCGGTGAAGCTGGCGCTACCGTGCAGGTGCGCGACGCCTCGGGCAACGTGATCGGCACTGGCGTGGTCAACCCGAACGGCAGCTTCAGCGTTACCCTGTCCCCTGCCCAGGCCAATGGCGAAGTCCTCGACATCCGCCTGGTGGACGCCGCGGGTAATGTCTCGACCCCATTGCCGTTCGATGCACCGGATACCACGCCGCCTGCCGCAGTCAGCAACATCGTGGTCGGTACAGCCGGCCTGACCCTGAGCGGTCGCGGCGAAGCCGGGGCCACCGTCGAAGTACGCGACGTCAATGGCACCGTGATCGGCACGGGCACGGTGACCGCCAACGGCACCTTCCTGCTCGACCTGGACCCGGCCGCGTTGCCGGGCGAGCGCCTGAGCCTGGTGCAGACCGACGCCAGCGGCAATGCGTCCGAGGCCTTGACCTTCGACGTACCGCTTGTGCCCACACCGGCCAGCCCGAGCGACCTGGTAGTCGCTGCGGATGGCACCAGCGTCAGCGGGTCCGCGCCGGTCGGCAGCCGCGTGGAAGTGCATGACGCCAACGGCGCCGTGGTCGGCAGCATCGTGGTGGGTGCCGAGGGCACCTTCACCGTGGTGCTCAACCCGGCCCAGGCCAACGGCCAGTTGCTGGACGTGGTCGCCATCGACAACAACGGGGCCTCGTCACTGCCGGTACAAGTGACCGCGCCCGACATCACCGCACCTGCCGCACCAAGCGAACTCGCCGTCAGCGCCAACGGCAGCGTGGTGACCGGGCGTGCCGAGGCCGGCAGCACCGTGCGTGTGCTGGCAGCCGACGGCACTACCGTGCTGGGCAGCGTCGTGGTCGGTGCCGGCGGTACGTTCAGCATCGGCCTCACCCCGCCACAAGTGGCGGGCGAGCAATTGCAGGTGACCGCCACCGATACCGCAGGCAATGCCTCCACAGCCGGCACCGTCACTGCACCGATCATTGATAACGGCGGTGATACCACACCGCCAGCGCCTGCCACCCAACTGGTGATCAGCGTCGATGGCCGCACGGTGTCCGGCCGTGGTGAAGCAGGCACCACTGTGGAGGTGCGTAACGATCAGGGCCAGGTGCTGGTAAGCGGCACCGTGCAACCGGATGGCAGCTTCAATGTGCAACTGCCAACCCCGGTGGTGGATGGCTCGTCGCTGCAAGTGACCCTGACCGATGCCGCCGGCAACGTCTCTACACCTAGCCCACTGACGGCGCCGGACCAGGTAGCACCGCTGCAACCCGCCGACCTGGTGCTGAGCAATGGCGACAGCCTGGTCGGCACTGCAGAAGGGGGCGCCCGGGTGGAAGTGAAAGATGCCTCGGGCAACCTGATCGGCAGCGCCATTGCCGGGCCGGATGGCAGCTTCAGCCTGACCCTCGACCCGCCACAGGCCAATGGCGAAACCCTGTCCATCACTGTGACCGATGCGGCAGGCAACACCTCGGTGCCGCTGAGCTATGTGGCCCCGGACATCACCGCACCGACGATTGTCACCGACGTGGTTGCAGGCGATGGCAGCCTGGCCGTGTCTGGCCGTGGTGAGCCCGGTGCCACGGTGGAAGTGCGGGATACCCAAGGTGTCGTGCTCGGTTCTGGCATCGTGGCGCCCAATGGCACCTTCGTGGTTGACCTGGAAGCACCGCTGGCCGCAGGTGAGAACATCGTGCTGGTGCAGACCGATGCCGCCGGCAATACCTCGGCAGGGGTCAGTGTGACCGTTGCCGATACCCCGCTGCCCGAAAGCCCGAGTGGCGTGGTGGTGGCCGGCGACGGCTCCAGCGTTTCCGGTACTGCACCGGCCGGTACGCAGGTGCAAGTGCGTGACGCACAGGGCAATGTGCTGGGCAGCGTTGAGGCCGGCCAGGATGGCAGCTTCACCATCGGCCTGAGCCCGGCCCAGGCCAACGGCGAGACACTGGATGTGGTGGCGGTTGACGGCGCTGGCAACAGCTCGCTGCCGACCCAGATCACCGCCCCCGATATCACCCCGCCCAATGAAGCCAGCGAACTGCAACTGAGTGCCGATGGCGGCCTGCTCACCGGCCGCGGCGAAGCGGGCACCACCGTACAGGTGATCAGTGCAGACGGCACTGTGCTGGGCAACGCTCAGGTCGGTGCCGACGGCGTGATAAGCGTGGTCCTGATCCCGCCGCAGACCGACGGTCAGGAACTGGACGTGGTACTGCGCGACCCAGCGGGCAATACCTCGACCGCCACCATCGTGGCACCGGACACCGATGGCCCGCTGCAACCCTCGGGGCTGGCCATCGATAGCGCTGGCATTCACCTCACCGGCCAAGGCCAGAACGGTTCCATCGTCACCGTGCGCGACGCCGACGGCAACGTGCTGGGCACCGCCACCGTAGGCGCCGACGGCCGCTTCGATGTCACCCTCAACGCACCGCAGCGCAATGGTGAAAGCCTCACAGTCGAAGCCACTGACAACCTGGGCAACAGCGCAGGGCCCGTAGACTTCACTGCACCCGACTCCACCCCTCCGCAAGTGGTCACCACCCCGGCCATCGATGGCACCGGCACCACGGTCACCGGCAACGGCGAACCCGGTGCCACCGTCACCGTGCGCGGGCCGGACGGCAGCGTGCTGGGCAGCACCGTGGTCGGCGCTGGCGGCGCATTCGAAATCACCCTCGACACGCCGCAGACCAACGGCCAGGCACTGACCGTGGAGCAACGCGACCCGGCTGGCAACCTGTCAGCGGCAGTCGACTTGCCAGCACCGGATACCCAGGCACCCGATATACCCACCGGCCTGATTCTGGCTGGCGACGGCAGCAGCCTGAGCGGCAGCGGCGAGCCAGGTGCGCAGGTGACCGTGACCGGCACTGGCGGCGCCATACTGGGCACCGCAACGGTCCAGCCTGACGGTACCTTCCAGGTGACAATCGACCCGCCACAGCTCAATGGCCAGACGCTGTCTGTCACCCAGGCCGACAATACTGGCAACGACTCGCTCGCTGGCACCGTCACTGCACCTGACCTCGAGGCACCGCTGCCGGCGCAAGGCCTGGGCCTTGACCCTACCGGCACCGTGCTCAGCGGGCAGGGCGAGCCTGGCAGCACCGTAGAGGTACGCAATGCCGCGGGTGACCTGCTAGGCACCATTGCGGTGGATACAGACGGCACGTTCGAAGTGACACTTGCCCCCGCCCAGACCAACGGTGAAGTATTGTCGGTGGTGCTGATCGATGGCGGCGGCAATGCCTCGCCGTCGGCCACCTTCACCGCTGACGACAGCACTGCGCCCACTGCGCCTGCGGGCCTTTCCATTACCCCGGGCGGCAGCGCCATCCAGGGTACCGGTGAGCCAGGTTCCACGGTAGAAGTGCGGCTTGCCGACGGCACGTTGATAGGCACCATCGTCGTCCCAGCAGGCGGCAACTTCACGGTGCCACTGTCGCCCGCCCAACTGGACGGCCAGGCCCTCGATGTGACGCTGATCGATGCCGCCGGCAATGTCTCGCAAGCCAGCCAGATCGTTGCACCGGACATCACCCCACCGGCCCTGCCGACCGACGTGGCCGTCAACGGCGATGGCACTGCTGTGACTGGTAACGCACCTGGCGCCAGTTCGGTGACCGTGAGCGATGGGGCCGGCAATGTGATCACTGTGCCGGTCAACCCGGATGGCAGTTTCAGCGTGCCGCTGGATACCCCGCAGAACAACGGCCAGACCGTGACCGTGGTGGTGACCGACGCAGCCGGTAATGACTCGGCGCCGGTCTCTGTCACCGCACCGGACACCACCGATCCCCTGCCGGCCACCGGCATTAGCGTGAGCCCGGACGGCGGCACGGTCGGCGGCACCGCCGAGCCTGGCAGCACGGTCGAAATCCGCAACCCGGATGACACCGTACGCGGCACCGTAACCGTAGGGCCGGACGGTACCTTCGTGGTGCCGGTCGACCCGCCGTTGGCAACCGGCGAAACCGTCGCTGTGGTGGTGATCGACCCTGCCGGCAATGAATCACCCGAGGTGCCGGTAGCTGGCCCGACAGGCACGGAAGTGGCCACACCGTCGGCCCTTGCCATCAGCGCCGACGGCTTCCTGTTGACCGGCCAAGGTACAGTCGGCTCGCTGATTACCGTGACCTCCGGGGGCACCACCCTGGGCACCGCCACGGTTGGCAGCGACGGCACCTTCCGTGTGTTCTTCCAGAACGCCCAGCTCAACGCCCAGACCTTGCAGGTCAGTGCCAAGGCTACCGTCGATGGCCAGCCTTCGGTGCCAGCCATCGTCGTCGCCAATGACACTACGGCCCCGAACGCGCCGGCCCAGGTAACCCTCAACGCCACCGGCAGCACGCTGACCGGCCAAGGCGAAGTGGGTGCCACCGTGCGCGTGACAGATGCCCAGGGCACGCTGCTGGGGACCGCCACCGTCGGCAGCAATGGACTGTTCAGCATCAGCTTCTCGCCGGCCGTGGCCAATGGGCAGAGCCTGATCGTGACCCAGGCGGATGCTGCCGGTAACGTTTCGCTCGCGGCCACCCTGCAGGCGCCCGACCTGCAGGCACCGCTGGCGGCCAGCAACCTCAGCCTCAACGGTGCGGCCACCGTGCTCAGCGGCCAGGGTGAAGCCGGTGCCAGCGTCACTGTACGCGACGCCAGCGGCGCCATCCTGGCCACTGGCACCGTCAACCAGAGCGGCCAGTTCCAGATCACCCTGCCCAGCGCGCAAGTCACCGGCAGCCCGCTGCAGGTCACCCTCAGCGATGCTGCGGGCAACGTCTCCGGCCCAGCCAGCCTGGCCACACCAGACCGCACACCGCCAGCGGCCATCAGTAACCCGCAGTTGAGCCAGGATGGCCGGCAGCTTTCCGGCAGCGGTGAGGTGGGCGCTACGGTACAGGTACGCAACGCTGCCGGTGCGGTGCTCGGGACCGCCACGGTGGGCGCCGACGGTCGCTTCACGGTGACCTTCGACACCCCGCAAGCCAACGGCCAGGCTATCGGCGTCACGCAAGTGGATGCCGCCGGCAACACGTCGCCAGCAGTCAATGTGACGACCCCGGACCTGACACCACCAGCGCCGCTGACCGACGTGGTGTTGAACAACAACGGCCTGACCCTGACCGGCCTGGGCGAAGCCGGCGCCACAGTTACCGTACGCGGCCCGGATGGCACCATCATCGGCACCGGCCTGGTGGCGGCCAATGGCAGCTTTACCCTCACACTCAACAGTGCCCAGCTCAACGCCCAGCACCTGAGCGTTACGCAGACGGACGCGGGCAACAACACCTCCACCGCCGTGGCAGTCACCGCGCCGGACTTCACCCCGCCTGCAGTTCCCACCGCACTCGCCCTGTCCGGTACCGGGCTGCAACTGACTGGTAACGCCGAAGCCGGCAGCACCGTGACCGTACGCGATGCCAGCGGCAACGTGCTGGGCACGGCGGTAGCCGGCAGCAACGGCACCTTCCAGGTCGCCCTCAACAGCGCCCAGACCAATGGCCAGACCTTGCAGGTGACCGCCACCGACGCAGCCGGCAACGTGTCGCCGACCGCGCCTTACACCGCAGCCGACACCACACCGCCAGCCGCCGTGACCAACCTGGCGGTTTCCGCCAGTGGCGCCACGCTGACAGGTAATGGCGAAGCAGGCGCAACCGTGACCGTGCGGGCACCCGACAATACCGTGCTGGGCACCACCACGGTCGGCGCCGACGGCCACTTCAGCGTCACCCTGTCGCCGGCCGCGATCACCGGTGAAAGCCTGAGCGTGGTCCAGGCCGATGCCGCACAGAACGTCTCCCCTGCGCAAAGCGTCACTGCGCCGGGTGTTCTGGCACCGGCAACACCGGACAACCTGGTACTGGCCGGCGACGGCCTGTCGGTGACCGGCACGGCCGACGCGGGCAGCACAGTCAAGGTGTATGGCCCCAACGGCGTATTGCTGGGCAGCAGCCCGGTTGCCAACGACGGTACCTTCACGGTCAACCTGGGCAGTGCTCAGGCCAATGGTGAAGTGCTGCAGGTCAGCGCAACGGGCACCGATGGCAGCGTATCGCTGCCTGCCACCTTGCAGGCACCGGACACCACGGCACCGCAACCGCTGACCAACCTGGTGCTGTCCAGCGACGGCGTTGTGCTCAGTGGCCGCGGCGAGGCAGGTGCCACCGTTACCGTGCTTGGCGAAGGCGGTATCGAACTGGGTACGGCCGTGGTCGATGCCAGCGGCAACTTCAGCGTCAACCTGGGCGCCGCACAGATCAACGGCGAACAGCTCAGCGCCAGCCAGTCCGATGTGGCCGGCAACGAGTCCAACAGCGTCAGCCTGATCGCCCCTGACCGCGTCGCCCCGGATGCTGCCGGTAACCTGGCCTTCGCCGGGGGTGGCAGCCTGCTCGACGGTACTGGTGAAGCAGGTGCCGCCGTGCGGGTAATCGCCGCCGATGGGTCGGTGCTGGGCAGTGCAACGGTGCGTGCCGACGGCACCTTCCAGGTCAACCTCACATCGCCTCAGGCCAACGGCCAGCAAGTGCAAGTGGTGCTGACCGATGCGGCTGGCAACCAGTCTGCCGCCAGCGCCATCACTGCACCCGACACTACGCCGCCAACGGCGCCTGCCGAACTGGCCGTTTCCGGGGATGGCGTCACCCTCACCGGCCGTGGCGAAGCAGGCGCGCTGGTGACCGTGACCAACCCGGCCGGCGACGAAATCGGCAGCGCCATCGTCGATGCCAGCGGCCACTTCACCATCACCCTGAACCCGGCACTGGGCAACGCCGAGCTGCTCAGCTTCACCCAGGCCGATGCGGCCGGCAACGTGTCGGCGGTGGCAACCCTGCAAACCCCGGACTTCACCCCGCCAGCACCGCTCACCCAGGTGGTGATCAACGCCGACGGCAGTGTGGTCAGCGGCCAAGGCGAAGCCGGCGCGACGGTAATCGTGAGCAACGCCGCCGGTACCGTACTGGGCACAGGTACCGTGCTTGCCGACGGCAGCTTCCGCGTCGAACTGTCACCCGCGCAAATCAACAACCAGTTGCTGTCGGTGCTGCAGGCCGACCCACCCGGCAACGTCAGCCTGCCAGTCGACGTGCGAGCGCCGGACCACACGCCACCTGCGGCGGCAACCGAGCTGCGGCTCAATGCGGCAGGCGACGAGCTGGGCGGAGTCGGCGAAGTGGGCGCCACCGTGCGCGTCTTCGTCGGTACCACGCAGGTCGGTACCGGCACAGTGGGCGCCGACGGCACCTTCATCGTCGAGCTTGATGGCGCGCAGCTCAACGGCCAGGTACTGCAGGTAACCCTGACCGATGCAGCCGGCAACATCTCACCAATCAGTTCGGTCACGGCGGTGGACACCACGCCACCGGCCACCGTGATCGCCACCATCAACGACAGCGGTACCCAGGTGATCGGTACTGCCGAAGCCGGCACGCGTGTCACCGTGGTCAACAACAACGGCGACCTGCTGGGCCAGGTGACGGTCGACCCGGACGGCACCTTTGTCCTCAACCTGAACAACCCGCAGATCAACGGCGAAGTCCTCACCGTCATCGCCCAGGACGCCACCGGTAACCCGTCGGCGCCCCTGCAGGTGAACGCGCCAGACCTCACGCCGCCAGTGCAACCCGATAACCTGTTGCTCAACCCGGCAGGCACGTCGATGACCGGTACGGCAGAAGCCGGCACCACCATCACGGTGCGCGACCCGGACAACAACGTCGTAGGCATCGTGGAAGTGGGTGCAAACGGCCAGTTCACCGTGCCGATCAACCCGCCGCAGAACAACGGCCAGTTGCTCACGGTGGTGTCCACGGACGATGCCGGCAACGCGTCTGTGGTTGTGCCCTATCAGACCAACGACACTTCACCGCCTGGGGTGGTCACCGACATGGCCATCAACAACACGTTCGATGTGCTGACCGGCAAGGGCGAGCCTAATGCCACCGTCACCATCAGCCGCGGCGGATCGGTGATCGGCACTGGCACCGTAGATGCCGCGGGTAACTTCCAGATAACGCTGGTGCCGGCGGCGGGCTCGCTGGCAACCCTGGCAGTGACGCAATCCGACGGCATCAATACCTCCGCGGTCGCGACGTACGTCACCCCACTGATCGCACCGCCAGTGCCCCCCACCAACGTGACGCTGGGCAGCGACGGCCTGACCTTGGCCGGTAATGCGCCGAGTGGCGTGGGCATCCGCGTCTACGATGCCGCAGGCAACCTGATCGGCACAGGCGGCGCTACCCTGAACGGCACCTTTACCCTGACGCTGAACACAGCGCAGCTCAACGGCCAGCATATTTCGGTGACTGCTGTAGCACTGGTAGGCGGTGAATCGCAGCCGACCTTCCTGCAAGCCGCCGACATCACGCCACCGGCCAACCCGCTGGTGACCGGGCTGTCTCTGAACGGCCTGGTGCTGACCGGCACCGGTGAAGCCGGTGCCACGGTGACCGTGCGCGACGCCAGCAACAACGTGCTCGGCACCGCGGTAGTGAATGGCGGTGGCGTGTTTACCGTCAACCTGAACGCCGCACAGCTCAACGGCCAAGTACTGGGCGTGAGCCAGGCCGATGCTGCGGGCAATGTGTCCGGCAGTACCAGCTACACCGCCACGGACGTGCAACCACCTGCAACACCGACCAACGTCACCATCAACGGCGCGGGAACCGTGCTCACCGGTAACGGTGAAGCGGGCGCCACCGTGACGGTCCAGGGCCCGAACGGCCAGGTCGGCACCGGAGTGGTGCAAGCCGACGGCACCTTCACCATCAACCTGGCCTCGCCACAGAACGACGGGCAACTGCTGGTGGTGCGCCAGGCCGATGCTGCCGGTAACCTGTCCGGTAGCACCAGCCTGACCGCGCCAGACACCACCCCGCCAGCCGCACCGCTGGCCACCATCAACGCCAACGGCACCTCGGTCAGCGGTTCTGGCCAGATCGGCAGCACGGTC
Source organism: Pseudomonas sp. SAS7 (assembly GCF_052112345.1). Classification (NCBI taxonomy): domain Bacteria; kingdom Pseudomonadati; phylum Pseudomonadota; class Gammaproteobacteria; order Pseudomonadales; family Pseudomonadaceae; genus Pseudomonas; species Pseudomonas sp. SAS7. Next base: position 71,329 of record NZ_JBEGGO010000024.1, on the reverse strand, counting down.
ACCGTGCGCAACAGCGCCGGCACCGTGCTGGGGACCGCGACGGTGGGCAGCAACGGCCTGTTCGTGGTCAGCCTGACTGCGGCGCAGATCGACAACCAGGCACTCAGCGTCACCCTCACCGACAGCGTCGGCAACGTCTCCACCGGCACTACACTGACCGCACCAGACCTGACCCCGCCTGCGGCTGCCGGCAACCTGCTGATCAGTGCCGACGGCGGTACCCTGACCGGTACTGGCGAAGTGGGCGCCACCGTGACCGTACGCAGCGCCAGCGGTACCGTGCTGCAAACCACGACGGTGCAGCCGAACGGCACCTTTACCGTGACCCTGAGCCCGCCTCAGGACAACGGCCAGATCCTCTCGGTGACCCTCAGCGACCCGCGCGGCAACGTGTCGGGCAACGTCAACGTCACCGCGCCGGATGTGGATGCCAACGCGCCGGTCATCGCCAGCGACAACCTGGCCACGGCCACGGTCAACCTGGCAGCGGTCAGTGCCACCAAGACTTACACAGACAGCTTCACCACGCTGTTGTCGGGCTTCTCGAAGACCTACACCTGGACGGTGGCGGCAGGCACCACGGCCGATCCGACCCTCACACTGACCACCAACAGCGTGCTGGCGCTGCTCAACAACACCAGCTTCACCCTGCAGGTAAAAGACGCCAGCGGTGCCTGGGTGACCATCGCCACCGGTAACACGCAGGGCCTGCTCGACCTGATCGTGCTGCCGATCGGTTTGCAGGTGGACATCGGCGTGCTGCAAGCCGGTGACTACCGGCTGACCGTGGGCAGTGGCGGCATCGGCCTGGTGACCAACGTGAGCACCACGCTGGACATCACCTCCACCAGCCTGACCCAGTTCACCGGCACCGGCACGGCCACCTCGGGCAACGTCATCACCGACGTGGGCACCGATGGCGCGGTCGACGCCCGTGGCCCGGACAGCGCCGCCGTGCTGCAAGTGCTGAAAAACGGCAGCTATGTCTCGGCCGGTACCTCGACCACGGTCCAGGGCCAGTACGGCACCCTGGTGATCAGTGCCGATGGCAGTTACACCTACACGCCTAACGGCAGCCCGAACAGTGTCGGCAAGGTGGACGTGTTCAGCTATCAGCTGGTGCACCCGAACGGCCTGTCCGATACCGCCAACCTGTACGTGCGCATCGACAGCCCGCAAGCCACGGAGGTCTGGAGCAACACCAACTACGCTGCACCGGCCACGGTGGTCGACGCAGTCAACGATGTCGGTACCAGCCACGTCACCCTGGCCAACCGCGTGGACACCAGCAGCAGTACGCTGGGCTCGCTGAGCCTGCCGGTGATCGGTACCCGCCAGGCCACCTACACCACCACGGTTGCCGCCGATACCACGGCCAACCTGCAGGTGGTGGTCAACTCCACCAACCTGTTGAGCCTGCTCAACGGCACCACCATCGAGCTGCTCAAGCTCAACCCGGCCACCGGCCAGTACGTGCTGGTGCAGTCGGTGCCGGGTGGTTCACTGATCAGCCTGCTGGGTGGCGGCGCGGGGTATACCTTCCAGAACCAGGGGACCGGCACCTACCACGTACGTGTCACCGCCGGCGGCATCGGCCTGCTCAGCTCCATCACCACCAGCCTCAACGCCACCACCACGCACCTGACCGAGTTCGTGGTCAGCGGCGCCACGGCAGCCACCGGCAACCTGCTGAGTGACGACAACGTCGGTTCGGCACTGACCGTGCTGAGCGTGCTGACAGCGGCCAACACCTACACCATCCCGGGCTACAACGGGGTGAGCGTGGCCGGCACCTACGGCACGCTGCTGGTGCATGCCGACGGCAGCTACACCTACACGCTCAACCCGGGGCTTACCTCGGCGGTGGTCGGCCAGCACGACACCTTCACCTACGAGCTGACCCACCCGAACGGCACCACCGACACCGCAACGCTGACCGTCAACCTGGACAATGCTGCCGGCCTCACCACCTTCACTTCGCTGCAGGCCGACACCGGTGACGAGGCCGTAGCGCTGGCCAGCCTGGCAGCCGCCACCGATGTGATCGCCGGCACCGACGGCAACGACCACCTCGATGGCAGCCAGGGTGGCCACATCACCCTGCAGGGTGGTGCGGGCAACGACACGCTGGTGGTGGTCGACCAGAACTTCGCCAGCGTCGAGGGTGGTACGGGTACCGACACCCTGCTGTGGGGCGGCGGCGATGCCAGCATCGACCTGGGCAACCTGGCCGGGCGCGTGCACGACATCGAAGTCATCGACCTCAACGACACCAGTTCGGTGGCGCTTACCCTGAACCTGGCGGACGTGGTGGCAATCACCGAAACCGGCACCGACACACTCATCATCAAAGGGGACGACAAAGACTCGGTTCACATGACGGACAACTGGACGCTGGTCGGGAACCAAACTGCCGACGGTATCGACTATAACCAATACACGGCCCAGGAGGATCCAAGCCACCACCTGTGGGTGCAGAACGGTATCCATGTGGTCTGAGGCCGCTGCAAACCCGCCGGGCAAATGCCCGGCGGCAAGGACGACCAGCAGTAAGGGAACTATGTGAAGCGAAGCAGTCCGCTGTCACCGCTGTTGCTGGGAGCCTTCGGGCTCCTGGCCCTGAACTTCCACCCGGTTGCCCAGGCAGCCGATGACATAGACCCTCAACTGCGCCAGATCGGGCCATCGCTGTTACGCGATGCGCCCGAAGCGGTGCCCGCACGCCCCGCCACCGGCATGGCCCCGGTCGCCAGTGGCGAGCGGCTGGGGCTGACCGACGCGGTGCTGCAGGCCGCTCAATGGCACCCCAGCATCGCCGAGGCCATCGGCAACCTCTATAAGCAGGGCGAAGGCATCAACGTCGCCCGCGCCGGGTATTACCCGCAGATTTCCGGCGGTATCCGCACCGGTTATGACACCGGTTATGGCGGCGACCGCAACAGCCAGGCCCTGAACCTGTCGCTCAAGCAGATGCTCTACGACTTCGGCAAGGTCGACAGTGCCGTCAGCGCGGCCCAGGCGGCCGCCGCGCGCGCCCAGGCCAATATCCTGCTGGTGGTCGACGACCTGGCCCGCGACACCGCTTATGCCTGGATCGAAACTCGCCGCTACGAGCAACTGATGACCATTGCCCGCGACCAGATTCGCGGGGTCGGTGACATTGCCGGCATGGCCCGCCAGCGCAGCGACATGGGCGCCAGCACCCGCTCCGACGTGGTGCAGGCAGAGTCACGGGTGGAAAGCGCCCGCGCCACGCTGGAGGAATACCAGTCGCAGTACGAGCGCTGGCGTTCGACCCTGGCGGCGCTGATGGGGCGCATCACCCCACCGGCGCTGGCCGAGGATTCGCCAGCAGCGCTGAATCAGGCCTGCAAGCGGCCCTCGCAAGGCGATGACCGCCTGCCTGCCGTGCTGATGGCCCTCGCCCAGCGCGCCCAGGGCCAGGCCGAGCTGGCCCAGGCCAAGGCCGAGGCCTACCCGACCCTGTCGTTGCAACCGCAGGTCAACCACTACCTGGACAACGACTACAACCGCGACAACTCACGCATGGACCGGACCCAGGCGGGCATCTACCTGAACGTCGAGGTACCTATCTATCAAGGGGGTGCCATCAGTGCCCGCAGCCGCGCCGCCGGTCACGCCCTGACCGCCGCCGACTCCGCCGAAGATGCGGCCCGCCTGCAAGCCCGTCGTGGCCTGGCCGAGGCCATGGCACAAACCTCCGGGCTAGGCCGCCGGCTGACTTCGCTGGAAGCGCGCCAGGTCAGCATCCAGGAAGCGCGGATGCTCTACGGCCGCCAGTACCTGGACCTGGGCACGCGGCCCCTGCTCGACCTGCTCAACGCCGAGCAGGAGATCTACCAGTCACGCTTCGAACTCGCCGGCACCCGCTCCGACCTGCTGCGCCTGGATGTCGACTGCCTGTACAACACCGGCGCCCTGCGCACGGCCTTTGGCCTTGAGGGGCGCAACCTGCAAGGGGTGGAGATCCAGCCATGACCGATTCGATCAATGTGACCCTGCCTGAACAACCCACGGCCCCCGCGGCCGAAGCGCCTCATCGACCGGACCTTGGGCCGTGGCTGGAAGTGATGCTGCAGGTGGCGCACCACTACCGCCTGGACGTGTCGCCCCAGCGTATTCGCCTGGCCGCCGTCGAGGATGCCCGCCCGCTGGATGAAATCCTTCGCCACATGGCGCGCCAGGCCGGCCTGGCCCTGCGCTTCGTGCGCTTCGACGCCAAGGGCTTGCGACAGTGGCGTACACCGCTGGTACTGGAACTGGACGATGGCCAGCTGGCAGTGGTGGAGTCGGTCACCGAAGAGGACGACCTGGCGGTGGTGTTTGCCGGTGACCAGGGCCTGACCTCTCGCCTGCCCCGCGACAGCCTCAAGGGCCGCATCAACCGCGTTGCGCTGCTGCGCCCGGCTCGGCCACTGCGCGATGTGCGCACCGATGACTACACCGCACCCTACGACCGCCACTGGTTTGCCCGCATCGTGCTGCGCGACCTGCGCCCCTATGGGCAAGTGATGGTCGCCTCGCTGGTCGCCAACGTATTGGCCCTGGCGGGGGTTCTGTTCTCGATGCAGGTGTACGACCGGGTGATCCCGGCCGAGTCGCTGCCAACCCTGTACGTGTTGTTCGGGGGTGTAGTGCTGGCGCTGGTGTTCGACTTCAGCATGCGCCTGCTGCGGCTGAAGGTGACCGACCTGCTCGGCAAACGCGCCGACCTGCGGGTGAGCGACCTGGTCTACGGGCATGCCCTTCGCCTGCGCAACTCGGTGCGGCCGAAGTCCACCGGGTCGTTCATCTCGCAGTTGCGCGAGCTGGAATCGATCCGCGACCTGATCACTTCCAGCACCGCCACGGCGCTGGCCGACCTGCCGTTCTTCCTGTTGTTCCTGTTCGTGTTCTGGCTGATCGGCGGCGTGCTGGTGTTCATCCCGCTAGCCGCGCTGCTGGCCATGGTGGTGCCTGGGGTACTGGCGCAACGGCGCCTGGCGCGGCTGGCCAATGCCTCCATGCGTGAGTCGGCGCTGCGCAACGCCATGCTGGTAGAAAGCATCCAGGGCCTGGACGAGATCAAGGCACTGCAGGCCGAAGCACGCTTCGAACGGCAGTGGAACCAGTACAACGCCGCCTGCGCCCACACCAACCTGCGCCTGCGCACCCTCACCAACGGCCTGGTGACCTGGACCCAGAACGTGCAGGGCGCGGTGTTTGCCGTGGTCATCGTGGTCGGCGCACCGATGGTCATCGCCGGCGACCTTACTACCGGTAGCCTGGTGGCGGCGTCGATGCTGTCGTCGCGGATGATGGCGCCACTGGCGCAGCTGACCCATGTACTGACCCGCTGGCAGCAGGCCAAGGTGGCCCTGCAAGGGCTGGACAAGCTGATGCAGTCACCGGTCGACCACCCCGAAGGCGAAGCCCGCGTACACCTGCCGGCGATTCGTGGCGAGTACCGCTTGCGCCAGGCCAACTTCCGCTACAGCGAGGAGTCCCCGCCAGTGCTGAACATCGGCCAGCTGGATATCCAGCCGGGCGAGCGCATTGCCGTGCTCGGGCGCAACGGCGCCGGCAAGTCGACCCTGCTGCAAGCCTTGGGAGGGGCTATGGACCTGGTGCAAGGCGAGGTCAGCCTGGACGGCATCGCCATGGGCCACCTCGACCCTGCCGACCTGCGCCGTGACGTGGGCCTGCTGCCACAGTACGCGCGCTTGTTCCACGGCACCCTGCGGGAAAACCTCACCCTCGGCGCCGGCCAGGCCAGTGACCAGGAGCTGGTAGCCGCGCTGGCTGCCACTGGCGCGCTGGACTTCGTCCGCCGCCTGCCCAAGGGCATGGACCACCTGATCCTGGAAGGCGGCCTGGGCTTGTCCGGCGGCCAGCGCCAGGCCCTGGTGCTGTCGCGCCTGCTGGTGCGCCAGCCGCAAGTACTGCTGCTGGACGAGCCGACCGCGTCGCTGGACGACATGACCGAGCGCAAGCTGCTGGATAACCTCGAACGCTTCTGCCAGGGCCGCACCCTGGTGATCGCCACCCACCGCCTGAGCGTGCTGCAACGGGTCGACCGCATCCTGGTGCTGGACGGCGGGCGCATCGTCATCGATGACACCCGCGATGCCGCGCTGGCCAAACTGCAAGGAGCCCAGGCATGAGCAACCATGAACTCCCGGCCTCCTACCTGGATGGGCAGGACGACCAGGCGGTGTTCCGCGCCGGCCGCATCATCACCATTTGCGCCTTGATGCTTGCCGCGTTCCTGGCCTGGGCCGCCTGGTTCGAGGTGACCGAAGTGTCCACCGGCACCGGCAAGGTGATCCCCAGTTCGCGGGAGCAGGTGATCCAGTCGTTCGAGGGCGGCATCGTCGCGCAGATGAGCGTGGCCGAAGGCGACCTGGTCGAGCGCGGCCAGGTGCTGGCCCAGCTCGACCCGACCAAGACTGCCTCCAGTGTTGGCGAGAGCGACGCCAAGTACCGCGCTGCCAAGGCCAGCCAGGCCCGCCTGCAGGCCGAGGTGACGGGCAAGCCGCTGACATTCCCGGAAAGCCTGCGCGACTCGCCCGACCTGATCGAAGCCGAAACCGCGTTGTACCAGACACGTCGCCGCGGCCTGGAGCAGACCCTGGCGGGCATCCAGGACTCGCTGCAACTGGTGCGCAGCGAGCTGAAGATTACCGAGAACCTGGCAAAGATGGGCGCCTCCAGCCGGGTTGAAGTGATCCGCCTGAACCGCCAGCGTTCGGAGCTGGAGCTCAAGGCCAACGAAGCCCGCTCCGACTACCTGGTGCGTGCCCGGGAAGAGCTGGCCAAAGCCAGCGCCGAGGCCGACAGCCTGTCGGAAGTGGTCCGCGGGCGCAGTGACTCGCTTACCCGCCTGACCCTGCGCTCGCCGGTGCGGGGCATCGTCAAGGACATCGAGGTCAACACCCTGGGCGGCGTGGTGCAGCCCGGTGGCCAGGTGATGAAGATTGTGCCGATGGACGAACGCCTGCTGATCGAAACCCGCATCGCGCCGCGCGATATCGCCTTCATCCACCCGGATCAAGCGGCCAAGGTCAAGATCAGTGCCTATGACTATTCGGTGTATGGCGGGCTGGATGGCAAGGTGGTGGGGATCTCGCCGGACACCCTGCAGGATGAAGTGAAACCGGAAATCTACTACTACCGGGTGTTCATCCGCACCGAGCAGGACAGCTTGCAGAACAAGGCCGGCAAGCACTTTGCGATCGTGCCGGGGATGATTGCCACGGTGGATATCCGCACCGGCGAGAAGACCATCCTCGATTACCTGATCAAGCCGCTGAACCGGGCCAAGGAGGCCCTGCGGGAACGGTAGTGGCTGTAGGAGCAGCCTTGTGCTGCGAAGAGGCCATCGCTGCCCAAGATGATCTTTTGCCTTGCCGGCCTCTTCGCAGCGCAAGGCTGCTCCTACAGGGAAATGAGCGAGCCTGAGCGATTGGGCCATTGCCGGCAAAGCAAGGCTAAAGCCCAGCCTGAACAGGCCGATAACCAGTTATCCCCTGTTCCCCACCGAAGGTCACCATGGCCACGCAAAATGCCCGCGCGGACTCGCTGTCCCTGCTGCTGTTCACCCTGCGCAGCGGCAAGTTGATGGCAATCAACCTGCTCAAGGTCAGCGAAATCATCCCCTGCCCGCCGCTGACCAAGCTGCCGGAATCGCACCCCAACGTGAAAGGTGTGGCGACCCTGCGTGGCCATTCGCTGTCGGTCATCGACCTGTCACGCGCCATCGGCGAGCGGCCACTGGAAGACCCGCAAGGCGGCTGCCTGATCGTCACCGAGATCAGCCGCTCGCGCCAAGGCCTGCATGTGCAGGCGGTGAGCCGCATCGTGCATTGCCTGAGCACCGACATCAAACCGCCGCCCTTTGCTTCGGGCAACCGCTCGTACATCACCGGCGTGACGCGCGTCGACAACACCCTGGTGCAGGTGCTGGACATCGAAAAAGTCATCCACTCCATCGCCCCACCGCAGGCCGAACCGCCTCACGGCACCTTGAGCGAAGAAGACGCCAGCCTGCTGGCCGCCGCCAATATCCTGGTGGTGGACGACAGCCAGGTGGCGCTGCAGCAGTCGGTGCACACCCTGCGTAACCTGGGCATCGAATGCCACACCGCGCGCAGCGCCAAAGACGCCATCAACGTGTTGCTGGAGCTGCAAGGCACCGCCCAGGAGATCAACATCATCGTCTCCGACATCGAAATGAGCGAAATGGACGGCTACGCCTTCACCCGTACCCTGCGCGAAACCCCTGACTTCCAGCACCTGTACGTGCTGCTGCACACCTCGCTGGACAGCGCCATGAGCAGCGAGAAGGCAACCCAGGCCGGGGCCAACGCCATCCTCACCAAGTTCTCCTCGCCAGAGCTGACCGATTGTCTGGTGGTGGCCGCACGTACCGTGGTGTTTGCCGAGCACTGATATATTAAGCGACAAACTCCCCGGCTTGCCGCCGGGGGTGAGTCGGGCATAATTCGCGCCCCTCGCAAGCAACTTGCCGGAATCGCGTATGAAGTTTTTCAGCTCTATCCTGATCACCTGCGCCCTCTTCAGCGGTATCGCCCAGGCCTCCAGCAGCCAGGCCTGGAACGAGCAGCGCCAACAGATGCTCAAGGCCTGCCTGGCCGCCAGCCAGTTCAAGGATGCCCACGCCCGCGGCAAGCCCGCCGAGTTCGATGACCAGGTCGGCATGAGCGCCCTGCTGGTCGAAGGCGTCTACCCGCAGAAGCACATGCAGCAACGCACCGGCACCGAGCTGTGCCTGTACGACCGCCAGCACCAGCGTGCCTTCATCAGCGAGTGGAGCCCGGAAGCCAAGTGACCGACAGCTTGCGATTCGGTTGTACCGGCTGCGGCAAGTGCTGCACCGGGCACCATGTGCCCCTGACGCTGGCCGAGGCCCGCCGCTGGGCAGATGATGCCGGCCAGGTGATAGTGCTGATCGAGGCCTTCGTGGCCGATGGCCCCGGCATGCCGCCTGAGCAGCGCGAACATGTGTTGCGCCGCTCGTATCCAGTGGCCTGCGGCGACGGCGAGGCACGTGTGTCGGTGACCTTCGCCGCGTTCAACCCCGGGCGTTGCCGCAACCTCGACGACAACGACCTGTGCACCATCTACGACCAGCGCCCGTTGGTCTGTCGCATCTACCCGGTAGAAATCAACCCGCACATTCCGCTGCGCCCGGACAGCAAGGACTGCCCGCCGGAAGCCTGGCAGCAAGGGCCAGAGCTGATTCACGGCACGCAACTGGTGGATGCGGAACTGGAAGCACTGGTGCAAGCCTCGCGACAGGCCGACCGCGATGACATTGCCGCCAAGGTGGCGGTATGCCAGGCGCTGGGCATGACCACCAGTGCGCTCAAGGGCAATGGCTTTACCGCCTACCTGCCGGACATGGGCGCGTTTGCCACGGCGCTGGCGCGCGAGCAGTGGGATAACGATGGGCAGTGGACCTTGCATGTGGAGGATGAAACGCTGGTCGCCAGCTTGCAGGGGCTTGGTTTGCGCACTACCAGCGAAACCCCGGTGTACTACGCCTTCATCGGTTTCTAAACAAGACGTACGCGATCCCCTTGTAGGAGCGGCCTTGTGTCGCGATCGGGCTGCGAAGCAGCCCTAGGATTTCGGCGTTACCACATAGATTGCCGGGGCCGCTTCGCGGCCCGATCGCGACACAAGGCCGCTCCTACACGGGATCGCCTTCTGCGGCACGCGAAACTGACAGCGCTGTCAGCCAGCCGTCACGCTGCCGACCTGGTTCGGGGGCTATAAGATTGAGTACAGACAACCGTTTCCCTCCCTTCTGGCCAAGGTGCCCGCACCGATGCGACGTCCGTCCCGCTCTGCCTTCCTCGCCGCCCTGGCGCTCCTGGCCCTGGTGGTAGCAGGCATCTGGTTCAGCCAGCGCCAACCCGCACCGGCTACTCGCGCCCAAACCGCCATACCGGTACGCGTGGTCAGCGTCGCCCAGCAGGACGTGCCGCGCTATGCCAGCGCCATCGGCTCGGTGCTGTCGCTGCACAGCGTCGAGGTCCGGCCACAAGTGGAGGGGATACTCACTCAAGTGCTGGTCAAGGAAGGCCAGTGGGTCAAGCAAGGCGACCTGCTCGCCACCCTCGACGACCGCAGCATCCGCGCCAGCCTTGACCAGGCCCGTGCACAACTCGGCCAAAGCCAGGCACAGATCCAGGTGGCCGGCGTCGACCTCAAGCGCTACCGCCTGCTCAGCAGCGATGATGGCGTGTCCAAGCAAACCCTCGACCAGCAACAGGCACTGGTCAACCAGCTGCAGGCCACGGTCAAGGGCAACCAGGCGGCCATCGCCAATGCCGAGGTGCAACTCTCCTACACCCAGATACGCTCACCGGTAACCGGGCGCGTCGGCATCCGCAATATCGACCCCGGCAACCTGGTGCGCACCAGCGACACCCAAGGGCTGTTCAGCGTGACGCAGATCGACCCGATCGCTGTGGAGTTCTCGCTGCCGCAACAGATGCTGCCGACCCTGCAAGGCCTGCTGAAGGCGCAAACGCCTGCGCTGGTCGAGGCCTACATGGATGCCGATGGCGAGCGCAACCTGCTGGGCGCAGGCCACCTTGCGCTGATCGACAACCAGATTTCGGCCAACACCGGCACGGTGCGGGTCAAGGCAGAATTCGACAACAAGGACGGCCTGCTGTGGCCGGGGCAACTGGTCACCGTACGGTTGCGCACGGCAATGGACGAAGACGCCCTGGTGGTACCGCCCCCGGTGGTGCAACGCAGCATCGATGGCCACTTCGTCTACCGCGTCGACGGCGACAAGGTCACCAGCGTGCCGGTCAAGGTGCTGTACCAGGACAGCACGCTGAACATCGTCGCCGGGGTCAAGGCCGGGGACCAGCTGGTGCTCGACGGCCAGTCGCGCCTCAAACCCGGTTCCAGGGTCGAGATCACCCCTGATGCCCCGGCGCCTGCCGAGATGGCCGACCGCAGGAGCCAGCCATGAACACCCGCAATGGCGTCTCGGCCTGGTGCATCGACCACCCCATCGCCACCCTGCTGCTGACCTTCGCCCTGGTACTGCTGGGCGCCATCGCCTTCCCGCGGCTGCCCGTGGCGCCGCTGCCCGAGGCCGACTTCCCGACCATCCAGGTCACTGCCCAGCTGCCCGGTGCCAGCCCGGAAACCATGGCCTCGTCGGTGGCCACGCCGCTGGAGGTGCAGTTCAGCGCCATCCCCGGTATGACCCAGATGACCAGCAGCAGCGCGCTGGGCTCGACCACGCTGATCCTGCAGTTCACCCTCGACAAGAACATCGACACCGCCGCGCAGGAGGTGCAGGCGGCGATCAACACCGCCACCGCCCGCCTGCCCCAGGACCTGCCCAGCCCGCCCACCTGGCGCAAGGTCAACCCGGCCGACAGCCCGGTGGTTATCCTCACCGTCAGCTCTGCACAGATGCCCGGCAACGAGCTCAGCGACTACGCCGAAACCCTTCTCGCCCGCCAGCTCAGCCAGATCGACGGGGTCGGCCTGATCAACATCACCGGCCAACTGCGCCCGGCCATACGGGTGCAGGCACAACCCGAGAAACTGGCAGCCATCGGCCTGACCCTGGCCGACGTGCGCCTGGCCATCCAGCAGACCAGCCTGAACCTGGCCAAAGGCGCGCTGTACGGCGAGCACAGCGTCTCGACCATCGCCGCCAACGACCAGCTGTTTCACCCCGAAGACTATGCGCAGCTGATTGTCAGCTACCGCAACGGCGCCCCGGTGCACCTGAAGGACGTGGCCAAGGTCATCAACGGTGCCGAGAACGCGTATGTAAGGGCCTGGTCGGGCAATCAGCCGGGGCTTAACCTGGTGATCTTCCGCCAGCCCGGGGCCAATATCGTCGACACCGTGGACCGGGTGCTCGACGCCTTGCCGCGCTTGCAGGAAATGCTCCCGGCGTCGGTTGAAGTGTCGGTGCTGCAGGACCGCACCCAGACCATCCGCAGCTCGCTGCACGAGGTCGAGCTGACCCTGATGATCGCGGTGGCGCTGGTGATCGGGGTAATGGCGCTGTTCCTGCGTCAGTGGTCGGCCACCTTCATTGTCTCCAGCGTGCTCGGCGTCTCACTGATCGCCACCTGCGCGCTGATGTACGTGTTCGGTTTCAGCCTCAACAACCTGACCCTGGTGGCCATCGTCATTGCCGTCGGTTTCGTGGTCGATGACGCGATCGTCGTGGTGGAAAACATCCATCGCCACCTGGAAGCCGGCGACGATAGCCGCACCGCGGCGCTCAAAGGCGCCGGCGAGATCGGTTTCACCGTGGTGTCGATCAGTTTCTCGCTGATCGCCGCGTTCATTCCGCTGCTGTTCATGGGCGGTGTGGTGGGCCGGCTGTTCAAGGAGTTCGCCCTGACCGCCACGGCGACCATCCTGATTTCGGTGGTGGTATCGCTGACCTTGGCCCCCACTCTTTCGGCGCTGTTCATGCGCCGCCCACCCGGCGACCACCAGGGCGGTTTCGGCCAGCGCCTGCTGGGCTGGTACGAAAAAGGCCTGGACCGCGCGCTGGCCCACCGGCGGATCACCCTGGGGGTGTTCGGCATTACCCTGGCGCTGGCCGTGGCCGGCTACGTGGGCATCCCCAAAGGCTTCTTCCCGCTGCAGGACACCGGCTTCATCCTTGGCACCACCGAGGCAGCGGCGGATGTGTCCTACCCGTCGATGATCGAGAAGCACCTGGCGCTGGCGAAGATCATCGGAGACGACCCGGCAGTGCGCGCCTATTCGCACTCGGTGGGGGTGACCGGCAGCAACCAGACCATCGCCAACGGCCGTTTCTGGATCTCGCTCAAGCCCCGCGGCGAGCGAGACGTCTCGGCCAGCGAATGGATCGACCGGCTCCGCCCGAAGCTGGCCCAGGTGCCGGGCATCGTCCTGTACATGCGCGCCGGCCAGGACATCAACCTCAGCTCCGGCCCGTCACGCACCCAGTACCAGTACGTGCTCAAGAGCAATGACGGGGTCGCGCTCAACCTGTGGACCCAGCGCCTGACCGACCGCCTGCGGGAAAACCCGGCGCTGCGCGACCTGTCCAACGACCTGCAACTGGGCGCCAGCGTCACCCGCATCGATATCGACCGCCAGGCTGCGGCGCGTTTCGGGCTGACCACCACCGACGTCGACCAGGCCTTGTACGATGCCTTCGGCCAGCGCCAGATCAGCGAATTCCAGACCGAGACCAACCAGTACAAGGTCATCCTCGAACTGGACGCGCAACAGCGTGGCAAGGCCGAAAGCCTCAATTTCTTCTACCTGCGTTCGCCCCTGACCAACGAGATGGTGCCGCTGTCAGCCCTGGCGCATGTCGCCGCGCCAAGCACCGGGCCGCTGTCGATCAGCCACGACGGCCTGTTCCCGGCCGCCAACCTGTCGTTCAACCTGGCCCCCGGCGTGGCCTTGGGCGACGCGGTGCAGATCCTGGAGCGTGCGCAGCGCGAGCTAGGCATGCCCGACTCGATCACCGGCAACTTCCAGGGCGCCGCCCAGGCGTTCCAGAGCTCGCTGTCGAGCCAGCCCTACCTGATCCTCGCCGCGCTGGTGGCGGTTTACATCATCCTTGGCGTGCTCTACGAGAGTTTCGTCCACCCGCTGACCATTATCTCCACCCTGCCCTCCGCCGGCCTGGGCGCGATCATCCTGCTGTGGGCCAGCGGGCAGGACTTCAGCATCATGGGCCTGATCGGCGTGGTACTGCTGATCGGTATCGTCAAGAAGAACGGCATCCTGCTCATCGACTTCGCCCTCGAAGCCCAGCGCCACCACGGCATGACGCCCGAGCAGGCGATACGCCAGGCCTGCCTGGTGCGCTTCCGCCCGATCATCATGACTACCCTGGCCGCATTGCTGGGCGCAGTACCGCTGATGTTCGGCTTTGGCACCGGCGCCGAGCTGCGCCAGCCACTGGGCATTGCGGTGGTGGGCGGCCTGCTGGTGAGCCAGGCCCTGACGCTGTTTACCACCCCGGTCATATACTTGGCCCTGGAGCGCCTGTTCCACCGCCGCCAGGCTGCCCCTGCGGCAGCGCCAAGTGCCAGCTAGGACAAGACCATGCGTGTGCTGATCATCGAAGACGAAGAAAAAACCGCCGACTACCTGCATCGCGGCCTGAGCGAACAGGGCTTTACCGTTGACCTGGCACGGGACGGCATCGATGGCCTGCACCTGGCCCTGGAGGGCGACTACGCGGTAATCGTGCTGGATGTGATGCTGCCTGGCCTGGACGGCTATGGCGTGCTGCGCGCCTTGCGCGCGCGCAAGCAGACGCCGGTGATCATGCTGACCGCCCGTGAGCGGGTCGAAGACCGCATTCATGGCCTGCGCGAAGGCGCCGACGATTACCTGGGCAAGCCGTTCTCGTTCCTCGAACTGGTCGCCCGGCTGCAAGCCCTCACCCGCCGCAGCAGCAGCCATGAACCGTTGCAGGTGCAGGTGGCAGACCTGTGGATCGACCTGATGGCACGCAAGGCCACCCGCGCCGGCCAGCGTCTGGACCTGACTGCCAAAGAGTTCTCGCTGCTCAGCGTGCTGGCCCGTCGGCAGGGTGAAATCCTGTCGAAGACGGCGATTGCCGAGCTGGTCTGGGACATCAACTTCGACAGCGATGCCAACGTCGTGGAAGTGGCGATCAAACGCCTGCGCGCCAAGCTCGACGGGCCCTTCGACAACAAGCTGCTGCACACCATCCGAGGCATGGGCTATGTCCTGGAAAACCGTGCGGGGTAATTCCATCGCCCTGCGTCTGTCGGCGCTGTTCATCCTGGTGGCACTGGGGGTGTTCCTGCTGATTGGCTCGGCGCTGTATCGCCAGGTCGACCGCAGCCTGGACCTGCTGCCGCAGGCCGAACTGGACGCACGCTTCAGCGTGCTCGAATCCACCCTCAACCGCTTCGGCACGCAGGAACACTGGGCGAAGATCAACAACAAGCTCAACCTGCTCAGCGAAGAAGACAAGCGCATCCGCTTCTGGGTGGTCAGCAGCAACCCGGCCTACGAATACGGCCACCCCAGCGAGCTGGTACGTGCCTTCGCCGAAGGCCCGCAGGGTATGCGCGACTTGCACCTGCCCGACCGGCCCTACCCGTACAAGGTGCTGGTCAGTGAGCTGCCGGCGCTGGGCGAGCGGCCGGCGATGCGTTTTCTGATCGGCATCGACACCGAAACCTTCTGGCAGGCCCAGCACAGCCTGCTGGTGGCGATTGTCGGGCTGGCGGTGCTTGGCGTGCTGTTGGCTTCAATACTGGGCTACTGGGTGGCGCGCATTGGCCTGCGCCCGCTGCTGGCGTTGTCCAACGAGGCCCAGGCCCTGGCCCCGCCACGCCTGGACGGGCGTTTGCAAACCCATGCCCTGGCGCCGGAGCTGGCACAGTTCGCGGGCGCCTTCAACGCCGCACTCGACCGGGTCAGCCAGGCCTACTCACGGCTGGAAGCCTTCAACGCCGACGTCGCCCATGAGCTGCGCTCGCCGCTGACCAACCTGATCGGCCAGACCCAGGTAGCGCTGACCCGCGGCCGCAGTGCCGAGCATTACTTCGAGGTGCTGCAATCGAACCTGGAAGAGCTGGAGCGCCTGCGCAGCATCATCAACGACATGCTGTTTTTGGCCAGCGCCGACCAAGGCAGCAAGGCTACCGCCCTGACCCAGGCCTCCCTGGCCGAGGAAGTGGCAACCACCCTCGACTACCTGGATTACATCCTCGAAGACGCCCAGGTCAGCGTGAGCGTGATCGGCGACGCCCAGGCGCCCATCGAAAAGGCCCAGCTGCGCCGGGCGCTGATCAACCTGCTGAACAACGCCGTGCAGCACACCGCGCCGCATCAGGTGATCCAGGTGCAGATCGATGCCGGGCCCGAGCAGGTCAGCATCGCGGTGAGCAACCCGGGGCCGGCGATTGACAATGAACACCTGCCGTTGCTGTTCGAACGCTTCTACCGGGTGGATGCGGCGCGCAGCAACAGCGGTGGCGGCAACCATGGGTTGGGGTTGGCCATCGTCAAGGCGATTGCACTGATGCATGGGGGGGAGGTGTTTGTGCGCAGTGGGGCCGGGCTCAATACCTTCGGTATCCAGTTGCCGACCTTGAGGCCAGCGCGCTCTGTGTAGGAGCGGCCTTGTGCCGCGAAAGGGTCGCGAAGCGGCCCCAGACTCTCTGGCAGGGCCGAGATTGCCGGGGCCGCTGCGCAGCCCATTCGCGGCGCAAGGCCGCTCCTACAAGGACCGCGCAGGCTCTCTAGCGCGGGAGTTTGCGGCGAAAGTACTATTGCTTTTCTTTGGATCGTTACCTTTTGCGCAACAGTGCTTATCGCACTTCGCTCTGTTTCAAGTGTACTGAAAGGGCTAACTTTACCCCTGTCCTCATTAGCACTTGCACCGCAAGAAGGTAGTTTCAAATGTCCAACAGTATGGGTATTGCCAGCGTCTTCGTTCTGTCTTCCCTGTTGTTGTCGCCCCTGGCCATGGCCGAAGAATCCAGCGCTTTCGTCACCCGTAATGCAGAGCTCGCCGCCGTCCATCAAGACGCCCGCGAGGCGGTAGCTGCAAACAAGGCTGACGCCGCCAAAGACGCAAAACAGACAGCTTCCAAAGTTTCTGTCGATGCCAACGCCGACAGCTGATCAAGCGCTGTCACTGCTCCAGATTTCCCTTGGCTACGCCATGGGCACCACCGGTGCCGATATGTTAGCCTTTTAAAGCCGCTGCCGATCAGCGGCTTTTTTTATGTGCTTTAACTCTCAGCCACGCTGTAACGTCTACCTATAAAAAAGACGCACATTCAAAAATAAAAACTGCCCCACCGTCAGACCAAAGGAGCTAGTACCGGTGCCTTCCGCGTTCCGTTTTACCCCGCTATTCATTGCGTTGACTGCAACGATCCCTTTCGCCGCCCAGGCAGATGAAGACAAGGCTGATGGCTTCATCGAAGGCTCGTCCTTCAACCTGCATTTCCGTAATGCCTACTTCAACCGCGACAACCACAACGCCGGCGTGCGTGACACCCGCGAGTGGGGCCAGGGCGCGGTTGCACGCTTCGAATCGGGCTACACCCCTGGCGTGATCGGCTTTGGCCTCGATGCACATGCCATGCTGGGCCTCAAGCTGGACGGCGGTGGCGGCCATGCCGGCACCAGCATCCTGCCCGAGCACATCAAGGACGACGGTGAGCTGGGCGCTGCCCCCCACTCGTTCTCCACTGCCGGCGCTGCGATCAAGCTCAAGGCGTTCGACACCGAGCTGAAAGCCGGTGACCTGTTCCTCACCAACCCGGTGATCGCTGGCGGCGAAACCCGCATGCTGCCGCAGACCTTCCGTGGTGTGAGCCTGACCAACACCAGCATCGACGGCCTGCTGCTCGAAGGCGGCCAGGTGAGCTTCACCCACCCGTACAACCAGAGCGGCCACCGCCGCATCGACACCTACTATGGGTCGCTGGACGAGCACGACAAGAGCAAGCACCTGAACTGGGCCGGCGCGTCGTGGAGCGGTACCGACAACATCACCACCAACCTTTACGCCGCCGAGCTGAAGGACATCTGGAACCAGTACTACGCTGACTTCGACTACACCTACGTGGTCAACGACCTGGTCAGCCTGAACCCGGGCGTGCACTTCTACCACACCCAGGATACCGGCCAGGCCCTGCTGGGCAAGATCGACAACAACACCTACAGCGTGCACTTCACCGTCAACGCAGGCTTCCACAGCGTCACCGCCGCCTACCAGCGGGTCAATGGCAACACGCCGTTCGACTACATCAACCTGGGCGACAGCGTGTACCTGGACAACTCGCGCATGTACTCGGACTTCAACGCGCCGAACGAGCGCTCGTGGAAGCTGCAGTACGACTACGACTTCGCCGGTGTCGGCGTGCCTGGCCTGACCACCTCGCTGTCGTACTCGCGCGGTGAAGCCGACCTGACCAAAGCCACGCAGGACACCAGCCACTACGACTACTACCGTGAAGATGGCAAGAACGCCATGCACTGGGAACGTGACCTGGACGTGAAGTACGTGTTCCAGGAGGGTGACCTGAAGGACCTGTCGGTACTGGTGCGCTACGCCACCCACCGTGGCAGCCAGGGTTATGCGTCGATCGACAGCAACAGCGACAACGACGAAGTGCGGGTGATCGTCGACTACCCGCTGAACGTGTTCTGATTCCGGTTTGTAGGGAGAACCTATAACCCTGGAGCGGATTCACCCGCGAACACCGGCGAAGCCGGTGCCAAGCACCGCGGTGGATTCTTCGCGGGTAAACCCGCTCCCACATTTTGTTTCGGGCCACTAGCGCCTATGCCAATCTACGCGACCGCCTTGTCTGTTCGCCGCAGTGTCGAGCCATGCGGTCATATGGCAGTAAACTAGTACTCAACTGATAGCTGCTCAAGTTGATTTTCTATTTCAGCCGCGCCTTTATTTGTAGCACTCTCAGTCCGGCTGCAAAACCACTGGGAGAGTAAGAAAAGTTATAAAGCGACTCAGCTATTCGATGTGCATCTGCCTCGCTGCAGAGGGCATGACTTAGTAAATCTTTTGAAACTTGCTTAAATGATTCATAGATTATCATTTTGTGTTCGCTTGTGGCCAATATAGGCTGCGAAACGTTAATGGCTTGTATGTGATAAAATTGTGAGATTTCTTCCAGCAGTGACACGGGACTGTTGTAATTGAGGTTCAGTTTTTCGCCAAGCTTAATTGTTAAGGCATTCGCCTCATAAAACTCCGGAAAGTAGGGGTGGCAAAACTGACTACTTAGGCAAGGCTCTTCAAATATTGAGACCCCACTCTGCGATAATGATTCGCTTATAGATCTCAAGGCGTCTACTCTGTTATGCAAATGCATGAGGAGGAAACGACTGTAGGTGCAATCAAAGCCCCCAGGGACTTCAGTTTTATCACTAATATCACTGCACTCAAAGCTGATATTGCTAAGATTATTTTTTCTTGCAGCCTCCCTTGCAATTTCAAGCTGACTCTCGGATATATCCCTACCCATGATTCCCCCCCCCGTGTGGACTCAAGGCTTTAGCCAAGATGCAAGTCATATGTCCATGGCCACACCCTATCTCCAGCATTGATGCTGGCGCCTGAGTGTCAAATACGTGTTTTCTCAAGAAAACCAAGCTTGAGGGGTTGTAGATTTCACTCAATATTTGCAGACGATTTTTATCATTTAATCCAGTTGCAAGTCTGTAGTCTTTCATATAGAAATCCTGATTTATCTTTTTACTGGTGAAGTTAAACCTCTGGCAAGATTAAGGCGCCTGTAAGCTCGCAAGCGTTTTTTGTGCTGTTGCCTGTAATGCTGGAGGTCTGAGGTAAGATCCCCAGCACAAAAGTAAAGCTCTTCAGTGATTTCGCATATTTTATAGTTTGGCCAGGGCTTGTTTGTTAACTGCAATAGCTGCGAGAAGGCGTTAGACCCATGATAATACAAGTAAATATAAACGAATGCGGTACTTCGGCTTACGCCCGCGTGGCAGTGAAACAGTAATTTTGTACCAACTCGGGTTTCTAGTGAGCTGATGTCTCGCATATATCTTTTTACGGTTGATGCCATGTGCTCAAGATTTGCGTTTTGCTCTTGATCATAGAGCTCATAAATAAAATGTTTAGCCGGTTGATACTCTAAGTACTCTGTCAATCGAGTGCCGGGATCAATGAAGGAGAACACTATGTCAGGCACCCACTCTTGGCATGTGCTGTTTAGCTTTTGCAGGCAAGTGACTCTTAAATGGTTACCAGTGATCATTTTGGTTGTCTCCATTAAGAATTTCGGATATTCGACTTCTAGTGTTTGATGTGATCCCATCTGGTAGCTTGTTCAAGTTGAACCACCCAATGTTTTCTATCTCATGATGATCTTGAATTTCTGGGAAACCTAAAAAATCAGTTACCTTGTAAAGTAAGACATAGTCATGCTGATACCTCCATTTATTCAATAGTACGGATGTGAGTAAAGGATTGGAAATTTTAAGGCCTGTTTCCTCTAGTACTTCTCTGCAGACGGCCCCACGCGGTGTTTCTCCTGCAATTATTCCTCCTCCTGGCAAATGCCAGCCAACACGATAAGTATGCTGTATCAGAAGAACTTGCTGTTTGTTGTTAAATATCACAGCTTTAACGCCTAGGCTAGGGGATCCGAGAATTGACTTGATCTTACTTGTGATATTCTCAAGGAAATAGAGTTTCATATTATGATTTGTTCTAGATTTAGTGTTGCATTGTATTTTTTGAAAACCGCGTCTTTTATATATTGGGCTAGTGCTATCACGTCGCCTCCGGTTGCTTGGCAAATATTTACAATAAAGCCGCCGTGAAGTTCGGATATCATAGCCCCCCCAATCCGAAACCCTTTCATCCCTAACGCCTCGATCATTTCACCCACCCTAAGCTCATGGTTAGGTCTTTTGAACACGCTTCCGGCGTTCGGTAAAATATAGGGTATTGTCATACTGCGCTTATTGAGAATGGCTTTCGCTGACACAGCGACGGCTTGGCCATGTGCACTTCGGATAAACTTGAATTTTGCTTGTATGATAATTTCTCTGCTACCCTGAAAAATGCTGGTTCGATAAGAGTTATTTAGCTCGCCCTTGTTATAAGTGGTGATTAAGGCATTTTCAATATTGATAGTTGTTACTTCTACTAACGTTTGATGAATATCACAGTCGAAAGCTCCGGCATTCATGTAAATAGCTCCGCCGATTGTGCCAGGTATTCCTATCAGTCTTTCGAGGCCTGTCAGATCTCTGTCAATTGATTCTTGGACGAGTGTCTGTAGTCGGACTGAATTACTTACCGTGCAAAAATTGTCTTCCCAAGTGATTTTTTTGGGCATCCGCTGCATTAGTAAAAATGAAGTATCGCAATCATAGTTGGACTTGCTGAGGATTACATTGCTACCACCTCCAAGTATTATTCGATTTGTGCCCTCGCTATGTGCTACTGCGGATTTCAGTTCACTCAAATTGGTTGGAGAGTACGTGCACTCTGCGCTTGAATTAATACAGTAAGAATTAAATTCCGTAAGGTCAGATTTTTTTGGCATCATCATAAGTTATCTGCCCCCCAAGTATTTGGGCGTTGCTTATTATTCTTGAGTAGCCACGCAATATTTGATTAAAGGCGGTTATATTAATATGACATCCGCTGGAGATAGCTAACAGAACAATTGCCATTCCACCTCGCAGATCTGGAGCAGATACGTTTATCGATATTTGATTGGCTTTCTTTTTGAACCCGTTTATCGAAATTGTATTTTCCAAGCAGGAAATCTCTGCGCCCATTTTCCTGAGTTCATCGACATAATTTGTCCGGCATGGCATAACCATGTCTCGAATTATATTTTTTGAACTAAGCGTGCAGCACAGAGCGGCTAAGATAGGTTGCAGGTCTGTGGGAAAACCTGGATAAGGGCGCGCTGTGATTTCGAGGGGCTGATTTTCCTCAAATACTCTGCCATCGATCAGGATGTCACCTGCGCCTAATAGAAAGTAAGCGCACTTCAAATTATCAAGTATTTGAAGTGGTTCACTCATGAACTGAGTTGGGCAGTTTTTAAGCAGCACCAGCTTTCTAACGGCCATCGATGCAAAAGCATATGAGCTAGCCTCGATTCGATCATAAATGGGTTTGTGCTTGATTCCTTGTAGTGTTTGATTGCTCACGGGCACTACAATCAAGTCACTACCGTTTCGCAAAATTTTTGTGCCGGCCTTATTGAGAAAGGCTATGACATCATCAATTTCTGGCTCCAGAGCCGCATTCTGGATGGTTATTGTTGAGTTTATACTGCCAGTGGCACAAGAAAATAGTGCTTGAAGTGTGGTGCCAACAGATGGGTACGGTAACTGTAGTGTTTTTATCGGTTCAGCAGTTTTGGTGCATGATATTTCGTCATCGTTATAGCTTACTGTGTTTCCGAGCTTGGTTAGGCACTCGACATGATAATCGAAAGGACGGTTCAGGTCGCAGCCACCAGGGACCGAAACTTTGGCACTTCCAGTCCGTGAGCTCAATATACCAAGCAGTAATAAGCTGTATCGCGTATCCGAGCATTCTTTAAAACAAGCTTCGGAGTAAATAGGACCACGCGCATCAATGATTAATCGATCTTTTTCTTGGATGCAGTGAGCACCTAGCTTGGACAGGATTATAATCATGGTTTTAATATCTTCAATATGATCATCATCAATTTCTAGAAGGGTGACTCCTTCGATCAGTATGGAGGCTGCTAATAACGGAAGCGTTGAGTTTTTCGAGGGTGATATATGAATCGTAGGTATTAGATTTAGATCGTAATTTAATGGCGTAAGAGTTGCACTGTTCACCTCAAACCTCCGGCACTATAAAATTGATATTCTTGTTGAATTGTTCTTTATTTTTCGCATAGATTGAGATGAACATCCTACAGACGGAGTCTATTTTCTCTGCTGTAACATGCCGTCCATCATGCTGCCATGCCGTGGGTAGGCTTGAGGATTGAAAAAACATCTCAAAGGCAGGGAAATATGAAACGCTTTCTAGCTCTGGGTGTTCATCAAATAATTCATGAATTGCAGCAACCAGATTTGATTTGGACCTGACATTTGCAATCCGAGGGTCGTAAGGGACACCGCTAGTTTTTAACGGTATTGGAGATACTGTAAAAATTATTGGTACTGCTCCGTGGTGTGCGGAATGAATAGTATTTATTATTTCAAGAAGGTCAGATTTAATTTCACTTACAGTCTGAAAGCGGTGGCGAAAGATGAGTGGCTTGTCAGATATGATATTTCGCAGGGGCGCTCGATTTAAGTAATGCCACTCATCTCCAATCCTCTGCTCCCAAATCTCGCTGAGACCAACGGTGATGATGAAGGCAGTAGAGTTTTTTATTGCGTTTTTCCCATGAGTCTCTAATTTGAGCTGCTCCTCTGATAGCTCAAATTCGGAGTCTTTATTGATGGGATGTCTCTTTGCGTCATGAAAACGGACCCTGCCATCGGCTGATTGGACCGCCCAAGTAATGTTTCTCTGTAATCCGTTCGTACAAAGCGACAGCTCATTAAGTATAGTTTTTGTATTGTAATGTAGGCCCCACTCGGGAGCTGTAGTAGAGATATTATGCAAAGAGATCCAGCGTGCGAAATTAACTGCAAAGCAGCTTCCAATTGATAAGATTTTCGAGCGCTTCGTTAGCCACCTGCTTGCATTTCGTGTCTTGTATGGGGAATGCGTGGAATTGCTCCACCTTGTGCCTATAAAATCCATGTCATTATATTTCTTCATCGCTGCCTTCGGTGATCGTGTCGTAGGTTTTATCTGAGTAGTAGCTTGCGATACTGATCCTAAAACAAATCGCGATGAGAAATACGGTAAGTTACCGTAGGAAATTTCTACTAGTGATGTAGGTGATTTTCAAGGCATGGATTATTCTGTGTAATATCAATGCGTTATTGATTCCCCATAATTTGAATCTCATGTGCTCGCTTGGCGATACATGAAGGATTGCAGCTGCGGAAACATTTAGTACAAACTAATAGATGCGAGGCTCAACTGAGCAGTTTATTACGCGCGCATGCCTCATACGGCCTGCAATAGAAGCATTCAATACGTGGGATAGGTCAACTTGCGAGCAGCAAAGTCAAGAGCTAGGTATGAAATTGTTTGGCGCGGCTCTGGCGGGCAGATGAAGGGCGTTAAGCGGGGGTAGGATTGCTCGGTGAATACTATGGAAAGCTGGGATAATTAAAATTTTTGCTCAGAACTTCCTGCTGGTAACGACTCCAGAAAAGTTTAAACAATCATTGACACGAATACCTTGGATTTCACTGAGAGAAGCTATGGGGAAAAAATTGTACTCTGAATGCTCACTGCTCAACGTTATTTTTGAAATTTCATTTATACTGCAACGAAAGATAAAAGCCTGTGAGTTATATTGCTTATGGTAATATACACCAGTCAGTGTTGCAGCGGTGATTGGCTGACTTAGTTCTTCAAGGCACTCCCTGACTAATGCTTCATGAATAGTCTCCCCAATTTCTAAGGCCCCGCCGGGAAGCCCCCACGAGAAACTTCCGTAGTTTGCTTTTAATAGAAGCACCTCATTGTTTTCGTTAAGTATCACAGCATGAGAACTCAAACGAAATGTATCGTCAAATGCCATGTATCAATCCCTAGGCCACTTAGAAAATAAGTGTCAATAGGTTAGTACTTGTCGCAGCTTAGTCAAATAAGAAAATGTTTTAAGTTGTGACGAAAAGTGCCTGAGAAGGTACCAGTGATGGAAGGTGCTCGGCACAGCATGTTCGGCGCCTATGAAATCAAGCGCCGCCCGATCGGCGCAACGCGACCTCGCTCCAAGGCTGCGGGATACATCAAGATATGCAGCACAACGTGATTCCGTCGGACAAATCTTGTCCGACAATCACGGCTTCCCTAGAATGTCGCCGCCGCGAATGGCCCTGCCCACGCAGTAGCGAGCATGCCCACCCGATTACCGCGTTTCGCATTTTTCAGGTCGCACCCCGAGCTGACCCTCAACCTGGGCAGTTGCCTTGCCGTGCTCGCCATCGTGGCCATCGTCAGCTTCCTGCTGGCGCGTGAACGTGACAGCGTCGAGCTGTCGGCGATTCGCTCGTCCAACAACATCGTCCAGCTGATCGAAAGCGACATCCTGCGCAACGCCGAACTCTACGACCAGTCACTGCAAGGCCTGATCTGGGCCGTCGGGCGCAAGGAGCTGCCGGAAATACCCGGGCCGTTGCGCCAACGCCTGCTGTTCAATGAAGCCTTCGTCGACCGCAAACGCGGTGACGTGCTGTGGCTCGACAAGCAAGGCAATGTGGTGGGCGACTCCACCAGCAATGTGCCGCGCAAGGCCAACTTTGGCGAAACCGGTGTGTTCAAGGCACACCAGGCCAACGCCAATCTGGGCTTGCTGGTAGGCCCGCCATTCAAGGCCAAGCTCGGCGACCTGGACTGGTGTATCAGCTTCAGCCGGCGCATCTCCGGCCCCGATGGCGAGTTTGCCGGGCTGGCAGCAGGCGCATTGCGCCTGTCGTACTTCAGTGAGCTGTTCCAGCGCCTGGACATTGGTGACGACAGCAGCATCAACCTGTTCAATACCGACGGGCAGCTCCTCGCCCGCCAGCCCTCACGCCCGCAAGACCCGCTGATCGGCACCAACTATGCCGAGCGGGCCAACTTCAAGCGCATCCTCAGCGAACAGAGCGGTAACTTTACTGCCCGCTCTGGCAGCGACGGCAACCCGCGCATCTACACCTTCGCCCGGGTCGCGCAGTTGCCGCTGATCGTGCTGGTGGTGCACTCGGCCGACGAGGTGTTCCAGTCCTGGCGACGCACCGCGATTCTGGTCAGCGTCGCCACGGGCGTGCTGTGCGTGGGCATTCTCTGGCTGACGCTGCTGCTGGGCCGTGAACTGCGCCGCCGCCAGGAGGCCGAACAAGGTCTGGCGACGCTGGCCGCAACCGACAGCCTGACCGGCCTGGCCAACCGCCGCCGTCTGGACCAGGTACTGCGCCAGGAGTGGGCGCGCGCGCAACGCAATGGCAAGCCGCTGGCGGTGCTGATGATAGATGTGGACCACTTCAAGGCGTTCAACCAGCGCCATGGCCACGCCGGTGGCGACCACGCGTTGCGTGAGGTGGCCAAGACCATCGAGGCGAGCATTCGCCGGCCGGCTGATGTAGCGGCTCGTTATGGCGGGGAGGAGTTTCAGGTGGTGCTGCCAGAAACCGATCTTGCAGGGGCGCGGCTGCTAGCCGAGCGGATTCGTACCAGCGTCGAAGCGCTGGCACCCTTTGCCGATGACGTCCATGCGGTGACGGTGAGCATCGGCATCGGCGTGTCCGCCACCCAGCACGACCTGAGCGGCGTGCTGGGTGCTGCAGACGAAGCGCTCTACCGGGCCAAGGCCAAGGGCCGTAACCAGGTAGAAGGCCCTGACGCCTAGGAACGGGCGCGGGCGGCGTTGCGCAGGGCTTTTACCTGGTCATGGTTGCGCTGCACACCTTGCAGCTGTTTTTCCACCAGGTTGTAGGTCATGTCGCTGGCACTGCGGCCCAGTTTTACCAGCTTCTCGCGCGCTTCCTTGTAGGCTTTGAGGGCGTGGTCCTCACCGCGCTCAACCTCGTTCAGCACCGCTTCTTCGTCCTTGCCGGTAACCATCGACTTCAGGTTGACCCACCCGCGATGCAAGTCGCCGCTGATGCTGGTGGAGGTTTCCGGGTCGCCGCCCAGACGGCGCACTTCACTTTGCAGTTCGCCAGCGGCGTTGGCGCATTCACCGGCTCGCTGAACGAAGAACGCTTTCAGCTCGGGATTCTTCACATCATCGGCCGAGGCTTTGAAACCTTTCTCGCCATCCTTGCTGTATTCGATCAGGTCGTTGAGTACGTCAATCACGTCTTTGTTGGGGTTGCTCATGGTCGAACTCCTTGGCAGGTGATAGTCATCTATACCGGTGCAGCGTTCGTGCCACGCTTTCAAATTAAATAAATTCTTTATTTTTCAATTGGTTATATAAAACCGGAAAACGACTGATGGCTGCGTTCTGCATGATTGCCGCTTGGGCCTTCGTGCAGATTGCAGTATGGTCGGCGCTTTTCCACAGCCAGGTGCGTCGATGATGAAGCCGGAAATGCTCGAATTGCTGGTGACCCGCAGCATGCCGTTCGGCAAATACCAAGGGCGGATCATTGCCGACCTGCCGGGGGACTACCTGGCGTGGTTTGCGCGCAAGGGTTTCCCCGCGGGTGAGTTGGGCGGATTGCTGGCGTTGATGCATGAAATCGACCACAACGGGCTGGGGGATCTGCTGGTGCCGTTGCGCAAGAAGCATGGGCGTTGACCTGCTCCGGCCTCTTCGCGGGCATGCCCGCGAAGAGGCCAGTAAAGGCTACAGAAGTCGCTAGCCTTTGACGGGCGCCACGGCCAACTCTACCCGCTCGCTCTTCTTGATCACTGCATACACCACCGCCGTCACCAGGCTACCCGCGACGATAGCCAGCAAATACAGCAAGGCATGGTTGATCGCATTGGGGATCAGCAGCACGAACAAGCCGCCATGCGGCGCCATCAGCTTGCAGCCAAAGTACATCGACAATGCCCCCGTCAGCGCACCACCGGCGATACTGGCGGGGATCACCCGCAGTGGGTCCTTGGCAGCGAACGGGATCGCCCCTTCGGAAATGAAGCATAGCCCCAGCGCCAACGCGGCCTTGCCCGCCTCGCGCTCGCTCTGGGCGAACTTGCGCCGGGCCAGGAAGGTGGCGATGCCCAGGCCGATCGGCGGCACCATGCCGGCGGCCATGGTCGCCGCCATCGGTGCGTAGCTCGACGACGCCAGCAGCCCCACCGAGAAGGCATAGGCGGCCTTGTTGATCGGCCCACCCAGGTCGACACACATCATGCCACCCAGCAACAGCCCCAGCAGAATGGCATTGGTGGTGCCCATGCTGTCGAGGAAGTGCGTGAGGCCTTCGAGCATGGCCGCCACCGGCTGGCCGACCACATAGATCATCACCAGGCCAGTGATCAGGCTGGCCAGCAGCGGAATGATCAAGATCGGCTTGAGCGCCTCCAGGCTGCTGGGCAAGCGCGCCCAGCGGGCAATGGCCTTGGCGCTGTAACCGGCAATGAAGCCGGCGACGATGCCACCGATGAAGCCGGCACCCAAGGTGCTGGCCAGCAGGCCACCGATCATGCCCGGCGCAAGCCCCGGGCGGTCGGCGATGGACCAGGCGATATAGCCCGCCAGCAGCGGCACCATCAGCTTGAACGCGGCCTCCCCGCCGATTTGCATCAACGCAGCCGGCAAGGTGCCCGGCTGTTTGTAGGCCTCGATGCCGAACACGAACGACAGCGCAATCAGCAGGCCGCCCGCCACCACCATGGGCAGCATGAACGACACGCCGGTGAGCAAGTGCTTGTATACACCCGTTTTCTCACCCTTCGCGGTCGTGGCCGCCGCTGCGGCATCGGCGCTGTTTTCCACCTTGGCTTCGGCCAGGGCCTTCTCCAGGGTGGCGCGTGCCTGCTTCAGTGCAATGCCGGTGCCGCACCGGTAGATGCGCTTGCCGGCAAACCGCGCGGTAGGCACTTCGATGTCAGCAGCCAGCAGCACGACATCCGCTTCAGCGATGGCCTCGGCAGACAAAGGATTACGCGCACCGACCGAACCCTGGGTTTCGACTGTGAGCTGATAGCCCATGTGTTGCGCGGCTTGCTGCAAGGCCTCCGCCGCCATGAACGTGTGCGCGACGCCCGTCGGGCAGGCAGTGACTGCGACGATGCGTATGCCGGCGCTGGCAACCGCGGCCGGCGCGTCTGCTGCGGCTAGCAGAAGTTGGGCGTTGGCCGCCGCTTCATCGAGAAAGCCCTCGCGGTCGGCCAAGGCCTGGGCGGGCGTGCTCTGGTACACGCGCTTGCCAACGAAGCGGGCCAGGTCCACCGGGCCGGTGCTGATCACCAGCACCCAGTCGGCCTCGGCGATCTGCGCGGCGCTCAGTTGCCGCTCGGGGTGCCCGGCATCCTGCACTTCCACACTGGTGCTCCAACCGCGCCGCTGGGCAGCGGCAGACAGCAAGCGCGCGCTCAGCACACTCGACACCTGGCCGTTGGGGCAGGCGGTGACAATGGCAATGTTCATCGGCAACCCTCTTGTTGTTCTGTCAGTTGCACCGCGGCTTCCAGTCGCGCCAGCTGCTCACGGTCACGGATGCCGAAGCCAACCTGGGTGACCGCCTGGGCGGCAATCGCCGTGGCACGGGCCAGCGTCTGCGCAGGGGCCTCGCCCTGCAGCAGGCCATGGACCATGCCGGCCACCAGCGAATCCCCCGCCCCTACCGTGCTGGCAATCGTTACCTTGGGCGGGCAGGCATGCAGGGCCAGGTCGCGGGCAAACCAGCTGACGCCCTGCTCGCCGGCAGACACCACCACATGTTCGACGCCGCGGGCCAGCAACTGCTCGGCGGCAGCACGTTGCTGCGCTGGATTATCCACAGCCTGGCCAAGCACTTCGCCAAGCTCTTCGGTATTGGGTTTTACCAACCAGGGCGCGCTTTGCAGGCCGGCGCGCAAGGCTTCGCCGCTGCTGTCCAGCGCCACCTTCAGGCCAAGGGCCTTCAACCGGTCCAGTAACTGGCGGAACCAGTCGGCGCTGATCCCTCGCGGCAGGCTGCCCGCCACCACCACGGCATCGTGCCCCGGGGCGACCTGCTGCAGGCGGAGCAGCAAGGCACTGCATGCCGCCTCGTCGACCTCCGGGCCTTGGCCATTGATGTCCGTGACGCGGCCATCGCCCTCAACCAGCTTGATGTTGCTGCGGGTTTCGCCGGGTACGCGCACAAAGCAGTCGGTAAAGCCGCGCCAGTCGATCAGCGCCTCGAACGGCTGCAGGTTATCGCGCCCGAGGAAACCAGCAACGGTCACGCTGTGCCCCAGGTCGGCCAGTACCTGGGCAACGTTCAGCCCTTTACCCGCCGCGTGGCTCTGTTGGGCCTGGCTGCGGTTGACCTGCCCCGGGCGCAGGGTATCGAGGCCGATGGTGATATCCAGCGCCGGGTTCAGGGTGAGGGTGAGGATCTTGGCCATTCAGTAACGCTCCACCAGCGCGCGAACCGCTGCGGCGCCGTCTTGTTGCAGGGCCTCGCGCGCCAGGGCGCGGGCCGTCTGATGATCGGCCTGGCGCACCAGGGCCTTGACTTCGGCAATGCTGCGCGCGGACACGCTGAGTTCGTCCACGTCCAGCCCCAGCAGCACAGGCACCGCCTGGGGGTCGGCCGCCAGCTCGCCGCATACACCTACCCACTTGCCGTGGGCATGGGCGGCGCGCACGGTCATGTCGATCAGGCTCAATACCGCCGGGTGCAGGCCGTCGGCCTGGGCCGAAAGGCTGGGGTGGCCACGGTCGATGGCCAGGGTGTATTGGGTCAGGTCGTTGGTGCCGATACTGAAGAAGTCCACTTCGCGGGCCAGTTGCACTGCCAGCAGGGCCGCCGAAGGCACCTCGACCATGATGCCCAGCTGCAGGTCGGCCACCGGGATTTCTGCACGCAGGCGCTCGACCATGGCCCGCGCCTCGCGCCACTCATGCACCTGGCCCACCATCGGGAACATAATGCGTAGCGGGCGCTGGTCGGCAGCCCTGAGCAAGGCGCGCAGCTGGTCTTCCATCACTTGCGGGCGTTGCAAGGTCAGGCGTATGCCGCGCACGCCGAGGAAGGGGTTTTCCTCGGCGGTGATCGGCCAGTACGGCAGCGGCTTGTCGCCGCCGACATCAAGGGTACGCACCACCAGCGGCCGCCCGTCCAGGCCATCGAGCACACGACGGTACTCGGCCTCCTGGGTGGCCACGTCGGGGGCCTGGGTGTGGGCCATGAAAATCAGTTCGGTGCGCAGCAAGCCCACACCTTCGGCGCCCTGCTCCACCACCTTGGCGATACCGCTGCTCTCACCGATGTTGGCGAACACTTCCACGGCGTGGCCATCGCGGGTGACAGCGGGTTCAAAACGGTTGGCCCAGGCGGCCTGCAAACGCTGTTCGCGCGCATCACGCTCGGCCAGGGCGCGTTGCAATTCATCTTCCGGCGGCGCCACGCTGACCACGCCGCGCTGGCCATCCAGCAGCAATGGTGTGCCTGCTGCCAGTAACAGGATCGCCGCCCCCGCGCCTACCACCGCCGGGATGCCCAAGGCACGGGCGACGATGGCGCTGTGTGCCGTGGCGCCACCCTGGGCAGTGACGATACCGGCGACCCGGTTTGGGTCCAGCCGGGCGACGTCGGACGGGCCAACTTCGGTCATCACCAGTACGTACGGTTGCTCGGGCTCAGCCTGGGCGTGCACACCGCACAACTGCGCCAGCACGCGGCGGCCGATGTCGCGCAAGTCAGCGGCACGCTCGGCCAGCAGGGCGTCGTGCAACGCCTCTTGCTGGCGCGCCGCGGCTTCTATCACTGCCATCCACGCCGCCGCAGCACTCTCACCCAGGGCAAGGCGCTGCTCAACGTCATCGGTCAAGGCCGGGTCGGCGAGCATTTCCTGGTGAGTGACGAAAATCTCGCCAATGGCCTTGTCGCTGCGCTGGACCAAGGCCTGCAGCTCACTGTGCACCGTTGCCAGGGCCTGGCGCAGCTTTTGCCGTTCCTGGGCACAGGATTCGCCGCGCAGGGGGTAGTCGAACTCACGCTCGACACACACATGGGCAGGGCCACTGGCAATGCCGGGGGCAGCGCCCACGCCCTGAACCCGGCTACCGGCCGCGGGGGCTTGCAGCACCTGCTCGGCAACACTGGCAACCGGCTCCGCGCTTTGCGGCACCGGCTCCACCGCTTCACCCAGGCCTTGTTCGATAGCAGCCAGCAGCACCGGCAAGGCATCGGCGGCGATACCCGGCTCGGCCACCAGCTCCAGGGCCTGGCCACGACGGGCGCCGAGGCTGAGCAGCTTGCTCAGGCTCTTCACCGATACCGCCGGTTGCGCGCTGTCGACCAGGCGTATACGGATTTCTCCTTCAAAACCTTTCGCCAGTTGCGCCAGCACCTTGGCCGGGCGGGCATGCAAACCATGCGGGTTGGCCAGCACAATGCGCGCGCTGGGCCAGTCTGCTGGCGCCTCGCCGCCCAGCACTTCCAACACTGCACGGCTGCTGGTGGCCTGATAGAGCATCTGCCCGCGTCCTTCGATCAGCACTTCACACAGGCGCTCAAGCAGGGCCTGATGAGCAGCGCCAAGGCTGGCCAGGCAGAACAGGCCATTGAGCGGCTGGTCGCGGTAACGCAGTGGCTGCTGTGGGGTAATAAAAGCCAGGCCCGGCTGGCGCACCTGGCGCTCGCTGTGCAGCCACCACAGGCCCTCGCCCAGTGGCAGCGGCTCGGCCTGCTGCAGCACAGCGGCAAAACCGCTGTCGACGCAATCGGCGCGCTGCAACAGGCGGGCACCGCGCCAGGCCAGTTCGTCGAAGTCTTCAGCCGGCAGGTTCAGGCCGACCAGTTGCGCATCCAGCGCCAGCTCTTGTGGCGCGCCTTGCAGCAGCTTGAGCAGCGCTTCGGCGGAACTGGCCCGGCGCAGCGCCTCGGCCAGGTCGGTTTCGCCCAAAGCGCGGGTCAGCAGCTGCAGCAAGCGCAGGTGTTCGTCGGAACGGGCGGCGATACCGATGGCCAGATAGACCATTTGCCCATCGCCCCAGTCCACGCCTTCGGGAAACTGCAGCAGGCGCACGCCGGTGGCATACACCAGGTCACGGGTTTGCGGGGTGCCATGGGGGATGGCAATGCCCTGGCCAAGGAAGGTGGAGCCTTGCGCCTCGCGGTCCTGCAGCCCCTGCAGATACCCCTGCGCGACAAGGCCATCGGCAACCAGCCGGTCCGCCAGCAGGCGCAACGCCCCGGCCTTGTCGGCGGCCGTCTGGCCCATGGCTATCTGCTCCTTGGCGAGTTCGAGCATGACCTTCTCCTTTTGCAGTTCCCGGTCGGGTACTGGAGTATTGTTGTGAAATTCACATGAAGGGCCAGTTCAACAGCCTTGCACAGATGGCAGCCGAGGCAGAAAATTCGGCAGCTGAAACGTTTAATCTGACCAGACGGCCACGTTACTCGATAATCTGCCCGGTAAAAAGCCCCATCCTGTCGGACAATTGCGACAATGGTCGTCTGCGCATGGCGCCAGCGCCGGGTCAAAATACCCGGTCCGGCCTCAGAGCCAGCCCCGGAAATAACAAGGAAAATTCGGTGAAACTCAGCGATATCGCCCGTCTGGCCGGTGTGTCCGTGACCACGGCCAGCTACGTCATCAACGGCAAGGCTGAACAGCAGCGCATCAGCAACGCCACTGTCGAACGGGTGCGCGCGGTGGTCGAAGCCCACGGCTTCACACCCAACCCGCAGGCCGCTGGCCTGCGCAGCCGACACACCCGCACCCTGGGTTTCATTCTCCCGGATCTGGAGAACCCCAGCTACGCCCGCATTGCCAAGCAGCTGGAGCAAGGCGCCCGCGCCCGTGGCTACCAGTTGCTGATCGCCAGCAGCGACGACCAGCCCGACAGCGAGCGCCAGTTGCAGCAACTGTTCCGCGCGCGCCGTTGCGATGCCCTGTTCGTCGCCAGCTGCCTGCCGCCGGAAGACGACAGCTACCGCGAAATGCAGGACAAAGGCCTGCCGGTGATCGCCATCGACCGCCGGCTTGACCCTACGCACTTCTGCTCGGTCATCAGCGATGATCGCGATGCCAGCCGGCAATTGGCTACCAGCTTGCTTAGCGCAGCCCCACGCAGCATTGCCCTGATTGGCGCACGCCCCGAGCTGTCGGTCAGCCAGGCGCGTGCCGGCGGGTTCGACGAAGCCCTGCAAGGCTATACCGGCGATGTCCGTCGTTACCAGGGCGAGGCGTTCAGCCGTGAGTGCGGCCAGCGCCTTATGCAACAGCTTATCCATGACCTGGGCGGCCTGCCGGATGCCCTGGTGACCACCTCGTACGTGTTGCTGCAAGGGGTGTTCGACACCCTCCAGGCGCGCCCTGCCGACTCGCGCCAGTTGCAGCTGGGCACCTTTGGTGACAACCAGTTGCTCGACTTCCTGCCACTGCCGGTCAATGCCATGGCCCAGCAGCATGGCCTTATTGCCGCCACCGCGCTGGAACTGGCACTGGCCGCAATCGAGGAAAAACGCTACGAACCTGGTGTGCATGCCGTGGGCCGCACCTTCAAGCAGCGCATCACGGCGGCCTGAACATGCGCCTGATCGACACCCACACCCACCTGGACTTCCCCGACTTCGACGCCGACCGCCCGCGCCTGCTGGCCAACGCGGCGGCACGCGGGGTGGAACGGATGGTGGTACTGGGGGTGTACCAGGCGAATTTCCAGCGGGTGTGGGACCTCGCCTGCACCGGTCAGCACCTGTTCGCGGCACTCGGCCTGCACCCGGTGTACCTCGACCAGCATCGCCCGGAGCACCTGACGCAACTGCGCGAATGGCTGGAACGCCTGCATGGCGACCCGCGGCTGTGCGCCGTGGGTGAGTTTGGCCTGGACTACTACCTCGAAGACCTGGACAAGACACGCCAACAGGACCTGTTCGAAGCGCAACTGCAAATGGCCTGCGACTTCGACCTGCCCGCGCTGTTGCACGTGCGCCGCAGCCATGCCCAGGTGATCGCCACGCTCAAACGCTATAAGCCGGCGCGGGCGGGAGTGATCCATGCGTTTGCCGGCAGTTACGAAGAGGCGCGCGAATACATCAAGCTAGGCTTTCGGCTTGGGCTTGGCGGTGCCGGCACCTGGCCACAGGCGCTGCGGCTGCGCAAGACGCTGGCGCGGCTGCCGTTGGAGAGTGTGGTGCTAGAGACCGATGCGCCGGATATGGCGCCGGTGATGTACCCGGGGCAACGCAACAGCCCGGAGCATCTGCCGGACATTGCCGGGGCACTGGCCCAAGTGATGGGCGTGGATGTAGAGGCGCTGGCGCAAGCCAGTAGCCGCAATGCTTGCGAGTTGTTTGGCTGGTGCTCGCCTTTGTAGTTGCTGCGCCTGGCAGATCGAGCGCCGCGCGGGCGGCGCTCGATCTGCCAGGCGACGCAAATAGCAAGGCGACCCTATGTCAAACCAGCACGGTCCACAGCGCGAACCCGGCATACCACAACACCGCACAGCGCAGCAGCAGCTCCCACAGGCTGTCCAGCCGCCCCAGCCCACGCTGGCTGTCTTCTTCATCGGGAATGTCATCGGCAATACGCCCCACCCGCGCCACCAGGTGTGCAGCGCTGATGTGCCAGTTGAGCACCTCGTGCAGCATCACCCGGGTCACTGCAAGGAAGTTGCCCACCAACGCAAAGCTCAACGCCATCAAGCGAACCGGCAGCCAGTCCATGATGTGCCGCAGTTGTTCGGCCCGCGCCTTCAACGCAGGCTGCTGGCTATGCTCGCTGCACAGCGCCAGCAGGCGATAGGCCAGCGCCGCACCAGGGCCCAGCACGAAATACCAGAAGATCACCGCGAAAAAGCCTTGGTACACCTGCCACAGCAGGTTGCCCTGCACACGCACCAACAGGCTGTGCGGCTCATCGGCCACCACGCCCAGGTCACGCTCTGCAACATGCAGCGCCGCTTGATCATCACCGCGCCGCCAGGCATCACGGAACGGGCCCAGCGACGCCTTGGCATCGCCACGGCCCAAGCTGTAGACCAATACCAGCAGATGCACCGGCAAGGCCAACAGCCCATAGGCCACCGGTTCCAGCACATGCAGCAGCAACACCAGCAGCGCTACCGGTGCCAACACCACGATGGTCAGCGTCCACCAAGGGTGCACCTTGCCACCGCGTTCCAGGCGAACCAGCTCGCCCAGGAAGAACCCATCACGCTGCACTTGATGGCGCAGGGCCGAAAATTTTTCGACCCACAGCGCCAGCAACAACACCAGAAAACTCATGCCTTGTCCTCGTTGTGCAACAACGCTTCGCGGTAGCGCGGCCAATCGAAGGACGGGCCGGGGTCGGTCTTGCGTTGCGGGGCAATGTCGCTGTGGCCCTGAATGCGGCCCAGGTCGATGGCCGGCCAGGCGCTACGAATGTGCCGGGTAAGCTCCTCCAGCACGCCATATTGAGCATCGGTATAGGGCAGCTCGTCAGTCCCCTCCAGCTCGATGCCGATGGAAAAATCGTTGCAGCCTTCGCGCCCGTCGAAGCACGACACACCCGCGTGCCAGGCGCGATCGAGCAACGAAACGAACTGGGTCACCGCGCCGTCACGCTCGAC
The DNA here is from genome assembly GCF_052112345.1 of Pseudomonas sp. SAS7. NCBI lineage: Bacteria > Pseudomonadati > Pseudomonadota > Gammaproteobacteria > Pseudomonadales > Pseudomonadaceae > Pseudomonas > Pseudomonas sp. SAS7. The sequence goes on along the minus strand of NZ_JBEGGO010000024.1, from coordinate 35,507 downwards.
GAACAGGTGCGCCGACACGGTCAGGTGGCCGATGCTGGCGAAATAAGGGTGTTCGTTGGGGTCCAGCCGGTTCTGGAAGAACTGCTGCACCTTGCCGGTACCAAAACAGGCCGGCGGCAGGCTGATGTTGTGTATCACCAGCAGGGAAACTGATTCGCCTTCGGGGCGGGCATTGAAGTTCGGCGAGGGGCAGTGGGTGATTCCGATTCCGTGGAACCAGCCAGTGGCACGGTCCAATTGCATGGGGCAAATCCTGAAAGCGCCTTGAACAGAACCACAGTATGCCCTGCCGCCAACGCCGTTGGCATGTGAATGATTGTAATGTTGCCGGCTACCGCGCCTGCGGTTGCCGCAGCCCGTCGAGCACCGCCTCCAGCGCCCGCTCGAATAACAACCCGTCATCCAGCACCCGCACATCCCCCCGGTGTAGCGCCTGCGCCAGGCCCGCGCCGCTCCACTCTCGCACCTTCATGCCGGTGCGGTTGGCAAACACCAGCCGGTCGCTGCTGTCGATGTGTGCCACCAGTTTGCAGCGCAGCGGTTCGTCGTCATCGAGTACTTCAACCCAGGTTCCGATGCGCAAGCGCTGCACCTGCCGCAACGCCGCAGCCTGGCCATCGGCAATGTGCAAGGGCGCGCAGGACGGTTCTTCGGCAATCGCCAGCACGATATCTTCGTCCACCAGCACTTCGGCCAAGGGTTGGCCATGGCCAACCGCTAGCTCGGCGCCTGCGCAGGCACGCAGGTGCAATTGCTCCAGTTGCAGGAAGAACTCACGGGTTGCCGCCGAATTCAGGGCCACGCTGGCCAAGCCATCGCGCAGCGCCTTGAGCAGGCCCGGCACCTGCTGCAACAGGGTTTGCGGCTCATGCCCGGGGGTGATAGTGGCCAATAGCGTGTCCACCGTCTGCAAGCTATCCCGCCAGGCCTGGGAGGCTTCACCCTGCTTGAGCCAGGCCAGCAGCAGCACCTGGCTCCAGGCCTGTACCAGCATTTGCACCACCACCAAGGGCAAAACCCGGCCACGCAGGCGCTGGTTGAGCACCTGCTGCACCTGCTGCCGGGCCTGCAGGGCACGGGCACGCCCTTCTTCGGCGTCGCGCGTGCGTTGCTCTAGCAATTCGTTGCGCCGCCGTTCCTCCTGGTTGAACGCAAGGAACTCGTCGAGCAGTTCGGCAAACAGGCCGGTATCTTCGGCAAAATCATTGATCAAGCGCTGGACTACGCGCTCTACCCGCAAGTGCAGGCTGTCGCGCAGGCCTTCGCCGCCGCACTCCCAGCCAATGGCTGCGCCTGCGATTTCGTTGAGCAGCCGGCGTGCAGGGTGACTGGCCCGGCTGAACAGCCCCTTGTCCAGCAGGGCGACCTTGAGCAGCGGGATATGCAGGCGCGCGATCAGCGCACGCAAGCTGCCGGGCAGGTTGTCGTCGTCTTGAATACAGGCGAACAGCAGGCCGACCAGGTTGATCATGTCCTCGTCGGCCACGGCGATGCGCCGGCGCGTGCCACTGCGCACGCTGACCCGCAGCAGCAGTTGTTCGAGCTGTTGGCCGAGCTCGAAATCATCAGGCTCGCCGGTAGCCGGCACGTAGTGCTGCAAATGCGAAAGCAGGCGCACCAGGTCGGCGGTGCTGATCGACTGGGCAGCAGCCACCGCCTGCAATCGCGGTGCAAACTGCCCACGCGCCGGGGCCAGCAAGGTTTGCAAAGAGGCAAAGAAGGCCTGCCCCGCCGCATCCGCACTCACTTCCAGACCTTGGCTCGCCGCCCCCCGTCCTGCCTTCATTCGTCGATCCTCGGCGCGACGGCGCGGGGCCGGTTGCAACTCGGGCAGCACACCGGCGACGGTCAGTAACTGGTTGGCTTCGGCATAGATGACGTCGAGATCGCGCAAGACATAACGCTCGAACAGCTTGAGCAGGACCAGTTTGACCCTCAGCCCAACCCCCAGGTTACGGCCAGCCTCGAGGAAGTAGCCGCACAACGCGGCAGGGCCCAACGGGTTGCACTGCTCATGCACGGGGCGATCGAGCAAGGCCTGCAAACGCAGGCCCAGTTGCTGCAGGGCAATGCCATCGCGCGACAATACCCGCGCAACCATGCCTTCGATTGCCGCAGCCCGCTCCAGTTGTACATTGCTGCGCAGGTTGCCGGGCTCTGCTAAATGCGCCAGATGCGCCAGCAGGTCGACCTGGCCGATGCGGGCGTAGGTTTCATAGAACGTATCAAGGAAGCCGCGCTCGATGCTTTTGCGCTTCAGGCGCAGATCGCGCATGGCCTCGAAGTACAGGTTCTGGTCGCAACGATCAACGGCCTTGTCGGCCATCTCGAACAAGGTGTCGTCGGCATTGTCGAACAGCGCCTGCAAGCCCTGACGCAATTGCAGCGCAGCCTTGTCGCGCATTTGCAGGAGCAATACCGGAAGGCAAGGCAGAGGCGTACGCCCCCCTCGGTCGATGGCTGCCGCCAGGGGCACCACCTTGCCTTCTTTCTGCATCCTGGACTCCTTGCAGGGTGTCATGCCCGAAGGGGCTGTAAATCGTCAAAGCTATGACGCCAAATACTGGTCGCCATTATCGGTAAAAAATCGCACAGCTGCCAGCGCCGATTCATGGACGGGTTAATGACCCTCGTTTGCAGGCATAGCTCACGAAGACCGACCAAAGGTCATGGCCGGGGCGGATGTACACATCGGCCCCCTGCCCTATAATCGCCGGCATCTAGCTTGTGGAGCCGACCATGCCGAACCTACGCCTTGCCGACCTGACCGCTGAAATCGAAGCCAACGTGCGCCGCGCACTGTTGGAGGACATCGGCAGTGGCGATATCACCGCGCAGCTGATCCCGGCCGAGCGCCTGGCCAAGGCCACCATCATTACCCGCGAAGACTGCGTGATTGCCGGCACTGCCTGGGTCGACGCCGTGTTTCGCCAGCTCGACCCGCGTGTGGCCGTGCACTGGCAGGTGGCCGACGGTGATCGCGCCACGGCCAACCAGCCGCTGTTCCACCTGGAAGGCCCGGCTCGCTCGCTGCTGAGCGGCGAGCGCAGCGCGCTGAACTTCCTGCAGATGCTGTCGGGGGTCGCCACCCGTGCGCGTTTCCTGGCCGACCTGGTGGCTGGCACCCAGGTGCGCCTGCTGGACACCCGCAAAACCCTGCCCGGCCTGCGCCTGGCACAGAAGTACGCGGTTACCTGCGGCGGCTGCGACAACCACCGCATCGGCCTGTACGACGCCTTCTTGATCAAGGAAAACCACATCGCCGCCAGCGGTGGTGTTGCCGAGGCCGTAACGGCGGCGCACCGTATTGCGCCGGGCAAGCCGGTAGAGATCGAAGTGGAAAGCCTGGATGAACTGCGCGAGGCGCTGGCAGCGGGCGCGGACATCATCATGCTCGACGAGCTGAACCTGGACGAAATGCGCGAAGCGGTGCGTATTAACGCGGGCAAGGCCAAGCTGGAGGCCAGTGGCGGGGTGAACGAGACGACCTTGCGGGTAATTGCCGAGACTGGCGTGGACTACATCTCGATTGGTGCCATGACCAAGGATGTGAAAGCAGTGGACCTGTCGATGCGGTTGAGCCTGTGAGCTGACCGCAGGCAATAAAAAACCGGCCTTTCGGCCGGTTTTTTTGGGGCGCTATCTGATCAGAACGAGGCGTTGGCCAGGCCGTCCAGGTAACGCTCTACGTCCAGGGCCGCCATGCAGCCAGCGCCGGCCGAGGTAATGGCCTGACGGTAAACGTGGTCAGCCACGTCACCTGCAGCGAACACACCTTCAACGTTGGTGGCGGTAGCGTTGCCTTCACGGCCGCCGTTGACCACCAGGTAGCCGTCCTTGAGGGTCAGCTGGCCTTCGAACAGCGAGGTGTTCGGGGTGTGGCCAATGGCGATGAATACGCCGTCAACCTTGATTTCGTCGCTGCTGCCGTCGTTGTTCTTCAGGCGCGCACCGGTTACGCCCATGTTGTCACCCAACACTTCGTCCAGGGTGGCGTTGAGCTTGAGCTCGATCTTGCCTTCGGCCACGCGGGCGTTGAGCTTGTCGACCAGGATCTTCTCGGCGCGGAAGGTCTCGCGACGGTGCACCAAGGTAACCTTGCTGGCGATGTTGGCCAGGTAAAGCGCTTCTTCCACGGCAGTGTTGCCGCCGCCAACCACAGCGACCGGCTTGTTGCGGTAGAAGAAACCGTCGCAGGTGGCGCAGGCCGAAACGCCCTTGCCCATGAAGGTTTCTTCCGACGGCAGGCCCAGGTAGCGGGCGCTGGCACCGGTGGCGATGATCAGTGCGTCGCAGGTGTACTTGCCGCTGTCACCCTGCAGGGTGAACGGCTTGTTGGCCAGGTCGACAGCATTGATGTGGTCGAAGACGATTTCGGTTTCGAAACGCTCAGCGTGTTCCTGCATGCGCTGCATCAGGGCCGGGCCGGTCAGGCCGTGGGGGTCGCCCGGCCAGTTGTCAACTTCGGTGGTGGTGGTCAGCTGGCCGCCCGCCTGCATGCCGGTGATCAGCAGCGGCTTGAGGTTGGCGCGGGCAGCGTAGACCGCAGCGCTGTAACCGGCAGGGCCGGAACCGAGAATGATGACGCGCGAATGACGTACTTCAGACATGTCGAACTCCTGTCGAGCCGGCGGCACGGGCCGGCATCGGTGTACCGGCTGCGCCAGCTGGAAAATTAAAACGGACCCACGCAGCACTTGGGGAAGGCTACAACGCGCAGGCCCGGAAAGCGGAAAAGTTGAGCGCACTGTAGCGAGGTCGCAAAGATTAAGGAAATATCCTTAGACAATCCACCTCATAGGCACCGTCTATTCACTGATTTCATCCGTAGCTCAGCCCCTGGCGCTTTTGTTACAGCCCGTGTCCCGCCTGCCAGCCACCTTTCGTCGGCGCGGCAAACTCGGTAAGGTCAGCGCGTTTTCCTTCTCTGCGGAGTCTCCCGATGCAAGCCCCTGTCCTCTCCGGCCCCCAATACCTGCGCGAAGGCCTGAAACTGGTGCTGAGCCCCAACCTGCGTTTGTTCGTGCTGCTGCCGCTGGCGGTCAACCTGCTGCTGTTCGGTGGCATGGTCTACTTCGCCGGCCACCAGTTCAGCCTGTGGCTCGATGCCCTGATGCCAACGCTGCCAGACTGGCTGAGCTTTCTCAGCTACATACTCTGGCCGCTGTTCGTTGCCTTGCTGGTGCTGATGGTGTTCTTCACCTTCACCCTGGTGGCCAACATCATTGCCGCGCCGTTCAATGGCTTCCTGGCGGAAAAGGTCGAAGTGGTGGTGCGGGGCGAAGACACCTTCCCGGCGTTCAGCTGGGGCGAGCTGGTGGCCATGGTGCCACGCACCTTCAGCCGCGAAATGCGCAAGTTGGGCTACTTCCTGCCACGGGCCATCGGCCTGTTCATCCTGTCGCTGATCCCGGTGGTCAACGTCGTCGCCGCGCCACTGTGGCTGATGTTCGGGGTATGGATGATGGCCATCCAGTACATCGACTACCCGGCGGACAACAACAAGATGAGCTGGCAGGACATGCTCGCCTGGCTACGCAGCAAGCGCTGGCAGTCGCTGGGCTTTGGCGGCATCACCTACCTGGCGCTGATGATCCCAGGGGTGAACGTGCTGATGATGCCGGCGGCGGTGGCTGGGGCTACGTTGTTCTGGGTGCGGGAGCGCAACTGACTGCCGAGGTGTACGCGACCCCTGTAGGAGCAGCCTGGTGCTGCGAAGAGGCCATTGCAGCCGAAGATATCTTTAGCCTTACCGGCCTCTTCGCAGCACCAGGCTGCTCCTACAAGATGAGGCGGCAGCCTGAGTGATGGTGAAAGAGATTGAGTCCATCAAGAGGCAGACCAGATCTGCTCGGGGCTCTACTGCCCCAACCGGCTGGAGAACTGCCCCACCACATCCACCACCCGCTTCGCCCCGTCCTGGATCTCTACAATCACGCTACCCGTCTCGTCGGCCAGTGCCAGCCCCTGCTCGGCCTGGCGCTTGCTGGTATCGATGATTTCCACCGCCGCCTGCGCAAGTTGCTCGTTCTGCTTCACTACCCGGGCAATTTCCTCGGTGGCGGTGCTGGTGCGCGAAGCCAGCTGGCGCACTTCGTCGGCAACCACCGCAAAGCCCCGCCCTTGCTCGCCCGCGCGGGCCGCTTCAATGGCCGCGTTAAGGGCCAGCAGGTTGGTCTGCCCGGCAATGTCGCTGATGGTCTTGATGATCGAGCCAATCACCCGCGACTGTGTATCCAGCGCCTGAATGCCCTCGGCCGCCTCCTGCATCGAGGCTTCCAGGCCGCGCATCACGCTGACGGTCTGGGTGACCACATCGGTGGCCTTCTGGGCGCTGACATCAGTACCCAGCGAGGTGTTGTAGGCAACATCTGCTGCCTCGGCCACCGCCTGCTCCTGATTGACCTGGTCGGTAATCACGGTGGCAAACTTGACCACTTTGTAGAGTACGTCGTGGGCATCGAAGATCGGGTTGTACGAAGCCTCCAGCCAGATCACCCGGCCATGGGCATCGATACGCTTGAAGCGCTCGGCAACGTATTCACCCCGGCGCAGCTTGTCCCAGAACGCCTGGTAGCCGGTCGAGTTGACCTCCGCCGGCTCGCAGAACATACGGTGGTGCTTGCCGCGAATCTGCTCCAGGCGATAACCGACTGTGGCCAGAAAACGTTCGTTGGCAGTGATGATGGTGCCGTCGAGGTCGAACTCGATCACCGCGGTCGAGCGCATCAGCGCCTTGATCAGGCTTTCATGCTCGCGGGATGTCTCGATGGTGCGGGTAAGGTCGCTGGAATGCAGGGTGAAGTACTTGATGCGCCCCTCGCCGTTCTTGACCGGCTGCAGGATCGAGCGCAGCCAGGCTTCCTGGCCATTGCCGCGCAGCAGGCGGAATGCACCGTTGAGGTGCTCGCCACGGCTGATCGCGCTTTTCATGCGCTGGTAGAAGTCGAGCGACTTCACATGGGTAGGGACGATGTCCTCGATGTTGCGTCCAAGCAATTGTTCGGAACGGTAAAGCATTTCGCTCTCGAAATTACCGTTGACCATCTCGATCCGTCCCTGTGGATCGAGCTGAAGTACCAGCATCTCGCTGTCGAGGCTACTCTTGACCTGTTCCACGGACATCAGGTCTTCGCGCAGCTGCCGGATTTCTTGCTTGAGCTTGCTGTTGAACATCACCGCACTCCTGGAGCGCATCGCCTTTTCGAATGCATCTTCATCGGCTGCCGGTTACACCTTCTTGAGCACCGTGCAACGAAATATTCATGCAGGCAAAAGCGTCAGCGGTCAGGCGTCATCCGTACGTCACATTACGGTCACATCGGCGCAACCCGGCAGGCGGAAACTTTTTGTCATGAATACAGCCGCCCTACGCATTACCCTGGTCAGCGAAACCTTCCCACCCGAAATCAACGGCGTGGCCAACACACTTGGCCGCCTTGGCGAAGGGCTGCGCCAGCGCGGCCATGAGGTCGAGGTAGTACGCCCGCGCCAGGCCGGTGAAGCGCCTGCGCGCAACGACCCGCACCTGATGTTGTGCCGTGGCTGGGCGCTGCCCGGCTACCCGGGGTTGCAGTGGGGTGAGGTGTCAATGCACACGTTGTTGCGTCGCTGGCGGCGGCAGCGACCGGACGTGCTGTACATCGCCACCGAGGGGCCGCTGGGGCTCAGCGCCCTGCGCGCGGCCAGGCGCCTGGGCATCGCGGTGGTCAGCGGCTTTCACACAAACTTCCCGCAGTATTCCGGCCAGTACGGCCTGGGGTTGCTGGCGCGCCTGCTCACCCACTACCTGCGCTGGTTCCATCGGCGCACGGCGATTACCCTGGTGCCCAGCCTCAGCCAGCGCCTGGAGCTTGAACGCCGCGGTTTCGAGCGCCTGGAACTGCTGGCCCGGGGTGTCGATGCCTGCCTGTTCAACCCGGCCCGGCGCAACCAGGCGTTGCGCGAAAGCTGGGGGCTGGGCCCGGAGGATATCGCCGTGTTGCATGTCGGGCGGCTGGCGGTGGAAAAGAACCTTGGCTTGCTGCGGCCTTGCCTTGAGGCACTGCAGACGACTTATCCACAGAAGCGCCTGCGCCTGATCATGGTGGGTGACGGCCCGCAGCGCGCCGCCCTCCAAAAACAGATGTCGGATGCCATGTTCTGCGGCGCCCAGCGCGGCGAGGTGCTGGCCGAGCATTACGCCAGCGGTGACCTGTTCCTGTTCCCGAGCCTGACCGAAACGTTTGGCAATGTGGTGCTCGAAGCCATGGCTTCGGGGTTGGCGGTGGTTGCCTATGACGAGGCGGCGGCTGCGCAGCATATTCGCCATGGCCACAGTGGGGCGCTGGCCATGCCGGGGGACCAGGCGGCGTTTGTCGATGCGGCTTGCTGGCTGCTGGAGGAAGAGGAAACCTTGCGCCGGGTGCGCCTGAATGCGCGGCAGCATGCCAGCCGCCAGGGCTGGCCGGCGATTGTCGAGCAGTTTGAGGGGTATCTCGATGCGGCCCGGAACCAGGCTGCGGCCTCACCCGCTTCGCGGCTGGGTGCTACGCGATCTGTGTAGGAGCGGCCTTGTGCCGCGAATGGGCCGCATAGCGGCCCCAGATCTCGATGTCAAAGCCATCGTGCGGCCGCGTTGCGGCCCATTCGCGGCACAAGGCCGCTCCTACAGGGACCGCGCAAGACTTTCAGGCCAGCGCTTTTTCGATTGCCTGCACCACCGTCGGGTCATCCGGCGCCGTGCGCGGCGAGAAACGGGCCAGCACCCGCCCATCCTTGCCCACCAGAAACTTCTCGAAGTTCCAGCTGATGTCGCCAGGGAACTCAGCCCCCTCGCCTGCCAGCAGGCGGTACAACGAATGACGTTGCGGCCCGTTAACCTCCAGCTTGCCCCCCAGCGGGAAGCTCACGCCATAGTTGAGGCTGCAGAATTCCTGGATTTCCTTTTCGCTGCCCGGCTCCTGCCCGGCAAACTGGTTGCATGGCAGGCCAAGCACGTTGAAGCCCTTGTCCTTGTAAACCTGGTAGAGGTTTTCCAGAGCCTTGTATTGCGGCGTGAGCCCACATTTGGAGGCAACGTTGACCACCAGCACCACTTGGCCCTTGAACGGTGCGAGGGACAGTTCCCCGCCGTTCAGCGCCTCGAGTTTCAGGTCGTGAAATGCACTCATGATGACATCCCCTCTCAGGTTCCCGGTTGCCGCGAGGCGAATTCCGCCCACTAAAAAGGCGCCCGTCCAAACCGTCCACCTCCCGTAGGAAGGCAAATCGGCTTGCCCGAGCGCCTGGCGACTTTCTGAGCTTAGCGCAGAAAATCAGTGGTGATGGCCACCTTCACCGTGGATGTGGCGGTGAGCGATTTCTTCTTCGCTGGCGTCACGCACGTCGACAACCTTGACCTGGAAGGTCAGGCGCTGGCCGGCCAGCGGGTGGTTGCCGTCAACGGTGACGTCGTCGCCGTCCAGGTCACGGATGGTGACGATCTGCATCTGGCCGTCCGGTGCCGAAGCGTGGAACTGCATGCCTACTTCCAGCTCGTCAACGCCTTCGAACAGGCTGCGGTTCAGGGTGCTGACCAGCTCGGCCAGATATTCGCCATAGGCGTCTTCCGGCTCGATGGTAACGTTCAGCTCGTCACCGGCCTGTTTGCCTTCCAGGGCTTTTTCCAGGCCCGGGATGATGTTGCCGGCACCGTGCAGGTAGACCAGCGGCGCGCCACCGGCGGAGCTGTCGATGGTCTCCCCGGCGTCGTTGGTCAGGGTATAGTCGATGGAGACAGCCTTGTTGGCGGCGATCAGCATGGGGCAAGACCTTTTGCAAAAGTATGTAGAGCGGACAAGTGTAACCAAGCCATCGTCCGATTGCGAACGCACTGCGGACGAGCAACGGCCCATCAGTCGGATCACCGGCTTTCACCAGGACGAAGAAGGGCACTGGGTGGCCGAACTGTCCTGCGGCCATACCCAGCATCTGCGCCACCAGCCGCCGTGGCAATCACGCCCTTGGGTGCTGGACCCGGCACAACGCGCGCAGCGCATCGGCCAGCCTTTTGCTTGCGGCTGGTGCGCACAAGGGGCCGATGGCGCTACCCTTGGCCGCTAATTTCTTGCACCGCTTATTTCGAGAAGCACGCATGCAGACATTTTTCATTGCGCCGACCGACTTTGGTGTCGGCCTGACCTCCATCAGCCTGGGCCTGGTGCGCACCCTCGAGCGCGCCGGACTGAAGGTCGGTTTCTTCAAGCCGATCGCCCAGCCCCACCCGGGTGACACCGGCCCCGAGCGCTCTACCGAACTGGTGGCCCGCACCCACGGCATCACCCCCCCGCTGCCACTGAGCCTGGCACAGGTCGAGCGCATGCTCGGCGACGGCCAACTGGACGAGTTGCTCGAAGAAATCATCCGCCTCTACCAGCAAGCCTGCGTCGGCAATGACGTGGTGGTGGTCGAGGGCATGGTGCCCACGCGCCACGCCAGCTATGCGGCGCGGGTCAACCTGCACCTGGCCAAGAGCCTGGATGCCGAGGTGATCCTGGTGTCGGCCCCGGAAAACGAAGTGCTCAGCGAGTTGTCTGGCCGGGTCGAACTGCAGGCCCAGCTGTTCGGCGGCCCACGCGACCCGAAGGTACTCGGGGTAATCCTCAACAAGGTGCGCACCGACGAAAGCATGGCGGATTTCGCCACACGCCTGCGCGAGCACTCGCCCCTTTTGCGCGGCAACGACTTCCGCCTGCTCGGCTGCATCCCCTACCAGCCTGAGCTGAACGCCCCGCGCACCCGCGACGTGGCCGACCTGCTCGGTGCCCAGGTACTCAACGCCGGCGACTACGAGCAGCGGCGCATGAGCAAGATCATCATCTGCGCACGCACCGTGGCCAACACGGTGCCGCTGCTGACCTCGGGTACCTTGGTGGTCACCCCGGGCGATCGCGACGACATCATCCTTGCCGTCAGCCTGGCCGCCATCAATGGCGTACCGCTGGCCGGGCTGCTGCTGACCAGCGACAGCAAGCCCGACGCGCGCATCCTAGGCCTGTGCCGCGGTGCGCTGCAGGCCGGCTTGCCGATCCTGTCGGTCAGCACCGGCTCGTACGACACCGCCAACCAGCTCAATTCGCTGAACCGCGAAATCCCGGTCGACGACCGCGAGCGCGCCGAGTTCATCACCGACTTCGTCGCCAGCCACCTCGACGCGGCCTGGCTGCATCAACGCTGCGGTACCCCGCGCGAGATGCGCCTTTCGCCAGCGGTGTTCCGCTACCAGCTGATCCAGCGGGCGCAGCAGGCCAACAAGCGCATCGTCCTGCCAGAAGGTGCCGAGCCGCTGCTGGTGCAGGCCGCAGCCATCTGCCAGGCGCGCGGCATTGCCCGCTGCGTGCTGCTGGCCAAGCCCGAAGATGTCGAGGCCGTGGCCCGCGCTCAAGGCATTAGCCTGCCGCCTGGCCTGGAAATCCTCGACCCCGAACTGATTCGCGGGCGCTACGTGGAGCCGATGGTTGCGCTGCGCAAGAGCAAGAACCTCAACGCACCGATGGCCGAGCAGCAACTGGAAGACCCGGTGGTGATCGGCACCATGATGCTGGCCCTGGACGAAGTGGACGGCCTGGTATCAGGGCTGGTGCACTCCACCGCCAACACCATCCGCCCGGCCCTGCAGTTGATCAAGACCGCGCCGGGCTCCAGCCTGGTGTCGTCCGTGTTCTTCATGCTGTTCCCCGAGCAGGTGCTGGTGTACGGCGACTGCGTGATGAACCCACACCCGAGCGCTGCCGAACTGGCGGAGATCGCCCGGCAGAGTGCTGAATCGGCGCAGGCCTTCGGCATCGCGCCGCGGGTGGCGATGATCAGTTATTCAAGCGATTCGGTCAGTGATGAAGAAGTCGGGAAAGTGCGCGAAGCGACACGCCTGGCACAGGGTGCCACGCAGGCGCTGGTGATCGATGGGCCGCTGCAGTATGACGCGGCGGCCAACCCGGCGATTGCACGGGAATTGGCGCCGGATAGCCCGGTGGCCGGGCGTGCCACGGTGTTCGTCTTCCCTGACCTGAATACCGGCAATACCACGCACAAAGCGGTGCAGCGCAGTGCCGACGGGGTCAGCCTGGGGCCGATGCTGCAGGGGTTGCGCAAGCCGGTGAACGACTTGCCGCGCGGGGCTCAGGTTGACGATATCGTGCATACCATTGCCCTGACGGCCATTCAGGCCAGCGTGGTGCGCTAAAAGCTGGGGCTGCTTTGCAGCCCATTCGCGGCACAAGGCCGCTCCTACAGGGATCGCGTAATGCCTGTGGGAGCGGCCTTGTGTCGCGATAGGGCCGCAAGGCGGCCCCGGGCATCAATCAGGGATATTGCTGAACCTGGCCTTGTTGCTGGTCATACTGCTGGCCCGGAATCGGCTTCAGGTTCACTTCCACCCGGCGGTTCTGCGCACGGCCATTGGCGTCGGCGTTGCTGGCGATCGGCTGATCCGGGCCCATGCCACGCACCGAAATACGCGAAGCATCCACACCCTGCGAGGTCAGGTAGGTGCTTACCGCCTGCGCACGGCGCTGGGACAGGTCCATGTTGTGCTGGCGGCTGCCGGTGCTGTCGGTGAAACCGACCACTTCGATGGTGTTCTGGTTGAACTGCTTGAACGAGCCTGCGAGGTTGTTCAGCGGCGAGTAGAAGCTTGGGGCGATGTTGGCCGAGTCGGTGGCAAAGGTGATGTTGCCCGGCATGATCAGTTTGATCTGGTCGCCTTGGCGTTGTACTTCAACGCCGGTGTTGGCCATCTGGGCGCGCAGCTCGGCCTCTTGCTTGTCGGCGTAGTAGCCATAACCCGCTGCTGCAGCACCTACCGCGGCGGCGCCGATCAGCGCACCCTTGCCACGGTTGTTGTGGTCGATGGCAGCACCGGCGATGGCGCCAGCCAGCGCGCCCAGGCCGCCGTACTTGGCGGTCTTGCTCATCCCCGTGGAGCCCTGCGCCTGACCCTGGTTGTCATAAGGATTCTGGCCGGCACAGCCAGTCATCAGGGCAGCGGCAGTTGCGACGATAATCAGGCGACGCATGGTGAACATGGACAAGCTCCTACTGAAATTCCTAAATGCGGCAGATCACAAAGGGATCTATGCCAGCCTTGGATTGCATCGGCAATGAAAAATTCAATGAAAGTGCCTTCATGTGCCCTCAGGCACGGACAAAGGGGTTTTCACGCATCTCATCGCCCAGGCGGGTATCGGGCCCGTGGCCGGTCACCACAATGGCCTCTTCGTCCAGCCGGTACAGCCGCTCCTTGATGGAACGCACGATAGCCCGCTGGTCACCGCCCCACAAATCGGTGCGGCCAATGCCACGGCGGAACAAGGTGTCACCGGCGATCAATAGTTTGGCATCGGCGAACCAGAAGCTCATCGAACCCGGGGTGTGGCCAGGCGTATGCAATGCCACGCCACAGCCACAGGCCAATTCTTCATCATCGCCCAGCCAGCGATCGGGTGCCGGTACCGGCGTGTAGGGAACGCCGAACATCTGGCACTGCATCTCCAGGTTGTCCCACAGTACCTGGTCGTCCTTGTGCAGGTGCAGCGTGGCGCCGGTCAGCTCCTTGAGCTTGCCCGAGGCAAGAAAATGATCGAAGTGCGCGTGGGTATGGATGATGCTCACCAGCTTCAGGCCGTGGGCCTGCAGGCGCGCGAGGATCTTCTCCGGGTCACCGCCCGGGTCGACGACGATGGCTTTCTTGGTCAGCGGGTCGCCGATCAGCGTGCAGTTGCATTGCAGGGGGCCTACGGGGAAGGTTTCACGGATGAGGGCAGGTGGGGTTTGGGTCATCATGAGCTCGAAAGCAAAGCCTGGGGTCTTTCAGGAGCCTGACAGGAAAATGGGGTGGGCGCACGCGGATCATGGCTTGGGAGGTGTGGCGCCTGTGAAATCGAGCGCCGCGCGGGCGGCGCTCGATCTCATGGACGTCACATATCTTAAGGCAGGAACAACCTGAACAACCCGCCCCCAAGCGCGCCGCCATTGGAGATCTCGATCCGCCCGCGCACCCCGCCGCTTTCATGCAGTGCCGCGATCCGCGCCGCAAAGTACAGGCCAAGGCCGGTGCTGCCGCTGGTCGAGTCGATGCCCTGGATGTACTCCTCCTGGCGCTCGAGCATGTGCTTTGGATAACCCGGACCGTCATCGTTCACGCAGATGGCTAGCTGGTTGTCGGCCTCTTCGATGGTGATCAGCAAGGCGTGCCCGGCAAAGCGGGTGGCGTTGGTGATGACGTTGGCAATCACCGAGGCCACCAGTTCGCGGTCGAAGAAGCCCAGCGGGTTGTCGGTGTCGATGCGCCAGGTGGCGAGAATGTCGTTGTGCTTGAGCACTTCCTGATGCGCCGCCAGCTGGGCTTCGATGAAATCATCCAGCTCGTGGTAGTCCGGGCACACCGGCAACTGGTTGACACCCAGTTTGTATAGCCCAAGCAGTTGCACCAGCATGCCGTTGAGGTGGCGAAACTCGTGCTCCATGATCCCTTGTTCGGCACCACCGCGCAGCTCTTCGGGCAAGCGCTCCACCCACTGGTTGTGGGACTGGATCAGCGCTGACAACGAGCTTTTGAGGTCGTGCACGGTGGAGGCGATCACCGTGGAAAAATCCAGCCCCTGATTGTCTTGATTCATGCGCCGAACACTCGGATGTGCAGTTTGCGGTAACGGTCATAGCGATTGTCGCTGGCAGGGATACCGGCCACGCTGGTCAAGGCGTCCTGGCATTCCTGCATGATCGCGGGCTGAGGGTTTTCACCACCAATGCGCAGCAGCGCCTGGGCGGTGTTAAGGGCGATGCTGATGTTCTTCGGCTGCATACCCAGCGCCTTGCGGAACATCTGCAACGCCTCGCCAAGTTGCCCTCCCTGGTAACTGCGCACACCCTGGCGATTGAGGGTGACCGCTTCGGTGATGGCGTTGAGCACGCTGGGGTCGTCCGTCAGCTTGCCCACTTTCTCCATGACCTTGGGGTCATCGCCATAACTTTCCACACAGCTCTTCAGCACGCCGAGGGCGGCGGCTTCCTGCCCCATTGCCTGCAACTGGGCGGCAACGGTCAGGGCCGAATCGACCGAGAAGAACTGGTTCATCTTGTCCAGGCGCTGGATCGCCTGTTCGGTCAGCTTGCCGGCTGTTTCCGGGTCGCCCGCCTGTTGCAGGCTGGCGGCCTTCATCATCCGCGCACGTACCTGCAAGCCCTGGTCCTCGGGGTTTTCCTTGGCGACCTCGCTGAGCGTGGTGTTGATTTCGACCCGGGTACGGGCGTCCAGGCCGAAGCCTGCGTTCTTGCTCATCAGCGCCTGCACCAGGCCAAGGTTGTTTTCAGCATCCTTGTAGCGCGAGCTCTGCCCCTGGTTCACCGCATGGCGGAACGCCTTCGACGCGCTCTCGAAGTCTTCGTTTTCCAGCGCCAGCTTGCCCAGCGTCGACTGCCGACGTACCGACAGTGGCGACAGCCGCACGGCTTCTTCAAGCAGGTTTTGCGCGCGCCGGGTATGGCCCTGGGCCACCAACACCTCGGCCATGCCGTCGTACAGGCCGGGCATGATCGGGAACGCCTTGAGCGCCTGCTCGTACACACCCTGGGCCTGGGCATTCTGGCCACGCTTGTGCATCAGGGCGCCCAGCGCGGCGTACACCCAAGGCTGCGGGCGGCTGGCCAGAATGGCCTTGAGAAACTTTTCCAGTTCCTCGAAGCGGTTGAGGTTACGCAGGGCATCGGCCCGATAACGCAGGCACAGCGGTGCCAGGCGCGGGTCTTTCTTGCACAGCTCGGCACAGGCGGCCAGCACTTCGGCCGGGCGATTGCGGTCCAGCGCCTGCAAAATCGGCTTGAGCAGCGTCTTGCGCTGGAACAGTTTTTCGACGCGCTGGGCCAGGCCAACGCGGTTGAACGGTTTGGTCAGGTAGGCATCGGGCTCGTGCTCGATGGCGCTGAGGACAATGGCCTGGCTGCTTTCGGCCGTGACCATGATGAACACGCACTCATGGCTGATGTGCTTGTCGATGATCAGGTCTTCAAGCACCTGCTGGCCGTTCTTCTTGCCGTCGCCCAGGTGGAAGTCCTGCAGGATGAAGTCATAGCGCTTCTGCGCGCACATGCGCAGCGCCTGCTCGCCGCTGTCGGCGGTGTCCACGTCGCGCACGCCCAACTCGCGCAGCATTGAACGGGTCGACGTGCGAAAGTCAGTAAAGTCGTCGACGATCAGAAAGCTTTTTTGCCCGTACTGCAGCATCAACACGACCTGCCTTGGAATGATTGAAAAATCGCGCGAAGCGATGCCACCGATCGCTGTATCGGCAGCCGGTCGGGAAAGATGAGGGTAGAGCATTGCCGGCTACAATCCATGGCCGCTGGCCATCACTTTAGCGGGCAATGACCTGCAGGGCCAGTATCACGCCAGCACCCCCAGGGCTTTGGCCTTGGCAACCGCCTGGGTACGCCGCTCAACGCCCAGCTTGCTGTTGATGTGGCTGGCGTGGGTCTTCACGGTGTGCAGGGAAATGAACAGCCGCTCGCTGATCTGCTGGTTGGAACAGCCCTGGGCAATCAGTTCGAGCACGGCCAGTTCGCGGCCGCTCAGGGCTTCGCCGGTGCCGGTGGTGGCGCTTCGCTGCTGCGGCAGGCGCTTGAGCAATTCTGCCTGAACCGGGCATGACGAACCTGCCTGCAATTGCTCAGAAAGCCAGTGCGGGTGCTTTTCCAGCAGCGGCTGGAACGGTTGCAGCACGCCGCCATGAGCGGATGCCAGCAGGCTTGGCAGCAACTGCGCGGCCTGCCCTTCCCGGCCTTCGTCCAGCAGCAGGGAGAGCCATTGGCACAGGGCGCTGACGGTGAGCAGCATGCCGCCACTGGCCTGGCCGCGCTCGACCAGGCTTGCCAGGCGTTGTAAGGCGTCGTCACCGCGTAACTGGATGCGCTCGAGCAGCGCCTGCTGCAACGCAATGTGCAACGGCAGCAGCGGGTGGAACTCCGGTGCGGCTGCCGGCTGCTCGCCGCCGTAGGTCTGGCCCAGGCGCAGCAGCCAGGACTCGGCCAGGTCGGTACGCCCCTGGGCCAGCCACAGTTCGCATTTGATCAGGGTAATCATGGCCAGGTAGTAGACCGGGGGCACGTCCCAGATATGCATCAGGCGCTCGGCCTCGGCCAATTCGGCAAAAGCCTCTGAAAAGTGCCCTTCCCTGCCATCGAGCGTAGCAATCACGCAATGGCCGATAAGCACACTGATATCCCGGCAGGCCCGCGCCTCGCCCAGCCCCGCGCGCAACCGCGCACGGCCCTGGGCCGGCTGCAGGCGCGAGACCAGCAGGTAACCTTCGTAAAGCGTCAGGCGCGCGCGCACGGCATACAGCCGCTGCGCCGAAAGCCCTTGCAGGCGCTGAAGCCCTTGGCGCACTTCGTCCAGTGCGTGCAACACCTCGCCACGGGCATGCAGCACCCGCGCACGGTCATAATGGGCCAGCGCCTCGAACAACGGGTTGCCAACCCGCTGGGCCAGCTCCAGGGCTTCGCGGTTCCAGCCTCGGGCCCGCCAGAAGTCGCCATCGGCAATGGCCAGGTTGGACAACGTCGACAAACACACCAGGCGTTGGCCATAGCGCTTGCACGGCAAGCTCTGCAGCGCTTCGCCGCAATAGGCCAAGGTGCGTTCGCGGTCGCCACGGCCGCGGGCAATGACCCCACTCAGCGCCAGCCACTGGGCCAGCATCGACTTTTGCGCGGTGGCCGAAGGCGCGGGCAGAAAGCGGCTGAGGTAGCCGGCCAGTTCCTCGGCGGCGTCCAGCTGGCAAGCCAGGCCCAACGCCCAGCTGTACAGCACGATCAACCGGGGCGTGCTGATCAGCAGGCTGTCGGGCAGGTCCATCTTCCAGCGCAGCAACATGCCGACGTTCTGTTCAGCCAGCAGTTGCTCCTCGGACAGGCTCTGCACCAGGTCGGCAGCGACATCGAGGTGGCCGGCACGCAGCGCCTGCTCTACCGCCTCGTCCAGCAGGCCCTGCTTTTCAAACCAGCGACAGGCACGCAGTTGCAGACCGGCCAGTGGCTCGCTGGCCTGCCGGCTGCGCAGCAGGTCGGAGAACAGGTGATGGTAGCGGAACCAGTGGCCATGCTCGTCCAGCGGCACCAAAAATACTTGGTGCGCCTGCAGGAAGCGCAGCACTGCGGCGCTGTCCTGGCGGCCACGCAAGGCATCGCACAATGGGGCGCAGAAGCGCTCCTGGCAGGCCGTGTCGTACAGGAACGCCTGTACGTCGGTGGGCAGCATGTCGATGACTTCTTCAAGCAGGTAGTCGCGGATCAAGCCTTCGCCGCCATGTAAGGCCTGGGGCAAGGCTTGCTCGTCCGCCGACTCGCTGGCTGCCAGTTGCCAGAAACGCAAACCGGCCACCCAACCGTCGCTGCGCTGGATCAGGTTGTCGAGTGCCTGGCCGCGCAGGGCCGTTGGCTGCCGGCCGATCACCGCCAGCGACTCTTCGTCGGTGAGGCGCAAATCCTGTTCGTTCAGTTCGACAAGCTGGCGCGACAGCCGCAAACGCGCCAGGTGCCAGTCCGGGCGCTGGCGGCTGGTAACCAGCAACACCAGGCCGGCGGGCAGGTGGTTGAGGAAGAATTGCAGGCAACGGTCGAGTACCGGCCCCTGGGCCAGGTGATAGTCGTCGAGTACCAGCAGCAAAGGGGTATCGGTTTGCAGGTACAGCGCCAGCTCGTCGAGCAGGCCGTCGATCCACTCTTCGAAGGCAAATGGCTGGTGGCGCTGGCGCATTTTCAGCAAGCCCATGGCCTGCCCGCCCAGTGCCGGGCAGTACTGCTGCAGGCCTTCGAGCAGGCGTTCAAGAAAGCGGCCTGGGTCGGCATCACGCTGGCTCAGGCCCAGCCACAGGCTACGCCAATGCTCGGGCAGCGCTTCGCAAAATTCGATGGCCAGGGAGCTTTTGCCGAAACCCGCCGGGGCGTTGACCAGCAGCAACCGGCCACCCAGCCCGGCGTGCAAGCGCTGACACAGGCGCAGGCGCGGCACATGGCCGTCCGGCAGCGGCGGCCGGAAGAAACGCCCGTCCAGCAGGCCCAAGGCCTGGCTGGCAAATCCATGTGTACGGGACAAATCTGTCATGGCCGGCTCGTTCTGGGTGGAGGACTACGGCGATATGGATGCTTGCGAGACTAGCCGGTAACGCAGCGCATTTGAAGATGATGGGCGCAATTGCCCCGGAAAAGACTGCGACAAAAAGCAACATGGCTGATGGACAGGGGGCTGGGGCGAGGGTTTGCGTAGGTATTCAGCAGATTTATGGCCCGTTTCCACAGGGATTGCACAGCTTTCAACGCCAGTGCAGTACCTGTAGGAGCAGCCTTGTGCTGCGAAGAGGCCGGTAAGGCTAAAGAAAATCTTTGGCTGCAATGGCCTCTTCGCAGCACAAGGCTGCTCCTACAGGGCCTGTGTTTGACTGGAAATTATCGCCGGAGCAGGAAACAGAAACGCCCCGGACAGGCCGGGGCGTTCTGGGGATCACACGGAGTGAAGGGGTTTCAGGTCAACGAACACCTTGTTGGCGCAGTGCAGCGGGCTGGAAGTCAGCTTTGGTGGCAGTGAAGCCGAAGTCGTACGCGCGCTTCTCTTCGTTTTTCATGCCCAGGGCCAGGTAACGACCCGACTGCAGGTCGTAGATGGTTTCCAGGGTGTACCACGGCACCTCATTGTTGTAGTACGGCTGGGAATGGGCTTCGGACACGCGCCACAGCTGGCCACGGCCGTCGTACTGGTCGATCACTGCGGCCTGCCAGGTGTCCTCATCGATGTAGAAGTCCCGCTTGGCGTAGATGTGCCGCTGGCCCGGCTTCAGGGTTGCGACCACGTGCCAGACGCGGCGCAGCTCGTAACGGGAAAGGTCCTGATTGATGTGCCCGGCCTTGATGATGTCGGCGTACTTCAGCTTGGGGTCATCCAGCTTGAAGGCGTTGGAGGCGATGTACAGCTCCTTCTTGCCTTCCAGCTTCCAGTCGTAGCGGTCTGGCGCACCGTTGAACATGTCCAGGTTGTCCGAGGTACGCAGGCCGTCGGCGGCGGTACCCGGGCCGTCGTACGACACTTGCGGCGCCTGGCGCACGCGACGCTGGCCGGCGTTGTAGATCCACGCCTTGCGCGGCTCCTTCACTTGGTCGAGGGTTTCGTGTACCAGCAGTACAGTCCCGGCCAGGCGCGCTGGCGCGGTCACTTCCTGCTTGAAGTAGAACAGGATGTTGCCTGGGTTGTTCGGGTCGTAATCCTTCATCCTGTCGCGGAAGACGAACTGGTCGGAGAAGTAAACCGGGCTGAAAGAGCCGTTCTGCTGTGGCGTGGCCTGGATCACCAGGCGGCTGACACTGCCCCCCCGGTAACGGGTGATGTGGTTCCAGATCACTTCCAGGCCGCTTTTCGGGATCGGGAACGGCACCGCCGTGTTGAAGTTGTTCAAACCGTTGCCGCCTTCCGTCAGCGTGGTCTGGGTGGCGTTTTTCTTGATGGCGGCGAACACGTCCGCAGGTACCGTGGAGCCGCGATGGGTTTTGAATACAGGGATCTTGAAGGTGTCCGGGTAGCGCTTGAGCATGGCCATCTGGCCCGGCGAAAGCTTGTCCTTGTACTGCTCGGCGTTTTGCGCAGTGATGGTGAACAGCGGCTTTTCACTGCCATACGGGTCGGCCAGGAAACCCTTGCCGTCAACGCTGCCCGCACTCTTCGACAGCGGCTCCCAAGGGCCGATCGAGCCATCGGCGTTGCCGGCCTTTTCCGCGCCCATCGGGGTCAGGGTACTGCCCAACTTGGCCGCCTCGTCGGCGGATACCGCAGCCATGACGCTGGTCGCCAGCAGGGACAGGCCCAGTACACCGGCT
This sequence comes from Pseudomonas sp. SAS7, assembly GCF_052112345.1. Taxonomy (NCBI): domain Bacteria; kingdom Pseudomonadati; phylum Pseudomonadota; class Gammaproteobacteria; order Pseudomonadales; family Pseudomonadaceae; genus Pseudomonas; species Pseudomonas sp. SAS7. The sequence goes on along the minus strand of NZ_JBEGGO010000024.1, from coordinate 14,630 downwards.
TGCAGCAGACTTCTGGTCTTGTTCATGTCGTGTCGTCCTGGATCTGTATGCTTAGAAGTTCACGCCGAAGCTGAGCGCGACGAAGTCACGGTCATCCACGGTGCTGTACTTGCCATCGAAGAAGTTGGTGTACGACAGGCTGGCCGTGTAGGTGTTCTGGTACTCGGCGTCCAGGCCCAGGCTGACTGCCTTGCGGCCTTCTTCAAAGTTGGCACCAGGCCCGGGCGAGTAGCCGGAAACGTCATGCGACCAGGCCACACTGGGCTTGAGGTTCACCCCGGCGAAGACGTCGTTGTAGTCCCAGATGACCCGTGCGCGGTAACCCCAGGAAGTGCTGGTGGTGTAGCCATCGTTCTCGCATTTGCGATTCAGGTTGGTGGTGGATGCCCCGGCGCCGGCGCCGGCGATGGTGCTGGCATTGAGTGCCTGGCAGGTGTCCGCGCCGCCGGTGGCAGGCAGCGGGCCAGGCCCGAAGACCGGGTCACGGCCATAGCGGGTCTCGCGGGCGTTTTCCAGGCCGCCAACGTGGGTGACCCCCACCTCGCCCACCACGGTCATGCGGCTGGCGCCCATTACCTGGTCGAAGAAGTGCGTCAGGGTGGTCTGGAACTGGGTGATTTCCTTGCGACGGTAGCCGTGCAGGTCTTGGCCGGGGGTACCGGAGAGCAGCGACGCGTTGGTGAGCGCGCCACCAATCGGACGCACGCCCGCGAACAGGATATCGGTGGTATTCAGCTGCACGGGGGCATTGGGGCGATAGCTGACTTCACCGCTCCAGGCCGTACCCGTAGGCAGCGTAGTGGAGAAGCTCAGGCCGTACAGGCGAATGTCCTCGGGGTACTCGACGAAGTACTCGGAGTTGCCAGCCACAATCAGCGGTGCCAGCGCCCGCAACTGGGCAGGCAGCGCGCTCAGGCCGGCGAACACCGATGGTGGAGCGCCCGTGGCGCTGAAGATCGGCGCGCGGCTGTGATAGTTCATGAAGTAGGCACCGAATTCGGTGTCCAGCGGGTCGAACATATAGCGCAGTGCCACGCCGAACTGGCCGCTGTCGCGGGCATCACGGTCGGCGCCGCGGCGCACCATCACGCCTTCCTCGTTGATGTTCACGCCCCGGGTGGCGAGGAACTGCTGGGCAGCACCTGGCACCGTGCGGCTGCTGTTGAGCACACGCAGGTTGTCGGTACAGCCGTCGGCAATGATGTCCGGCTGCGAGAAGAACGTGCCGCAGTTATCAACAACCGTCTGGTCCCACTCGATCTGGTAGAAGGCCTCGGCCGACAGGTTGTCGGTAAGGCTTTGCGAGATATAGAACATGTTGACCGGGATCAGGCCTTCCTTGATCTCGGCCCCCGGGCGGCGGAACGCCGACACGTCGATGGGGTTGATCGAGTTGATGCCGCCGCCGATGAAGGTACTCTCACCCCAGCTCACCACCTGCTTGCCCAGGCGCACCGAGCCCGGCTGATCGCCGATGGAATAGTTGTGGTAGACAAAGGCGTCGAGCAACTGGGCGCCGGACGACTTGGCGCCCTCCTTGCGGCCGGAGTCGCTGATGTCCTTGAACTCGCGGCCTTCGTCCTTCAGTTCGAAGTCGTACCAGTACTTGCCGCGCACGAACACGCCGGTGTCGCCGTACTTGAGCTCCAGGTCGTGAATGCCCTTGAAGATCTTGGAGAAGGTTTCGCCCTTCTTGAAGTTCAGGTGGCCGTCGTCGGATGTCTGCGACAGGCCCTTGCCGCCGTTGTTCACCCCGATCAGGTTCTTGTTGGGGTTGGCCGTCGACCAGCTGGCGCCGATGGAGAGCGACGAGTCGAACTGGCCTTCGATTTCACCAATGTTGAAACTGACAGCGAAAGCAGGACTTGCGAGCGTGGAAGCAAGGCTGACGGCCAGGGGCAACTTGGCCCGGCGCCAGAACAGGTTTGCAGATTTCATCGACGCTACTCCATGTACTTTATTGTTATGGCAGTGAGTCCTTTCAAGAACGGCCCGAGCGACCGGTTTGCAGGTTTGCACCTGCGGCGACACGGCTTGCGCGTGTCGCCCTCCCCCATTCCTGAAAATCCCCTGGCCCCGACTATAGCCAGCAAGGCACAGGCGCTTGATCCCTCTAAAGTGTGATTTGCGCTCCATGCCGCCAACTCGCTGCAGTGTTGTCCCGGTTGCGGGCTGGCAGAGCTCAAGGATGGCGCATTTCTGCCATTTGGCAAGGCGCCGGGGCCTCTAGCGTGCGGGTCGCGTTCTGACGCGCGCGACCCGCACGGCGGTCACAGCGTGGAAAGGAACGCGCTGTTGCTGGCCTGCCACTGGACGATGTCCTGGCGGATGCGTTTCTTGTCGAGCTTGCCGACACTGGTCTTGGGAATTTCAGTAACAACGGCAATCTGGCTAGGAATCGCCCACTTGTTGATGTGCCCTTGCTCGACAAATGGCTTGAGATGGTCCTTGAGCGCCTTGGCATCGATGGCCTGGCCATCGCGCACCACCAGCAGGGCAAACGGGCGCTCGCCCCATTGCGGGTCGGCTACCCCAACCACCGCCACTTCGCGCACGGCCGGGTGACGGCTGATGAGGTCTTCCAGGTCGAGCGAAGACACCCACTCGCCACCGGTCTTGATCACATCCTTGATGCGGTCACGGATGTCGATGTAGCCCATGCCGTCGAGGGTGGCAACATCGCCGGTGTGCAACCAGCCCCCCTGCCACAGTTCCTCGCTCTTTTCCGGCTCCTTGAAATAGCCCATGGTCAGCCACGGCGCACGCAGCACCAACTCGCCCTGGGTCTCGCCGTCTGCCGGCAGGAAGTTGCCGTCGCCATCGACAATGGCCGCCTCGACCAGCGGCACCGGTACGCCGGCCTTGATGCGGTAGGTGACGCGCTCATCCTCGCTGCCGGCCTGCAGCTCGTCGTTCAGGTGCGCGGCGGAGATCAGCGGGCAGGTTTCGGACATGCCATACGCGGCGGTCAGCTGGATGCCACGTGCCAGGGCGGCTTGGTACAGCGAACGGTTGAGCGAGCTGCCGCCGATGATGATCTTCCAGCCGCCGAAGTCCTGCCCTTGCGCGTTCGGGCAGTTGAGCAGCATCTGCAGGATGGTCGGCACGCAATGGGAGAACGTGACCTTTTCTTCGCGCCACAGCTTGACCAGCATGTCCGGCTCGTAGCGCCCCGGGTATACCTGTTTCATGCCAAGCATGGTGGCGGCGTAGGGAATGCCCCAGGCATGCACATGGAACATCGGCGTGATGGGCATGTACACGTCGTTGCTGCCGAGCAGGCGCACACTGTCGATGCTGCCGGTGACCGAAGCTTCGGCCAGGGTGTGCAGTACCAGTTGCCGGTGGGTGAAGTACACACCTTTGGGGTTGCCGGTGGTGCCGGTGGTGTAGAAGGTAGTGGCCACCGAGTTTTCGTCGAAGTCCGGGAAGTCGTAGCGTGGGCTGGCGGCTGCCAGCAGTTGCTCGTACTCGCCCACCAGGCCGGGCAGCTCGGCGGTCTTGTCCGGGCCATCGGTCAGCAGCATGGTCTTGTCAACGGTGGTCAGCTGCCCGGCAATAGCCTGGTAGAGGCCGACGAAATCGCTGTTAACCAGCACCACGCGGTCTTCGGCGTGGTTCATGGTGTAGAGGATCTGCTCGGGCGACAGGCGCACGTTGATGGTGTGCACAACAGCGCCGATCATCGGGATGGCGAACATGCATTCCAGGTAGCGGTGGCTGTCCCAGTCCATGACCGCCACGGTGTCACCCGCCTTTACCCCAGCCTCGGTCAGCACATTGGCCAGGCGCGCAATGCGCTCGTTGAGCTGCGGGTACGTCAGGCGCAACTGGTCGCGGTAGACGATTTCGCGGGTCTTTTCATAACGGCTGCCGGACATCAAAAGGCGTTTGATCAGCAGCGGGTAGTCGTAGGCGCCCTCGGTGGGCTTGATGATGCGGGTCTGCAGCATGGGTATCCCTTTTCTGAAAAGCGGGCCGGACAAGTCTGGGAACAACTGTAGTTCGCGAATGTGACGGCTAAATCAGCCGAAGGAATGATTTGGCTGCGCGGGGTATGAGTGGCATTGTCCGGGTGATGGATCATCCCTGCCCTGCCAACGGAGCCTTACTGATGCCAAGCCCGCGTCGCGCCGTGTTTCTCGATCACCATTCCCTGGACCTTGGTGACCTTGACCTTTCCCCGCTACGAAGCCAGTTCGATGAGTTGGAGCTGTTCGATGCAACCCGCCCTGACCAGGTAAGCCAGCGCCTGCAGGGCGCCGTGGCGGTGGTCAGCAACAAGGTCATGCTCGACGCCGCGACCCTGGCCGCCAACCCACAGCTCAAGCTGATCCTGGTGGCCGCCACCGGCACCAACAATGTCGACCTGGCAGCAGCGCGCGCCCAAGGCATCACGGTGTGCAACTGCCAGGGCTACGGCACGCCGTCCGTAGCGCAGCACACCCTCGCCCTGCTGCTGGCCCTGGCCACCCGTCTGTGCGACTACAACCAGGCAGTAGCCGACGGCCAGTGGGCCAAGGCCAGCCAGTTCTGCCTGCTGGACTTCCCTATCGTCGAGCTTGAAGGCAAAACCCTCGGCCTGCTCGGCCACGGCGAACTGGGCGGCGCGGTGGCGCGGCTGGCCGAAGCCTTCGGCATGCGCGTGCTGAGCGGGCAGATTCCCGGCCGCCCGGAACGCGCCGACCGCCTGCCGCTGGACGAGCTGCTGCCACAAGTCGACGCCCTGACCCTGCACTGCCCGTTGAACGAGCACACCCGGCACATGCTCGGTGCCCGCGAACTGGCCCTGCTCAAACCCGGTGCGCTGGTGGTGAACACCGCCCGTGGCGGCCTGATTGACGAGCAGGCGCTGGCCGATGCCCTGCGCAATGGCCACCTGGGCGGCGCGGCCACCGACGTGCTCAGCGTGGAGCCGCCAGTCAACGGCAACCCGTTGCTCGAACCCGGCATCCCGCGGCTGATCATCACCCCGCACAGCGCCTGGGGGGCAGTGGAATCGCGCCAACGCATTGTCGGCCAGCTCAGCGAGAACGCCCAGGCCTTCTTCGCCGGTCAGCCACGCCGCGTGGTCAGCTGAGCGGGGCGGCCGCCTCTGCTACACTGCGCCACTTTTTCCAGGAGGCGTCGTCCATGGACCCGCGCAGTGAAGTATTGCTCCGCCAGGCAGAGCTGTTCCAGGGGCCGCTGCTGATTGCCGGCGCCCCCGCCGATGGCCTGCTCGGCCAATTGCTGCAGGCCCAGGCCTGGACGTGGCACGCAGGCGATCAGGCCCTGCTCGACAGCCGCTTTGCCGGCCGCAGCCACCATGGTGTCGAACCGCCTGAAGTGCCCTTCGACAGCGCTGTGCTGTTCCTGCCCAAGTCCCGCGAACTGGCCGCCTACCTGCTCAATGCCCTGGCGTCGCGCCTGGCCGGCCGTGAGCTGTACCTGGTCGGCGAAAAGCGCGGCGGTATCGAAGGCGCGGCCAAACAGCTGCAAGCCTTTGGCAAACCGCGCAAGCTGGACAGCGCCCGGCACTGCCAGCTGTGGCAAGTGACCATTGAGCAGGCGCCCGAGGCCAAGCCGCTGGAAAGCCTGGCCGAACGCTTCGAACTGGCCCTGGAAGACGGCCCGTTGCAAGTGGTCAGCCTGCCTGGCGTATTCAGCCACGGGCGCCTCGACCGCGGTACCGCCCTGCTGCTCAAGCACCTCGATGGCCTGCCGGGCGGGCATGTGCTGGACTTCGGCTGTGGCGCCGGGGTATTGGGCGCCACGGTCAAGCGCCGCTATCCACAAAGCCGGGTAACCTTGCTGGACGTGGATGCCTTCGCCGTGGCGGCCAGCCGCCTGACGCTGGCTGCCAACGGCCTGGAAGGCGACGTAATCAGTGGTGATGGTATCGACGCGGCACCCACCGAACTGAGCCTGATCCTGAGCAACCCGCCGTTCCACACCGGGGTGCATACCAACTACCAGGCTTCGGAAAACCTGCTGAAAAAATCGGCCGTTCATCTGCGAAAAGGCGGCGAAATGCGCCTTGTTGCCAACAGCTTCCTGCGCTACCAGCCGTTGATCGAAGGTGCGCTGGGCAACTGCCAGGTGCGCGCCGACGCTGACGGTTTCCGGATTTATCACGCAACACGCGGATAAAAACAGCGCTTGCCGAAAGCGTTTTGACTAGGCAGAATCCGCACCGTCCTAGGGGAGTAGTCTCCCGCGAGCACCCAGCTCGCCCGGTACGCGTCAACATACTTGGTCAACAGACCATGGCGCGTGCGACCCACCATGCCAGCCTGCATGGAGAGATCCGCAGAGACGGATCCAGGGTTTGACAAGACCTATGACACGCACACCTTACCCGGGGCGGGGAGGCTGTACGTGTCATAGCCGTGTCGACCCGCCCCCGTAGGAATCCTGATGCTGGAATCTCTGCTGGTCCCCACCGCCATCGTTGCCCTCGCCGAAATCGGCGACAAGACGCAACTGCTCGCGCTCATTCTCGCTGCCCGCTTCCGCAAGCCGTGGCCGATCATTGCCGGCATCATCGCCGCCACCCTGGCCAACCATGCCGCGGCCGGTGCCGTGGGTGCCTGGTTCGGCAGCTTCTTCAGCGACTCGGCATTGCACTGGATCCTGGCCGCGAGCTTCACTGCCACTGCGCTGTGGACCCTGGTACCCGACAAGATGGATGACGACGAGAACCCGGCGCGCCGCTTCGGGCCGTTCCTGACGACGCTGATCGCGTTCTTCCTGGCCGAAATCGGTGACAAGACCCAAGTCGCCACCGTGATGCTGGCGGCGCAGTATCCGCACCTGATCATGGTGATCATCGGTACCACCCTGGGCATGTTGATCGCCAACGTGCCGGTGGTGCTGGCGGGTAACTTCGCGGCAGACAAACTGCCATTGACCCTGATCCGTCGCCTGGCGGCCACGGCGTTCTTCGTGCTGGCCATCGTTGCGGTCTATACGGCGATGAAAGCCAGTGGCTGGGTGGGCTGACCGAACGTTACAGCCTGACGCAAAGCCTGTAGGAGCAGCCTTGCGCTGCGAAGAGGCCGGTACAGGCACCCCAAGTGGACTGCCCTTACCGGCCCTTTCGCAGCACAAGGCTGCTCCTGCAATGGGACCGCGCAAACCGAAAACAAAGTCTTACGGCTTGGCCGCAGCCTGATACAGCGGCATCACCTTCGGAATCGCCGACTGCAGCGAGGCAATGCGGCTTTCGGACGCCGGGTGAGTACTCATGAACTCAGGCGGTGCACCCTCGGAAGCCTTGCTCATTTTGTTCCACAAGGTGATCGCGGCGTTCGGGTCGTAGCCGGCACGCGCCGACAGCTCCAGGCCAATCAGGTCGGCCTCGTTCTCGTTGGCCCGGCTGTTGGGCAAGGTCATGGCGTAGTTCACCACTGTGTCGGCCATGGCCATGCTGCCTTGGCCGAGGCCGAAGATGGCACCGGCCCCCTGGCGGGCCATTTCCACACCGTACGCCTTGGACATGGCTTCACGGCTGTGCTCGCGCAAGGCGTGGGCAATCTCGTGGCCCACTACTGCGGCAATTTCCGCGTCGGTGAGCTTGAGCTGGTCGATCAGCCCGGTGTAGACGATGATCTTGCCGCCGGGGCCGCAGTTGGCGTTCAGCTCATCGCTCTTGATGACGTTGACTTCCCAGTTCCATTGCGCGGCATCCGGCCGGAACTTGGGTGCCTGGGCGATCAGGCGGCTGGCGATTGCCTGCACACGCTTGGCATCGGCGCTGGACTTGTCGAGCACACCCTTGCTCGATGCTTCACCCAGGGTCTGCTGGTACGACTGGGCGTACATCTGGTTGACCTGATCGGTCGAGAGCATGCTGAACATGTACTGCTGGCGCTCGACGCCGACAGCACCGCCGCTGGTGGTGTTCACCGCCTGGCAACCGGCCAGCAGGATGCCAGCACTGAGCAGGCTGACGACAAAAGACTTACGCATGAAAACACTCCCTTTTTACATGCGCCGTATCCTAGGCCGAGTCGCCAGTGCCCGCTATAGCCGTAGGGAAGATTTTCTTCACCTGTACCGGCCTCTTCGCGGGCATGCCCGCTCCCACAGGTATACCGAGCGACCTGTGGGAGCGGGCGTGCCCGCGAAAGGGCCAGTGAAGGCAGAGCATCAGGCCGGGGTCAGGCACTCCGGCGCATCCAGTTTCGGGTCATTGACGAAATTGGCCAAGGCCCGCTCCCGCAAGGTTGCCGGCGGGCTGGCCAGCAACTCGTGCAAGCGGGTAACCGGCGTATCCGGGTCAAGCCAGGCCGCCTGCCCCGCCTCGTCCAGTATCAGCGGCCGACGCTGGTTCATGGCTGCCTGGGTCACCACTGCACAGCTCAGCCACACCTGGTCCTGCACCGGGTAGGCCTCCCACACTGCTGCAAAATACAACGACGAGCCCTCCCCCGGGGTTAGCCAGTACGGGCGTTTACGCACGCTGCCACGCCACTCGTAAAAACCGTTGGCAGGCATCAGGCAGCGACGCAGGCGCAATGCATCGCGAAACATCGGCTGCTCGGCCAAGGTTTCGGCACGGGCGTGGGCAGGGGTACGGGACAGGTCGGTGAGCCAGGCCGGGGTAAGCCCCCAGCGCGCCTTGGCCAGTTGCTGCCGGCCGTCGAGCTGGCGCTGGATCAGCACCGAAGCCCCGGGTGCAATGTTCCATTGGGCCGGCTGGCCTTCGGGGAAGCCAGGCAGGCTGGCAAGCGCCTGGGGCCAGCGAAACAGGGCATAACGTCCACACATGGGCGAATTCAGAACCTAGCAGATCAAGGTACCGGGGAAGCTCTCCGGTTCGTCGCCAACCAGTGGCTGGGCATCATTGTACGCATCGATCAGCTGCCGTGCGTACTCGGCCTGCTCATCCGCTACCGCAAGCCCGAGCAGCCCTTGCAGGGGCAGTTCGCCTACGCCCCCCATCAAGTCACGGCCCACCAGTTGCACATTGATGCCTTCACTGGCCAGCATGCCGACCAGCATTTCGGCTTCGAGCAGGTTTTCAGGTTCGTAGATCCGTCGCATCAGTCGTTCTCACCGAAAACATCCAGCATCCACTCCTCGCCATGAACCTGCAGCACGAAGCGGATAGGCTTGCAGCACACCTGACAGTCCTCGATGTACTCCTGATCGCCACCGGACAGGTCCACCGTGGTTTCGACTTCTTCGCCACAATAAGGGCAATCGTAGTTCGCAGTTTCCAGCATCGCGGCCTCCGGGGTGACTTATGCGTATAATTGCCGGTCTGTTTACAGGGCCTGTGTGTGTCCGAGCCGTTTTTCGGAGCCCGCCCTTACCTTATTACCCTAGCCGTTTCCAACAAGAGAGCATGATGGGCGAATTCGATGCCATCCGACCGTACGACGACGCTGAGGTCCCTGCCGTTCTGGCACGCCTGCTCAGCGACCCGGCATTCCTCGATATCCTCACCCACTTCCGCTTCCCGCGTGCGGCCGGTGCGTTCGGCTGGTTGCTCAAGCCGCTGATTGCCCGCCGCCTGCGCAAGGAATTCGCCGGCGTCACCTGCGTTTCGACCCTGCAGGACAAAGTCGAGTACTACGTCGACCAAACCATCGACCGCGCCACCGACGGCGTTACCTATTCGGGCGTGGAACAGCTCAAGGCCGGCACCGCCTATCTGTTCCTGGCCAACCACCGTGACATCGTCATGGACCCGGCCTTTGTCAACTACGCGGTGTACCACGCAGGCTTGCCCACTCCGCGTATTGCCATTGGTGACAACCTGCTGCAAAAGCCGTTTGTCAGCGACATGATGCGCCTGAACAAGAGCTTCATCGTGCACCGCTCGATCAGCGGGCGCCGCGAGAAGCTGGCGGCTTACCAGTTGCTCTCGGCCTACATCAACCACTCGATCCGCAACGACGCCACGTCGATCTGGATCGCCCAGGCCGAAGGCCGCGCCAAGGACGGTGACGACCGTACCGATTCGGCGATCCTCAAGATGTTCCACATGAGCCGCAAGGACGAGCCGTTCGGTGCGGTGATCCAGAGCCTGAACCTGACCCCGGTGTCGATCAGCTACGAATACGACCCGTGCGACCAGGCCAAGGCCCGCGAGCTGTACATTCGTGCCACTACCGGTACCTACACGAAGGCGCCGGGCGAGGATGACAACAGCATCGCCAAGGGCATTACCGGCTACAAGGGCCGCGTGCACATCAACTTCACCGCGCCGGTGACCGCGTACCACGAGGACACCAAGCAGCTGGCAGCGGAAATCGACCGGCAGATCCTTGGCGGTTACCGCCTGTTCCCGGTGCATTACCTGGCGTATGCGATGTGGGACAGCAAGGATGAGGCGCTGCAGGTGCCAAGTGCCGAGAAAGTGTTCCCAGCGGACGAGCTGGCCAAGGCCAAGGAAGAATGGCAACGCCGCCTGGACGCCTGCCCCGAAGAGCAGCGGCCTTACCTGGTGTTGCAGTATGCGACGCCGGTGCGTAACCAGTACCAGGTCAGGCAGCAGGCACCTGTAGCCTGAAAGATTGCCGGGGCTGCTTTGCAGCCCATCGCGGCACAAGGCCGCTCCTACAGGGGAACGCGATCTCTTGTAGGAGCGGCCTTGTGCCGCGATGGGCCGCAAAGCGGCCCCGATTTCTCAGACCCAAGTACTGAACCAGGACAGTAGCAGCGCCATCGCCAGGCAAGCGAACCCGAGGATGTAGAAGTACCTGGGCACCCGCAGCTCGAACGCGTCCACCACCCCCTCCTCCACCGCCATGTATTCGCGGGTCTCGGCCTCGCGCCGCCGTGCGCTGTGCAGCAGCAACCCGCCCGGGCAGGTCAGCAGCAGCGCCAGCAGGTTGATCAACTTGGTGGGATGGGCGGCCAGGAACCCCCAGAGCACTTGCAAGGACATCACGCAACCTCGGTGTGAGCAGCGGCAAAGGCCCGCATTCTACCCAAGTCGCTGTTCGGCGCCCGGCATGGGCGACAAAGTGTCATTAAATTTCATCTGTCATCCGCTCGTCATCTGAACAGGCCACCCTGTCGGCCTTTCATGACCCGGAGCTTGTTCATGTTGCATGCCGAAAACCAGGACCGCCTCTACCTCGTTGCCCAGAGCGATGAACAACAGGCGTTGATCGATGGTTTTGCCATCAATGTGCAGGACCGCCAGTGGCTGGTCTACTGTGCGCTGGGCGGGCATGTGCATGAAGATTTGCCAGAGGTGGATGCCGGGACTGGCTTCAGCTTGCTGGATTTCTACGTAGAAGCAGCGTAAGCCTGAACCGGCCTCTTCGCGGGTGAACCCGCTCCCACAGGGACCGCACCGAATCCAAGGCCTGCGCTGTACCTGTGGGAGCGGGTTTACCCGCGAAGAGGCCAGCACAGGCAACAAAAAACCCGCTACCTGGCACAGGGAGCGGGTTTTTTCATGCTGCCGAACGCTTACTGGCCCAGCACCTGCCCGATGGTCGGGTCTTTGAACAGGCGGGTCAGGGCATCGCTCAGCACATCACCCACCAACTGGGTATTGGTGTCCTGGTTCGGCGCCATGCCGAAACGCTGGTCCAGCGAAGCGCCGTAACGGCCGCTGTAGCTGCGCCCGCCATTGCGCACGTCGGCGCGGAAGGTGGCGCCGATGGTGGCCTCGGTCACGTACAGGTTGTCCTTGGGCGACTGATATTTCAGCTCGGCCAGGGTAACGGTCAGCTGGGGGGCACCAGAGGCGTTCGGCGTCGGGGTGAAGCCCAGCAGGCGCACTGCAGCTTCGGCCTGGGCCTGCAGCTTGGGTACCACGTCGTTACCGCTGACGCTGATGGTGCTGGTCTCAGGGTACATGCCACCACGGGTGCCCAAGGATTGCGAAGGCCGACCGTCAACTACCCGCACAACGACCGGCTGGCCGTGACCCACAGGGGCGAGCTGGGCCTTGAGCGTGGGTTGCGGGTTGAGTTGTTGCGGGCTGTGGGCACAACCGACCAGGCTGAGGCTGGCCACGGCAATCAAACCGAACAACAGACGTTGCAACATGCGCGTTTCTCCAGAAAATGCGGCAAAGGCCCACAGTATACCTAGCCAGGCACAGGCCAGTCATCGGCGCGAACCGCTTGTCACAATCGTTTCATGGCCCCGCCCTTATCCTTGCGCCAAGCCCTCACGCAAAGGACTCGCCGCCATGGCCTCGCTCTGGACTCTGCTCTTCCAACGCCCGCGCCACCTCACCTACGCCCGCCTCGATGGCCAAGGCAAATGCCTGGCTTTCAAGCAATGCAGCCAGGTGCCAAGCGGCAGCGGCTGGGTCCAGGTCGGTGAAATCCAGGTGGCCTGGCTGGGCCGCGAGCTGCCCGCCGACGCCCGGGTTTGCGCCCGCGCAAGCCGCCGCTGGCACCTGCGCATCCTCGCGGCCTGACAAACGCTGCAATAAAAACCACGAATGGCGACATTTCTGCCTGCGACATCGCTATAATCTCCCCCCGATTATAAGGACGTCTCCTGATCGGGCCCCGCACTCGCCGATTGACCCCGGCAACTTCACCCGCTTCGCCCACAGAGAGCCTTCCACTCAGGTCTTGCATCGGCTGTCGTGCCTGCTTTTCCGGCCCTTCACACTGCATGAACCTGCGGGTTGCCATCGCGCAGTCCCCTTTTGAGGTTCACGTCTCCAAAAGAGCGTGAAAAAACGGTTTTCACAACTTCACAAGAGTGTGGCGAGCAAATGAACAGTCTGGCATGTGCAAAAGCGGCAGATGTGTCCCGAACAGCCCTGAACAGGCGGCAAATGCGCTCATCCCGTATGAGTGTCTGAACCGTTCCATAACGCACGCACGACACCTTGACCATAAGTCGAATTGCCGCACCCGTGGCAAACGGCGTTCAATAGCTGAACCCGAAGACTGATTGGCGGTGTCCGCGGAAGTTGCAAGAACTGCGAAAAGTCGGACATGGCGACCCTGGCTACCCCAGGTCCTATGCTGTCAATTAGGTAGCTGTAGATTGTGGAGACGCGTTAAATGGCGCAGAACGAATCGGTTGATGTAGTACTGGTAGGCGCGGGCATCATGAGTGCCACCCTGGCCGTACTGCTGAAGGAGCTTGACCCGACCCTGAAGCTTGAGGTCGTCGAGGCGATGGACTCCGGAGCCGCGGAAAGCTCCAACCCCTGGAACAACGCAGGCACCGGCCACGCTGGCCTGTGCGAGCTTAACTACACGCCCCAGGCCGCCGATGGCAGCATCGACATCAAGAAGGCCGTGCACATCAACGCCCAGTTCGAGGTGTCGCGCCAGTTCTGGGCCTACCTGAGCAAGAAGGGCAACTTCGGCTCGGCGCGTGCGTTCATCAACCCTGTCCCGCACCTGAGCTACGTCGAGGGTGACAAGGGTGTTTCCTTCCTCAAGAAGCGCTTCGAGCTGCTCAAGCAGCACCATGCCTTCGCTGACATGGAATACACCGAAGACAAGGCGGTGATGAGCGACTGGATGCCGCTGATGATGCCAGGCCGCCCGGCTGACCAGCACATTGCAGCTACCCGCGTAGCCAAAGGCACCGACGTCAACTTCGGCGCCCTGACCAATAAGCTGCTCAAGCTGCTGGGCGACTCGCCGGATGCGCAGGTGAAGTACAGCAAGAAGGTTGTCGGCCTGCGCCGTAACGGCAAAGGCTGGACCGTGAGCATCAAGGACGTCAACAGCGGCGGCAGCCGCGAAGTCGACGCCCGCTTCGTCTTCCTCGGCGCCGGCGGCGCGGCCCTGCCGCTGCTGCAAGCGTCCGGCATTCCGGAAAGCAAAGGCTTTGGCGGCTTCCCGGTCAGTGGCCAGTGGCTGCGTTGCGACAACCCGGAAATCGTCAAGCAGCACCAGGCCAAGGTCTACAGCCAGGCCGCCGTGGGCGCCCCGCCGATGTCGGTACCGCACCTGGATACCCGCGTAGTGGACGGCAAGACTTCGCTGCTGTTCGGCCCGTACGCCGGCTTCACCACCAAGTTCCTCAAGCACGGTTCGCTGATGGACCTGCCGCTGTCGGTGCGCATGGGCAACATCGGCCCGATGCTGGCCGTGGCCCGTGACAACATGGACCTGACCAAGTACCTGGTCAGCGAAGTGATGCAGTCGATGGAGCAGCGCCTGGAAGCCCTGCGTCGCTTCTACCCGCAGGCCAAGGCCGAAGACTGGCGCCTGGAGGTGGCTGGTCAGCGCGTGCAGATCATCAAGAAAGACCCGAAAAAAGGCGGCGTGCTGCAGTTCGGTACCGAGTTGGTCTCGGCCCAGGACGGCAGCCTGGCCGCACTGCTCGGGGCTTCGCCAGGCGCTTCGGTGACCGTGTCAATCATGCTGGAACTGATCGAGCGCTGCTTCCCCGAGCAGGCCAAAGGTGCCTGGGCTGCCAAGCTCAAGGAAATCTTCCCGGCGCGCGAGAAGACCCTGGCAACCGATGCTGCCCTGTACCAGAAGATCAGTGCCGACAACGACGTGGCGCTGGACCTGGTGGAAAGCAGCCCGGCGGCCAAGCACTACGCCTGAACCGCCCGGTAACGAAAAAACGCCCCTCGGGGCGTTTTTTTATGCCTGGATCTCTATCAGCCTGTGCTGGCCTCTTCGCGGGCTTGCCCGCTCCCACAGGTTCGGCGCTGCCCTCATCCCTGTGGGAGCGGGCGAGCCCGC
>NZ_JBEGGO010000023.1:0-94767 GCF_052112345.1 Pseudomonas sp. SAS7 | reverse complement strand
GTAGGGGTTTTGTCTTTTCCGCCCAGGAAAAGATTTGTCTCCATGCATGCCATGGTCCACGGCATGCCCCGTGATATGGTTTCGCATCGGAATCAACCGCCTCCCAGGGAATGCTCAATGGCTACTACCACTCTCCACCCCGGCTTCATGATCGTCCACGGCAACCGCCTCGACGACCTGCGCAGTCTGGTGGTGAGCTGGATGCGTCGCTACCCCTTGGCGCCGCTGGAAAACGAAATCGCCCTGGTACAAAGCAATGGCATCGCCCAATGGCTCAAGCTCGCCCTGGCTGAAGACCCGCTTGAAGACGACCAGGGTGGTTGTGGCATCGCCGCCGCTATCGATGTGCAACTGCCCGGCAGCTTCATGTGGCAGTTATACAGAAGCGTGTTGGGCCGCGACGAAATTCCTGAAGTTTCCCTGCTCGACAAGGCCCCGCTGACCTGGCGCCTGATGCGCCTGCTGCCGGCCCTGATCGAGCGACCGCATTTCGAACCGCTGCGGCGCTTCCTTACCGACGACAGCGACCTGCGCAAGCGTTACCAGCTCGCCGAGCGGCTGGCCGACCTGTTCGACCAGTACCAGGTCTACCGCGCTGATTGGCTCAAGGACTGGGCGGCGGGCGAGCACATTCTCAACACCGCCCGCGGCGAGCGCAAAGCGCTGCCCCCAGGCAATCGCTGGCAGGCCGAATTGTGGCGTGCGCTGCTGGATGATGTCGGTGAAGCGGGCATGGCACAGAGCCGCGCCGGGGTGCATCAGCGCTTCATCGAGCGTATCAACAGCCTGCAGCAGGCACCGGCCGGGCTGCCACCGCGGGTGATCGTGTTCGGTATCTCTTCGCTACCAGCCCAGGCCCTGGAAGCATTGGCGGGCCTGGCGCGCTTTAGTCAGGTGCTGTTGTGCGTGCACAACCCCTGCCGCCACCACTGGGCCGATATCGTTGCCGACAAGGATTTGCTGCGCCATCAGTACAAGCGCCAGCAGCGCAAGCAGGGCATGCCCCTGCAACTGGACGACCAGTCGCTGCATCAACATGCCCACCCGTTGCTGGCAGCTTGGGGCAAACAAGGCCGCGACTACATCAACCTGCTCGACAGTTATGACGACCCAGGCAGCTACCAGGGTGTGTTCAGCGATGGCCGCATCGACCTGTTCAGTGACGGCTCGCCCACAACGCTGCTAAACCAGTTGCAGGACGACATTCTCGAACTGCGCCCGCTCGCCGAAACCCGCGAGCTGTGGCCGGCAGTCGACCCGGCGAAAGACCGTTCGGTACGTTTCCACATTGCCCACAGCCCGCAACGCGAAGTGGAGATCCTGCACGACCAGCTGCTCGCCCGCTTCAGCGCCGACCCTACTTTGCGCCCGCGTGACGTGATCGTCATGCTGCCGGCGGTCGACACCTATGCACCGCATATCCGCGCGGTGTTCGGCCAGTTGCAACGCAATGACCCGCGCTACATTCCGTTCACCCTCACCGACCAGGGCCAGCGCGGTCGCGAGCCTCTGCTGATCGCCCTCGAACACCTGCTGAAGTTGCCGGACAGCCGTTTCGCGGTCAGCGAAGTGCTCGACCTGCTGGACGTACCGGCCGTGCGTGCACGTTTTGGCATCCGCGAGAACGACCTGCCTACCCTGCACCGCTGGATCGAGGGCGCCGGCATTCGCTGGGGGCTCAATGCCGAGCAGCGGGCCAGCTTGGGCTTGCCCGCAGGGCTTGAACAGAACAGCTGGCGTTTCGGCTTGCGGCGCATGCTGCTGGGCTACGCGGTGGGCGTGGGTGAAGCGTGTGATGGCATCGAACCCTACGATGAAATCGGTGGCCTGGACGCGGCATTGATCGGCCCGCTGGCCGCGCTGCTCGACGCGCTCGAAGTGGCCTATCAGGCCTTGTCCGAGCCTGCTACCGTCAGCCAGTGGGGGGAGCGCCTGAATGCCTTGTTGCAAGTGTTCTTCCTCGCGGAGGGCGAGCACGACGAATTCCTGCTGATGCAGTTGCAGGACCTGCGCGATAGCTGGCTTGAAGTGTGCGAGGCCGTTGACCTGCAAGACCCGCTGCCGCTGACCGTAGTCCGTGAAGCCTGGCTGTCGGGCCTCGACCAGGGCAAGCTGTCGCAACGTTTCCTCGCCGGTTCGGTGAACTTCTGCACCCTCATGCCGATGCGCGCCATCCCGTTCCGCGTGGTCTGCCTGCTGGGTATGAACGATGGCGACTACCCCCGCGCCCAGCAACCGCTGGACTTCGACCTGATGGCCAGCGACTACCGACCCGGTGACCGCTCGCGCCGCGAAGATGACCGCTACCTGCTGCTCGAAGCGCTGCTGTCGGCACGTGACCAGCTGTATATCAGCTGGATCGGGCGCAGTATCCGCGACAACAGCGAGCGCCCGGCCTCGGTACTGATAGGCCAGTTGCGCGATCACCTTGCCGCCGGCTGGCATCTGGCCGGCGCAGAGCAAGGGCAGCCCGCACAACCGGGCGAGCATTTTTTGCACGCCCTGACCCAGGAGCACCCGCTGCAACCGTTCAGCTCGCGTTACTTCGAGAAGGGCAGCCCGCTGTTCAGCTTTGCCCACGAATGGCAGGTGCTGCACCGGCAGAGTGAGGAGGATGAGCAGGGCGACTCCGACCTGCCGCCTTACCAGGACGATGAAGCCTTGAGCCTCACCCAGCTGAACGACTTTCTGCGCCACCCGGTGCGGCATTTCTTCAGTCAGCGGCTGAAGGTGTATTTCGAAGCGCTGGAAGCGCCAACCCCAGATGAAGAACCGTTCGTTCTCGATACCCTGCAACGCTACGGCGCCAGCGAAAGCCTGCTGGGCGCGGCGCTGTCCGAGCCGGACAATGCCGAGCAAGCCTTGCAGGCACAGGCCCGACGCCTGCAGGCCTGTGGCTTGCTGCCGCTGGCCGGCTTTGGCGAGTTGCTGCAAAGCGAGTTGATCGAACCTCTACCAGATTTGCTGCAGCGCCACCGCCAGTTGTTGCAACGCTGGCCCAAGCTGGTCGAGGGCGCGTTGCCGGTGCATTTCGAGCACGGCCAACATCGGCTCGAAGGCTGGCTGGGCCGTGTGTTCCAGGCGGATGACCAGAGCCTGCTGAGCATCACCACCGTGCCTAACACCATCAGCGCCGGGCGCAACAACCTCAAGTGGCACCGCCTGATTGCGCCCTGGGTTACGCACCTGGCGGCCTGCGCGGCGGGCTATCACTACAACAGTGCCTTGGTGGCCAGTGACCTGACTCTGCTGCTCGCACCGCTGCCGCAAGACCAGGCCGTCCAACTGCTGGGCGACCTGTTGGTGGCCCGCCAGGCGGCGATGAACGCGCCGCTGCCGGTTGCAGCCAAGACCGCGTTCGCCTGGCTGGCCCAGGATGATGCCGACAAAGCCCTGGCCGCAGCTGCCCGTGCCTATGAAGGCGACGAGCGCACCAGTTTCGGTGAGCGCAATGAAAGCATCGCCCTGGCCCGACAGTACCGCGACTTTGCCGCACTCACCGCTGACGAAACCTTTGAGGGCTGGTGCGAAACCTTGTACCGCCCATTGTTCACCGCCCCTTGGCAGACCCTGGGCAACCCGGAGAAAGGCGCATGACCCAGGACCGTCCTCTGGCACTGAGTTTCCCCCTGCACGGCAGCCAGCTGATCGAGGCCAGCGCCGGTACGGGCAAGACCTTTACCATTTCGGCGCTGTACCTGCGCCTGATCCTCGGCCACGGAGGTGAGCAGGGTTTTGGTCGCGAGCTGCTGCCACCGCAGATCCTCGTGGTGACCTTCACCGACGCAGCTACCAAGGAACTGCGCGAACGTATCCGCGCCCGTCTGGCAGAGGCTGCACGGTTCTTCCGTGGCGAACTGGAACGCGCCGACCCGCTGCTGCATCAGTTGCGTGACGATTATCCGCAAGAGGCCTGGCCGCGTTGTGCAGGTCGCCTGGAAATCGCCGTGCAGTGGATGGACGAGGCGGCGGTGTCGACCATCCACGGCTGGTGCCAGCGCATGCTGCGCGAGCATGCCTTCGACAGCGGCAGCCTGTTCACCCAGACCCTGGAAACCGACCACAGTGAACTGCTCGGCCAGGTCATGCGGGATTACTGGCGGCGCTTCTGCTATGGCATGCAAGGTGACGCACTGGTCTGGGTGCGCGGCAACTGGGGCAGCCCTGATGCCTTGCTGCCGCGCATTCGCCCACTGTTTGGCCGCGTGCGCGCCCAGCAGGACGGGCCAGAGCCCGCAGCACTGATCCAGGCATCGCTGCAGCAACGTGGCGAACAGTTGGCCCGGCTCAAGGCGCCGTGGGCGCAGTGGGCCGAGGAGCTGCGGCAAATCTGCCGCGATGCGCTGGCCGCCAAGCAGGTCGATGGCCGCAAGATGCAGGCCCGTTACTTCGAGCCCTGGTTCGACAAGCTCTGTGCCTGGGCCGGCGACGAGCAACTCGTGGAGCTCGACCTGGGTACCGGTTTCACCCGCCTGACGCCAGACGGCATGGCCGAAGCCTGGAAGGGCGAGCCACCCGAGCACCCGGCCCTCAACGCGATGCAGACACTGCAGCAACAATTGCAGGCCCTGGACAGCCCGGATGCGCCCTTGCTCGAGCATGCCGCCAACTGGGTATCGGCGCGGTTCGAAGTCGAGAAGCGCCGGCGTGCGGAGATGGGCTTCGACGACATGCTCGTGCGCCTGCAGCACGCCTTGGCCAGCGAGGCCGGTGAACGCCTGGCCGGCCTGATCCGCGAGCAGTTCCCGGTAGCCCTGATCGACGAATTCCAGGACACCGACCCGGTGCAGTACGGCATTTTCGAGCGCATCTACCAGATCAGCGAAAACCGCGCAGAAACCGGCCTGTTCATGATCGGTGACCCCAAGCAGGCGATCTACGCCTTTCGCGGTGCCGACATCTACACCTACCTCGCTGCACGGCGCGCCACCAGCGGCCGGCTGCATAGCCTGGACACCAACTACCGCTCCAGCAAGGCCATGGTCGCGGCGGTCAACCAGGTATTCCTGCAGGCCGAGGCGCGTGAAGCGGGGCGCGGGGCATTCCTGTTCCGCGAGGCCGATGACAACCCGCTGCCGTTCATCGAAGTCCGCGCCAAGGGCCGTGGCGAACAGCTGCTGATTGACGGGCAAGCCAGCGCAGCCCTGCAATGCTGGCAGCTGGCAAGCGAAGAGCCAGTCTCCAGCAGTGTCTACCGCCAGCAGCTGGCGGCCAGTTGCGCCAGCCATATCGTCGCCTTGCTCAATGGCGGTCAGCAGGGCACAGCAGGCTTCCAGAATGGCGAAGGCGAACTGCGCCCGTGCCTGCCCTCGGACATCGCCATCCTGGTGCGTGATGGCCATGAAGCGCAGATGGTCCGCGCCGAGCTGGCCGCGCGCGATGTGCGCAGTGTGTACCTGTCCGATAAGGACTCGGTGTTTTCCGCCCAAGAAGCCCACGACCTGCTGGCCTGGCTCAAGGCCTGCGCCGAGCCAGACTCGGAGCGCCTGCTCAAGGCCGCACTGGCCAGCCTGACACTGGGCCTGTCGCTGGCCGCGCTGGACCGGCTGAACCAGGACGAACGGGTCTGGGAAGGTTGGGTCATGCGTTTTCGCCATTATCGCGATACCTGGCAACGCCAAGGTGTACTGCCCATGCTGCGGCACCTGCTGCACGACTTCCAACTACCGCGCACACTGATCCGCCGCAGTGACGGCGAACGTGTGCTGACCAACCTGCTGCACCTGGCCGAACTGCTGCAGCAGGCGGCGGGTGAGCTGGACGGTGAACAGGCGCTGATCCGCCACCTGGCCGAGCACCTGGCCAGTTCCGGGCAGGCCGGTGAAGAGCAGATCCTGCGCCTGGAGAGCGACGAACAGCTGGTCAAGGTGGTGACCATTCACAAGTCCAAGGGCCTGGAGTATCCCTTGGTTTACCTGCCGTTCATCTGCACCAGCAAACCGGTGGACGGCAGCCGCCTGCCGTTGGCCTGGCATGACAGCCACGGCGATGCCCACCTCACCCTTACCCCGGACCAGGCGCAGATCGAGCGCGCCGACGACGAGCGCCTGGCCGAAGACCTGCGTCTGCTCTACGTGGCCCTGACTCGTGCCCAGCATGCGTGCTGGCTGGGTGTTGCCGACCTGAAGCGCGGCAATCAAAAGAGTTCACAACTGCACCGCTCGGCACTTGGCTATCTGTTGGGTGGGGGCCTTGCCCTGGCAGGCTCGCAGCAGCTTACCCAGTGGTTGCAGGCATTGGCGGCGACATGCCCGCACATCGCTTGCCCGGGCCTGCCGCCGGCAGATGAGCAGGTGTATCGCATGCCCCATGCCGACCGTGAGCTGCTGCCCGCACGCAAGCCGCGCCGCGCAGCGGCCGAGCATTGGTGGATCGCTTCGTACAGCGCCCTGCGTATCGGCGATCAGGCGCTGGTTGCCGACAGTTCGCAGGCCCAGCAACTGCTGGATGACGAAGTGGTCGATGCCCAGGTACTGCGCGAGGTGCCGGCTGACAGTGGCGACATTCACCGCTTCCCACGCGGGCCGAACCCTGGCACCTTCCTGCATGGCTTGCTGGAGTGGGCGGGGCGCGAGGGCTTCAGCCAGGTCAGCAGTGATCCGCAACTGATCGAGCGCACCGTTGGCCAGCGCTGCAACCGCCGCGACTGGACCGGCTGGATCCCCACCCTCAGCCAGTGGATGCGGCGTTTGCTGGGCGAGGCGCTGCCGTTGCCGGGCAGCGACCAGGGCGTGACGCTGGGGCAGTTGCGTCATTACCAGATCGAAATGGAGTTCTGGTTTGCCAGCCACCAGGTCGACGCCGAACAACTCGACCGTCTGGTGGCACGCCACACCCACCCGGGCCTGGCACGCCCGGCAGCGCAGCCGACCGTGCTCAACGGCATGTTCAAAGGTTTCATCGACCTGGCGTTCGAGCTGGACGGGCGTTACTACGTGACCGACTACAAGTCCAACTGGCTGGGCCCGGACATCCAGGCCTACGACGCCATGGCCATGGAAAAGGCCATTATCGAACACCGGTACGACCTGCAGTACGTGCTGTACCTGCTGGCCCTGCACCGCCAGTTGCGCGCTCGCCTGCCGGACTACGATTACGACCGCCATGTCGGCGGCGCCTTGTTCATCTTCCTGCGCGGCGCGAGCAGCAGCGGCCACGGCGTGTACCACACCAAGCCACCGCGCGAGCTGATCGAAAGCCTTGATGCGCTGTTCCGTGGCGAGCACCCACCGGCACAGCAGGACCTGTTTGCCGGAGCCGAGATATGAGCCGAAACCTGGTTGATCTGTTGCCCACCCCGTTGCACGCCGAGCACTTGCTGGCGCTGGCGCCGCAGCATGACAGCGGTGACCTGCTGCAACTGCTCGATCGCTGGGTAGAGCGGGGCTGGCTGCGGGCCCTGGACCGCGCGTTCGTGTCGTTCCTCGAAGAGCGCGCCCCCGGCAGTGATCCCTTGCCGTTGCTGGCGGCAGCATTGGCCAGCCACCAACTGGGCCACGGCCATGTCTGCCTCGACCTGCAGCAAACCCTGGCCGAGCCCGACTTCGCCCTGTCGCTGCCGCCTGAAGGCGATGCCCTGATCGGGCCCTTGCTGCTGCCGTCGCAGTTGCTGGCCAACCTCGATCTGAATGCCTGGCGCCAGCGCATCGCCGCCAGCCCGCTGGTGGCCGCTGGCGATACCCCGGGCCAACAAGCCCGGCCACTGGTACTCAGCGGTGAGCGCTTGTACCTGCGCCGTTACTGGAGCTACGAGCGGCGTATCGACCATACCTTGCGTCAGCGCCTGACCCAGGCCGAAGCACCGCTGCCCGACCTGTCAGATCGCCTGGCACAGCTGTTCGAGGGCGGTGCACCAGAGGGCCAGGTGGACTGGCAGAAGCTCGCCTGTGCGCTGGCCACCCGTGCCGGTTTCAGCATCATCACGGGTGGCCCCGGCACGGGTAAAACCACCACCGTGGTGCGCCTGCTGGCCTTGCTGCAAGGGCCGGCAGTGGAGCAGGGCAGGCCGCTGCGCATCCGCCTGGCCGCGCCGACGGGCAAGGCCGCTGCGCGCCTGACCGAATCCATTGGCCAGCAAGTCGAGCGCCTGCAAGTCAGTGCCGAAGTACGCGGGCAAATCCCCACTGACGTCAGCACTGTCCACCGCCTGCTCGGCAGCCGCCCCGGCTCCCGGCACTTCCGCCATCACGCCGGCAACCCGCTGCCGCTGGATGTGCTGGTGGTCGACGAAGCATCGATGATCGACCTGGAAATGATGGCCAACCTGCTCGACGCCTTGCCACCCCGGGCGCGTCTGGTGCTGCTGGGCGACAAGGACCAGTTGGCCTCGGTCGAGGCCGGTGCGGTACTGGGCGACCTGTGCCGGGATGCCGAAGAGGGCTATTACTCGCCAGCGACCGCAGCGTGGCTGCAGCAGATCAGTGGCGAGTCGCTGGCCGCCAGCGGCCTCAAGGCCGGTGATGAGCAGCGCAATCCGCTGGCCCAGCAATTGGTGATGCTGCGCTTCTCGCGGCGCTTCGGCGAAGGCAGCGGCATTGGCCAGCTGGCGCGGCTGGTCAATCGCCAGGATTCCCACGCGGCGCGCAACCTGCTGGCCAAGCCGCCGGCCGACGTGCACAGCCTTGCCCTCAAGCACGAGCAGGACCGTGCTTTCGACCGCCTGCTACTCGACGGCCTGAACCGCGGTGCCGAAGGCCCGCAGGGCTATCGCAGCTACCTGCGCACCCTTGGCCGCTATCGGCCTGCACTGGAAACCGCCTTTGACGACCCCGCGTGGGAACAATGGGCGGGCAAGGTGCTGCACAGCTTCGAAGACTTCCAGTTGCTATGCGCGGTGCGCCGGGGCGCCTGGGGTGTCGAAGGCCTCAACGAACGGGTGGCCCGGGTGCTGCACAATGCCGGCCTGATCGACAGCCAGCAGCCCTGGTACGAAGGCCGCCCGGTGCTGGTGACCCGCAACGACTACGGCCTGGGCCTGATGAACGGTGATATCGGCATCGCCTTGCGCCTGCCGGACGAGCGCGGTGAGCCGCTGCTGCGGGTGGCCTTCCCGCGGAACGACGGCAGTGGTGGTGTGCGTTTCGTCTTGCCCAGCCGGCTCAACGAAGTGGAAACAGTATTCGCCATGACCGTGCACAAATCCCAAGGCTCGGAGTTCAGCCATACCGCGCTGGTACTGCCCGATGCGCTAAACCCGGTGCTGACCAAGGAGCTGGTGTACACCGGCATCACCCGGGCCAAGCACTGTTTCAGCCTGGTCGAGCCACGCCAGGGCATTTTCGAAGAAGCGGTGGCGCGCAAGGTGCGGCGTATTTCCGGGTTGATGCTGGAACAGGTCTAGCCTTGGGGAATCGCGGTTTCACCAAAAACTCGATAATGCATGCGGATCTTGTGGGAGCGGGTTTACCCGCGAACACCGGCGTAGCCGGTGCCATCCACCGCGTCGTCTGCTTCGCGGGTGAACCCGCTCCCACAGGGAACGCATGCGCCTCTGAAATCAGCGTCTCTCATACAACGATGCGGCCATGTGCTATCGTTGCGCCGATATCGGAAGGGACTTTAAGAGATTTCCCACATGAACGTGGCCGCAAGGCGAGTGACAAGCTGTGCGCTTTCGCTATTGCTGGCCGTCCTGTTCCTTTCTGCAGGCCCCGCCCGGGCAGAAACCGCCACAACCGCCGCCCAGGTGCAGCAACGCGCCAAGGCCGTCACCCAAGTGGTACTCGGCATCTTCAGTTACGCCCGCTGGCCTGTCGAACCTTCACCCTTGCGCTTGTGCCTGGTCGGCCCGACCGAATACGCCGATGACCTGATCAAAGGCCATGTGCAGGAGTCCGGCCGCCCGCTGCAGGTGCGGCGCCTGCTGGCAGAAGACACTCAGGTCGCCCAGGCCTGCGATGCCATCTACATCGGCAAACTCGACCAGGGCCAGCGTGACCGGCTGTTCCAGCGCGTCAGCGGCCACCCGGTACTGAGCATCAGCGAAGCGAACGACCCGTGCACGGTTGGCAGCCTGTTCTGCCTGCGGGTCAGCGACAAACAGGTGGCCTTTGAGGTCAACCTCGACTCGGTGGCGCGCTCCGGCGTACGCATCCACCCCAGTGTGCTGCAATTGTCGCGGCGCCGGGCGGTGCAGCCATGAAACCGACCCGCAAGCAGGGCGTGCGGCCGACCCTGCGCTCGGTGCTGGGCCGTGGCCACCTCAGCGTTGCCTTGCTTGCCGTGGGCCTGGCCGGTATTTCCCTTACCCTGCTGGGCGTGCTCGCCCTGCGTGTGTACGCCAATCACAACCTGCACCTGATCGCCCGGTCGATCAACTACACCGTGGAAGCGGCGGTGGTATTCGACGACAGTGCCGCGGCCAATGAATCGCTGGCGCTGATCGCCAGTCGCGAGGAAGTGGCCGAGGCCAAGGTCTTCAACGACGAAGGCGAGCTGCTGGCGCACTGGCAACGCGCCGATACTGGCATGCTCGCCAAGCTTGAAGTGCAGGTTGCCACCGCCTTGCTGGATGAGCCGGTCAACCTGCCGATCCTGCACCAGCAACAGCAGGTCGGGCACATCGAACTGGTCGGCCAGGGCCGTAGCCTGTTGCTGTTCCTGCTGAGCGGCTTGGCCGGCATCCTGTTCTGCACAATACTCAGCGCCTTGGCGGCGCAATACCTGTCGCGGCGCCTGCTCAGCGATATCGTCCGCCCGCTGCGTGGCCTGGCCAGCGTCGCCCACGCCGCCCGCCGCGAGCGCAGTTTCGACCGGCGCGTGCCGGAAGCGCCGATTGCCGAACTCAACGAACTGGGCAACGACTTCAATGCCCTGCTCGACGAACTGGAGGTATGGCACAGCCACCTGCAGAACGAAAACCAGACCCTGGCCCACCAGGCCAGCCACGACAGCCTGACCGGCCTGCCCAACCGCGCCTTCTTCGAGGGGCGCCTGAGCCGCAGCGTTCGCAATGCGGCGCGCCAGCAGGACCACATGGCGCTGCTGTTCCTCGACAGTGACCACTTCAAGCAGATCAACGACACCCTCGGCCATGCCGTGGGCGACGAGGTGCTGATCAGCGTGGCCGACCGCGTGCGTGCCCAACTGCGCGAGCACGACCTGGTGGCACGCCTGGGCGGTGATGAGTTCGCGGTACTGCTCACACCTTTGCAGTCGCGCAAGGACGCCGAGCTCATTGCCGAGAAGATTGTTGCCAGCATGAAGCTGCCCGTGCAGCTGGACAGTGGCCGCAGTATCGCCACCTCACTGAGTGTCGGTATTGCCTATTACCCGGATGACGGCGCTGACCCCGCCAGTCTTCTCAATGCCGCCGATGCGGCGATGTACCAGGCCAAGCGCAAACGCCGAGGCCATTGGCAAGTGGCGCAGACGGAACGGTCCGCCAATGAAATCAAGAACAGGAGTTGAACCCGTGATACACGCTTTACGTTTCCCCCTTTTGGCCTTGTTGCTCGCCGTGCTGGCGCTGACCGGTTGCCAGAGCGCACCCCCCAAGGGCCTGACCCCCGAACAGATTGCCGTACTCAAGCGCGAAGGCTTTACCCCAACCGATGAAGGCTGGGCGTACGACTTGTCTGGCAAGGTGCTGTTCGGCAGCGACCTGGATGGCCTTAACGGCCCGAGCCAGGCGATTGTCGAGCGCATTGGCAAGGCGCTGCTTGGCGTTGGCATCCAGGGTGTACGGGTGGACGGGCATGCCGATTCGTCGGGCAAGGCGGCGTACAACCAGCAGCTGTCCGAACGCCGTGCGCAGAGCGTGACCAGGGCGCTGGTAGGGGTTGGCATGCAGGCGCAGAATATCCAGAGCCGTGGCCTGGGTAGCAGCCAGCCAGTGGCGGACAACCGCACCAGTGCCGGGCGTACCGAGAACCGTCGGGTGTCCATCGTGGTGGCGTCCTACTGACCGCTGTCCGCTGAGCTATCACATTTCTCTGTAGGAGCAGCCTTGTGCTGCGAAGAGGCCAGACCAGGCACAGCAGTTGTATTGCCATGACTGGCCCCTTCGCAGCACAAGGCTGCTCCTGCAAAGGAGCCACGCAGCCCCATCATTCCTGGGCAAAGCGCATCTCGCGGGTTTCCCCCATCAACAACGGCGCATTCGCCTCGGTCACTCCACGGATGTAATCCCACAGCAAGGTAATGCGTTTCAACTTGCGCAAATCCTCCCGGCAGTACATCCAGAACTGCCGCGTCACCTCGATCTCCTCGGGCAGCACCGTCACCAGTCGCGGGTCTTGCGCCGCAAGGAAGCACGGCAGTATCGCCAACCCACGCCCCTGCAATGCCGCTGTGTACTGGGCAATCACGCTGGTACTGCGCAAGTGCGCGCTGGCGCCGGGAATCAGGTTGGCCAGGTACAAAAGCTCCGAACTGAACGCCAGGTCATCCACGTAACTGATGAACGGGTGTTTGGCCAAGTCCGTTACCTGGCGGATCGGCGCATGGCTGTCCAGGTAGTCCTGGGTTGCATACAGACGCAAGCGGTAATCGCACAGCTTGCAGCACACGTAAGGCCCATGCTCCGGCCGCTCCAATGCAATGACGATGTCCGCCTCGCGCTTGGACAGGCTGATGAAGTGCGGCAGCGGCAGGATATCCACAGAAATCGCCGGGTAGGCATCAACGAAGTGGCTTAGCTGTGGGGTGATGAAAAAGCTGCCGAAGCCCTCGGTGCAGCCCATGCGTACATGCCCCGACAATGCCACGCCCGACCCGGACACCTGCTCGCACGCCATGTGCAGCGTGCTTTCAATCGACTCGGCATAACCGAGCAGGCGCTGGCCCTCGGCGGTAAGGACAAAGCCGTTGGTCCGCGACTTTTCGAACAGCAACGTGCCCAGTGCCCCCTCCAGCGAGCTGATGCGCCGCGACACCGTGGTGTAGTCCACGCTCAGGCGTTTGGCGGCGCTGCTGGCCTTGCGGGTACGCGCCACTTCGAGGAAAAACTTCAGGTCGTCCCAGTTGAGCGCGCTCAGGGATGTGAGGTCTTTTTGCATGATGATCCGGTTTTTTTGTGCGTTCTTGTTGGATGTTTGCACATCTATACTCGAAACAAGCCTCAGGACGCCACCTCGCGTTTGCTTGGCGCTGGCGATCTCGTCCCGACAATAATTCCAAGGAGAACGCAGATGAACGCACCGCAGTCCCCTAACAGCACCAAGGTCGAGCAGGTGAAGCTGCTGATCGACGGCCAGTGGGTCGAATCGAAAACCTCCGAATGGCGCGACATCGTCAACCCGGCCACCCAAGAGGTGCTGGCGCGCGTGCCGTTCGCCACTGTCGAGGAAGTCGACGCTGCCGTGGCTGCTGCCCACCGCGCCTTCCAGACCTGGCGCAACACCCCGATTGGCGCGCGCATGCGCATCATGCTCAAGCTGCAGGCGCTGATCCGCGAGCACACCAAACGCATTGCCCAGGTGCTCAGCGCCGAGCAGGGCAAAACCCTGGCCGATGCTGAAGGCGATATCTTCCGCGGCCTGGAAGTGGTCGAACACGCAGCGTCCATTGGTACCCTGCAGATGGGCGAGTTCGCCGAGAACGTCGCCGGCGGTGTCGATACCTACACCCTGCGCCAGCCAATCGGCGTATGCGCCGGTATCACCCCGTTCAACTTCCCGGCCATGATCCCGCTGTGGATGTTCCCCATGGCCATCGTCTGCGGCAACACCTTCGTGCTCAAACCTTCCGAGCAGGACCCGCTGTCGACCATGCTGCTGGTGGAGCTGGCGCTGGAAGCCGGCGTACCGGCAGGCGTGCTCAACGTGGTGCACGGTGGCAAGCAAGTGGTGGATGCCATCTGCACGCACCAGGACATCAAGGCAATTTCCTTCGTTGGCTCTACTGAAGTCGGCACCCACGTGTACAACCTCGGCAGTCAGCACGGCAAGCGCGTGCAGTCGATGATGGGCGCCAAGAACCACGCGGTGGTGCTGCCCGATGCCAACCGCACGCAAACCGTCAACGCCCTGGTCGGTGCCGCCTTCGGCGCGGCGGGCCAGCGCTGCATGGCCACCTCGGTGGCGGTGCTGGTGGGCAAGGCCCGTGAGTGGCTGCCCGACATCAAGGACGCGGCGAGCAAGCTCAAGGTCAATGCCGGCTGCGAGCCGGGCACCGACGTGGGCCCGGTGGTTTCCAAGCGCGCCAAGGAGCGTGTGCTGGGCCTGATCGAAAGCGGCATCAAGGAAGGCGCCAAGCTGGAACTCGACGGCCGCGAGGTCACTGTGCCGGGCTACGAGCAAGGCAACTTCGTTGGCCCAACCCTGTTCTCGGGCGTGAAGACCGACATGCAGGTGTATACCCAGGAAATCTTCGGCCCGGTGCTGGTCACCCTGGAGGTCGATACCCTCGATGAGGCCATCGCGCTGGTCAACGCCAACCCGTTCGGTAACGGCACCGGCCTGTTCACCCAGAGCGGCGCGGCAGCGCGCAAGTTCCAGAGCGAAATCGATATCGGCCAGGTCGGCATCAACATCCCTATCCCGGTACCAGTGCCGTTCTTCAGCTTTACCGGCTCCCGTGGCTCCAAGCTCGGCGACCTCGGCCCGTACGGCAAGCAAGTGGTGCAGTTCTACACTCAGACCAAGACCGTCACCGCCCGCTGGTTCGATGACGACAGCGTCTATGACGGTGTGAACACCACCATCAGCCTGCGCTAAGGAGAAGTCATGCGTATTGCATTCATCGGCTTGGGCAACATGGGCGCGCCCATGGCCCGCAACCTGATCAAGGCCGGGCACCAACTGAACCTGTTCGACCTCAACAAGGCCGTGCTGGCCGAGCTGGCAGAACTGGGTGGGCAGATCAGCCCGTCGCCCAAGGACGCGGCGGCCAACAGCGAGCTGGTGATCACCATGCTGCCAGCTGCGGCCCATGTGCGCAGCGTGTACCTGAACGACGATGGCGTGTTGGCCGGTATTCGTGCCGGTACGCCTACCGTGGACTGCAGCACCATCGACCCACAAACCGCCCGTGATGTGTCCAGGGCGGCAGCGGCCAAGGGCGTGGACATGGGCGACGCGCCGGTGTCCGGTGGCACTGGCGGCGCGGCGGTGGGCACCCTGACCTTCATGGTAGGCGCCAGTGCCGAGCTGTTCGCCACCCTCAAGCCGGTACTGGAGCAGATGGGCCGCAACATCGTGCACTGCGGTGAAGTCGGCACCGGGCAGATCGCCAAGATCTGCAACAACCTGCTGCTGGGCATCTCGATGATCGGCGTGTCCGAGGCCATGGCCCTGGGCAACGCGCTGGGCATCGACACCAAGGTGCTGGCCGGAATCATCAACAGCTCGACCGGGCGTTGCTGGAGTTCGGATACCTACAACCCGTGGCCGGGCATTATCGAAACGGCGCCGGCATCGCGTGGCTATACCGGCGGCTTTGGCGCCGAACTGATGCTCAAGGATTTGGGGCTGGCCACTGAAGCGGCACGCCAGGCTCACCAACCGGTGATCCTGGGTGCTGTGGCCCAGCAGCTGTATCAGGCCATGAGCCTGCGTGGCGAGGGTGGCAAAGACTTCTCGGCCATCGTCGAGGGTTATCGCAAGAAAGATTGACGCAAGAGGTGGGCTTCATCGCGGGCCAGGCGGCCTTCCCTCTGTAACTGCGCACCAGAGGGAAGGGCACCTGCCCCGCGATTTTTTTGCCCGTATTTCAGGCTACAGATGTTTGTAGGAGCAGCCTCGTGCTGCGAAGAGGCCAGCCAAACCAACACAACTGCTGTGTCTGAACTGGCCTCTTCGCAGCACAAGGCTGCTCCTACACAGGGCTATGTGTAGCTTCAGGGATCAGGCAAAGACGAAGTACTTGCGCACGGTCTCGACCACTTCCCAGGTGCCTTTCATCCCGGGTTCGATCACGAACACGTCACCGGCCTTCAGGTGCTTAGGCTCTTCGCCTTCCGGGGTGATGATGCAGTAGCCATCGAGGAAGTGGCAGAACTCCCACTTCTCGTAGTTGACCTCGAACTTGCCCGGGGTGCAGATCCAGGTGCCCATGATCTTGCTGCCGTCGGCCGACAGGTAAGCATTGAGGTTGACGGTGTGCGGATCGCCGCCGATGCGCTTCCACTTGGTGGCGTCCACGACCGGCGTCGGGCAGGTTTCGCGCAGCACGGTGATGAAATCGGACATGGGACAACTCCTGGTGACTGGTTGAATGACGGGTCACCATAGGGCCATCGGCCGAGCCGCAGTTGCCTGGGCTCGACGTCCAGCTGTCTGGTCGCGCTATGCCAGGCGTTTGATATTGGCTACGCCCACCAGTACCGCACAAAGTGGAAGAACACCGGCGCTGCAAAACACACCGAATCCATGCGATCGAGCATGCCACCGTGGCCTTCGATCATGTGGCCCCAGTCCTTCACCCCGCGGTCGCGCTTGATCGCCGACATCACCAGCCCGCCGAAGAAGCCCATGGCGTTGACTGCCAGGGCCATCAGCGCGGCCTGCCAGAAGGTGAACGGGGTGATCCAGCACAACAGGGCGCCGATCAGGGTGGCCAGTGCCACGCCGCCGGCCAACCCTTCTACGGTCTTGGACGGTGACAGGTTGGGGGCCACCTTGTGCTTGCCAAACAACTTGCCGCACACGTACTGCAGCACATCGCTGATCTGCACCACCAGGATCAGCCAGGCGATCAGCAGCAGGTTGCGCCCCTCGTAGCCGGGGATGTCCAGGGTCATCAAGGCGGGCACCGACGATACGCAGTACACCGCGATCATCAGCCCCCACTGCACCTTCGACGCACGTTCGAGAAAACGCGTGGTATCGCCGCCGAAGCTGGCCAAAATCGGCAGCAGCAGGAACAGGTACACCGGGATGAAGATGCTGAACAGGCCGTACCAGTCCATGGCGATCAGCACGTACTGTACCGGCAGTGCCACATAAAACGCTGCCACCAGCGCCGGGTAGTCGCTGCGGCGGGTCGGGGTGAGGGTCATGAACTCGCGCAGGGCGTAGAACGACACCCCATAGAACAGCACGATCACGCCGTATTTACCGAACAGGAAGGCGATGCCGATCACCAGCACCATCACCCACCAGGCGTTGATGCGGGCGTTGAGGTTGTCGATCACCGCGTGGGGCGCCGGGCCGGCGCGCCACTTCAGCAGGCGGCCAGTCAGGCTGGCGAGCAGCAGCAGGGCGCCGATGCCGGCGAACAGGGAAAGGGTGTTGTCGTCCATGTCAGGCATCCTTCGGGGCCAGGGTCAGCAGGGCCTGGCTGGCCCGCTCGAGAAAGGCCTGCTTGCTTTCATCAGCGTGCAGGTGCAACGGTTCGCCAAAGCTCAGTGTGCACAGCAACGGCAGGGGCAGGGCGCGGCCCTTGGGCATTACCCGGTTGAGGTTGGCGATCCATACCGGTACCAGCTCGACGTCGGGGTTGGCCGCAGCCAGGTGGTACAACCCGCTTCTGAACGGCATAAGGGGCTCGTCGCCCAGGTTACGCGTGCCTTCCGGGAAGAAGATCAGCGAGTCGCCTTGGGCCACGGCCTCAAGGATCGGCTGTAGCGGGCTGCCCTGGCCTTCGCTGCGTTGGCGATCGATCAACACGCCGTTGAACACCTTGCGGATGAGAAAATCGCGGATGCCCGGCTTGGCCCAGTAGTCCGCGCCGGCCACCGGGCGGGTGCGCTTGCGCAGGGGTTGCGGCAGTGAAGCCCACAGCAGCACGAAGTCACCGTGGCTGCTGTGGTTGGCGAAGTACAAGCGCTGTACCGGCAGCGGCGTGCACCCCAGCCACAGGGCGCGGGCGCCTGTGATCAGGCGGGCGGCGGAGGTGATGAGGTAGGCGGTCAGGTTAGCGAGCATGGATCGGTGGTCATCCCTTCAAAGGCAGTGTCAGCAGGGTAGCCAAGGCCAGCGACAACTGCAGGCCCAGGCACGCTGCCTGGCGGCGCAACAGGTTCAGTGCGGCCTGGCTGCGATCAGGCCAGGCGCGGCCGTCCGTGGCCTGCGGTTTCAGTTTCAGCTCGAACAGGGCGCGGTCCAGGGCCTGGGTGTCCGCTGCCAGGTGGTTGCTGCTGGCCAGGTGGGTGAACAGTTCGGCATCTATGGCCACGCGGATGGCCCAGTACTTGTGCATCACGCCAAGCACCAGCAGCACGCCGCACAGCAGGCTGGCCAGCGATTGAAGTGGGGCACCCAACGAAGGTGCAAGGCCGTAGGCCAGGGCCAGCAGGGTGAGCCCGTCGGACAAGCGTTCCAGCTGTTTGCCGCGACCCAGCAGGCTGGCTACCACACGCAGGTTCATGGCTGTGCTCCAAGCTGTTGCAGGGCACGCCGGTGTGCCGGGTGCAGGACGATGCCGGGGCGGGCTTTGCGGATCAGTGCTTCGGCCTGCTGGGCGTTGCTGCAGCGGCCGGAGAGCAGCAGCCAGGCGGCCACGGCGCTGGCGCTGCGCGAATAGCCCAGGGCACAGCAGACCAGTACAGGGCCTTGGGCGCGCAGGCGTTCGATGGCCTCGGCGGCCTGCTGTAGCAGGACAACGTCCGGCGCTATCAGATCCAGGGTAGGGAAACACTGATACTCAAAGGCTTGCGCGACCGATGTAGGAGCGGCCTTGTGCCGCGAAAGGGGCGCGAAGCGGCCCCGGTTTTTCAGCTTCGCAGCAGACATTGCCGGGGCTGCTGCGCAGCCCTTTCGCGACACAAGGCCGCTCCTACAAAGGTTGGCGCTGCCTTGAGCTTTGCACGGCAGCTCGGCGCACAGATCGACAATTGCGGCGAATGGCGTGCTGCGCCCTGGGATCCTCCCTAGATACACGCCATCGCACACTTCATCGGCCTGTGGGTGGTGCCGGGTCCATAGCCGCGAATTGACCCACGCGCCGACCAAATACGGAGCCAGCAGCCAGCTGGCCGCACTCGACAAGCGCCCGTCGGCGCCTTTCTGAAACCCGCCTGCACCCAACACACCATAGTTCAGCGCAACCAGCGCCAGCGACACGGCCGGCCAGGCCAGCCACAACCAGACACCACCCGACCCAACGGCAGGCACAGCGCACACAACAGCGCCGACGGCATAGTAAAACGCCACCCGCCAGCGCTTGGCATCCTGTGCCAGGCGCGCCTGTTGCCAGGGCAGTCGCCCCTGATACGGCCACAGCCAGACGCAGGCAAACCCCGCCAATGCCCCCGTGGGTACATCGATAAAATGATGCTGCCAGGTGGTCAGCACCGACACCCCGATCAACGCCATCCAGCCATGCATCAGCCATCGCCAGGGCTGGCGCTGCACATGCCGGGCAAACATCGTCCAGATGATCACCAGCAGCGCAATGTGCAGCGATGGCGCCTGGTTGAACGGTTTGTCGAAGCCCATCAGTACATCGAACAGCCAGCCGAACAGCCCACCCAGCTCCGGCCTTTCGAAGGTGAACCGTAGCGGCCACAGCAGGAAGCAGGTGACGCTGATCACCTGTGCGCTGAGCAGTGCCAGCGCGTGCCGGTCCATTTCCTGGCGTGTGCGCGGCAGCAGGAAGGACAGCCCGTAGAGCAAGTCGATCGACCAGTACGGGATGATCGTCCAGGGCCACAGCGGCATGCCGCGCTCCCAGCCGAACACCAGGCTGCCGACATCACTGCGCCCGGCCGTATGGTTGTTCGCCAGCCCGTAGCTGAGGAAGAACAACGGCCCCAGCAGCAGAAGCCAGAACACGCCCCGGCGGACCAGCCCTGGCTCGCGTGGTGGGTTCATTCAGCGCACCCGCTGTGCCAGGCTGACGCTGAAAATACCCCATTCATCGATGCGCTGGGCCAGCTTGCGAAAACCGGCCGCCTCTACCAACAGGTCCATCTCCGCCTGGCTGCGGCGTCGCATCACCCAGGCCTCGCCACCGCGGTGGCTGGTAAGGGCGCGGGCGATCATCTCCAGTTGCGGGTGCCACGGCTGGCCGGTGTAGACCAGATAACCGCCATCTTCCACGGCATCGGCCAGGCCGGCCAGCGAGTTGCCCACCAGCTGGTTGCTGGGGAACAGTTCGTATAGCCCCGAGACCACCGCCAGGGTCGGCGGCTGCTCCAGCGTGGCCAGGCTCTGGCGGTCGAAGGCATCGCCCTGGACGAAGCGGGCGATGTCGGCCAGGCCCTTCTCAGTGATCAGCGCGCTGCCTTGCTGCACGTTCAGCTCGCTGTAGTCGCGCAGCAGGATCGAGTCCGGCAACTGCTCAAGGTCTTGCAGGGCTTCGAGGATGTAGCGGCCATGGCCGGCGGCGATATCGACAATGTGCACAGGCCGCTGTTGTTCGCGCAGCCGGGCGATGGCCAGGCGCAGCAGCTCCTCGACGTGCAGCTTGCGCTGGCGAATGCCACGCCAGCCGATGGCGCCGAGGTAGTTCTGGTCGACCAGGCGGCCCAGCTTGCCCTTGCCGGTCGGTTGGTTGCGGTACACGTAGTCGAGGGTGCTGCCCGAATCGAAGCCGGTGTCGAAGCCCAGTTTCACCCCCGCAGACAGCCCCTTGCCCAGGCTTAGCCCGGCACGTGTGGCGCGCCAGTAAAGGTCACGCGGCGAGTGGCGCGGCAACGGTGCGGCGAGGCTTTCGGCTTCGGCGCAGCTGGCGCCCGTCTTGTCGGCATCGAGCAGTGACGGCAGGGCGGCGGGGCTGGCGAAGCAGTGTTCCACGAACCGCTCGATGCGCTTCAGGGCATGGGCCCGGTCACGCTCGCCAAGGGTGTCGTGGAAGAAACCCGGCAAAATGTGCATTTCCTTGCGCGTGCTGCCAAGGCGTTCGAAAAAGCGTTCCTGCGGCTGGCGCTCGACCACGAAGTCGGCCCCGGATACCAGCAACTGGGTCGGTACCTGAATGGCCTGGGCATCCGCCACCACCCGGTCAGCGGCTTCGTACAGCCCCAGCAGCATGGTCACCGAAATCGGCCGGCTGATCAGCGGGTCGGCCACGTACGACATGATCCGCTCGGGGTCGTGAGTGAGCAGGCGTGGCTTGACGTAGCTGTTGACGAAGAAGTTGCCGCGCAAGGCCTTGAGCAACTTCAGGCCAGGGCGGGCGAATGGCACGTACAGCTTGACCTTGAACGCGGGCGAGGCCAGCACCAGGCAGCGTACCTTGGGCGCGTAGTCGTGGGCCCAGGTGGCAATCAGCACCGCGCCAACGCTTTGCGCCAGCACCACCAGGTCGTGCTCGGCGATGCCGTGATGGGCCTGGATATGTTCGATGAAGGTTTGCACGTCGCGCACGCTGGTAGCAAACCCCGGGCTGTCGCCACGTGCGCCTGGCGACTGGCCATGGCCGCGGGCATCCCAGGCGAAGAAGTCGTAACCCGGCATGTCCAGTTCATCGGCCAGGTGGGCCATGCGCCCGCCGTGTTCATGGCCGCGGTGGAACATCACCACGGCCCGGCGCGGCTGGTGCTCGTTACGGGTGGCAGGCCAATGACGGTAGTGCAACTCGACACCGTCATGGGTGGAGAAATGCAGCGCTTGCGCTTGGCGCATGGTCAACGTCCTTTTGGCGACGATCTTGGGCTTAGCGGGTTTCGGCCAGCCCCCGGCGAACCCGGTTGTAGAGGGTATAGAGCGAGAGCGCGAGGATGACCAGCAGCAAACCATTGATCCAGCTGCCGTTCAGCAGGCCAAGGGCGACCCCGGTGCCCAGCACGCCGAAGGCAAAGGCCCGGTCGCTTTTGCCCATGGGGCCGTCGTAACGGCGCGAGGCGCCAGCCAGCGGGCCCATGACGCCGGCGTATTCGCTGAAGGTGGCACACAGCACCACCAACACCACCAGCACTGGAGAAACCCCGGCCAGCAGGGCGAAGGGCAGGTACAGGGCGGCGTCGGCGATCACGTCGCAGAGTTCGTTGAGGTAGGCGCCGAGGGTAGATTGCTGGCCGAACTCCCTGGCCAGCATGCCGTCGACGGCGTTCAGCGCCATGCGCAGCAGCATCCACACCGGTATCAGGATGAACAGCCAGGTGACGTGGGGCAGGGCGGCCAGCACCAGGCCCAGCAGGACCGACACCACGGCGGCGGCCACGGTAACCTGGTTGGCGGTGACACCGCGGTCGTAAAGGCGCTGGACTGTTGGGCGCAGCAGGGCCTGGAAGCGCGGTTTGAGCTGGTAGATCGATGCCACTGGAAAATCCTTTTTCGTGGTGCGATGGGGGGATTGTGTGCGACCGGCCGAAAAAATGCACTTACTGTGCAGGAACTGACGCTTCAGCGGGTGAGGGTGGTCACCAATGCTGCGGCATAGCCCGGCAACGCCGCAAAATCCCGCGCACACACCAGCAACTTGCGGTTGGCCCACACCTCCTCCAGCGCCACCCAGTGCAACCGCAGCACGCCTTGCCAACGCTTCACGGCTGCCAGCGGCACCACCCCGACGCCGGCCCCGCCCGCAACCATGCGGATCACCCCATCGAAACCCTCGGCCCGCACCCGCACGTGCATACGGCGCCCCTCACGCAGGGCCTGTTCTTCCAGGTACAACGCCAACGCGCTAGTGGCACCCAGCCCGACATGGCCATGCACCAGGCTGTCGATGAAACTGGGCGCGACCGCACTGGCCAGCGGGTGGCCCAAGGGCGTCACCAGTACCAGCGGGTCGTCGCGAAACGGCCGGGTTTGCAGGTGTTCGTTGGGCGCTGCGGTCGAAACGATGCCAAGGTCCGCCATGCCCTGGGTAATCGCCTGCACGATGCGCAGGCTCGGAAGCTCCTGTACATCCACGCTGACTCCGGGATTTGCAGCCAGGTAGCTGGCCAGCAGTTCCGGCAGGTACTCCGTGAGTGCGGCTGTGTTGCACAGCAGGCGTACTTGGCCCTGCTGCCCTTGTGCGTACTGGCCCAGATCAAACTGCAGGCGCTCGACCTGCTGCGCTATCAAGCGTGCATGCTGCAGCAGGGCCTGGCCCGCCGGTGTCGGCTGCACGCCACGGCGGTTGCGCAGCAGCAACGGGATACCCAGCGATGCCTCCATGGCGCGGATGCGTGCGCTGGCTGCCGGCAGCGACAGGTGGCTGCGGCTGGCGCCGGCGGTGATGTTGCCGCACTCCAGGGTGTGCTGGAACAGCTTGAGGTCGATCAGGTCGAAATGCATGTGGCTCTGCCATTGCAAGAGTCTGGCTGAGTATATGGCAGATTTTCCCGCCGGCCGGAAACCGCCATCATCAGCCCATGACTACCTTCCTCGCTTTCTACCAGAACATTGGCCCAGCCCTTTCGATGCTGGTAGTGCTCACCTTCCTGCTGGCCGGCGCGGTCAAAGGGGTGATCGGCCTGGGCCTGCCGACAATCGCCATGGGGCTTCTGGGGCTGGCTATGCCACCGGCGCAGGCTGCCGCATTGCTGATCGTGCCTTCGACCCTCACCAACCTTTGGCAACTGGCCAGCGGCGGGCACCTGCGGGCGTTGCTGGTGCGGCTGGGGCCGATGCTGGCGCTGATCTTCATTGGCACCTTGCTGGGCAGTGCCTGGTTGGGGATCGACAGTGGCCCATGGGCTGTGCACGCGCTGGGTGCGGCCTTGCTGGTGTATTCGTTGTACGGGCTGGTCGGCCCGGGCTTGCACCTGGCGCCGGCGCACGAGCGTTGGGTGGGGCCAGTCTGCGGGCTGGTGACAGGAGTGGTCACGGCGGCAACCGGGGTGTTCGTGATACCTGCCGTGCCCTACCTGCAAAGCCTGGGCCTGAGCCGTGAACAGATGATCCAGGCCCTGGGCCTGTCGTTCACGGTGTCGACCCTGGCGCTGGCCGTTGGCCTGGCCGGGCAGGATGCCCTCGGTGGCCAGGCGTTGGGGGCTTCGCTGCTGATGCTGGCGCCCGCCTTGCTCGGCATGCTGGCCGGGCAGTGGTTGCGTCAGCGCATCAGCGCGCTGCTGTTCAAGCGTTGCTTCTTCATCGGCCTGGCCGCCCTGGGCGGCCACTTGCTGATCAACGGCTAGCGCTTGATGCGCTGAGCATGTCGACCCGCTGGATATCGAAATCGCGCTCCAGGTAGTCCATGCGCTTTTCAAAAAACGCCTTCATGTGCGGCAAGGCCGAGTGCACGTCCAGCGCGGCCTGGTCGGCCCACACTTCAAAGAACACGAACAGGCTCGGGTCCTGCTGGTCGCGCAGCATGTGGTACTCGATGCAGCCCGGCTCCTGGCGGCTGGGCTCGACAAAGGGGCGGAACAGGGTTTCGAAGGCATCAGCCATTTCCGGGCGGGTCTTGGCTTTGAGGATGAAGGCGAACTGCTCACTCATGGTGCACTACTCGGTGATGGGTGGTGAATCGATTCTACGGCAATAATGCTTTGCTCATTCGTGACTTCCGGTCAATTGTATTTTGCCCAGTCACCCCTGTATCCCGCCTCCGCGAGCCTCTAACCTGCCGGCATCAAATTTTGACTCGGCCCGGAGGCCAGCATGAAAAAGATCCTTCTGCTCAATGGTGGTAAACAGTTCGCTCACTCCGAAGGCCGCCTCAACGCGACCTTGCACGAAGCGGCCATCGCTCACCTGGACCGTGCCGGCTTCGATGTGCAGCAAACCTTCATCGACGGCGGCTACGACGTGCAGGCCGAGGTAGAGAAGTTTCTTTGGGCCGACGTGATCGTCTACCAGATGCCGGGCTGGTGGATGGGCGCACCCTGGACCGTGAAAAAGTACATCGACGAAGTCTTTACCGCTGGCCATGGCAGCCTTTACGCCAACGATGGCCGTACCCGTTCGGACCACACCCAGAAGTACGGCAGCGGTGGCCTGTTGCACGGCAAGCAGTACATGCTGTCGCTGACCTGGAATGCGCCGCAGCAGGCGTTCGATGACCCGAGTGATTTCTTCGAAGGCAAGGGTGTGGATGCCGTGTACTTCCCGTTCCACAAGGCCAACCAGTTCCTTGGCATGACCGGCCTGCCGACTTACCTGGCGGTGGACGTGATGAAGCGCCCGGATGTGCCGGCGGCGTTGGCAGCCTATGAAGCACATCTGGACAAGGTGTTTGGCAAGGCGATCTAATCCAGGCAGGTACCCATCACAGGCCCGAATGTGAAAACCCGATCCGAAGAACTCCAGGTATTCGTCGCCGTCATCGACTGCGGCTCGATTTCTGCCGCCGCCGAGCAGATGGGCCAGACCCCGTCCGCCGTCAGCCGCACTTTGTCGCGCCTGGAGGGCAAGCTGGGTACCACCCTGGTCAACCGTACCACCCGGCGCATGGACCTCACTGAGGAGGGCCGCTACTTCCTTGAGCGCTCACGGCTGATCCTGGAGCAGATGGACGAGATGGAAGAGCGCCTGTCGATGAACCACCAGACGCCCACTGGGCGCTTGCGCATCAACGCCGCTGCGCCGTTCATGCTGCATGCCATCCTGCCGTGGATTGGCGAGTTCCGTCGCGAGTACCCGGGCATCGAGCTGGAACTGAACACCGACGACCTGATCATCGACCTGCTGGAGCAAAGCACCGATGTGGCGATCCGCATCGGCGAACTGGCCGATTCCAGCCTGCATGCGCGCAACCTGGGGTGCAGCCCGGTGCAGGTACTGGCCAGCCCGGCCTACCTGGCGCAGCACGGCACGCCGCAGCGGGTCGAAGACCTTGCCAACCATTGCCTGCTCGGTTTCAGTCAGCCCGAATCGCTCAACCATTGGCCGCTGCGCCACGCACAGGGTGACCGCTTCGGCATCCGCCCGGCACTGATCGCCTCCAGCGGCGAGACCCTGCGCCAGCTGGCACTGGCCGGCGAGGGCATCGTCAGCCTGTCGCACTTCATGACCCACGAGGACATCCGCGCCGGGCGCCTGCAAGTGCTCCTGGCCGAGGCCAACAATGGCTACCGCCAGCCGATCCATGCGGTGTACTACCGCAATACCCAGCTGGCGCTGCGTATCCAGTGCTTCCTCGATTTCATCCAGCGCAAGCTGGCGATGTACGCCTGCTGAGTTGCCTGAACGCGACAGATCCTGTCCACAGGCGGCGAAATTTCCTACGGTTGATTGCACAGTCGAAACGCTTCGGCCTTACTGACTGCTCAACAAAAACAACACCAAGGAAGTGTCATGCGTATCGTCCCGTTCCACTACCTGGCTCTCGCAGCCGCGATCCTGAGCTGTTCCTCGGTTTATGCCGCCACGCTGGAGGGCGGCGCGGTGGCTGCACCCGATCAATATGGTGCACAGGTAGCCGCTGATATTTTGAAAAAGGGCGGCAACGCGGTAGACGCCGCCGTGGCAACCGCCTTCACCCTGGCGGTGACTTACCCGGAGGCCGGTAACATTGGCGGTGGCGGGTTCATGACCCTGTTCGTCGACGGCAAGCCCTACTTCCTCGACTACCGCGAGGTCGCGCCCAAGGCTGCCACGCGCAACATGTACCTGGACGACAAGGGTGAGGTCATCGAAAACCTCAGCCTGGTCGGGGTACGCGCTGCGGGCGTGCCTGGCACGGTGATGGGCCTGTGGGAGGCGCACCAGAAGTTCGGCAAGCTGCCGTGGAGCGAGCTGCTGACCCCGGCCATCGGCTATGCAAAAAACGGCTTCAAGGTGGCCGAGAAACAGTACCAGTACCGCAACGACGCCCAGGGCATGTTCAAGACTGCGACCAACTTCAATGACTACTTCGGCAACATGAAGGTCGGCGAGCTGTTCCAGCAGCCAGAAATGGCCCAGACCCTGGAACGCATCGCCGACAAGGGCGTGAGCGAGTTCTACCAGGGCAAGACCGCCGACCTGCTGGTGGCGCAGATGCAGGCTGACAAGGGCCTGATCACCAAGGATGACTTGAAGGATTACAAAGCCGTATGGCGTGAGCCGATGGCGGTGAGCTGGCGTGGCAATGTGGTCTACACCGCACCACCGCCAAGCTCTGGCGGCGTCGCCCTGGCCCAGTTGCTGGGCATCAAGGAAGACCGCGCGGCGGACTTCAAGGGGGTGGCGCACAACTCGGCGCAGTACATCCACCTGCTGGCCGAAATCGAGAAGCGCGTATTCGCCGACCGTGCCGACTACCTGGGCGACCCCGCCTTCACCAAGGTGCCGGTGGA
This sequence comes from Pseudomonas sp. SAS7, assembly GCF_052112345.1. Classification (NCBI taxonomy): domain Bacteria; kingdom Pseudomonadati; phylum Pseudomonadota; class Gammaproteobacteria; order Pseudomonadales; family Pseudomonadaceae; genus Pseudomonas; species Pseudomonas sp. SAS7. The sequence continues at coordinate 67,790 of NZ_JBEGGO010000023.1, read as the reverse complement.
CCAACTGGTGGCCAAGGACTACCTGGCCAAGCGCGCCGCGCAGGTCAACCCGAAGGCCATTTCCGACACCGACAAGGTCAAGCCGGGCCTTGAACCGCACCAGACCACGCATTTCTCGATCGTCGACAAGCAGGGCAACGCGGTCAGTAACACCTACACCCTCAACCTCGATTACGGCAGTGGCGTGGTGGTCAAGGGCGCAGGCTTCCTGCTCAACGACGAGATGGACGACTTCAGCGCCAAGCCCGGCGCTGCCAATGCCTTTGGTGTGGTGGGCGGGGATGCGAACGCAATCGAGCCGGGCAAGCGCATGCTGTCCTCGATGAGCCCCAGCCTGATGACCCGTGATGGCAAGGTCGAGCTGGTGATCGGTACCCCGGGCGGCTCGCGGATCTTCACCTCTATCTTCCAGGTGATGAACAACCTGTACGACTACGGTATGCCGCTGGACAAGGCGGTGGCGGCACAGCGCGTGCACCATCAGTTGCTGCCCAAGGACACTATCTACTTTGACAGCTATGCACCACTGACCGGGCCGGTGGCGGATGAGCTGAAGAAGATGGGCTACGTGCTGGAGGACCAAGGCTGGGAGATGGGCGATATCCAGGCGATCCGGGTGAATGGGGCGAAGCTTGAGACCGCTTCCGATCCGCGGGGGCGTGGGGTGGGGATGATCGTCAAGTAATGCCTGCCAGATTGCTGGGAGGGCTTTGCCCTCCTTTCGCGGCACAAGGCCGCTCCTACAGGGGAACGCGATCTCCTGTAGGAGCGGCCTTGTGCCGCGAAAGGGCCGCAAAGCGGCCCCGGGTTACCCAGGTCAAACGCGGAATTGGCTGACCAGTGTCTGCAACTGCCCACCCAACCGCGCCAGCTCAACACTCGACGCTGCCGTCTCGTCACTGGCCGCCGCCGTCTGCTCGGACACATCACGCACATTCAGGATGCTGCGGCTGATCTCTTCAGCCACCGCACTCTGTTGCTCCGCCGCCGCAGCAATCTGCTGGTTCATCGACTGGATGCTCGACACCGTGCTGGTGATGTTCTCCAGCGAGGCCCCGGCCTTGCGTGCCAGTTCGACGCTGCTGTCGGTCAAGGTACGGCTGCCCTGCATGGCGTTCGCCACTTGCTGGGTCCCATCCTGCAGGCTGGCAATCAGCGCTTCGATTTCTTCGGTGGACTTCTGCGTGCGCTGGGCCAGGCCGCGCACTTCGTCGGCGACCACGGCAAAACCACGCCCGGCCTCGCCGGCACGCGCCGCCTCGATCGCCGCATTGAGCGCCAGCAGGTTGGTCTGTTCGGCCACCGACTTGATCACGTCCATCACGCTACCGATCTTCTGGCTTTCCTGCTGCAGCAGGTTCATGGCCTCGGTGGAGCGGTGCATGTCCTCGGCCAGGCGTTCGATCTGGCCAATCGCCTCGCCCACCACGCGGTCGCCGGCGCGGGCTTCGTCGTCGGCACCGGTGGCGGCATGCGAGGCCTGCTCGGCATTGCGCGCCACTTCCTGAACGGTGGCGGCCATTTCGTGCATGGCGGTGGCCACCTGGTCGGTCTCGACCTTCTGGCTGTTGGCGCCGGCACTGGTCTGTTCGGTGACTGCCGACAGCTCTTCGGCGGCGCTGGCGATCTGGGTGACGCCATCGCGGATGCCGGTGATCAGCTCGCGCAGGGTGGTGCCCATGCGCGCGATGCCTTGTTGCAGCACGCCCAGTTCGTCGCGGCGGGTGATGCGCGCATGCTGGGTGAGGTCGCCGCTGGCGATCTTTTCTACCGCTACCAGGGTTTCACGCAGTGGGCCGGTGATCTGGCGGGTGATCAGTACCGCTGCCAGGATGCCGACCAGCAGCGCCAGCAGGGTAGCGATGGCCTGCAGGGTGCGGGCCTGGGTGCTTTCGATGTCGCGGCGTTCCAGCTGGATCTGGTACAGCGCATCGCTGCGCTTGACGATATCGGCGCCCTGCACGGTCATTTCGGCGCGTGAGGTGGTGATGTTGGCGACCGCGTCGCGGAACTGGCGCACGGCATCACGATAGGCCAGTACCGAGCTTTCGAACTGTTGCAGGCGGGCGTCCTCGGCGGGCAACTGGCGCTTGAGGTTGTCGATATCGGCTAGCGCTGCATCCAGCTGGCGCAGGGCGGCCTGCTCGTTGGCAGCACTGTTGTCGGCAATGTAGCCGCGTACGTCGATGCGCACCTGTAACAGTTGCTGGCGGGCCTTGCTGATCAGCTGGTACTGGGCCAGGCGTACGCTGTCGGCCTCTGGGCGCGCCATGACTTCCTGGCTGAGGGCGTCCATGGCCTGGTCGGCGCGGGTGGCCGAACCGTCCATGGCAACGCGCGCGGCGCGGGTGGCGTCGTAGCCCTGGCGCATCTTGTTCAGCGACACTTTATAGGCGCTGATGGTTGCGCCCAGCTCATTCAGCAGCTTGACGTTGTCCGGGCTTTTGAAGGTGCTGGCCAGGTAGGCCTGCTGCTTGCTGAAGGCATCCAGCTTGGTCTGGGTGTTGGCGGCGGCAGCATCGTCGCCGTTGGCGATCATGTACTGCAGGCGCGCGATGCGCAGGTCGGTCAGGTCTTTGTTGAGCTGGCCGATGTCACCCATCCAGTTGCTGCGGTCGATCAGGCTGCCCAGGCTGGTCCAGCCGGTCAGGGCCAGCAGGCCGGTGAGGATCAGCACCAGGCCGAAGCCCAGTCCAAGTTTGAGGTTGACGCTGATGTTAGCGAACCAGCTGTTCATGCACGCTCTCCAGAAGTAGTTTTCGCTCTCTTGATCTTCGATCGCAAGGCGTTGTTGTTCTGGCTGCCCGCTGATTCGTGCAGGGGTTATCGGCAATGATGAGGGAAGCTGAAACGCTTTTTCAGCAAAAGACGAAGATGGGTTTTTAATTGTAAAAAGCAACGGTCTTGCACCATCACTCAGGCTGCCGCATCACCTTGTAGGAGCAGCCTTGTGCTGCGAAGAGGCCGGTAAGGCTAAAGATTGTCTTCGGCTGCAATGGCCTCTTCGCAGCACAAGGCTGCTCCTACAAGGACCGCACCTGCATGCGGCAGATGTCAGAGGCTGCGTGCGCTGAAGGTATCGCAGCTGTTCACCTCACCTTGGGCAAACCCGGCCTTGAACCAGCGCACCCGCTGTGCCGAGGTGCCATGGGTGAAGGAGTCCGGTACCACGCGGCCGCGGCCTTGCTGTTGCAGGCGGTCATCGCCAATGGCGTTGGCGGCGTTCAGCGCTTCCTCGACGTCACCCGGTTCCAGCCAGTTCAGGCGCTTTTGCGCCTGGTAGGCCCACACCCCGGCCAGGCAGTCGGCTTGCAGCTCCTGGCGCACCAGCAGGCCGTTGTCGCCCTCCATGCGCTGGCCGTTGCGGCGCGCGGCATCGACCTTGGCCGAAACGCCCAGCAGGGTCTGCACATGGTGGCCGATTTCGTGGGCAATCACGTAGGCCTGGGCGAAGTCGCCGGCCGCAGCGAAGCGGGTTTCCATTTCACGGAAGAACGACATGTCCAGGTAAACCCGCTGGTCTGCCGGGCAGTAGAAAGGCCCTACCGCCGCCGAGGCAAAACCGCAGGCCGAATTGACCTGGCCACTGAACAGCACCAGCTTGGGGTCGCGGTATTGCTTGCCGGCTTCGGCAAACAGCGCTTTCCAGGTGTCCTCGGTATCGCCCAGCACCGAGGCGACGAACTCGGCCTGCTGGTCGTTGGCCGGCGGTGCCTTGGCGCCTGTGCCACTGGGTGCCGTTTGCTGTTGCTGCTGTTCCATCTGGCCGGTGAGCTGGCCAAGAATCTGCAACGGGTCCTGCCCGGTGAGCCAGCCGATGCCCACGATCAGCAGAATTGCCCCAAGCCCCAGGCCTTTGCCGCCGCCGAAACGCATGCCGCCGCCACCGCCACCTTCACCCCGGGCATCCACCACGTTGTCGCTGCGTCGGCCTTTTCGCCATTCCATGAGTGCTCTCCCGAGCGTGAAACAAGAAGACAAAGATTAGTTCACGAACTGCACCACTGTCAGGCCAAGGTGTTAATCCATAACCATTTGGTTATGTATAGGGTGGTCGATTTCAATATTAATCGCGCGCGACCTGCCGGAAACTGTAAGTCCGCCTGCCACGCCCAGGCGTTCACATAATTCCAAGAGAGGAAACCGGCATGCCCGCCCAGGACAACAGCCGCTTCGTGATCCGTGATCGCAACTGGCACCCCAAAGCCCTTACGCCTGACTACAAAACGTCCATTGCCCGCTCGCCGCGCCAGGCACTGGTCAGCATTCCACAGTCGATCAGCGAAACCACTGGTCCGAACTTCTCCCACCTGGGCTTCGGCGCCCACGACCATGACCTGTTGCTGAACTTCAACAACGGTGGCCTGCCAATCGGCGAGCGCATCATCGTTGCCGGCCGCGTGGTCGACCAGTACGGCAAGCCTGTGCCGAACACCCTGGTGGAGATGTGGCAAGCCAACGCCGGTGGCCGCTATCGGCACAAGAACGACCGTTACCTGGCACCGCTGGACCCGAACTTCGGTGGTGTCGGCCGTTGCCTGACCGACAGCGACGGCTATTACAGCTTCCGCACCATCAAGCCGGGCCCGTACCCATGGCGCAACGGCCCGAACGACTGGCGCCCGGCGCACATCCACTTCGGCATCAGCGGCCCGTCGATTGCCACCAAGCTGATCACCCAATTGTATTTCGAGGGTGACCCGCTTATCCCGATGTGCCCGATCGTCAAGTCGATCGCCAACCCTGAAGCTGTACAGCAGTTGATCGCCAAGCTCGACATGAGCAACGCCAACCCGATGGACTGCCTGGCCTACCGCTTTGACATCGTGCTGCGCGGCCAGCGCAAGACCCACTTCGAAAACTGCTGAGGAACCCGCCATGCCAATCGAACTGCTGCCGGAAACCCCTTCGCAGACCGCCGGCCCCTACGTGCACATCGGCCTGGCCCTGGAAGCGGCCGGCAACCCGACCCGCGATCAGGAAATCTGGAACCGCCTGGCCAAGCCAGACGCGCCAGGCGAGCACATCCTGCTGCTCGGCCAGGTGTATGACGGTAACGGCCACCTGGTGCGCGACTCGTTCCTGGAAGTGTGGCAGGCCGACGCCAATGGCCAGTACCAGGATGCTTACAACCTGGAAAACGCCTTCAACAGCTTTGGCCGCACCGCTACCACCTTCGATGCAGGTGAGTGGACCCTGCACACGGTCAAGCCGGGTGTGGTGAACAACGCGGCTGGCGTGCCGATGGCGCCGCACATCAACATCAGCCTGTTTGCTCGTGGCATCAACATCCACCTGCACACGCGCCTGTATTTCGATGACGAAGCCCAGGCCAACGCCAAGTGCCCGGTGCTCAACCTGATCGAGCAGCCACAGCGGCGTGAAACCTTGATTGCCAAGCGTTGCGAAGTGGACGGGAAGACGGCGTATCGCTTTGATATCCGTATTCAGGGTGAAGGTGAAACGGTGTTCTTCGACTTCTGATGCAAACCTGGGGCCGCACAGCGGCCCTGGGGCTATCAGCCGTTCACAGGCTTCAGGTCAAACGCATCGGCCTGGTACTGGAACAGCAGGCAATCGGCCGCCGCAGTGCATCCGCTTTCATGCACAAGGTCGGCCGGCAGCCTGTAGTAGGACCCGGCTGAAAACTCGGTGCGTTTGCCATCGATTACCGCGTAGAAAGTACCCTTCAGCACCACGGTCGGCAGTGCCTGGCTGTGCTGGTGCAAACCATTGTCGGTCCCTTTGCTGAATTTCACATAGGCCGAGTAAGGCCCCTTGCCGAAAATGTCCCCCTCAACGTTGGCGTAGCTGACTGCGCCGTTGGTGTTGGGTACGTCCTGCCATTTCAATGCTGCGCTATCGGGTACTGACACGGTTTTTTCTGCTGCGTTGATGCCAACGGCCAGGGTGGCGAGCGCCACGCCCGCAATGATTGCCTGCAATGCCTTCATGGTGGTGTTCCTTCGTTGAGTGACAGTGCAACGAAGCCTAACTAAACAGTTTTTGCACAAATACGCCTCTGGGTGCGCATGACTTGTTCATGTTTTGCACAGATCAGGCCTGCCATCTCGGCTGCGCGTAGTAGGTTTGCGCATAGTCCAGCAACGCCCGCACTTTGGGTGCCAGGTAGCGGCTTTGCGGGTACACCGCATACAGGTTGCGTGGTGGCAGTTTCCAGTCTTTTAGTACCGGCACCAGGCGCCCGTCCAGCAAGGCGTCATGCACGATGAAACGATCAAAGCTGGCAATGCCCAGCCCGCCAATGGCAGCAGCGCGCAGGGCCATCGGCGAGTTGGCGCTGAGGCGCCGGGGCATCAGGGTAGTGCGCTGTTCACCCTCTGGGTTGGTCAGAAGCAGACGCTGTGGGTGAGGCAGATTGCTGTAGCCGAGCAGGGGATGGTCAACCAGTGTGTCGAGGGAAGTGGGCGTGCCGTGGCGTTCCAGGTAGCGTGGTGCAGCTACCAGCAGCACCTCGCTGTGGGCCAGCAGGCGGGCTACCAGGCTGGAGTCGGGAAGATGATCGGTAATCCGCAGGCAAACATCGATTTGCTCTTCCAGCAAGTCGATGAAGCGGTCGCTGCAATTGAGCTCGACCTGCAGCTGTGGGTGGCGCTCGACGAAGTCCGGCAGCCAGCGCCCAAGTTCAAGTTCGCCGAACGCAGTGGCCACGCCCAGGCGCAGGGTGCCCGTGGGTTGCTGCTGATGCTCTGAAAGCTCCAGGGTCATCGCCTGCATCTGTTCGAGGATCTGCACGCAGTGGCGGTAGAAGAGTGTTCCGGCTTCGGTCAGGTGCAGGCGGCGGGTGGTGCGGGTAAGCAGTTGCGTGCCTAGCTGGCGTTCCAGCTGTTTCACCTGGCGCGACAGCACGGTGTGGGACAGGCCTGCCTGGCTGGCGGCGGCACTGAAGCTGCCGAGCTCGACGACCCGGCGAAAGGCCTGCATGGCGTTCAACTGGTCCATCGGTACAGCTCCCCTGAAGCGCCCGGTGGGGCTTTGCCGGCCCCACCGGGTAGCGGATCAGCGCCGGACCAGCAACACGCCGCTTTCCATATGATGGGTATACGGGAACTGGTCGAACAGCGCGCAGCGTTCGATACGGTGGGTATCTTGCAACTGGGCGATGTTCTGCGCCAGTGTCTCGGGGTTGCAGGAGATGTACAGAATCCGCTCGAAACGCCGGGTCAGCTCGCAGGTGTCAGGGTCCATCCCGGCGCGCGGCGGGTCGACAAACACCGTGCCGAAGTCATAGCTTTTCAGGTCGATGCCTTCCAGGCGGCGGAACGGCCGCACCTCGTTCAGCGCCTGGGTCAGCTCTTCGGCCGACAAGCGTACCAGCCGCACGTTATCCACAGCGTTCTCGTCGAGGTTGCTCAGCGCGGCGTTGACCGAGGTCTTGCTGATTTCGGTCGCCAGCACCTGGCGCACGCGGGTGGCCAGCGGCAGGGTGAAGTTGCCGTTGCCGCAGTACAGCTCCAGCAAATCGTCCTGGCGCTCGCCAATGGCCTCGAAGGCCCAGCTCAGCATCTTCTGGTTCACCGCGCCGTTGGGCTGGGTGAACGCGCCTTCCGGCTGGCGATAGCTGAACACACGGCCAGCCACGTCGAGTTTTTCCACCGCGTAGTCGCGGCCGATCACCAGGCGCTTGCCCTTGGAGCGGCCGATCACGCTCACGCCCAGCGCTTCAGCCAATTGCCGCGCTTCTGCTTCCCAGGCCTCGTCCAGCGGGCGGTGGTAGCACATGGTGATCATCGCATCGCCGGCCAGGGTGGTGAGGAACTCCACCTGGAACAGGCGGTTGCCCAGTTCCTCGCTGGCCTGCCAGGCCGCCTTCAGGCGCGGCATCAGTGCATTGATACGCTGGCTGGCGATGGGGAAATCGTCAATCAGGATCGCCTTGTGCTTATCGCCCGGGGCAAACATGGCGTAGTGGCGCTGGCCATCCTCGCGCCACAGGCGGAACTCGGCGCGCAGGCGGTAGTGCTCGCGCGGCGAGTCGAAAACAGCCGGTTCCGGCGCGCCAAATGGTGCCAGCAGCTCGCGCAGCCGGGCCACCTTGGCGTCCAGCTGGGTGGCGTAGGAGGAGGGGTCGAAAGCAGCACTCATGCGTTGAACCAGCCCAGCTTGATGACGAACAGGATGGAAAGGATCACCAGGGCCGGGTTCAGGTCGCGGTGGCGGCCGGAGATCAGCTTGACGGCGGTCCAGGAAATGAAGCCGAAGGCGATGCCGTTGGCGATCGAGTAGGTCAGCGGCATGGCCAGGGCGGTCACCACCACCGGCGCGGCTTCGGTGACGTCGTCCCAGTTTATTTCTGCCAGGCCCGAGGCCATCAGCACGGCGACGAACAGCAGCGCCGGCGCGGTGGCGAACGCCGGCACGCTACCGGCCAGGGGGGCGAAGAACAGCGCCAGCAGGAACAGCACGGCAACCACGATGGCAGTCAGGCCGGTGCGGCCACCGGCGCTCACGCCCGCAGCGGACTCGATGTAGCTGGTGGTGGTCGAGGTGCCCAGCAGGGAACCGGCCATGGCGGCGGTGCTGTCGGCGATCAGGGCGCGGCCCATCTTCGGCATGTGGCCGTCCTTGCCCATCAAGCCGGCGCGCTTGGCTACGGCGATCAGGGTGCCGGAGTTGTCGAACAGGTCGACGAACAGGAACGCGAAGATCACGCTGATCAGGCCTACATCGAGGGCACCGGCGATGTCCAGCTGCAGGAAGGTGGGTGCCAGCGATGGTGGCATCGACACGATCCCGCCAAACGGGGTGACGCCCAATGCGATCGACGCGACGGTGACGGCCAGGATGCCGATCAACACCGCGCCACGCACCTTCAGCGACTCCAGGCCGACGATCAGGAAGAAGCCCAGGGTGGCGAGAATCACCGACGGCTGCTTGAGGTCGCCCATGCCCACCAAGGTGGCCGGGTTATCGACGACGATGCCGGCGTTATGCAGGGCGATCAATGCCAGGAACAGACCGATACCGGCGGCAATAGCCGAACGCAGCGGCAGCGGGATGCTGTTCACGATCCATTCGCGGATGCGGAAGATCGACAACAGGAAGAACATTACCGCCGACAGGAACACCGCGCCCAGCGCCACCTGCCAGGTGTGGCCCATGTGCAGCACCACGGTGTAGGTGAAGAACGCGTTCAGGCCCATGCCCGGCGCCAGGGCGATCGGGTAGTTGGCAATCAGGCCCATGGTCGCAGAGCCGATCGCCGCTGCCAGGCAGGTGGCGACGAAGATCGCGCCCTTGTCCATGCCGGTCTCGCCGAGGATGCTCGGGTTGACGAACAGGATGTAGGCCATGGCCAGGAAGGTGGTGACGCCCGCGAGAATCTCGGTGCGCACGTTGGTGTTGTGTGCTCTTAGTTGAAACAGCCTTTCCAGCATGCCCGCTCCCCAAGGCGCCCCCGGCGCCATGAATGTATCGACCCCATCAGCAAAGCACAGACCGTACCGGTTGCCGTGGTTTTGTGTGGGGAGGAAAAAAGCCGCGCATCATACCAGCATGCTCAGTGAGCGGTAATCAATGTCGCAGATATACTGCCGACTATGCGCCGTAATGCATGCGGCTTGGTGGGAGCACCGCTGTGCAGCTGATTGATTACCGTGACTTGAACCGCGCCCAGCGCGCTCAATTGCTCGACATCCAGCTGCCGCCAGAGCAGCAACGCTATGCTGGTGATGTGGCCAGTGCGTTATATCTGCTGCTCAATTGCCAAAGCGATCACCGACGTGCGTTGGTGATTGTGCTCGACAGCGTGCCGCGGGGGTTGTTGTTGCTTCAACGCGGGGCATTTCTGCCAACTTGGGCGAAGCCTGGTGCGGCGATGATAACGGCCTTGCAGGTCGACGAACGGTTGCAGAGGCGTGGCTTGGGACGTGGCTGCATGGAGGCCTTGCCGGCAGCGACGCGCGCGATGTGGCCGGATGTCGAATGCCTGCAATTGTCGGTGGCCCGGGACAACCATTCGGCGCTGGGTTTATACCGCGCCACCGGCTGGAAGGACAGTGGCGATGGCTACCCAGCCCGTAGCGGTCATGAATGGTGCATGACCTTGATGCTCTAAACGGCCGCGACGCTCAGTCGATCGGCTTGCTGTGCAGTTGGTCCCGCTTGGCCAGTGTCGGGAACATTTTTATCCACAGCCCCGTCACCACCAGTGTGCCCACCCCGCCCATCACCACCGCCGGCACTGTGCCAAACCAGTGCGCGGTGACGCCCGATTCGAACTCGCCGAGCTGGTTCGAGGCACCAATGAACAAGCCGTTTACCGCACTCACCCGCCCGCGCATTTCGTCCGGAGTTTCCAGTTGCACGAACGAACTGCGAATGACCATGCTGATCATGTCCGCCGCGCCCAGCACCACCAGCACCGCCAGCGAGAACCAGAACGAGGTCGACAGGCCGAAGGCGATGGTGGCCACGCCGAACACGCCAACTGCTGTGAACATGGTCCGCCCGACGTTGCGCTCGAACGGGAAGCGCGCCAGCCACAGCGACATGCACAATGCCCCCACCGCCGGCGCCGAACGCAGAAGACCCAGGCCCAGCGGGCCGGTCAGCAGGATGTCCTTGGCGAACACCGGCAGCAGCGCGGTGGCCCCGCCCAACAAAACAGCAAACAGATCCAGCGAAATGGCGCCGAGGATGTCGGGACGACTGCGAATGAAGCGGATGCCGGCCAGCAGCGATTCGATGCTGGCACGCCCGCGCTGCACCACCTGGCCGCGCGCCCGCAGGCTCAGGGTGAGCACGCAGGCGATGGCATACAGGGCCACGGTGGGCCCATACACCCAGAGGCTGCCAAAGGCATACAGGAAGCCGCCCACCGCCGGTGCCACGATGGTTGCCGACTGGGTAGCCGACGCCGAAGCAGCCACCGCCCGCGGGAACAGCCCGGGCGGCACCACATTAGGTAACAGCGCCTGGGTCGCCGGCATTTCGAACGAGCGCGTGGCGCCCAGCAGGAAGGCGAGGGCGAAGATCAGCTCGCGGGTGACGTTGTCGGTGGCGCTGCCCACCGCCAGCGCCAGGGCGATCAGCCCCTGCAGGCTCTGGCACAGGGCGGCGACCTTGCGACGGTCATAACGGTCGGCCACATGCCCGGTGTGCAGCATGAACAGCACACGCGGGGCGAACTCGACCAGGCCGACCAGGCCCAGGTCCAGCACATTGCCGGTCAACTGGTAGAGGTGCCAGCCAATGGCCACGGTGAGCATCTGAAAGCCGCTGGCGGTGAATACACGGGCCAGCCAGAAGGCCAGGAAGGGGCGGTGGTGACGCAACAACTGCGGTGCGGAATCGGACATCGGAAACCAAGGGCCTCGGCGCAGTAGAGGGGCGCGCAGCGTATCATCTGTTTGTAACAAGTAGTTACTGTTTGCCCGTATCGGCACTTTTTCACGCGTTATGAAAGAGGGTGGGGCAACCGGTCACGCGGCAAACAGCCACACGGCCCGCCGGTCTATTCGGGACTATGCTTCCTAGCATTCGTTGACCTGGGTCAATCGTTCCAGATTCAACGAATTGGCCCTCTGGGCCGGAATCCCTGCGATCGAACAGAACAATTCCAACGCGCCGTACTCGACCAAGTGGGGGCAGTGGGCGACTTGGGCCACAAGCCCGGACGCCGGATTATCTGAAGAGGAAGCACCATGTTCGGAATAGAGGCCTTAGAGCTCGCCCGAATGCAGTTTGCCTTTACCGTGTCGTTCCACATCCTGTTCCCGGCCATCACCATTGGCCTGGCGAGCTACCTGGCAGTCCTCGAAGGCCTCTGGCTGCGGACCCATCAGCAGGTCTACCGTGACCTCTATCACTTCTGGTCAAAGATATTTGCCGTCAACTTCGGCATGGGCGTGGTCTCGGGCCTGGTCATGGCCTACCAGTTCGGTACCAACTGGAGCCGCTTTTCCGACTTCGCTGGCGCCGTCACCGGCCCGCTGCTCACCTACGAAGTACTCACTGCCTTCTTCCTTGAAGCCGGTTTCCTCGGTGTCATGCTGTTCGGCTGGAACCGTGTCGGCCGCGGCCTGCACTTCTTCTCCACGGTGATGGTGGCAATCGGTACGCTGGTCTCCACGTTCTGGATCCTGGCCTCCAACAGCTGGATGCAAACCCCCCAAGGCCACGAAATCATCGATGGCCGGGTGGTGCCGGTGGACTGGTTTGCGGTGGTGTTCAACCCATCGTTCCCCTACCGGCTGATGCACATGGCCACGGCCGCGTTCGTTTCCACTGCGTTCTTCGTTGGCGCCTCGGCGGCCTGGCACCTGCTGCGCGGGCGTGACAACCCGGCGGTGCGCAAGATGCTGTCGATGGCCATGTGGATGGCGTTGATCGTTGCCCCTGTCCAGGCGGTGATCGGCGACTTCCACGGCCTCAATACGCTCAAGCACCAGCCGGTGAAAATCGCGGCAATCGAAGGCCACTGGGAGAATGTGCCTGGCGAGCCGACGCCGCTGATCCTGTTCGGTATCCCCGACATGAAGGCCGAGACCACGCGCTTCAAGCTGGAGATCCCGGCGCTCGGCAGTCTGATCCTGACCCACAGCCTGGACAAGCAGGTGCCGGCGATGAAGGAATTCCCGCCCGAGGACCGGCCTAACTCGACCATTGTCTTCTGGTCGTTCCGAATCATGGTCGGGCTGGGCTTGTTGATGATCTTCGTTGGCCTGTGGAGCCTCTGGCTGCGCAAGCGCGGCACGCTCTACACCTCGCGCCCGTTCCTGTATGTGGCGCTATGGATGGGGCCTTCGGGGCTGATTGCGTTGCTGGCCGGCTGGTTCACCACCGAGATCGGCCGCCAGCCCTGGGTGGTGTATGGCCTGATGCGCACGGCGGACGGTGTGTCCAACCACAGCTACGCCCAGCTTGGTTTCACCTTGGTGGCCTTCGTGGTGGTGTACTTCGCCCTGTTCGGCACCGGCCTTGGCTACATGATGCGCCTGGTGCGCAAAGGGCCGCAGACCGGCGAAGGCGACGAGCACACACCGGGCGGCCCTGGCCAGAAACGCACGCCGGCGCGGCCGTTGTCTGCCGCCGATGATGGCCATGAGGCCAAAACTGCCAGCCTGAGCAAGGAGGACTGAGCCATGGGTATCGACCTTCCGCTGATCTGGGCCGTGATCATCATCTTCGGCGTCATGATGTACGTGGTGATGGACGGGTTCGACCTGGGTATCGGCATGCTGTTCCCCTTCGTCAAGGGCGAGCAGGACCGTGATGTGATGATGAACACCGTCGCCCCGGTGTGGGACGGCAACGAAACCTGGCTGATCCTGGGCGGTGCCGGGTTGTTCGGGGCGTTCCCGATGGCCTATGCCGTGGTGCTTGAAGCCCTGTACCTGCCACTGATCCTGATGCTGATGGGCTTGATCTTCCGCGGCGTGGCCTTCGAGTTCCGCTTCAAGGCCACGGCCGACAAGCGGCATATCTGGGACAAGGCGTTCATCGGCGGCTCACTGGTCGCCACCTTCTTCCAGGGCGTAGCCCTGGGTGCCTTCCTCGAAGGCTTCAAAGTGGTCGACCGTCATTTTGCCGGTGGCACCCTCGACTGGCTCACCCCGTTCAGCCTGTTCTGTGGTGTGGGGTTGATCGTTGCCTACACCCTGTTGGGCTGCACCTGGCTGATCATGAAGACCGAAGGGCCGCTGCAACTGAAGATGCACCACATTGCCCGGCCGCTGGCGCTGGTACTGCTGGTGGTGATTGGTATCGTCAGCCTGTGGACGCCCATCGCTTATCCACAGATCGCCGACCGCTGGTTCAGCATGCCTAACCTGATCTGGTTCATGCCGGTGCCGTTGCTGGTACTGGTGACGTTCTACGGGCTGCTCAAGGCGGTGGCGCGCCATGCGCACTACACCCCGTTCCTGCTCACCCTGGTGCTGATCTTCCTCGGCTACAGCGGCCTGGGCATCAGCCTGTGGCCGAACATCATCCCGCCGTCGATTTCGATCTGGGATGCCGCAGCGCCACCGCAAAGCCAGGGCTTCATGCTGGTGGGCACACTGTTCATCCTGCCGTTCATCCTCATGTACACCTTCTGGAGCTACTACGTGTTCCGCGGCAAGGTGACCCATGAAGACGGCTATCACTAGGAGGGCCGCATGATGACCGGCAAACATGGCCTGGAAGAGAAGAAACCGCTGTGGCAGCGACTGGGTTGGCTGGTGCTGATCTGGGCAATGAGCGTTGCGGCCCTGGGGGTGGCAGCATGGGTGATGCGGCTGTTCATGGGGGCTGCGGGCCTTACCACCCATTGAGTAAGCCTGCTCTGGCCCTATCGCCGGCAAGCCAGCTCCCACAGGTTAGCTACTGCCCTTGGGCAACGATGCACCTGTGGGAGCTGGCTTGCCGGCGATAGGGCCGGTACAGGCTTACTTGCGGGCTTTCAGGATGACGAACTTGGGCGTCGCCGCCACCTGCTCCACGCCCCGGAACAACCGCGCCAGCTTGCTGTGATAGCCCAGGTGGCGGTTACCCACGATATACAACGCCCCGCCTACCACCAGCGCCTCACGCGCCTGCTGGAACATGCGCCAGGCAAGGAAATCACCCACCACCTGTTGCTGGTGGAACGGCGGGTTGCACAGCACCACATCGAGCGACTGCTTCTCGACCCCGGCCAACCCATCGGCCGCGATGAAGGTCGCCGGGCGTTCGCCCAGCGCGGCTTGCCAGTTTTCCTGCGCCGATTGCACCGCCATGTACGATTCGTCGACCAGCGTGTACTGGGCATCCGGGTTGGCCAGGGCACTGGCAATTGCCAGCACGCCATTGCCGCAGCCCAGGTCCGCTACCCGTGCGTTGCCCAGGTCGCGTGGCAAATGCGGCAGGAACGCCCGGGTGCCGATATCCAGGCCTTCACGGCAGAACACGTTGGCGTGGTTGACCAGTTCCAGCGCCGGCGCGTCTAGGCGGTAGCGGCTAGGGTAGGGCGAGCTTGCGGCCGGCCGTTCGCCCAGCGTTGCCGTCAGCAGGCGGGCCTTTTTCTGAGCCAGCGAGGCCTGCACCGGGCCGATGTACTTTTCCATCAGGTCGCCGGCTGCGTGTGGCAAGTGCTTGATCATCGCCCCGGCAATCACTTGCGCGCCAGGCGCCAGGTGGCCCTGCAGGCGTATCAGCTGTTCTTCAAGCAGGGCAAGGGTCTTGGGCACGCGCACCAGCACCCGGTCGAACAGGCCTTGCCAGTGTTCGCTGGCCGGTACGAAGGGCACGCTGTCGAACGGCAAGCCGTTGCGCGCCAGGTTCTTTTCCAGGGCCAGGTGCGCCAGGTGCGAATCGCCGCTGCTGACCACCTGCAGCCGGCCTGCCAGGCTGGCCGCCAAGGCACCGAAGCTGTCATTGAGCACCAGCACCCGGCAGTTGGCGTCGGGTGCCTGTTCGTGCAACTGCGCAAGCAGGTACTCGTCGGCGGCATCGAAAGCCTGCAACGGGTCGTTGGCCTGTTCCGGCTGGCGGATCAGGTCGAGTTCGGCGTAGGGGGTGGTCAACAGGGGCATGGCGTCTGGCTCGGGTATAAACTGCCCGATGCGGTTCGCCCCGGGCTTTGCCGGGCAATTCTACAGGGCTTTGCCCAAGGTCGCAGGTTTGAAGGTCAGATCCAGCCACGCATGGCGGCGATGGCGATGGCGCCTGCCTTGTTGGCGGCGTTGGTCTTGGTGATCACGCTGCGAATGTGGAAGTTCACCGTGCTCTGCGACAGTGAGAGGATGCAGGCCACGTCGGCTGCGGTCTTGCCGGCGGCCGACCATTTCAGCACTTCCAGTTCACGCTCGCTCATTTTCGGTTGCGGTGGGCACAGTGCATTCAGGTGGTGTTCGCCGAGTACCGCATGCAGGGTATGGCACAGCCACTGCACGCTGCCGGCCTTGTCATAAAGCTCGACGATGTCGATCTTTTCGGCTGGCCTGGCCACGCTGATCTGGCTCTCGTTGTGCTGCAGGTCGTGCAGTGATTGCGTCCAGCCATGGCGCAGGCCGTGCAGGCAGGCTGCTTCGCGAAACTGCGGGGCTTCACGATACAGTTCGTCGGTCCACAGCACCGGCATGGTCGAGCTATGGCTGACGTTGGCGGCCGGGTCCTGCTTGTAGAACTCATCGCGCTGGTAACGCTCGATCCACTCAGCCGGGTAGTTGCTGTAGAGGTACACCCTGGGTGTCTGCGTGGCGATCTGGATGCGCATGTTCAGCCCGAGGTATTCCATGCCCAGGTCTTGTGCCAGATGTACCGCGATGTCGAACAGCTTCCGTGGGCTGCGTTCGTTGACGAACGCATGAAGAAGTTCGGGATTCCAGTGAAGCATCTGAAACTCCTCGGGGGTGTCGGATCCAATCCGTTTGGGTACCGGGGTCATTGTAGGAAAAGACCTACCATGGCGTTGGGATTTTTTTGTTATAGCGATCAGGTTTTTCTGCAACTTCGGCACGATTACCCTTGATGAGGCCCTACAAAGCAGTGGTTTTTATCCGGGCCACTTTGCGCGACACTGTGCGCACGTCAAACCTGGAGCCCGATATGACCGCTAGCGCCGAAAAGTTCACCCGCCAGACCCTGCTCGATGTTCAGCCGCTCACGCCGAACCTCTTCAGCCTGCGGGTTACGCGCGATGCGGGGTTTCGCTTCCGTTCCGGGCAGTTCGCTCGCCTTGGCGTGACCAAGGCCGATGGCAGCGTGGTGTGGCGCGCCTATTCCATGGTCAGCGCACCCCATGACGAGCACCTCGACTTCTTCTCCATCGTGGTGCCAGGCGGGGAGTTCACCAGTGAGCTGAGCCGCCTGGGGGCGGGTGATACCTTGCTGATCGACCGCCAGGCTTTTGGCTTCCTTACCCTTGACCGCTTCGTCGGTGGCCGCGACCTGTGGCTGCTGGCGACCGGCACCGGAATTGCGCCATTCATGTCGATCCTGCAGGACTTCGAGGCCTGGGAGCGTTTTGACAGCATCAAGCTGGTGTATTCGGTGCGCGAAGCGAAAGAGCTGGCCTACGTGGATGAAATCGCCGGGCTGGAGCAGCGCGATTACCTGGCTGAGTACGCCGGCAAGTTGCAGTTCATTCCGGTGGTGACCCGTGAGCAGCACCCGGGGGCACTGAATCAGCGCATTACCACGCTGATCGAGAATGGCGAGTTGGAGAAGGCAGCAGGGCTGGAGCTGTCGCCGGAACATTCGCGGGTGATGCTGTGCGGTAACCCGGAGATGATCGACGAGACGCGCAAGGTGCTGAAGGCGCGTGACCTGCAACTGAGCCTGAGCAAGCGGCCGGGGCAGGTGGCCGTGGAAAACTACTGGTAATGCTATTGGGGCCGCTTTGCGGCCCATCGCGACACAAGGCCGCTCCTACAAGAGAACGCGATTCCCCTGTAGGAGCGGCCTTGCGTCGCGAAAGGGGCGCACAGCGCCCCCAGCAACCTCAAGGCAGCCGATTCTGGTTCTGCGTCTTGAGCAGATCGCGAATCTCGGTCAACAGGGTTTCTTCAGCCGAAGGCACTGGCGGTACAGTCGGTGCCACGGCTTCTTCGCGCTTGAGCCTGTTGATTGCCTTCACACCCATGAAGATGGCAAAGGCGACGATCAGGAAGTCGATCACGGTCTGGATGAACTTGCCATAGGCCAGCACCACTGCCGGAATGTCACCTTCGGCAGCCTTCAGGGTAATTGCCAGGTCGCTGAAGTCCACCCCGCCGATCAACAGACCCAGTGGCGGCATGACCACGTCTCCGACGAAGGACGAGACGATCTTGCCGAAGGCCGCGCCGATGATGATACCGACCGCCATGTCGACGACATTGCCTTTGACCGCGAAGGCCTTGAACTCACTGATCATGCCCATCTTTGGTTCCTTGTAACAAAAGGTAAGGTTAACGCAGTGTAAGCCACTAAAACGCTTCATGCGCTGTCTTCAGGGGTAGTGACTGCGGTTAGAACGAATAGTTTTGTCGCATCCCGAAGCGTTCGAGACACGTCCGGCTCGGCTATCATGGCGGTTTTTTCCAGGAGACCCCACCCATGGCCAAGGCCAAGCGCTTGTATGGCTGCACCGAGTGCGGCGCGACCTTCCCCAAATGGGCCGGCCAGTGCGGCGAATGCGGGGCCTGGAACACCTTGGTCGAAACCATGATCGAGAGCGGCGGTGCCGCGGCGCCCAGTACTGGCCGCGCCGGTTGGACCGGGCAGCAAGCGCAGATCAAGACCCTGGCCGAAGTCAGCGTCGAGGAAATCCCGCGCTTTACCACCAGCAGCACCGAACTGGACCGCGTGTTGGGCGGCGGCCTGGTGGATGGCTCGGTGGTGCTGATTGGTGGTGACCCAGGCATCGGCAAGTCGACCATCCTGCTGCAGACCTTGTGCAATATCGCCGTGGGCATGCCGGCGCTGTATGTCACGGGTGAAGAGTCGCAGCAGCAAGTGGCCATGCGGTCGCGGCGCCTGGGCTTGCCCCAGGACAAGCTCAAGGTGATGACCGAAACCTGCATCGAAACCATCATTGCCACGGCACGCGTGGAGAAACCACGGGTGATGGTGATCGACTCGATCCAGACCATCTTCACCGAGCAGTTGCAGTCGGCACCCGGCGGCGTGGCCCAGGTGCGTGAGAGCACGGCGCTGCTGGTGCGTTACGCCAAGCAGAGCGGCACGGCGATCTTCCTGGTCGGCCACGTGACCAAGGAAGGTTCGCTGGCCGGCCCGCGGGTGCTGGAGCACATGGTCGATACCGTGCTGTATTTCGAAGGTGAGTCCGATGGCCGCCTGCGCCTGTTGCGAGCGGTGAAAAACCGCTTTGGCGCGGTCAACGAACTGGGCGTGTTCGGCATGACCGACCGGGGCCTTAAAGAGGTGTCCAACCCTTCGGCGATCTTCCTTAACCGCACCCAGGAAGAAGTGCCGGGCAGCGTGGTGATGGCGACCTGGGAGGGCACCCGGCCAATGCTGGTCGAGGTACAGGCACTGGTCGACGACAGCCACTTGGCCAACCCGCGCCGGGTAACCCTGGGCCTGGACCAGAATCGCCTGGCCATGTTGCTGGCGGTGTTGCACCGCCACGGCGGTATTCCCACCCATGACCAGGACGTGTTCCTCAACGTGGTGGGCGGTGTGAAGGTGCTGGAGACGGCTTCGGACCTGGCGTTGCTGGCGGCGGTGATGTCCAGCTTGCGTAACCGGCCACTGGCCCATGGGCTGCTGGTGTTTGGCGAGATCGGACTGTCGGGCGAGGTGCGGCCGGTGCCCAGTGGCCAGGAGCGGCTGAAGGAAGCGGCCAAGCATGGCTTCAAGCGCGCCATCGTGCCCAAGGGCAATGCGCCCAAAGAGTCGCCGGCGGGGCTGCAGGTAATTGCCGTCACCCGCCTGGAACAGGCCCTGGATGCATTGTTCGAGTAATTCATGACCTGTCAGGGGACTCGCCGCCTCAGGATGGCGCGGTACCTGTAGGAGCAGCCTTGTGCTGCGAAGAGGCCGATATGGCCAGCAGATTTGTATGGGCAGCAATGGCCTCTTCGCAGCACAAGGCTGCTCCTACAAGGAGCGGGCAAGCCCGCGAAAGGGCCAGTACAGGTAAACGAAAAAGGGGCCGACGATGCGCGTCGGCCCCCCTCTCACCGCTCAGTCAGCGATCAATGCTCGGCAACCGCCGCACGCCTGACCGTCTGGTTGCCATGCTCGTCCAGTTCCAGCAATGGCACTTCGTTCCCTTCGGCATCGAACAGCTTGCCATCCTTGAAGTAGTCGCCATCACGCAGTGCGGAAATGTCGGAGTACTGGATGGTGCGTTCGTAAGCTGCGGCGAACACGGACTGGTTTTCCGAGTTGCCGGTGGTGAAGTGGTTGAAGATCAGGTTCAGCAGGATGGCCATGATCGCCGCCGAACTGATGCCCGAGTGGAAGATGGTCTCGAACCAGTTGGGGAAGTGGTGGTAGAAGTTTGGCGCGGCGATCGGGATCATGCCGAAGCCCAGCGAAGCCGCGACGATGATCAGGTTGACGTTGTTCTTGTAGCTGACCTTGGACAGGGTGCGGATACCACTGGCCGCCACCGTGCCGAACAACACGATGCCCGCGCCGCCCAGTACCGGGGTTGGTACTGCGGCAATTACCCGGCCCATCACCGGCAGCAGGCCGAGCACCACCAGGATCACACCGCCCGTGGCCACCACGTAACGGCTCTTGACCCCGGTCACGGCCACCAGGCCGACGTTCTGGGCGAACGCGCTCTGGGTGAACGAGCCGAAGATCGGCGCCAGGATGCTCGATGCCATGTCGGCGCGCAGGCCGTTGCCCAGGCGCTTGGAATCGACCTTGGTATCGATGATCTCACCCACGGCGAGGATGTCGGCCGAGGTTTCCACCAGGGTGACCATGATCACGATGCACATCGACAGGATCGCGGCGATGTGGAATTCCGGCATGCCGAAGTGGAACGGCGTGGGGAAGGCGAACATCGGGCCTTCGGTGACCTTGCTGAAGTCGGTCATCCCCAGCGCCCAGGCAATCAGCGTGCCGAGCACCATGGCCAGCAGGATCGACAGGCGCGAGATGGTCGCGCTGCCCAGCTTGCTCAGCAGCAGCACGATGGCGAAGGTCAGCCCCGCCAGGCCGATGTTGGCCACGCTGCCGAATTCCGGCGAGGCGCTGTTGCCACCCATCACCCAGCGTGCAGCCACCGGCATCAGGGTCAGGCCGATGGTGGTGATGACGATACCGGTCACCAGCGGTGGGAAGAACTTGGTGATGCGCGAGAACACCGGGGTAATCAGAAAGCCGATCAGCGATGCTGCCATGACCGCGCCGAGCACGCCTGGCAGGCCACCGCCGCCCTCGCTGCTCAGGATCGCCCCCATGGTCGCCACACCGGCGAACGACACGCCCTGCACCAGCGGCAACTGGCAGCCGAAGAACGGCAGGCCGAGGGTTTGCAGCAGGGTGGCCAGGCCACCGGCAAACAGCGAGGCAGCAATCAACATGCCGATTTCGGCGCCGTTGAGGCCTGCGGCCTGCCCCAGGATCAGGGGTACCGCAACGATCCCTCCGTACATGGTCAACACATGCTGCAGACCGTAGGCCAGGTTGGCACCAAGGCCGAGGTTTTCATCCTCGGGCCGCTTGGCGGGAGACGTGCTAGGGGACGTAGTCATGGAGCAGGCTCTCTGTTTATTTTTGTGTCGCTACTGTAGACAGTTCCGGCAAATGATTACCACAAGAATTGTATACAATATTTTGATCGGAGCGCGCACAGGTGCGGTCGCCGGATGTGCGAAAACCCAATGCAGAAGGCGTACCAACTCGGAAAAAGCTGTATTAGAGGGGTGTGTACAAAGTGGTGCTACCCAGGCTTAAAGCTGTCTGGGTAGACAGGAAACACAACGTGGGGAGGCCATTAGCTAGCTAAGAGATTCCATTATTCGATCAGTTCACGCAGCTCACGCATCATTTCGGTGCTGTCGGCCACGTTCAATTCCACAAGACGGTGCAAATGGCTCATGGAATCGATGTCGATGTATAGGCAGACGAAGCCCAGCCGGTCCGGTTCTTCGTGGCGCAGTTCGACCTGCATCTGCACCTCGGTCACTTCGTCGTTGAGCAGGATGTAGGCTTCGAAATCCTGGCTCAGGTCGGGATCCCAGGGTTTAGGGCGTTCGACCAGCAGGCCTTTGAGAGACAGGTCGAGCAGTTTCACCTCCCAGCAACGTTCGCCCTGGCACAGCCGGGTCGGGGCGTCGAACTGGATACGCTGGAAACGGCGGCGTTCGTCGTGATCGCTCATGGCGTGGATCCTCGGGTAGGTCCTAAAGTGACATCCTGACTATAGTTAGAAGGGTATGTGCATCAGGTACCGCAATCTGGCCGCAGAGGCTCTAGACCAAAGCAAGTGTGGCAATGCGCCTTGACTCGCCCTAGACTCGGTGGGCGGTCTTTCCAATCCACCAGCTGGAAGCTAACCATGAACAACAATAATAGCCTGCTACGCCACATTCCGTGGCTGGCGCTGGCAGTCATAGGGGCCTGCGCGCTGGGTGTGGTCGCCCTGCGTCGCGGTGAGGCAATCAACGCCTTGTGGATCGTGGTCGCGGCGGTGGCCATCTACCTGGTTGCCTACCGTTACTACAGCCTGTTCATCGCCACCAAGGTGATGCAACTGGACCCGCGCCGCGCTACCCCGGCGGTGCTCAACAACGACGGCCTGGACTACGTCCCGACCAACAAACACATCCTCTTCGGTCACCACTTCGCTGCCATCGCCGGCGCAGGCCCCTTGGTCGGCCCGGTGCTCGCCGCGCAAATGGGCTACCTGCCCGGCACGCTGTGGCTGATCGCCGGCGTGGTGCTGGCCGGTGCGGTGCAGGACTTCATGGTCCTGTTCATGTCCACCCGCCGCAACGGCCGTTCGCTCGGCGACATGGTGCGCGAGGAGATGGGCCGCATTCCGGGCACCATTGCCCTGTTCGGCTGCTTCCTGATCATGATCATCATCCTTGCGGTGCTGGCGCTGATCGTGGTCAAGGCCCTGGCCGAGAGCCCGTGGGGCATGTTCACGGTCATGGCGACCATCCCGATCGCGATGTTCATGGGCATCTACATGCGCTACATCCGCCCGGGCCGCATTGGCGAGATTTCGATTGTGGGCGTGGTATTGCTGCTGGCCTCGATCTGGCTGGGCGGCGTGATCGCTGCGGACCCGGTCTGGGGCCCGGCGTTCACCTTCACCGGCGTGCAGATTACCTGGATGCTGGTGGGCTACGGCTTCGTCGCCGCGGTGCTGCCGGTGTGGCTGGTGCTGGCACCGCGTGACTACCTGTCGACCTTCCTCAAGATCGGCACCATCGTTGGCCTGGCCATCGGTATCCTGATCATCGCGCCCGAGCTGAAAATGCCGGCGCTGACCCAGTTCACCGACGGCACAGGCCCGGTGTGGAAGGGCACCCTGTTCCCGTTCCTGTTCATCACCATTGCCTGTGGTGCGGTGTCCGGCTTCCATGCGCTGATCTCTTCGGGGACCACGCCCAAGCTGCTGGACAACGAAACCAACGCCCGCTACATCGGCTACGGCGGCATGCTGATGGAGTCGTTCGTTGCCATCATGGCCATGGTCGCTGCTTCGGTGATCGAGCCGGGCGTGTACTTCGCCATGAACAGCCCGGCCGCCGTGGTGGGTGCAGACGTTGCGTCGGTGGCGCAGACGGTCAGCAGCTGGGGCTTCCTGATTACCCCCGAGCAGCTTGAAGCCGTCGCCCGTGACATTGGCGAGCACACCATCCTGGCCCGTGCCGGCGGTGCGCCAACCCTGGCAGTCGGTATCGCGCAGATCCTGCATCAGGTGTTGCCGGGTGAAAACACCATGGCCTTCTGGTACCACTTCGCGATCCTGTTCGAGGCGCTGTTCATCCTCACTGCGGTGGACGCCGGTACCCGTGCCGGGCGCTTCATGCTGCAGGACCTGCTGGGCAGCTTCGTGCCGGCACTCAAACGCACCGAATCGTGGGGTGCCAACCTGCTCGCCACCGCTGGCTGCGTGGCAATGTGGGGTTATCTGCTGTACCAGGGCGTGATCGACCCGCTAGGTGGCATCAACACCCTGTGGCCGCTGTTTGGCATCTCCAACCAGATGCTGGCCGGTATCGCCTTGATGCTCGGTACTGTGGTGCTGATCAAGATGAAGCGTCAACGCTACATCTGGGTCACCCTCGTGCCGGCCGTGTGGCTGCTGATCTGCACCACTGCTGCAGGCCTGATCAAGCTGTTCGACCCGAACCCGGCCGTTGGCTTCCTGGCCCTGGCCAAGAAATACAGCACTGCGCTGGACGCCGGCCAGGTACTGGCCCCGGCCAAGGACATCGGGCAGATGCAGCACGTTATCTTCAACGCCTACACCAACGCGGGCCTGACGATTCTGTTCCTGCTGGTGGTTTTCAGCATCCTGTTCTTCGCCCTCAAGGTCGGCTACGGCGCCTGGGGCCGCAAGGAGCGCAGCGACAAGGAAACCCCGTTCCAGGCCCTGCCTGACGCGTAATCGAGAGGACTGCAATCATGTTCAACGACTTGGGTCGACTGGGGAAATACCTGGGGCAGGCAGCCCGCCTGATGGTCGGCATGCCCGACTACGACAACTATGTCGAACACATGCAGAAGACGCATCCGGACAAGCCGGTGATGAGCTACGAGGCGTTCTTCCGCGAACGCCAGGAAGCCCGTTACGGCGGCAAGTCCGGGCCCAAGTGCTGCTAAGTCCAGGCTAGCGCGGTCCTGTAGGAGCGGCCTTGTGTCGCGATGGGCCGCAAAGCGGCCCCAGGTTTTCAGCTTCGCAGCAGATATTGCCGGGGCCGCTTTGCGGCCCATCGCGACACAAGGCCGCTCCTACAGGGATCGCGGCACGCCTTCCGAAATTCACTGCACAGGAGCATTTCTGCGTGCAGACGCCTATTCCCGTAACCGTACTCACAGGCTTCCTCGGCGCTGGCAAGACCACCTTGCTCAAGCACATGCTCAAGGCCGAGCACGGCCTGAAAATTGCCGTGATCGAAAACGAATTCAGCGAGGCCGGCATCGACAGCCAGTTGCTGGGCGACGAGCCGGTGCAGGTGATGACCCTGGCCAATGGCTGCGTGTGCTGCAGCATCCATGGTGACCTCACCCGCGCCTTGTACCTGCTGCTCGAACGCCTGGACGCAGGCGAGATCGCCTTCGAGCGCCTGGTCATCGAATGCACCGGCCTGGCCGACCCGGCGCCGGTGGCGCAAACCTTTTTCATCGACGAGGAACTGCGTGAGCGCTACATCCTCGACGGCATCATCACCCTGGTCGATGCTGTTCATGCCGAACTACACCTGACCCAGACCATCGCCCAGGCCCAGGTCGGCTTTGCCGATCGCCTGCTGCTGAGCAAGACCGACCTGGTCGAGCCGGCTGCGGTGCAGGCCCTGCGCGAGCGCCTGGAGCGCATCAATGGCCGGGCTGCAATCCGTGTGGTCGAGCACGGCCGTATCGACCTGGCGGAGCTACTGGATGTGCGTGGTTTCAACCTCAACCCCGACCTGGGCGCGAACCTGAAACCGATGCTTCGCCCGGTGCTCAAGCCCGCCACCCCCGACCGTATCTCCACCATGGTGCTGCGCACGGAAACCGCGCTGGACATCGACCGCCTCAGCGGCTTCATGAACGAGCTGCTGGAAACCCACGGCAAACAGCTGCTGCGCTACAAGGGCGTGCTGAACATTGCCGGTGAGGACCGCAAGCTGGTGTTTCAGGGCGTGCTCAAGCTTTACGGTTTCGACTGGGACGCAGAATGGGCCGAGGGTGAAGCCCGCGAGAGCGTAATGGTGTTCATCGCCGATGACCTGCCCGAGGCTACGATTCGGGCTGGCTTCGAGGCGCTGGCTGCGGGCTGAGCCGGCGCGGCGTTGCGGCCTGGAACCACTGCGGCCATGAGCTGCGGTGGCGGGTTTGCACCTCGATGCACGGGATCAGGCGTTCGGTCAGCACCGCCGTTTGCCGCACTGCCTTTGCCGTGCGGTATTTGACGCTGTGGATGCACTCGCGGTCGCCGAACTCGCAGCGGTTCAGCGCGGTACCGCCGCAGGGGCCATTGGCCAGGCCTTTGGGGCAGGTTTCCGGGCAGACGTACAGGGTATCTTCCAGGCGGCAGCGGCCGCAGGTATCGCAACCCACCAGCGGCCGTTTCACCGCACGTTCCACCTTGTGCAGCACTTGTGCGCCAAGGTGCGTAGCCCACAGCGGCCGGCGTACCGCCCAGCCAAATGCCTTGCTCAGGCCGTTGCGGCGGCTGAACAGCAGTGAATGCATGCCGTGCATCAGGTGATAGCGCGCTTTCTCTTTGAACGAGGCATCGACCCGCGACTCGCCCTGGCGCCAGGCCGCTTGTGGGGGGTGGAAGATCACGGCCGGCAGGCCGGGCATCTGCCAACTGGCCTGCCAGGCGGGCGCCCACTGCTCCAGCGTGTGGACCTGGGTTTGCCAGTGCTCGATACGGGCTTCCAGGGCCAGCAGCTGTTTGAGTTCGTGAACCCCTGACAGGTGCACACCGGCGTAGCCCATCAGCTTCACGCCAATTATCTGCAACGCCAGGCGGTCGACGCTGCGTGCCTGGGCAAAGGCCTTGGACTGCGCAGTCTCCGCTTCGAGCATGTCACGCATTGACGGGGTGACAGTGACGCCGGCTACGTGCTCGAGCATTGCCGCCCGCCCGTGGGTGAGGCTCATCAGGCAGGCCAGCATCGGCTTGGGCGTGGTCTGGCGACGCATCCAGTGCATGGCTTCCTGATGCTTGGCGGCATCGAAACCCAGTTGCAGGGTGAGGAAGTCGGCGCCTGCTGCCAGTTTTTTCTCCGCCTTGAAATACTGCGCGCCGCCTTCGTCCTCACAGTATTTGAACGGGTTCAGTGCAGCGCCCAGCAGCCAGTGCGGGCAAGCCTGGCGGGCGATCTGCAGGGCAGCGACCGATTCCAGGTAGCGCACCGGGCGCTGGCCGGGCTCATGGCCGGGCAGGCGGTCGCCGGTCAGCAGCAACAGCTGGTCGAGGCCCGCGGCGTCCATGCGCTGCAGTTGGCCGAGCAGGTGGTGACGCTCGCGGTCCTTGCCGGAAAAATGCGGCAGGGCAGGCACCGGGTTGCTGAACGAGGCGAGGGCGTCCAGCGGCGACATGTCCAGCGGGCTGCCGACACGATCGCCGATGGCCACGGTCATCGGCCAGCCGCACAGGTGCGCGCGGGCCATGATCGCTTGCATGGCGGCGAAGCGTTCTGCAGAAGGCTTGGGGACGAACTCCATGACGCAGACGAAGTTCTGTTCGCGCAGCGCGGTTTTCAGCAGGCTCATGTGGCCGGGCACCTGGTGTGGTCAGGGTGGCATTGTGAGGCAGAAGGCGGGTGGGGTCATGTCCGGATGCGCAGGGCGGTGCTCTGAATGAGACATCATCATGATCATGAAAAAATCTTGGGTTCATCTCAAATTTAATGAGTTTGTCTCAAACCGGTCTCAACCGGACAATCGCCTCATTCATTTATGCAGGCTGAAGGGACAAGACATGGCACTGGCACACAACCTGGGCTTTCCACGCATCGACCACGACAGCGAGCTGCGTGCCCGCCACTGGCAGGTGCAGAGAGAGGCCGGCATCGAACTGCTGCCAGTGGGCGACTTTGCCTGGTTTGACCAACCGTTCGACCTTAGCTGGGCGCAGCTCTTCGACGAAGTGGCGCAAGCCACGGCCTTGGGCCATGCGGTCAAGCCAGTGGTGATCGGCCCGTTAACCTACCTGTGGCAGGGCGAAACCAACGGCGACGTCGACAAGCTGGAGCTCCTCGACGGCCTGCTGCCGCTGTATGACCAGCATCTCAACCGCCTTGCTGCCCTGGGTGTCGAGTGGGTGCAGATCGATGAGCCGATTCTCGCCGAAGACCTTCCACAGGACTGGAAAAACGCTTTCGAGTGCGTCTATAACATCCTTCAGCGCGCGCCATTGAAGAAGCTGATTGCCACCTACTCGGGTGGCCTTGGCGGCAACCTCGGCCTGGCCGCGAACCTGCCGGTCGATGGCCTGCACATCGACCTGGTTCAGGCACCCGACCAGTACGTGACCATTCTCGACCGGCTGCCGGCCTACAAAGTGCTGTCACTGGGCCTGGTCGACGGCGACAACGCCGCGCCTTGCAATCTGGGCGAGACCCTGGACCTGCTGCACGATGCCCATGAGCGCCTGGGAGAGCGGCTGTGGCTGGCGCCATCCTGCTCGTTGACGCGCAGCCCGGTGGAAGTGGCCGTGCAGAAGTGCCAGGAAGTGGCGGTGCTGGCTGCTGCGCTGGAACAGAACCGGGCTGCGGCTTGATTATCGGCAGCCTGTGCCGGCCTCTTCGCGGGTGAACCCGCTCCCACAGGTACCGTGCAAGCTTTGAAATTCCTGCGGTCTCTGGCTCCCACAGGTACAGTGCAAACCTTGAAACAAATGCGGCCCCTGTGGGAGCGGGTTCACCCGCGAAGAGGCCGGCACAGGCACTGCAAAACTCCCTAGAATGCCGACTCTGGTTCAAATCGACAGGGAGTGATGCGATGCGAGTTCTGGTAGTCGGCGCCAGCAAGGGCCTGGGCATGGCGCTCATGCAAGGGCTGGGCAAACCGGGCGATACGTTGATTGGGGTGTCGCGCACCCAGCCAGCGGCAGTGGACGTGGGCAAGGATGTCCAGGCCCTGTGGATCGAAGCCGACCTCGGCGAGCCGTCCACCGCCGTAGAGACAATTTTCCGGGCCCTGGCCGAGGGTGGTGTGGATACGCTGATCTATAACCTCGGCCTGTGGGAGGCCGAAGCCTTCGAGGCCCACTACAGCTTCCTTGATGACCATGATGCGCAGCTGCAGCGCATGGTCGACTGCAACATCACTGCGACCATCCTGCTGATCAAGCGCCTGCTGCCGCTGCTGCTCAAAAGCGAAAAACCACGGATCATTCTCACCGGTTCAACCTCGGGCCTGCCCCAGAGTGGTCGCCCGGAAGTGACCTTCGCTGCCTCGAAATTCGCCCTGCGCGGCATTGCCGAAGCGTTGCGCGAAGGCTATCGGGAGCAGGGCCTTGGTGTGACTTGCCTGAACCTGGGGTACCTGAATACCGAAGACAGCCTGGACGTGCCGGTGGCCGAGGCTGCGACGCGTGGGGAGGGTGGGCTGATACCGCTGCACGATGTGGTGCTGATGGTGCGTACACTACTGGAGCTTTCGGCGGCCAGTTATGTTCGGGAGCTGACCTTGCCGGCTATTGCTGATGAGCGGTTCTGAAGCCTGAGATTGTTGTGTAAGCGGGCCCGGCCTATTCGCGGGTGAACCCGCTCCCACAGGTACAGTGCAAGCCTTGAAAATTCATGTGGTCCCTGGCCCCACAGGTACAGCATAAACCTTGAAACTTGTGCGGTCCCTGTGGGAGCGGGTTTACCCGCGAATAGGCCGGGCCTGCTGATCAGCGCTCGATCGCCAGCGCCACGCCTTGCCCACCCCCGATGCACAAGGTAGCCAGGCCTTTTTTGGCGTCCCGCTTGATCATCTCGTGCAGCAAGGTCACCAGTACCCGGCACCCGGAAGCCCCAATCGGGTGGCCCAGAGCAATCGCCCCGCCATTCACGTTGACCCGCGCAGCATCCCATTCCAGCACCTTGCCCACCGCCAGCGCCTGTGCGGCAAAGGCTTCGTTGGCTTCGATCAGGTCCAGTTCGGCCAGTTGCCAACCGGCCTTGTCCAGGCAACGCTGAGTCGCTGAAACCGGGCCGATACCCATGATTGCCGGGTCTACCCCGGCACTGGCATAGGCGGCGATCTTCGCCAGCACTGGCAAGCCCAGGGCTTTGGCCTTGGCGGCACTCATCAGCAGCACAGCGGCGGCGCCGTCATTCAGGCTGGAGGCGTTGCCAGCGGTAACGCTGCCGTCCTTCTTGAAGGCAGGGCGCAGTTTGGCCAGGGAGTCAGCGGTGGTGTCCGGGCGTGGCTGTTCGTCCTGGGCGAACACTTTGGGCTCACCCTTTTTCTGTGGCAGCACGATCGGGGTGATTTCATCAACGAAGCGCCCGGCCTCGATGGCCGCCACGGCCTTGCGCTGCGATTCGGCGGCAAAGGCGTCCTGCTGCTCACGGCTGAGGCCGTACTCATCCACAAGGTTCTCGGCGGTGATGCCCATGTGATAGTCGTTGAAGGCATCCCACAGGCCATCGGTGATCATGCTGTCGATCAGTTGGCCATGGCCCATGCGCTGCCCAGTGCGGGCCGAAGGCATCACATAGGGGGCCAGGCTCATGTTCTCCTGGCCACCGGCAATCACCACTTCGGCATCACCGCAACGAATGGCCTGGGCGGCCAGGTGCAAGGCCTTGAGGCCCGAGCCGCAGACTTTGTTCAGGGTCAGCGCCGGTACGCTGTAGGGCAAGCCGGCCTTGATCGCGGCCTGGCGTGCCGGGTTCTGCCCGGCGCCGGCGGTGAGTACCTGGCCGAGGATCACTTCGTCGACCTGCGCCGGGTCCAGCCCGGTCTGCTCCAGCAGGCGCTTGATCACGGCGGCACCGAGGTCGACCGCAGGTACCGTGGCCAGGGCGCCCTGGAAGCTGCCGATGGCGGTACGGGTAGCGGCGACGATGACCACGTCGTTCATGTTGTTGTTCTCCGTGCGATGGGCGTAATGCCCAAGCATCGGTGGCTTTGGCTCATTTGTTAAGTTTGTTTTTCTTTCGGATTGATGTGAAAAACAAATCAATGGGCGCTCGGCGTTCTATCCAACTAAGCTGAATTCCGTGCTGTTTCACTCAACTGAATGGAGCCCATATCCATGCGCACCCTCATCGCCCTGATGCTACTGATCGGCAGCAGCACAGCATTCGCCGCCACCCAATGCACCACCGCAGACAAAAGCACCTGGCAAGACCAGGAAAAGTTCCAGGCCCAGCTCAAGGAGCAGGGTTACAAGATCAACAAGTTCAAGGTTACCAAGGGCAACTGCTACGAGATCTATGGTCTCGACAAGGATGGCCGCAAGGTCGAGATCTACCATGACCCGGTGAGCGGCAAGGCGGTCAAGTCCGAGTACCACGATTGAACAGTGACGGCACGGTGCAGCTGTGGGACCCGCTCCTGCGGCTGTGCCATCTCTCCATCGCCGGGGTGTTCTTCGCCGACTATTTTTTCAACGAAGAAGGTGACGACTGGCATCAGTGGCTGGGTTACTACGCACTGGCCTGTGTCGTGGTGCGCGTGGTCTGGGGCTTTGTCGGGCCACCCAGCGCGCGCTGGGCCGATTTCTGGCCAACCCCGGCGCGCCTGGCAGGGCATGCGCGTGCACTGCTGCGCGGCGAGCCTTGTCACCGCCTGGGGCATTCGCCGATTGGCGCCCTGGTGATGCTGTTGATGCTGACCGGTATCGCTGGCTTGGGCTTGACCGGGTGGGCGTCCCAGGAGGTGGATGCGCTGTGGGGCGCCGATTGGCCGACCGACCTGCACAGCTGGTTGGCCGATGCGGTGTTGGCGTTGGTGTGTGTGCATGTGCTGGCGGCCATCTACGAGAGTGTGCGCCTGCGCGAGAACCTGCCGTTGTCGATGATCACCGGGCGTCGCCGGCGTCGGGATTGAATTTAACTGTGCCGGCCTCTTCGCGGCTAAAGCCGCCCCACAGGTATTGCACGGCCCTTGAGAGCGGCGCGGAACTGACTGGCAGCATCATTCAGGCTGCCACATCACCTTGTAGGAGCAGCCTTGTGCTGCGAAGAGGCCGGTAAGGCTAAAGATAATCTTCGGCGTCAATGGCCTCTTCGCAGCACAAGGCTGCTCCTACAGGGCTTGTGTTTGCCTTGAAATCAAGCCGCGAAGAGGCCAGGTCAGGCAACGCCATTCAAACAGCCGGGAACTGATGGGTCACACAGTGAATCCCGCCACCCCCGGCCGCAATGGCATCAATATCCAGCTGCACGATGTCCCGCCCCGGGTACAACGCCGCCAGCAACGCCCGAGCCTTTTCATCCGCCTGCGCATCACCAAACTGCGGCGCGATGATCGCGCCATTGATCACGAAGTAATTGATGTACCCCGCCGCAAAGTCTTCATTGCCCTTGCTGAACCTGTTACGCCGCCCGCACTGTGGCGGTGCCACGACATGAATCTGCAACGTCCGGCCCTCTGCATCGGTGGCGCGCTTGAGAATCTCAAGATGCTTGCGCGTCACGGCGTGGTCATACGATTGCGGGTCGTTGTCCAGGTTGGCAATCACCACCCCCGGCCGCACGAAGCGGGCATAGAAATCCACATGCCCGTCAGTGATGTCCTCACCGGCGATGCCCGGCAGCCAGATTACCTTGCTCAACCCCAGGCGCTCCTTGAGCTCGGCCTCGACCTCGGCCTTGCTCCAGCCCTTGTTGCGGTTGGCATTGACCCAGCTGCTTTCGGTCATGATGCCGGTGCCATGGCCATCCACTTCGATGGCGCCACCTTCGCCTACCAGTTCGCTGCGCTGGTAGCGGGCGCCGGCGAGGGTGGCGACCCGCTTGGCCAGTTGTGCATCGTTGCGGTGGCGCTGCTTGTTGCCCCAACCGTTGAAGTTGAAGTCCACCGCGCCCAGCGCGCCGTCGTCATCGAGGACGAAGTTGGCGCCTATGTCGCGCATCCAGATGTCGTCCAGTTCGCACTCGACAAAGCTTGTGCGCGGGCTGGCGCAGTGCTGCTCGGCCAGCTTGCGTTCGCTTGCCCGGCAGAACACGGTGACCGGCTGATAACGCGCGATGGCCTGGGCGATGCGGCCCAGGGCAGCTTGCACATCGGCGGTGAAGTCTTCCCAGATGGCATCCTGGGCGCCGAAGGCGATGAAGGCGCGCTGCTGCGGTTCGCCCTCGTCAGGCATGAACCAGCGCCCGGGCTCGTCGGCGCGAGCCAGGCCCAGGGGCAAGCCAAGGCCGGCGCCGAGGCCGGCGGCCAGTGACAGTTGCAGGAAGGTTCTACGGCTTGGCATGGCTCAGTCCTGTGCAGTCTTGAAGCGTGTCCACACGCGCATGCGTGCCCGCATGTCAGCCTGTGGAATATCGCGGCCCGGTATCAGTCGGGCATAGGTTGCTTCGTCGAGGTAGATATCGGGGTTGTCGCGCATGCGTGGGTCCACCGCCTGGCGCGCCTTGGCGCTGGCAGTGGGGTAACCGGTGAAGTTGCTGATGGCAGCCATGTTCGCCGGGCGCATGACGAAGTTGATGAAACGATAGGCGTATTCCGGGTGCCTGGCATCGGCCGGGATGGCCATGGTGTCCATCCACACCGTGGTGCCTTGGCGGGGCACGCGGTACTGGAAGTCCAGGTGCTTGCCTGCGGCCTCGGCCGTGCGCTGGGCCTGGATCACGTCGCCGCTGTAGCCCAGGGACACGCACAGGTTTTCGTTGACCAGTTCGGTCACCGGCTGCGACTGGAACTTGCGCACATACGGACGTATGGCCTTGAGCAATTCGCTGGCGGCTGCCAGGTCTTCACGCTTGGCGCTGCGTGGCTCGCGGCCCAGGTAATTGAGGACCACCGCCAACACTTCGTCGGGCGAGTCGATGACCGAGATACCGCAGTCGGCGAACTTGGCGGCCAGCTCCGGCTTGAGCAGCAGGTCGAGGTTGTCCAGCGGCGCATCGGGCATGCGCTGGCGGACTTTGTCGGCATTCACCGTCAGGCCGATGGTGCCCCAGGTGTAGGGCACGGTCGCCTGGCTGGCCTTGGGGTACCGGGCATGCAACTGGCGCAGGCCAGGCTCGATGTCGTCCAGTGCCTCAAGGCGGCTATGGTCCAGTGGCTGCAGGCTGCCGGCGCGCATCAGCCGCTCGGCAACGGTGTCACCCGGGAACACCAGGTCGTAGCCACTGCGCCCCGACATCAGCTTGGCTTCGAGTACTTCACTGCCGTCCATGACGTCGTAGATGACCTGGATGCCGGTTTCGGCCGTGAACTGCTTCAGGGTGTTTTCGGCAAAATAGTCGGCCCAGTTGTACAGGCGCAAAACGGGTTGTTCGGCCTGGGCCTGGCTGGCGCAAATGGCCAGCGCCAATGCGGCTAGAACGTGGTGTTTCATGCTCAGGCCCTCAGGGTATGTGGATGCTTGCCGTCCAGGGTCAGCAGTGGGGCGTACATTTCCGGGCGACGGTCGCGGTAGATGCCCCAGCTCAGGCGGTCATCGCGCATGCGTGCCAGGTCCAGTTCGTGCAGCCAGATGCCACTGTTGTCGCGGTCGGCCTCGGCGAGCATGGCGCCCTTGTGATCGCAGATGAACGACGAACCATAGAAGCGCATGCTCAACGAAGCGTCGCTGGCGGCGACTTCATCGCCTACGCGATTGGCCGCCACCACCGGCAACAGATTGGCGGCGGCGTGGCCGCGCATGGCCACCTGCCAATGGTCGCGTGAGTTCAGTTCGGCGCAGCCGGGCTCGGAGCCGATGGCGGTGGGGAACAACAGCACTTCGGCGCCCATCAGTGCCAGGCAGCGAGCGGTTTCGGGGAACCACTGATCCCAGCAGATACCGATGCCCAGGCGGCCAAAGGTGGTATCCCAGACCTTGAAGCCGGTGTCGCCAGGGCTGAAATACTCCTTCTCCTGGTAGCCGATGGCGTTGGGGATGTGGGTTTTGCGGTACACCCCGAGCAGGCGGCCATCGGCATCGGCCACGGTCAGCGAGTTGAAGAAGGCATTGCCGGCGCGCTCGTACCAGCTCAGCGGCAGTACCACGCCCAGCTCGCCGGCCAGCGCAGCGAAGCGCTGCAAAATCGCGCTGTCGGGGTAGGGCTGGGCGAGGGCCTGGTGCTGGTGGTCCTGTTCGATGCAGAAGTACGGGGTAGCGAACAGCTCCTGCAGCAGGATTACCTGGGCGCCTTTGGCAGCGGCCTGGCGCACCAGCTGTTCGGCGCGGTCGAGGTTGTCGGGCAGGTTCCAGCTGCACGGCATCTGAGTGGTGGCAACCCGGAGCAGGCTCATGGCTGTACCTCCGGCTGCTGCTGGGTGATGCAGTGAATGCCGCCACCGCCGTGGGCGATGTGGTCGATGCGCACGGGCACGATCTGCCGGCCCGGGAAGGCGTGGGCCAGTTGCGCAGCGGCCTCCTGGTCGGCAGCGATACCGTAGGCCGGCATGATGATCGCGCCGTTGGCGATGTAGAAGTTGGTGTAGGACGCACAGAACACCTTGGCGTTATGGTCGACCGCGGCGGTGGCCTCGTACAGGTCCAGCAGTTCGAAGTGGCGGCCTTGGGCGTCCGTGGCCAGTTCCAGGGCGCGGCGGTTTTCCCGCACCACGTCGGCGTACACCGAGCCTTGCTCATGGGTGGCGTCGACCAGCAGTACGCCTGGCCGGGCGAAGGCACACACGCCGTCGACGTGGCCGTCGGTCATGTCGCCGGTGACGTATTGCGGGTCACCCGGCAGCCAGATGGTCTTGCGGATGCCCAGGTGGCGGGCAAAGCAGGCTTCGAACTCGGCCTTGCTCACGCCAGGGTTGCGGTTGGGGTTAAGCAGCACCGACTCGGTGGTGATCAGCGTGCCTTCACCATCGACATGAATCGCACCGCCTTCGTTGCACAGCGAGGTGCTGAAACCGTCCAGGCCTAGCTGGTCGAGGATGCGCCGACCCAGGCTGCGGTCCAGGCTGTGTTGCGACTTGTCGCCCCAGGCATTGAAGCGCCAGCTCAGGCCGGCCAGGCCATGCTGCGGGTGGCAGACGAAACTCGGGCCGCTGTCACGGCACCAGCTGTCGTCCACTGCCAGTTCGATCAGCTCGATGTTGGCACCGCAGAGCGCGCGGGCGCTGGCCACGGCAGACGGGTCGACGACCATTTTCACCGGCTCGAAACGGGCGATGGCCGCTGCGACCCGGGCGTAGTCCTGCTGTACATCGGCCAGGCGCACGTTCCAGCCGCTTTCCCACAGGGCCTGATTGTGTGGCCAGACCATCCAGGTTGCCGCGTGGCGTGCCCATTCGGCGGGCATGCGCCAGCCGCTGTCGAGGGACAGGTGCATAGTGAACTCCGATCTATTAAGGATTTTTATCAACGAAGCCCGCCGTCGCGGGTGTTGGTGTCCATGCTATGGTTAGGCCTGGCCGGCGACAAACGATAGATTTAGCGCACATCTGATCAGCAGGGCTTATCAATCATGCTTAAACACTGGCCACCCCTGAATGCCTTGCGCGGCTTCGAGGCTGCGGCGCGGCTGGGGAGTTTCCACAAGGCAGCCGAGGCGCTGAACCTGACGCAGTCGGCCATCAGCCAGCAGATTCGCAGCCTGGAAACCTACCTGGAGCAGCCGCTATTTCACCGCAGCGGGCGTAGCGTGAGCCTGACCGACGCCGGGCATGACCTGCTCAGCACCACCCAATCACTGTTGCAACACCTGGCCGTGGGCATTCGCCGGCTTGACCAGTACCGCAAGCCCAACCAGCTGGTGGTCAACACCACCCCGGCGTTTGCCAGGCACTGGCTGTTGCCGCGGCTGGCCGACTTTCACCAGCGTTGCCCCGAAGTGGACCTGTGGCTGTTCACCAGCTTCGAGGTGCCGGACATGGCCACCGAGACCATCGACCTGGCCATCCGCGATGACCTCAGCGCCCAGGCCGAGTGCAGCTTCAGCGTGCTGCATCAGGACCAGCTGTACCCGGCCTGCCACCCTGCACTGGCGTCTTCGGCTGCGCGGACGACCTTGCACGGCGAACGGGAAATGGACTGGAGCCATTGGCAGCTGGAAGGTGGCGAAGATGTCGGGCAGCAGGGCAAGGGGCTGAATTTTTCCGATCCCGGGCTGTTGCTGGATGCGGCGAGCGAGGCGCTGGGGGTGGCACTGGTCAGCCAGTTGCTGGCGCGGCGGGCGATTGAGGAGGGGCACCTGCAGGCGTTGTCGGCGCAGCGGGTGCGGGGGCCGGCGTGGGCTTGCCTGGTGCATCGGGATAGTCAGGATGACCCGCTGGCCAAGCGGTTTCTGGAATGGTTGAAAGGTGCTCTCCTGGTCAATTGATGCAGCCTGCACCGGCCCTTTCGCGGGCGAGCCCGCACCCACAGAGATTGTGCAAATCTTGAGGGCTGCACAGTACCTGTGGGAGCGGGCTTGCCCGCGAAGAGGCCAGAACAGGCTATCCCCGGTTTTGCATCCCCTTGATCACCCCGTAATATGTGTCGGATAACCTGCGGGGGTAGTCTCACCCTCTGATCAATCGGAATCGCCCCACGCGGCGCTTCCCCGGCATAAACCTGACGAGGTACAGACATTGGCCATCATTCATCCTAAGGTTCGCGGTTTCATCTGCACCACGACTCATCCGAAGGGCTGCGAGCTCAACGTCCGTGACCAGATCGAAGCCACCCGCAAGCTGGGCGTGCGCGAGGATGGCCCGAAGAAGGTTCTGGTCATCGGTGCTTCCAGTGGCTACGGCCTGGCAGCGCGTATCACCGCAGCGTTCGGTTTCAAGGCCGACACCCTGGGCGTGTTCTTCGAAAAACCAGGCACCGAAACCAAGGCCGGCACTGCTGGCTGGTACAACTCCGCTGCCTTCGACAAGTTTGCCAAGGCCGAGGGCCTGTACAGCAAGTCGATCAACGGTGACGCCTTCTCCGACGAGGCCCGTGCCAAGGTCATCGAGCTGATCAAGAACGAGATGGGTGGCAAGGTCGACCTGGTCATCTACTCGCTGGCCTCGCCCGTGCGCAAACTGCCGCAGACCGGTGAAGTCATCCGCTCGGCACTGAAGCCGATCGGCCAGCCCTACAAGTCGACCGCCATCGACACCAACAAGGACACCATCATCGAGGCCAGCATCGAGCCGGCCACCGAGCAGGAAATTGCCGACACCGTCACCGTCATGGGCGGCCAGGACTGGCAGCTTTGGATCGACGCCCTGGCAGGCGCCAACGTACTGGCCGAAGGCGCTCGCACCGTGGCCTTCAGCTACATCGGCAGCGACATCACCTGGCCGATCTACTGGCACGGTGCGCTGGGCCAGGCCAAGCAGGACCTGGACGAAACTGCTCTGCGCCTGAACAAGAAACTGGCCAGCGAAGTGAAAGGCGGCGCCAACGTAGCCGTGCTGAAGTCGGTGGTTACCCAGGCCAGCTCGGCCATTCCGGTAATGCCGCTGTACCTGTCGATGGTCTTCAAGATCATGGAAGAAAAAGGCGTTCACGAAGGCACCCAGGACCAACTGGACCGCATGTACCGCGACCGCCTGTATCGCGCCGATGGTGCGCCGGCCGAAGTCGACGAGAAGGGCCGCCTGCGCCTGGACGACTGGGAACTGCGCGACGACGTGCAGAACGAGTGCAAGGCCCTGTGGCCGCAGGTCACCACCGAGAACCTGTTCGACCTGACCGACTATGCCGGTTACAAGAAGCAGTTCCTCAACCTGTTCGGCTTCGAGCGCGCTGACGTCAACTACGACGAAGACGTGGCCACCGATGTGAAGTTCGACTGCATCGAACTGTAAGAGTATTTAACCTGTACTGGCCCATTCGCGGGTAAACCCGCTCCCACAGGAAATGCACCGCTTTCGAGCTTGGCATACTACCTGTGGGAGCGGGTTTACCCGCGAAGAGGGCGGTACAGGCTACAAAATCTTTGCTAGTTTTGGCGCACAACAACAGGGAATGCGCCATGAGTAGCCTCACCCAACCCGCCACCCCCTTTCGCCAGGCCACTGCCGACGGCTACAGCCTCGGCGGCTTTATCTGGCGCCACGCCCAGCCTGACCCCCAGCGCCCGCTGGTGATCATCAACGCGGCCACCTCGGTACGCTGCCGCTATTACTCCCGTTTTTCCGACTACCTGTTTGCCCAGGGCTGCGATGTGCTGACCTACGACTACCGTGGCATCGGCGAATCCCGCCCGGCTTCGTTGCGTGGCTTCCAGGCATCGTGGAGCGACTGGGGCAGGCTGGATTTCGAAGCGATGTTGGCGCATGCGGCGGAGCGTTTCCCCGGCCAGCCAATAGACGTGGTGGGGCACAGCTTCGGCGGTTGCGCAGTCGGCCTGGCACCGTCGGCCGACCAGATACGCAGGGTAGTGATGGTAGGCGCACAGTTTGCCTACTGGCGCGATTACGCGGCTGATCAACGCTGGCGGCTGTTCGGCAAATGGCATGTGGTGATGCCTTTGCTTACCCGCGCTTTGGGCTACTTCCCCGGCAAGCGTCTGGGCTGGATGGAAGACACCCCGGCAGGGGTGGTGGATGACTGGACCACCCGTACGCCACGCTATGAGCACCGGCCAAGTGGGCGCCGACTGGGGAGGGTACCGTTTGCACACGTCCAGGCAGCGACGCTGGCCATCAGCTTGACCGATGACCCGTTTGGCACTGTGGCGGCGACCGAGCGGTTGCTGAGTTATCTACAGGGTGCCCGGCACCTGCGCATCGCGCCTGTGGATATCTCGGTCGAGGAAATTGGCCATTTCGCGTTTTTCCATGACCGGTTTCGCGAAACCCTGTGGCCGGTGGCCTTGCAGTGGTTGATGCAGGGGGAGCTGGAAGAAGGTGGGCCTGGCACCCTCATGGATTGAGGATGGATTCGATATTTTGGGGCTGCTTTGCAGCCCTCTCGCGACGCAAGGGCCGCAAAGCGGCCCCAGCTATCTCAAGCCTTGCGCGACAGCGGCTGCCCGGCAAATTTCACACCGGCCAAACCATGCTCGATCAGCGCACGGATATTGCCATGGTCGCTGCCCTCAGGCGTGGCCACCACATCACGGTAGTGCTCGCCAAAGGCCAGCAGCGCTTCCTGGTCGCTCAGCCCTTCCAGCAAAGCCAGGCCCAAGGTCTTGCACGACCCTTCGTTCTGCCCGGCCGCATTCTCCACGCCGCCGTTGTTGAAGGCCTGCGGCTGGTAACTGTAGTTGTCGGCAATGAACGCCAGGGTATCGGCAAATACATGTTGGCCGCTGGCCAGGCTGGCGCGCAGGGTGTTCAGATCAGTCACGAGGTTTTCCTTTTTCGAACGCCGCTTGTTGGTCGGCGCTGGCTTCTTTCTGGTATTGGGCTTTCCACTCGGCGTAGGGCATGCCGTACACCGCTTCGCGGGCGTCGTCCAGGCTCAGGTCGAGCTGGCGCTCGTCAGCCGCGGCCTTGTACCACTTGGACAGGCAGTTGCGGCAGAAACCGGACAGGTTCATCAGGTCGATGTTCTGTACATCGGTGCGCTTTTGCAGGTGTTCGACCAGGCGCCGGAACGCGGCGGCTTCGAGTTCTAGCTGTTGCTGTGGGGTCATGGGCTTCTCTCAGGTCATGCGGTTCTTCAAGTGGCGGCCACCGTTGATGACCACTTGGCTGCCGGTGCTGTACTGGCTGGCGAGCAGGTATTTGACTGTCTCGATCAGCGGGCCGGCGCCGGGTTCGAACTCCAGCAGGGCCTTTTTCAGGGTTTGCTGGCGGTAGGCTTCGTCGCCCCCTTCCTTGAGGATCAGCAGCCCGGGCAGGATACCGTTCACATGCACCTTGGGCGCATATTTTTCTGCGAACGACAGCACCATGTTCTGCAGCGCAGCCTTGGTGGCGGCGTAGCCAATGTGGCTTTTGCTGCCGCGCGAAGAGGTTTCGTCGCAGATGTGGATGATGTCGGCCTTTTCCACCTTGGCAAGCAAGTCACCCAGGGCCAGGTTCAGGTGGTAGGGCGCTTCGACGTGCAGGCGGAACATGGTTTCGAGGTTGTCGAGACCGTCATCGAGCCACAGCGAGGCGTTGTGGATGATGGCGCGCAGGCCGTCGTAATGGCTGTGCAGGTGATCGATCAGGGCCCGGCGGTCGGCCGCCCGGCACAGGTCGGCCTGGAACTGCACGATGTTCGGGTGGGCCGTGTGTGGCTGGACGCTGCGGCTGGCACTGACCACCGTATGGCCGGCCTGTGCCAGTTCAAGGGCCAGGGCCAACCCGACGCGCTGGCTGGCTCCGGTAACGAGAATGGGGCTGTTCATGTTCGGGGCGGTCAACTTGTCTGTCCTTTGGTTGCCGCCCAGCATACCCGAACTGTTTCCCTGTTGTATGGCCTGGCCTCAGCGGCTGCGCAAGGCGCCAGCGGTGGCCGGGGAGGCATGCAGCCAACTGGCCAGCAGGCGGGTGGACAGAGGGATGAACAGGTACACCATCACCGGCGTCAGGGCCAGGGTGCTGAGCATTACCCGGGGCAGCAGGTCCAGCGTTGCCAGCCAGTGGCCAAACAGCAGGTTGAACGCCAGCGACACCGGGAAAAACGCCAGCCAGATGGCCACTGCCTGCTTCCAGCGCGGTGGTTTTTGCACCGTATTGGTGCCAAACCAGTCGTCAATGCCACTGACGCGCGCCTCTTTGGGGCGTTCGAACAGGCCGTTGCCGCGTTGCAGCCAAGCCCGGCGCGAGGCGGAATGCTCCCAGGCATGCAGTGTGGGTTCGTCGCTGAAGCGGAAGATGATCTGGAATTCGTCGCCATCGCGGGGCGGGGCGAGGATGCCTGAACCGAGGTAGCCGGGGAAGTCGGTGGCCAGCTGCTCGCCTTCATGCAGCCAGGCCAGCAGGTCCTGGTAGCGGCCATGGGCGGCGCGGCGCGACACCATCAAGGTGACGGGTGGGGTAGACATCGTGTATCTCCTGGCAACGGGGCTGGCGGGTAGCTTGCCCCTTTGGCTGCGTGGCCCGGGGTGGTGGGCAACACAGGTACGCATGCAAGAATCGGGCGCGGATTATTGCGCATGTGTGATCTTCGGCAAATGTCAGCCGGCAAACGGTTGCACCCTGCGATCGGTGTCGGCGTAGTAGAATGTGCGCTCAACTTCCGCACTCAGGGTACGCCGTGCAGATGAACGAACAGGGACGTGATCCGCTGATCGAAGTGGGTCTTGAGCAGCAGGAGCTGTTTCCGATCCGCGAAGTTTCCCGACTGACGGGCGTCAACGCGGTGACCCTGCGTGCTTGGGAGCGCCGCTACGGGCTGATTCAGCCAACCCGCACCGACAGTGGCCACCGTCTTTATTCCCAAGCGGACATCGATGACATCCGCCGTATCCTCGGCTGGCTTGAGCGCGGTGTGGCGGTGAGCAAAGTGGGCAGCATCCTCGCTCGCGGTCATGCCCTTGCCGTGCAGGTCAGCGGGGCGACGGACGCCTGGTTGCGCTGGCAGCACCAGGTGCGTCAGGCCGTGCAGCGGTTTGACATGGCCGGCCTGGACCGGCTGTTCGACGAGGTGTTTGCTGCCAACACCCTGGACCAGGTGTTCGCCGAGGTGTTCATGCCGGTTTGGCACGACCTGGCGGCGGGGCAGGGCGGCTATGGGCAGGCCAGCGAGTGGCTGTTCCTCGACCAGTTCTTGCGTGGCCGGGTATTTGCCCGTTTGCAGCTCGCCCACGTGCCGCGTGGTCGCACAGTGCTGCTGGCAGCGTTGCCAGGGCAATGCCACGAACTGGAATTACTGGTGACCGGCCTGAGCCTGGGCAGCGACGATATTGGCGTGACGCCCTTGGCGAGCGGGCAGCCGCTGCAGGAGCTGGCGCTGGTCTGCGAACGCCTGAAACCAGATGCTCTGGTGCTGTTTTCGCACCACCCACCCACGGCGGAACTCACCCGACGACTGGTGCGCATGGCTGCGGTGCTGGAATGCCCGTTGTTGCTGGCCGGCGAAGCTGCAGAAGTGGCACAGGACCACCTGGCAGGCAGCCTGGTAGCGTGCCTTGGTGCGCAGGGCGGTGTAATGCGCCAGCGCTTGCGGCAGTTTCTGGCCGGTCAGCTCGATACCTGATTGTGCAGTTCTGGGTGCGCCCGGCGATGGGCCTGGAGGATATAGTCGCGCAGGCGGTCGATCTCTTCGGCCGGGCTCTGGCCCAGGTCGTAGGCCGCCAGATCCGGGCCGATGCGGCGGCCCAGTACACCATGCAATTCGATCGGGCTGATATCGCCCGGGGCGAAGTGCAATTCGAAACGGGTGGGCGCTGCTGGCAAGCCGCGGATCTCCACCAGTACACCTTTGAACGAAATATCGCGTACCCACAGGCCGCTTTGCTGATCGTGGCTATCGAGCAGCGGGCTGGGCGTTTCCATCGACAGGCGCCAGGCGCGCAGCATGGGGCCGTCTTCGTAGATTTCGGGTGAACCCACTTGCAGGTGCAGCGCGTGGAACTCGTCTTCCACCAACTGCAGCGGGAAGCTGATCTGCTGGTTGTTGAACTGGGCCTGCAAAGTCACCTGTTCGTTTGCCACCAGGCGGGTCAGCAAGCTCTGGATGCGGCGGTCGCCATTGACCAGCAGGCTCGACATGGAGTCTGCCAGGTTCAACTGCGGCGAATGCTGCATGCTCTGGATGAAATCCAGTTCGTCCTGGGTCAGGAGCGCGTCTGCTTGCATGATCGAACTCGGTGGTGGCGATTTCTTCAACGGAATTGACCGTGCGTGGCGTACTTGGTTCAGGCGCGTTCGTCGGGTTTCGGACAAACGCGCAGTTCGGCAAGCTCCCGCTCAAGTTCGACCTGGCGGCTGACGTCCTTCTGAATACCGATGAAATAGGTCCGCTGTTCAGCGTCGAGCCTTACCGGGGTGATGGAAAGTTCGTTCCAGAATGCGCTGCCATCCTTGCGGTAGTTGCGCAGCACTTCGCGACAGGGGCGGCCTTCGGCCAAGGCCCTGCGGATGCGGGCACGGCCAAGCTGATCACGGTCGTCGGCCTGCAGGAAGCGGCAATCCTGGTAGAGGATTTCGTCGCGGCTGTAGCCGGTCAGGCGTTCGAAGGCGGCGTTCACGTAGATCAGGATGGTGTCGTCGCCTTCCTGTTCGGCAACCACGATCCCGTCATTGGACGCATCGACCATCGATTGCAGCAATTGCGCGTTGATCATGTCTGGGCCATTGAGCAAAGAAAGGCTGAAGGCGGCGACTTTGGTAGAGGCGGCCTTTTGCCAGCGCTGGATGCTAGTATCCTACGTTTTCACTCAGTTTCGGAATCCTCTACCCGATGAAAGTCGCCATTATTTCCGGATCGGTCTATGGCACCGCCGAAGAAGTCGCCCGTCATGCCGAATCGCTGTTGAAGGCTGGAGGCCTGGAGGCCTGGCATGCGGCGCGTGCCACCCTGCAGGATCTTGAAGGTTTTGCCCCAGACGCCTTGCTGGCCGTGACCTCGACCACCGGCATGGGCGAGCTGCCGGACAACCTCATGCCGTTGTACTGCACCATTCGTGACACCCTGCCTGCGGCCTGGCGTGGCCTGCCGGGTGCAGTGATTGC
Organism: Pseudomonas sp. SAS7; assembly: GCF_052112345.1. Classification (NCBI taxonomy): domain Bacteria; kingdom Pseudomonadati; phylum Pseudomonadota; class Gammaproteobacteria; order Pseudomonadales; family Pseudomonadaceae; genus Pseudomonas; species Pseudomonas sp. SAS7. Next base: position 24,077 of record NZ_JBEGGO010000023.1, on the reverse strand, counting down.
GCTGGGCGACGCCAGCTACGGTGACACCTACTGTGGTGGTGGCGAGCAAATGCGCGAGCTGTTTGCCGAGTTGGGTGTGCGCGAAGTGCAGCCAATGCTGCGCCTGGATGCCAGCGAGACCGTGACCCCGGAAGCCGATGCCGAACCGTGGTTGGCGGAGCTGCTTCAAGCGTTGAAAGCCTGACGGATTACCAGCGTCTGTCTCGGCCTTTTCGCGGGCTTGCCCGCTCCCACAGGGTTTGCACTGCCGTTGAGATCAGCGCTATACCTGTGGGAGCGGGCGAGCCCGCGAAGAGGCCCGCAAGGCAATCATTCTTTTTTGTGAATCACCGGCCACTCGCGCAGCAACGCCAACCACGCCTGCGCCGCCCGTGACAGGTACGCCCCGCGCCGCCAGATAAACGCTATATCCCAACGCAACTCCTGCGGCGAACGCAGCGGCAAACGCACCACCCCGGGGCGCTCAAGCGCTTTTGCCACCACCCGGGGCAGCAACACCACGCCCTGGCCTGCCGCCACCAACGCTGCCAAAAAATCCGCCTGGCCACTGCGCCCGCCTTCCTTCGGGGTAAACCCTTGCTGTTGGCACGCCTTCAGCAGCCGGTCATTGAGCACGAAGCTGCGCTGATACAGCAGGAACGGCGTATCGGCCAGTTGCCCCAGGTCCACCCCGTCCAGGCCCGCCAAGGCATGGCCAGCCGGCAGCAGGGCATCCAGCGGTTCGTTGCAAAACGGTTGGTAGTCGAACGCTTCGTCGCTGGGCGTCAGGCTGCCTCCCAATTCCAGTTCGCCACTCCTGACTGCCTGCTCGACGCTACGGCTGCCGCCTTCGAGCAACTGAATCGCGATGTTGGGGTGGCGCCGCCGGTATTCGGCGAACAAACCGGCGAACAAGGCGTCGCTGCCCAGCATTGGTAAGCCCAGGCGCAGTTCGCCACGCTCCATCTGGCTGAGGTCGTCCAGTTCGTTGAGCAGTGCCTGGCGCTGACGCAGCAGGGCCTCGCCACGCTCCAGCACAATGCGCCCGGCAGCCGTCAGGTGCAGTTGCGAGGCCTGGCGCTCCAGCAGTGGCTGGCCCACATCTTGCTCCAGCTGGGCCACCTGCTTGCTCACAGCCGACTGGCTGATGTGCAGGGTGTGCGCCGCCTGGGTGAAACCGCCGCGGTGGACCACTTCGATAAAGCTGCGCAGTTGTTTGAATTCCATATTCTGAATTCCATTATGGAATGGTCATCAGTCTAACAATTCGCTTCTGGCCTAGGCAGCCGAATCTTAAAATGAGGGCCTGTCGAGGAACCCGCACCATGAAACCCGCGTTATTGAAAAAAGCCCTGCGCCTGCTTGTCGAGCTGGCGATCCTTTGTTCTTTGTTCCTGCTCGGCGGCCAGCTTGCCAGTTGGCTGGGTTGGCCCATACCTGGCGGCGTGATGGGCTTGGCCCTGTTGCTGATACTGTTCGCTTCGGGTGTGCTCAAACCGGCCATGCTGCAACTGGGCGCTGGCTGGCTGATGGCCGAGATGCTGCTGTTTTTCATCCCGGCGCTGATGAGCCTGCTGGACTACGGTTCGCTTATCCGTGAAGAAGGCTGGCGCATCTTGTTGGTGATCGCCGTGAGCACGCTGATGGTGATGGTGGTGACTGCCTTGACCGTGGAGCTGGTGTGCCGCTGGAGTGTGCGCCATGAGCCTTGAACCCATGCCGCTGTTCTGGCTGGCCCTGACCTTGCTGGCTTACCTGGGCAGCCGCTGGCTGTACCGGCGCAGCAAGCGCTACCTGCTGTCGCCGTTGATATTGGTACCCGTGTTGCTGCTGGCGGTGGCGGTGCCGCTGCATACCGCCTATGCCGAGTATGCTCGCAACACCCACTGGTTGATGAGCGTGCTCGGCCCGGTGACCGTGGCCTTCGCGGTGCCGATCTGGCAGCAGCGGGCCATGCTGGCGCGCCATTGGCCGGCCTTGATGGTGGGCATGGTGGCTGGCAGCAGTGCCTCGATCGCCAGCTCTTGGGGCCTTGCGCACTTGCTGGCGCTGGACAGTGCAACCAGCCTGTCGCTGGTGCCGCGTTCGATCACCACGCCGTTTGCCATGCCCTTGGCCCATGATCTGGGGGGCGTGCCGGAGCTGACGGCGGTGTTCGTGATGTTCACCGGCGTGCTCGGCGCCATGTTCGGCGGCGTGCTGCTGCGCTGGCTACCCCTGCGCACGCCGCTGGCACGGGGTGCGCTGTTTGGCGTCGGGGCGCATGGTGCCGGGGTCAGCCGGGCACAGGAGGTGGGCCGCGAGGAAGGCTCGGTGGCCGGCCTGGTCATGGTCCTGACCGGGCTGTTGAACCTGTTCGCGGCACCGCTGCTGGCCATGCTGCTCTGACCGTTCGTGCCACTGACTCGCACAGTCATCAAGCTGGCTGGCAACGCAAGTTTCAGGCTTTGGGCTGCTGGCTAGACTCTGCCTCGACATAGAGAGCACATGTATGTGCCGAGGTGACATGCAATGACCGCAGCCTTGCCCTATTCCGCCAACACCACTTCACCGGGACCGTTCTGATGCCTATGGCCGAAATTCCATTGTGCGTCTGGCGTACCCGGGGACAGAGTTTCACTTTCCGGGGCCAGAGCATCCGCTACTGGACCGCAGGGCAAGGAGAGCCCCTGCTTCTGTTACACGGTTTCCCCACCGCCAGCTGGGATTGGCACTATTTGTGGGGGCCTTTAAGCCAACGCTTCAGGGTGATCGCTTGCGACATGCTCGGCTTTGGCGATTCGGCCAAACCGGTCGATCACGCCTACAGCCTGATGGAGCAGGCGGACTTGCAGCAGGCTTTGCTTGGCCACCTGCAGGTCGACCAGCCAGTGCACCTGCTGGCTCACGACTACGGCGGCAGCGTCGCCCAGGAGTTACTGGCGCGCCACCATGAACAGCGTGCCGACATTGCCAGCTGCGTGTTCCTCAACAGCGGGCTGTTCCCCGAAAGCTGCCGCATGCTGCTGATCCAGAAGCTGCTGCTCAGCCGGTTCGGCTGGCTGGTCGGGCGTTCGTTCGGGCGTGACGACCTGGTGCGCAACGTGACCCAGGTCTACGGCCCTTGCACCCACCCCAGCGAAAGTGCCCTGGATGATTTCTGGAGCCTGATCGCCGCCAACCGGGGCACACGCATCCTGCACAAGCTGGTGAGCTACATGCCCGAGCGCAGCGTGCACCGTGAACGCTGGGTCGGGGCGATGCAGCGCAAAGGCGTGCCACTGCGTTTCATCAATGGCGTGGTCGACCCGCTGTCCGGCGCGCACATGCTCGAGCGCTACCGGCAACTGGTGCCGGAGCCGGATACCGTGCAGTTACAGGGCATCGGCCATTACCCGCACACCGAAGCGCCCGTGCAGGTACTGCGTCACTACCTGGCCTTTCGTGAACAGCCTGTGAGCTTCTACCCGCAGAAAGTGGCGTGGTCCTGACCGGGCCTCATCGCCCTGCGTTATTGCCAGGCATTCAGCCTGCGTGAGCTTGATTGTCCGCTGCTGGCTTGCGGCGGACACTCGGCTGACCTGAACCTGCCTGGAGCCATGAGCATGAGCGAGCCTGTCCGTCTGCAAGATCGCGTGGTGATTGTCACCGGAGCCGGCGGTGGCCTGGGCCGCGCCCATGCGTTGCTGTTTGCCGCACGTGGCGCCAAGGTCGTGGTCAACGACCTTGGCGGCTCTACCCACGGTGAAGGTGCCAGCGCGTCGGCCGCCGATCGTGTGGTGGAGCAGATCCGCGCCGCCGGTGGCATCGCCATCGCCAACCACGACTCGGTCAGCCAGGGCGCACGCATCGTCGAACAGGCGCTGGACAGTTTCGGCCGGGTCGATGTGCTGGTGAACAATGCAGGCATCCTGCGTGACAAGACGTTCCACAAGATGGACGACAGCGACTGGGAGCAGGTTTACCAGGTGCATGTCGAAGGGGCCTTCAAAACCACCAGGGCTGCCTGGCCACACCTGCGCGAGCAGAACTGGGGGCGGGTGATCTTCACCGCTTCTACCTCTGGCATCTACGGCAACTTCGGCCAGGCCAACTACGGCATGGCCAAACTGGGCCTGTACGGCCTGACCCGCACCCTGGCGATCGAAGGGCGCAAGCACGGCATATTGGTCAACGCCATCGCCCCAACAGGCGGCACCCGCATGACCGAAGGGCTGATCCCGCCCCAGGTATTCGAGCGGCTCAAGCCCGAACTGGTCAGCCCGCTGGTGGTGTACCTGGGCAGCGACCAGTGCCAGGGCACGGGTGAGCTGTTCGAAGTAGGCGGCGGCTGGGTGGGCAGGGTGCGTTGGGAGCGCAGCCTGGGGGTGGGCTTTGATCCGCGCGAAGGCTTTACCCCGGAGCAGGTGGCCGAGAACTGGGCACGGATCGGCGATTTTGAGGGGGCAGTGCATCCGCAGGACAGTTTGCAGGCGCTGCAGCAGATGATGGCGAACCTACAGAAGTACCCGCTGTAGAGAGCTTGCAGGGAACTTTGTGGGAGCGGCCTTGCGTCGCGATTGGGCCGCAGAGCGGCCCCAAGATATCAGCCGCACTGCATAAATTGCCGGGGCTGCTTTGCAGCCCGATCGCGACACAAGGCCGCTCCCACAGGGACCGCGTCAGCCAGTCGAGAGCGCATGTTGTTCAGGGCAAAAAAAAGGCCGCTGCAAGCCGCAGCGGCCAATCGAGACGTCAGATCAAGGAGCTTCAAAATCTACGTCGGTGAACCTCGCAGGCATGAAAAGCGGGGGGAGAGCCCTTCATGCCGGCCAGTGAGTTAAGAATAAGCGCTTGATCCCGTAGGAAAAATAGCGGCTTATGACATTCACCTTTACGTATCGGGCAATAGTGCCGCAGGCCTCAGGCAGAGGGCGAATAGCCCATGCGCCAGCTGGTTTCCCGCGCAGCCGCCAGCAGCCGTTGCGCCGCAGGGCCATGTTCGTCGGCATGGAAGATCGACGTCGGCCCGACCACGGTCATAACCGCCGCAACCTGCCCCATGGCATTGAACACGGGCGCCGAAAGCGCATCCACGCCCGGCATCAGCAGCCCGTGCACATGGTGCAGGCCGCGTTCGCGAATGCCCGCCAATACCGCCTGGTAATCGTCGGCATTCTGCTGCAGGGCAGCCAGTTCCCGGTCACGCAACTCCACGGTCTCGCGCTCCGGCAGGTAGGCGGCGAACACCAGGCCGGTGGACGAGGTGAGCAGCGGCAGCACCGAGCCCATCTGCGTGACCACGGTAACTGCACGCACCGCCGGTTCGATGCTGACCACGGTTGCGCCCTGGTTGCCCCACACCGCAATGAAGCAGCTCTCGTTCAGTTCGTCGCGCAGCTGCGACAGCGGCAGTGCGGCAATCTTCAGCACATCGATGCTGCCCAGCGCCGCCAGCCCCACCCGCAGTGCCTCACGGCCCAGGCCGTAATGGTTGGTGGCCGCATCCTGCTCGGCAAAGCCGCTGGCAATCAGCGCCTGCAGGTAGCGGTGCACCTTGCTCGCCGGCATCTGCACATGTTCCGACAGGCGTGACAGCGAGGTGGAGGGGGAGAGTTCGGCAAGGGCTTTGAGGATGTCTGTGCCAACCTCCGCCGAGCGGACTTTCTGCTTGCCGTTGTCGGCGGAGGAGCTGGCTTTGGTCATGGACATCTGCTTCCGGATTCTTCGAGTCGCGCCTTTATAGCTTGACGCCATGCCCGTAGCAAATTACGTTATTCGTAATCTGATTACGATAAAAACAATGCAGACGCGCTGTCACCCCGCATCGGGCCAGCAGCCAGCTGCCAGCAACGGCTCGGTCAGAGCCCGGAGGCATCGATGACTCGCGACACATCACCCGACCTTCACTACCTCAGCGGCTTCGGCAACGAGTTTGCCAGCGAAGCGCTGCCGGGGGCCTTGCCGGTCGGGCAGAACTCGCCGCAGAAGGCGCCTTATGGGCTGTACGCCGAATTGCTCTCGGGCACGGCGTTCACCATGGCCCGCAGCGAGCTGCGCCGTACCTGGCTGTATCGCATTCGCCCGTCTGCATTGCACCCGCGTTTCGAGCGGCTGGCGCGCCAGCCGCTGACTGCGCCGCTGGGGGCCATCAACCCCAACCGCCTGCGCTGGAGCCCCCAGCCGATACCTGCCGAGCCCACCGATTTCATCGCAGGCTGGCTGCCCATGGTGGCCAACGCCCCGGCGCAGAAACCGGCTGGCGTGAGCATCTACATCTACTGCGCCAACCGTTCCATGGAGCGGGTGTTCTTCAACGCCGACGGTGAACTGCTGCTGGTGCCGGAACAGGGCCGCCTGCGCATTGCCACCGAACTGGGTGTAATGGAAGTCGGCCCCCTGGAAATCGCGGTGATTCCGCGCGGCATGAAGTTCCGTGTCGAACTGCTCGACGGCCAGGCCCGTGGCTACATCGCCGAAAACCACGGTGCACCGCTGCGTATTCCGGAACTGGGCCCGATTGGCAGCAACGGCCTGGCCAACCCGCGCGACTTCCTCACCCCGGTGGCGCACTACGAAGAGGCCGAAGGGCCGGTGCAACTGGTGCAGAAGTTCCTCGGCGAGCACTGGGCCTGCGAACTGCAGCACTCTCCGCTGGATGTGGTCGCCTGGCACGGCAGCAACGTGCCCTACAAATACGACCTGCGCCGTTTCAACACCATCGGTACCGTCAGCTTCGACCACCCGGACCCGTCGATCTTCACCGTGCTGACTTCGCCGACCAGCGTGCATGGCCTGGCCAACATGGACTTCGTGATCTTCCCGCCGCGCTGGATGGTGGCCGAGAACACCTTCCGTCCGCCATGGTTCCACCGCAACCTCATGAACGAGTTCATGGGCTTGATCAGCGGTGCCTACGATGCCAAGGCCGAGGGCTTCCTGCCCGGTGGTGCCTCGCTGCACGGGGTGATGAGCGCCCACGGCCCCGACGCCGAAACCTGCGAAAAAGCCATTGCCGCCGACCTGGCGCCGCACAAGATCGATAACACCATGGCCTTCATGTTCGAAACCAGCCAAGTGCTGCGCCCGAGCCAGCAGGCCCTTGAATGCCCGCAATTGCAGGCCGACTACGATAGTTGCTGGGCCACCTTGCCGAGCACCTTCAACCCGAACCGGAGATAACCGATGAACCACACTGCCAATGCCCGTAGCTGGGTCGAGCACGCCAACGGGCACAGCGACTTCCCGCTGCAGAATCTGCCATTGGGTATCTTCAGCCGGCCGGGTGAAGCCAGGCGCTGTGGCGTGGCCATCGGCGACGCGATCCTTGACCTGGAGGCGGTGCTGGCCGCCGGCCTGTTCGACGGCGCCGCCAAGGCCGCCGTCGAAGCCACCCGCGGTGGTGCACTGAACGAATTCTTCGCGCTGGGCCGCAGCGCCCGTGTCGCCCTGCGCGAGCGCTTGCAGGTGCTGCTTGGCGAACACAGCGAACACCAGGCGGCGCTGCAAGCCGCGCTGTACCCGGCCAGTGCCTGCCAGTTGCATGTACCTGCGCAGATCGGTGACTACACCGACTTCTATGTGGGCATCGAGCACGCAAAAAACGTGGGCAAACTGTTCCGCCCCGACAACCCGCTGCTGCCCAACTACAAGTACGTGCCGATCGGTTATCACGGCCGCGCCTCGACCATCCGCCCGTCCGGCACCGATGTGCGCCGGCCAAAGGGCCAGACCTTGCCGGCCGGGCACACCGAGCCAAGCTTCGGCCCTTGCGCACGCCTGGACTACGAACTGGAACTGGGTATCTGGATTGGCCAGGGCAATGACATGGGCCAGGCGATCCCGATTGGCGATGCTGCCGAGCACGTAGCCGGCCTGTGCCTGCTCAACGACTGGTCGGCGCGTGATATCCAGGCTTGGGAATACCAGCCATTGGGGCCGTTCCTGTCCAAAAGCTTCATTACCACGATCTCGCCCTGGGTGGTCACTGCCGAAGCGCTGGAACCCTTCCGCTGCGCCCAGCCGGCACGCCCGGAAGGCGACCCGCAGCCGCTGTCGTACCTGCTGGACAAACGCGACCAGGCCGCCGGTGCATTCGATATCGAACTCGAAGTGCTGCTGCTGACCGAGCGCATGCGCGAGCAGGGCGCTGCCCCGCACCGCCTGACCCTGAGCAACACCCGCAGCATGTACTGGACCGTGGCGCAGCTGGTGGCGCACCACAGCGTCAACGGTTGCCAACTGCAGCCGGGCGACCTGTTCGGTTCGGGCACATTGTCGGGCGCCACGCCGGGTTCGCATGGCAGCCTGCTGGAGATCACCGAAGGCGGCAAGCTGCCGGTTGAACTGGCCAGCGGCGAGGTGCGCAAGTTCCTCGAAGACGGCGACGAGATCATCCTGCGTGCCCGTTGCACGCGTGATGGCGTGGCCAGCATCGGCTTCGGCGAATGCCGTGGCACGGTCATCGCGGCCAACTGAGGAGGCAGGGGCATGGAGCTGTACACCTATTACCGTTCCACCTCGTCCTACCGGGTGCGCATTGCCCTGGCACTGAAGGGGCTGGCTTACCAGTCCCTGCCGGTCAACCTGCTACAGGGCGAGCAGCGCGGTGCGGACTATCTCGCCATCAACCCGCAGGGCCGCGTGCCGGCCTTGCGCACCGACGGCGGGGAATTGCTGGTGCAGTCGCCAGCGATCATCGAGTACCTGGAAGAGGTTTATCCACAGCCTGCACTGCTACCGGCCACTGCCGAAGCGCGTGCCAAGGTACGTGGCGTGGCGGCAATCATCGGCTGCGACATTCATCCGCTGCACAACGTCAGCGTGCTCAACCGGTTGCGCCAGGCCGGCCAGGACGAAGGCCAGGTCAACCAGTGGATCGGCCACTGGATCAGCCAGGGGTTGGCGGCGGTGGAGCAACTGATTGGTGATGAGGGCTTTTGTTTCGGTGACCAACCGGGGCTGGCGGATGTGTACCTGATCCCGCAGCTGTATGCCGCCGAGCGCTTCAACATCGACCTCGACAGCTACCCGCGCATCCTTCGGGTTGCCGCACTGGCGGCCGGGCACCCGGCATTCGCCAAGGCCCACCCTGCCCAGCAGCCGGACAGCCCGGCTCAGTGAAGCGAACGGTTCGCCGTCGGAAGCTTGCCGATCCGCTCGGACAGCTTCAGGCGCTGGATCGGGTCTTCCGTGAGCAGTAACGCATGCTCCAGGTCGAAGCGCTCGGCCTGTGGGCAGTCCAGGTGCTGGTACAGCGAGGCGCGGGTCACGTAGTCGCTGACTTGAACCGGGCCCAGCTGCATGATCCGCTCGGCATCGATCAAGGCCGCCAGGTGGTTGTCGTTGCTGATGTGCAATTGGCGCAGGTTGCGGGACAGGCGTTGCAGCATCTGCAGCGGGCTGGCACTGCGCAGGTGCTCTGCCGTCAGGGCAACGTGCGGGCCGAACTGGCGCGCCAGCAGCTCACGGCAATCATTGGGGTACAGGCGCCGGCCACCACAGGGGTCGAGCAGGTGGTCGGCACCCGGCACCCGCAGCAGGAAATGGCCAGGGAAGCCCACGCCCTCCAGCGGGATGGACAGGCGCCGGGCCAGCTCCAGGGCAAGGATCGCCAGGGTCAACGGTTGGCCACGGCGGCGTTGCAGCACCTTGTCCATCATCGCGGCCTGTGGGCGCAGGGGGTGGTATTCATCCTGCTGAAAGCCCAGGGCGTTGAGTTGGCGCAGCAGCGGCTGGGCCAGTTCGCACACCGGCAGCATCGGCAGGTTGGCGCTGATCTCACGCTGCAGGTCATGCAGCATGGCAAGGCTGGCCGCGGGCTCGACGCTGCGGTCGTGCTCGGCGGCCATCCACAATGCGGCTTCCAGCAGGGCGACAGGCTCGCGTTCCAGGCAGGCCAGGCAGGCTTGACGTGGCTTCATGGGGGATCTCCACACACGCTTGAGTATTAGCTGTGGCGGGCGGTTTCGTCCAGTGGTCCGGCAGCCACGCCAGCTTCGGGGCCGTGCCTATACTGGAAGGAGCACCTCGTGGGGGAGCCTGTCGATGTTCGCACTGATGCAAAGCACCCGTACTCAGTCACTGCACCTGTTCAACGACCCGGCGACGGGCCTGAAAGCGGTTGTGGCGATCCACAGCGAACAGCTGGGCCCAGCCATGGGCGGTTGCCGCTACCTGCCTTACGCCGATGACGAAAGCGCCATGACCGACGCCATTCGCCTGGCCCAAGGCATGAGCTACAAGGCGGCGCTGGCGGGCTTGCCGCTGGGTGGGGGCAAGGCGGTGATCATGCGCAACCCGCATGTGGAGAACCGCGCCGCGCTGTTCGAGGCGTTTGGCCGCTTCATCGATACCTTGCATGGGCGCTTCATCATCGCCGTGGACAGCGGCACCTCGACCCTGGACATGGACTGCATCGCCCAGAGTACCCCCCATGTGACCAGCACCACGGCCTCCGGTGACCCCTCGCCACATGCGGCGATGGGGGTGTTCGCCGGCATCCGCGCCACCACCTCGTTCCGGCTGGGCAGCGATGACCTCAGAGGCCTGCGAGTAGCGGTACAGGGGCTGGGCAATGTCGGTTATGCGCTGGCCGAGCAACTGCATGCGGTGGGCGCGGAGCTGCTGGTCAGCGACCTGGACCCAGGGCGTGTGCGCTTGGCGATGGAGCAGTTCGATGCAAAACCTGTAACCAACGATGCGTTGATCAGCACCCCTTGCGACATCTTCGCACCCTGCGGCGTGGGGCCGGTGCTGAACGGTCAGAGCGTGATGCAGCTGCGCTGTGCGGCAGTGGCGGGGGCGGCCAACAACCAGCTGACTACCTTGCAGGTGGCAGACCAGTTGGAGTCACGCGGAATACTGTATGCGCCAGACTACGTGATCAATGCCGGTGGGCTTATCTACGTGGCGCTGACCCACCGTGGCGAGGACCTGGGCACCATTACCGCGCACCTGGCGCGCATTCCTTCACGGCTGACCGAAGTGTTTGGCCATGCGCAGGCGGAAAAGCGTTCGCCGGCGCGGGTGGCGCAGATGCTGGCGGAGCGGTTGCTGTATGGCTGAAAGTTGATACTGGCTTTGCTGGCCTCTTCGCGGGTGAACCCGCTCCCACAGGTACGGCGCTAATCTTGAAGGCAGCGAAGATCCTGTGGGAGCGGGTTTACCCGCGAAGCAGGCGGCGCCGATGTTACTCGGTTGCGCCACCTTCCAGCAGTTCGGCCAACGCATCCGGCTGGCTCTTGAACGCCCGGGCGAACACATCGCGGTTCTTGGCCATGTAGATACCGGCTTCATCGACCTGCTGCTCGGTCAGCGACGGCACCGCTTTGTGCAGCACTTCAGCGAGGCGCTCGGCCAGTTCGAGCATCTTGTCGTGACGGTCTGCTTCGGCCTTATCCATAAACAAGTGCTCCGGGTCGCGGCTGCTGCGGTACACCACTTCGACGGCCATTCATCACCTCTATGCCTTTTTGCTGGTTGTGTTGCGGCTTACTGTATCTATATACAGTAATGGCAATGTTGGTTGGTTCGCAAGCAGAAATTGTAGCGTTGCCAAGGGAAGCAGTACCTGTGGGAGCGGGTTCACCCGCGAAAGGGCCGGCCCAGGCGACCTGTCTACTTGCGATGCCCAAAGTGCCTTGCGGCAATCGGTCGCCTTCCAAGACAGGGGCCTGGCCCTTTAACTGCATGGCACAAGCGTCACACGGGTGACGCATCATCCTTAAAGTCGTATCGGGGAATGGAACATCGTGAACATCAAATGGGCAGAAAAACTGCGCAAGGGCCTGCACGGCTCGGCCGACTCGCTGGGCAACCTGTGCGTCGAGGCGTTCCATTACCTGGCGTTGTTCGGCATTGGCGCGATCACCGCCTACGCGGCGGTGGCGACGTTCCTGGAAATGCTGGGCAAGGGCGGGATCAGCGTCGATGACATCCTGCTGCTGTTCATCTACCTGGAGCTGGGGGCGATGGTCGGCATCTACTTCAAGACCAACCACATGCCGATCCGCTTCCTGTTGTACGTGGCCATCACCGCGCTGACCCGCCTGCTGATCGGCGATGTCTCGCACCACAAGGCACCGGACGAAGGGCTGCTGTACCTGTGCGGGGGCATCCTGTTGCTGGCGTTCTCGATCCTGGTGGTGCGCTACGCCTCGTACCGCTACCCCTCGACCAAGGTGCTGGATGCCAACGGCAAGCAAGTGGAGGAGGGCAAGTAGCCCTCAGTTGGCAACGAAATGGCGCGGCTCGTGACGGGCGTCACGGGTGAGCGCGGCCAGCACCTGCATGGGGTTCTGGCTGAGTTCGATGGCAAGGCCCAGGCGGATGCTGTCGATCACCCGTTGCAGGCGCACCGGGTCGTTGCGCTGGGCCTGGGTGATGAGGCGCTTGGCGACCACGCCGGCGTCGTCCGAGAGGGTCAGCATGATGCTGCCGTCGAGGTTGGCGATGCTCAGGTTGACCCGGTATTCGGGGGCGAATGCAGCACTGATTCGTTCGAATGGGTTGTTCATGGTGTTGCTTCTGCGGTGAATGAGTGCAGGAGTTGACCGAGAACTTCGCACGTTGGTTCACCGCCATTGATCGGCACAAACGAAAACGCCCGGCTCAAGGCCGGGCGTTTTGCTAAGCCAATCAGGCTTCTGGATCGCTCAGTTCCAGGGCGCCGCGCTTGCTGCGCAGCTTGCCGTAGAAGTGTTCCAGCGCGTGGTTGAGCTTGGTGGCGGCGCCGTCGACTGCCTGATCTACCGAAGTGGCAGTGTGGGTCACGGAAATCGGTTGGTGGCCTTTGGGGCGAGCCTCCATCTGGCAGCGTTTGTCATGCGGTCCGGGCTTGGCGCCGTTCTCGTCGCGCAGGTGAACCTCGATGCGGGTGAGGTCTTCTTCGTAACGTTCCAGAGAGCTCTGCAGGGTACTGCGGACCCACTGATCGAGACGGGCGTTGCTTTCGAAATGGTTGCTGCTGTTGACCTGGATTTGCATGATTCAATCCTTATTCAGCTTGCTCGCATGGAGACGCGCCTAGGCCCTTGAGACCCTTGGAATTTCTGCGCCTCTTGACTCTAAGGTCAGGCAACCGCGGACCGAATTCAAGCCCTTTTTGAAAATAAATTTCTTGTTGCAAATCCATCGATGCCTGGCGGGGTTCTGTAGGAGCAGCCTTGTGCTGCGAAAGGGCCGGCATGCCTTCAACAGATGTTTTGTCTGTGCCGGCCTCTTCGCAGCGCAAGGCTGCTCCTACAGAGGGCAGGGCTGCATGGCCGTCAGAACTCCACTGACGTCTGCACATACAGCGTTCGCGGCTCACCCGCGTACTTGCCCTTGTTGTTGTCATCGTAGGAGCGCGTGTAGTACTCGCGGTTGAACAGGTTCTTCACCCCAACCGCCACTTTCAGGTTCGATAGCTGCGGGCCAAAATCGTAGCCGGCACGGGTGCTGACCAGCATGTAACCCGGAATGCGCCCAGTGCTGCCATCGGCGCTTTCGGTGCCGGTGTTGGCGTTGTCGGCGTACTGGCTGCTCTGGAAGCTGCCGTCCAGGTTCAGCTGCCAAGGGCCATCGGTGTAGCCCACGCCCAGGTTGCCCTTGTGCCGCGACGAGAACGGTACCTGGTTACCTTTGTTCGGCCCGTCCTCGCGGATGGTGGCGTCAACGAACGCATAGCTGGCGTGCACATCGAAGCCGGCCAGGGCCGGGCTCAGGCCGTCCAGTGCATAGCGGACGCTGGTTTCGATACCCTGGTGACGGGTTTCGCCGCGGGCGATTACCGAGTCGTTGGTCTGGTTGCTTTCGTACTGGTTGTCGAAGTTGATCAGGAACGCGCCAATCTCGGCCTGCAGGTCGCCGTTGTCGTAGCGGGTGCCGACTTCCCAGGTGCGTGCCTTCTCCGGTTTGACCTCGCCGCTGCTGACGCGGTTGGGCATCTGGCTGTACTGCACGCTGCCGAACGAGCCTTCGGTGTTGGCGTACAGGTTCCAGCTGTCGGTCAGGTGGTACATCACGTTGAGCGCTGGCAGCGCGGTGTTGTAGCTGCCCTGGTAGCGCTGACCGTTGAGCTTGTTGCTCTGCTCGGAGTCGATCATCTCGTAACGCACGCCCGGGGTGATGGTCCAGCGGCCGATGTCGATGCGGTCATCCAGGTAGATGGCGTGGGCTTCGGTGCTGCCACGGGTGTCGCGGTCGTTGCGGCTGGCAGTGGTCGGCAGGTTGCCGTTCACCGGCTCGCGAAAGCGCAGTTCGTGGCCGGCTTCGTTGACGTAGCGGTAGCCAATGCCCAGTTCGTGCCAGCTATCGCCCAGCGCCAGGCCCTGCGAGAAGCGGGTTTCGATACCGCGCACCCAGTACTCGCGGGGCGACAGCGAAACGAAGCTGCCCTGGTCCAGGTAGCCGCTGCGCAGGGTCTTGGTGAAGAAGCTGTTGACGCTGAACTGGCGGTCGTCCTGCTTGTAGTCGTAACCGAAGTTGAACAGGGTGCGGCGGCCCCAGAACTTGTCCTTCAGGCGCGTGGACTGGTACGGGTCTGCAGCGAAATCGGCGGTGCTCAGGCCGCCAGGCATGTCGGCCTCGCCCTCGTAGTACTGGGCCATGGCGTGCAGGCTGTTGGCTTCGTCCAGCTGCAGCTTGCCCTTGAGGATCAGGTCGTCGATCTGCGTGTCGCTGTGTTCGCGCCAGTCGCCACCACGGGTGCCGGAATACAGCAGGGCGCCGCCCAGGCCGTTGGCATTGGTGCCGCCGACCAGCAGGTTGGCGCTGTTCTTGAAGCCGTCGTGGCTGGAGGAGGGGCTGATCTGGTTTTGCATGGCGGCCTTGAAGGTGGCCTGCTCGGGGATCGCCCGGGTGACGAAGTTGACGATGCCGCCGACGTTCTGCGGGCCGTAGCGCACTGCGCCGCCACCACGCACCACATCCACGGCGTCCATGTTGCCCATGCTCAGCGGGGCCAGCGACAGCTGCGGCTGGCCATACGGGGCGAACGGCACCGGGATGCCATCCATCAGCACGGTCGAGCGCGATGCCAGGCGCGGGTTGAGGCCGCGAATGCCGAAGTTGAGCGCCAGGTCGTGGCTGCCGGTTCCGTTGTTGTCGGGGGCGTTGACCCCGGGGATGCGGTTGAGCACTTCGCGGGCGGTGGTAGCGCCGCTGCGCTCGAACTCTTCACGGCGTATCACGTCGCGGGCGCCTGGGTGCTCGAACACATTGTCCTGCTGCGCTTCTGCCAGCCAGTCGCCGACAACGGTGGACGCGCCGAGCTCGAGCGGGGCGCCGGCGGCGGGGCTGGCGATTGGCTGCAGGCTGAAGGCGTTGTCGGTTTCCTGCCGCACCTGCAGGCCGCTGCCGCGCAGCAGCGCGTCGAGGCCCTGGCGCACATCGTACTGGCCGTCCAGCCCCTGGGTGCTGATACCCTGGGTCAGTTGCGAGCCGAACGAAATCAACGCACCGCTTTCGCGGCCAAACTGGTTGAGAGCGTCTTCAAGCGAGCCGGCGGCGATATGGTAGCTGCGGGTTTCGGCATGGGCGACGGGCATGGCCAGGCCGAGCGTGGTGGTGAGCAGCAGGGCGTGGAGGAGGGGGCTGGGGCGCAACGGCATGGGTCGGGTCCTGAAAGAGGGGGTTTGCCATGTCTGTCACGCGAGGTTGGGAAAATGGCTCACTTGATTTGGATTTTTTTTGCGGGTGTTTTCGCCATTGCATTTTTGTCGCCTGTGAGATCGAGCGCCGCCCGCGCGGCGCATCGCGAGCTGCGCTCGCTCCTACGTTTGTTTCGGGCCAGTCACGCCTGTGACAGGAGCGCGCGACCGCCTTGGTGAAACGACGCGATATCGCGGCATGCACCAGGGCGTTCGCGCACAATTCCCACGGCATGATTGGCCCGAAACAAACGTAGGAGCGAGCGCAGCTCGCGATGCGCCGCGCGGGCGGCGCTCGTTTTACGCCTCACCACAAAAACCAAGGCGATCACCCGGTAACCGTCACCCAGTACCGTGTGAACCGCCGCACCCGAACCGGCAGTGCTACCTCCAGCATGTGCAGGATGCGCTCACTGTCATCCAGCGGATACGACCCGGAAATGCGCAAGTCGGCGACCCGTTCGCTGCACCCCAGTTGCCCGTGGCGATAGCGCCCGAGCTCTGCCAGGAAATCCGCCAGGCGCATCTGCGAGGCCACCAGCATGCCGTCGACCCAGGCGCCCACATTGCGATCGAGCGCCGAGACTAACTGCCAGCCGCCCGTAAAGCGTGCCTGCTGCCCAGCCAGTAACGGTTGCCCCGCAGCGCTGGCCACACCCTCGAATACAGACACCAGGCTGTAGCCAGCGAACTGGCGCACGTTGAGGCGGCCGCTGTGCAGGCGCAGCGCCCCTTCGCCGGTCCTCAGAAGCAAAGGCCGGGCATCGTTGGCCACCTGCAGCGCCAGTTCACCTTCAAACAGCTGTACCCGGCGCTGTTGCCCGTCGAAGCGCACGTCGGCGGCACTGCGGGTGTTAAGTTGCAGCACGCTGCCATCTTCCAGGCCCATCCGCCGGCGCTGCCCCACCGGGCTGCGGTAGTCGGCCATCAGGCCGGGCATCGGGTTGTGCTGTTGCAGTCCCAGGCCGGTGGCACTGGCCACCCCCACCAGCAGCAATGCCTTGAGCGCGCGCCGCCGGGCGGGCGAGTGGGGGGCTTGCAATGTCGCGTGCACCACCGGCGAGGGCACCCCATGCAGGCGCTGGTTTACCTGCTGGATATGGGCCCAGGCGCGCTGGTGCTCTTGGTCGGCCCGCAGCCAGTGTTCCAGCGCCAACCGCTGCGCCTGGCCAAAATCATCGCCTTGGGACTCGATCAACCAGTGCACGGCTTGCTCCGCCACTTGTGGAGAAAACGAGGCTTTCACAGGGCGAAGTAGCAGCGCATGGCCGCCTTGGTCAGATAGCGCTTGACCGTGGCCAGCGAGATGCCCAGTTCACGCGCAATTTCACCCTGGCCAAGGCCATCGACCTGGGCCAGCAGGAAGGCGCGTTTGACCAGTGACGGCAAACCGTCCAGCAGGCGGTCCAGCTCCAGCAGGGTCTCCAGGATGATCGCCTTCTGCTCCTCGCACGGTGCTACTTCTTCAGGCACCTGCGCCAGTGCTTGCAGGTAGGCACGCTCCAGTTCCTGGCGGCGAAAGTGGTTGCACAGCACGCGCTTGGCTACCGTTGCAAGGAACGCACGCGGCTCGACCAACTGTGGCGTCTCGCGGGCCTGCAACAGGCGCAGGTAGGTGTCCTGGGCCAGGTCGGCGGCACTTTGCGGGCAGCCCAGGCGGCGGCGCAACCAGCCAGTGAGCCAGTTGTGATGAGCGTGGTAGAGGCCTTCGACCGTGGATGTGAGCGCGCTGTGCACCGTGATACTCCGGCGCCGTGCAGCGCAACTGGTAGTAAGAATTGTTCGCATTGTATTGCAGGGCAGAATGCTCGGCAATCTCCACCGGCGACTGGGCAGGACAGGCAACACATCGCTAACTCTTTGCCTATGAGAATTGAAATCATTATTATTGCAGCCCCGAAAAACGCCCGGACCTTCGCCATGATGCGCAAAACCGCCGGCCTCTCGCTCAGCTATCGGCTGGCCGTTGCCTCACGCAGCCTGGCCGCGCTGTTGGGCGGCTACCTGCTGGCGTCCATGGCCAGCGTCTGCATTGCCCTGGTGGCGCCCCTGCCTAAGGTCGATGCCACGCTGACCGGCCTGCTGTTGTCGTTCGTCTTCTACCTGCTGGCATTCATCTGGTGCTTCGCCTGTCGCAGCGCCTGGCGTGCCTGGCTGGGCGTGTTGGCGCCGAGCCTGTTGCTGGGCATGATCAGCGGCGTTGCCTACTGGATGAAAAACCCATGAAAGAAGGCTTCCGTCAGGCGATGGCCTGGCTGCACACCTGGACCGGCCTGATCTTTGGCTGGCTGTTGTTTGCCATCTTCCTCACCGGCACGCTGTCGTACTTCAAGGATGAAATCACCCACTGGGCGCAGCCCGAGGTGCGCAGTCATGCGCTGGACCCAGCCCTCAGCCTGGACAAGGCCCAGCAATACCTGCAGGACAATGCCGGGCATTCCGCCTCCTGGTTCATCGACATGCCCAACGAGCGTGAGGCGGCCCTGAGCGTGGGCTATCGCGACCCCAACGGCGGGCCGCGTGGCTTCGTCAACAAAACCCTCGACACGCAGACCGGCCAGCCGGTGGAAGCTCGCGACAGCCGGGGTGGCGAGTTCTTCTACCGTTTCCACTTCCAGCTGCAGATGCCGTACCCGTTTGGCCGCTGGCTGTCGACGTTCTGCGCCTTCATCATGCTGTTGGGGCTGGTTACCGGCATCATCACCCACAAGAAGATCTTCAAGGAGTTCTTCACCTTCCGCCCCGGCAAGGGCCAGCGCTCCTGGCTGGACGGGCACAACGCCATCGGCGTGCTGGTGCTGCCCTTCCACCTGATGATCAGTTACAGCAGCCTGGTGCTGTTCATGTACATGGTGATGCCGGCGGGCATCATGGCCAGCTATGGCAATGACACCGGCAAGTACTTCAACGACCTGTTCGGCCGCGACGATGCGCCCAAAGCGGCCCAGGTGGCCACGCCGCTGGTTGCGCTGCCAACCCTGTACGCCAAGGTCCAGGAACTGCAACCGGGCGCGCGTATCGGCTTCGTCCAGGTGCAGAACCCGGGCGACAGCAATGCCCGCGTCACCTTCACTCAGTCGGCTGCCGACCACGTGGCTTATCGGCGCAGTGCCAACTGGACGTTCGACGGCGCCAGTGGTGCGCTGTTGAGCCAGGGCAAGCCAGAGAGCGGGGCGATGATGACTGCCTTCAGTTTTGCCGGGCTGCACATGGGCAATTTCGCCGGGCCCTGGCTGCGCTGGCTGTATTTCTTCTTTGGCGTCGCCGGCACTGCGGTGATCGGCACCGGGCTGGTGATGTGGTTGGGCAAGCGCCAGCTCAAGCATGCCAAGAGCGCGCACATGCCGGGTGAGTTGCGCCTGGTCGAGGTGCTCAATATCGCCAGCATGAGCGGCCTGCTGCTGGCGGTGGCGGGCTTCTTCTGGGCCAACCGCCTGATCCCGGTGGGCATTGAGGGCCGCGCCGACTGGGAGGTCAATACCTTCTTCATCGCCTGGGGCTTGTCACTGGTGCATGCCGTGCTGCGCAGCGGGCGCCGTGCGTGGGGCGAGCAACTGGCGCTGGGGGCGCTGGCCTTTGCCCTGCTGCCGCTGCTCAATGGCTTGAGCACCGACCGGGGTTTGAACCATTCGTTGCAGGCGGGTGACTGGGCCATGGCCGGCTTCGACCTGACGGCCCTGGGTACTGGCCTGTTCCTGGCCTGGCTGGCCGGCAAGATGTTGCGCAGCCCCAAACCGGTAGCCAAGCGACCACGCGCGGCAAAAAACACGGGCACTGAAACGGCGCAGGTGAGCTGATGCTGGGTAACGCACTGATTGCATTCGCAGGTTTTGTCGCCCTGTGCCTGGCCATGGAAAAGCACTTCAGCGATTTGCTTGGGCGCAAGCCGCGCCCCGGGCAGTTGCGGCTGTTGCGTGTCGCTGGTTGGCTGATGCTGATGCTATCGCTGGTGCTTAGCGTGCACCTGCGTGGCTGGGCCCATGGCCTGGTGGAGTGGACGGCCGTGATGATGGCCGGGGTAACCGTGTGGGTGTTTGGCCTGCCCTACCAACCGCGCCTGCTGCTGGGCCTGGCCGCCGCCAGCGTGGTGCTGGGGCCGTTGCTGGCCCTGTTTGCCGTGTGAACCGGTGAGCGAGCAGGGGGATATCAGCCAGCCCGACGCCGACAGCAGTGGCGGGCGTGCACGTTTCGTCCAGGTGTTCCTGGCCCAACGGGCGCGCATGGAGGCGCTGGTCAGCCGGCGCGTTGGCTGCCGCGCCACGGCTTCAGACCTGGTGCAGGAACTGTTCCTGCGCTTCTGGCGCCGCCCCGAGGTCAAGGTCGAGGCGCTGGACACCTACCTGTTGCGCTGTGCCGGCAACCTGGCCATCGACCACCTGCGCAGTGAAGGCAGCCGCGAACGCGTGGCAGAAGCCGCTTTGCCCATGGACGAAGCAGCCACGGCTCAGGCGCCGGAGCAGGCGCTGGAGGTCGACCACGATTTGCAACGCATCGAAGCCGCCTTGCGCGCCTTGCCCGAGCGCACCCGGCAGATCTTTCTGCTCAACCGCATCCACGGCTGCAAGTACGGCGAAATTGCCAAGGCCATGCAGCTGTCCCAGAGCGCCGTGGAAAAGCATATGATGCGCGCCCTTGAAGCGTGCAAGGCGAGTGTTGCCGAGCCCGCGTCCACCCCACGCCGGCCAGGGAGTGCCCGTCGATGAGCCGTTTGCCCCCGATCACTGAGGCGCAGTCCCAGGCCGCCTTGCAATGGCTCAGCCGCATCAATGAGCAGCCCGCGCAAGCCGAAGGGGCTGCGTTCAAGCGCTGGTTGCTGGCCGACCCCGTGCACCGTGACGCCTATCAACAGGCCCAGGCGCTGTGGCAGAAAAGCGCCGCCCCGGCGGCGCGCCTGGCGGACGAAGAACAGGATGCCCTGCAACGCTACCTCGATGCCATGGCCAAGCCGCCGACCCGCGGCCCGTGGCGGCAAGTGGCAGCACTGGCGATGGCGGCCTGCCTGGTGCTGGCCGTGGGCGTTGCCGGGGGCTGGCACCCGGGGTACTGGTTGCAGGACCTGCAGGCTGACTACAGCAGTGCCGGGCAGATTCGCCAGGTGACTTTGGCCGACCAGTCGCAGGTGACGCTTGATGCCGGCAGCGCCATTGCGGTCGATTTTGCCCAGGGAGAGCGCCGTGTGCGGTTGCTGCATGGCGCAGCGTTCTTCGAGGTCACGCATACCGGCGAGCCGTTCCTGGTCGAAGCGGGCGGTGGCGAAGTGCGGGTGCTCGGCACCCAGTTCGAGGTGCGTGAGCAAGGCGACGGCGCCCAGGTGACGGTGCGCAGCGGGCGTGTGGGCGTGAGCCCTGCGCAAGGCACTCTGGCGCGTGAGCTGACGGCCAACCAGCAGGTGGCCTACAGCGCAGGCAGGGTAGGCGACACCCTGGCGGTGGACAGTGAAAACCGCCTTGCCTGGCGCCAGGGGTGGCTGAACTATTACCAGGTGCCGCTGGCGCAGGTGGTCGAAGACCTTGGGCGCTATTACCCGGGGCGCATCCTGTTGCTGGATGGCGAGCTGGGGCAGCGCAAGGTCAGCGGCAGCTTCCCGGTGGCCGAGCCGCTGCTGGCGCTGGATTCGCTGGGCAAGGTGATGGGTTTTTCGCGGCAGACCGTGCTGGGGCGTTTGACCCTGGTTCGGTAACTGCCTGTGCCGGCCTCTTCGCAGCACAAGGCTGCTCCTACAGGGGCCATGCAATACCTGTAGGAGCAGCCTTGTGCTGCGAAGAGGCCGGCACAGGAAAAATAATTTCATCAACGGGTGAGGTAACAGGACGTGGCATCCGTGTAATGAGTGAAAGTGCGATTCATTCGCAACCGTCACCCTCTCACAGGTCAGCGTCCATGAAGTTCTCCCCGCGTTGCGTCCCTCTCTGGCTCGGCCTTGCTGCGCTGCCGGCCTTGGCTGTCGCCCCTCTGGCAAGTGCCGCCGAGCAGTTGCAGGCCTATGCCTTCGCCCAGCCGGCCCAACCCTTGGCCCAGGCCCTCAACGCCTTCAGCCGCACCACCGGCCAGAGCGTGGTCTACACCCTCGAACTGCCAGGTGTACAGGCCCCGGCGTTGAATGGCCGGTTCAGCGCCGAGCAGGCGCTGCAACAGCTGCTGGGTAACGCCGGGCTGGCTTGGCGGCGAGTCGACGCACGCACCCTGACCCTCGAACCCGCCGACACCTCAGGCGCCCTCAACCTGCAGGCCACCAACGTAATCTCGCAGCTGGACGACTACAGCTACCAGCCCCCGGCCAGCGCTTCGATCATGCGCGGGCAGGGCCCGAACCAGGACATCCCCCAGGCCATCAACGTGGTACCGGCCCAGGTCATCCGCGACCAGGCCCCGCGCAACCTCGACGATGCCCTGGCCAACGTCAGCGGCATTACCCAGGGCAACAACTTTGGCGGCACGTCCGACACGGTGATGAAGCGCGGCTTTGGCGACAACCGCGACGGCTCGATCATGCGCGATGGCATGCCCATCGTGCAGGGGCGTAGCCTCAACGCCAGCACCGAGCGGGTCGAAGTGCTCAAGGGCCCGGCCTCGCTGCTGTACGGCATCCAGGACCCGGGCGGGGTGATCAACGTGGTCAGCAAGCGGCCGCAACTGCAGCAGTACAACGCCCTGACCGTGCGCGGCTCGACCTACGGCAGCGGCAAGAATGGCAGTGGCGGCGGGCTCGACAGTACCGGTGCGCTGGGCGACAGCAAGTTCGCCTACCGCTTGATCGTCGACCATGAAGACGAAGACTACTGGCGTAATTACGGCGTGCACCGCGAATCGCTGGTGGCGCCGTCGCTGGCCTGGCTGGGCGAAGACACCCAGGTGGTGCTGGCCTACGAGCACCGCGAGTTTCTCTACCCCTTCGACCGTGGCACAGCGTTCGGCAGCAACGGCCACCCGCTGAACATCCCCGCCACGCGCCGCCTGGACGAGCCGTTCAACGACATGGAAGGGCGCTCCGACCTGTATCGCCTGGAGGTCGACCATCAGCTGGCCGATGACTGGAAGCTGCACTTTGGCTACAGCTTCAACCGCGAGACCTACGACGCAAGCCAGGTACGGGTGACCGGCGTCAATGAAGCCAAAGGCACGCTGATACGCAGCATCGACGGCACCCACAACGCCATGAGCCGTGACCAGTTCGCTACCCTGAGCCTGGCCGGTAATGTGGAATTGGCCGGCCTGCAGAATGACCTGTTGTTCGGCGTCGACCATGAAGACCGCAAGGTGTATCGCGGCGACCTGATTCGCCAGACTGCCAAATCCACTTTCAGCTATGTGGACCCGGTCTACGGCCAGGAAGTGGAAGGCAGCACGGTGCGTGCCAGCGACAGCGACCAGACCGACAAGCTGCGCACCGATGCACTGTTCGTGCAGGACGCGTTACACCTGGATGACCACTGGATCCTGGTGGCCGGCGCACGCTTCCAGCAGTTCGACCAGTACGCCGGCCGCGGCCGCCCGTTCACGGCCAATACCGACAACAGCGGCCAGGCCTGGGTGCCGCATGCCGGCATCGTCTACAAGGTTGATGAACAGCTGTCGTTCTACGGCAGTTACAGCGAGTCGTTCAAGCCCAATTCCAGCATTGCGCCGCTGACTGGCGGTGTGGTGCTGGACGCGTCCGTTGCACCTGAGGAGGGCAAGTCGTGGGAGTTGGGCGCCAAGCTGGACATGCCCGGTCGCCTGACCGGTACGCTGGCGCTGTTCGATATCACCAAGCGTAATGTGCTGGTTGCCAATTTCGACAGCGGGACTGGCGAGACGGTCTACAGCACTGCCGGTGAGGTCAATTCAAGAGGTGTGGAGCTTGATCTGACCGGCCAGCTCAGCGACCACTGGAGCTTGATCGGCAGCTATGCCTATACCGATGCCAAGGTTACAAAAGACCCGGACCTTGAGGGCAACCGCTTGCAGAACGTTGCCAAACACAGTGGTTCGCTGTCGGCTGTTTACGACTTCGGCAGCCTGTTCGGTGGCGACAAGCTGCGTGTAGGTGCAGGCGCGCGTTACGTGGGTGAGCGGGCGGGCAATTCGACCAACACCTTCGACCTGCCGTCGTACACCGTGGCCGATGCGTTCGCCACTTACGAGACCAAGCTTAATGAGCACAATGTGCGTTTGCAGCTGAACGTAAAGAACCTGTTCGACAAGGTTTACTACAGCTCGGCGGTGAACCAGTACTTTGTGGCGATTGGGGATGCGCGACAGGTGAGCCTGTCCAGCACCCTCGAATTCTAGGTATTTGGGGCTGCTTTGCAGCCCTTTCGCGGCACAAGGCCGCTCCTACAAGGAAACCATGATCCCTGTAGGAGCGGCCTTGTGCCGCGAACGGGGCGCGAAGCGGCCCCGGTTTTTCAGCTTCGCAGCAGACATTGCCGGGGCTGCTGCGCCGCCCTTTCGCGACACAAGGCCGCTCCTACAAAGGTTGGCGCTGCCTTGAGCTTTGCACGGCAGCTCGGCGCACAGATCGACAAG
>NZ_JBEGGO010000022.1:0-109210 GCF_052112345.1 Pseudomonas sp. SAS7 | reverse complement strand
TGAAGTCCTTGCCATACAGGTAGGTCAGGCTTTCGCCATGCCATTGCAGCCATTCGCCTGCATGGGAGGGTAGGGTGGCCAGCAGGCTGCTGCCCAACAACAGGGACGTGGTGATGCGCTTCATGTTGTGATTCCCGGACTTATTGTTTTTGTTGGCGGTGTTTTTGGCGCGCAGGCGCCCCGGGCGACCCATTCCGGCGGGTCGACGGCGTAGCGGTTACTGCAGATGTGAGTAAGGGGCGGCAAAGCGCCGCCCCTTATGGCTCAATGCTGGTGACAGGCGTCGTTGTGCACCGCGCGGTCGGCGCCACCGAGGATGTTGAACAGCACGTTCAACACCAGGGCACTGACCGTGGCCATGGCGATACCACTGTGGGTGATGGGTTCCATCCACTGCGGCATCTGGGCAAAGAACTCCGGACGCACCACGGGGATCAACCCGAAGCCGACGCTCACCGCCACCAGCAGCTGGTTGCGGCGGTCGCCGATGTCCGCCTCCTGAAGAATCTTGATCCCGGTGGCGGTGACCATGCCGAACATGGCAATGGACGCGCCGCCCAGTACCGCTGGCGGAATCGAGGCAATCAGGAAGGCCGCTTTTGGCAGCAGGCTGAGCAGGATCAGCAGTGCACCGGCCACGATGGTGACAAAGCGGCAGCGCACCCCGGTCATCTGCACCAGGCCGATGTTCTGGGCGAACGAGGAGTGGGTAAAGGTGTTGAAGAAGCCGGCAATGAACGATGCACCGGCATCGCACAACAGGCCTCGACGCAGCATCCCTGGCGTAACTTCGCGATCAGTCACCTTGCCCAGGGCCAGGAACATGCCGGTGGACTCGACGAAGATGATCACCACCACCAGGCACATGGACAGGATCGGCGCCAGGCTGAAGGTCGGCATGCCGAAGTGCAGTGGGGTTACCACCTGCAACCACGGAGCGTCTTTCAGGCCAGACAGGTCGACCATGCCGATGGAGCCGGCCAGGATATAGCCAAGGCCCATGCCCACCAGCACCGACACGTTGACCCAGAAGCCACGCATGAAGCGGTTGATCAGCAGGATGACCGCCAGCACCAGGCCGGCCACCAGCAGGTAGATCGGCGAGCCGAAGGTTTCAGCTTCATGGCCGCCACCGGCCCAGTTGACCGCCACCGGGAAAAGCGACAGGCCAATCGAGGTGATCACCGTACCGGTGACCAGCGGCGGGAAGAAACGTACGACCTTGGACATGAACGGCGCGATCAGCATGCCGAAGAACCCGGCGGCGATGGTCGCGCCGAAGATCCCCTGCAGGCCTACGCCGGGCATGCCGGCCATGGCTACCATGCTGCCGACGGCAGCGAAACTGGCACCCATCATCACCGGCATGCGGATGCCCACTGGGCCGATACCGAACGACTGGATAATGGTGGCGACGCCAGCGACCAGAAGGTCGGCGTTGATCAGGAAAGCGACTTCTTCACGGGACAACCCAGCGGCCTGGCCGATGATCAACGGCACGGCAATGGCGCCACCATACATCAGCAGAACGTGTTGCAGGCCAACCAGGATCAGTTGGAACAAGGGCAAGGGTTCGCGCGGCGGCGCAATGGGGATATACGCCTTGCGTGACTCGGACATGCAGCACCTCGAGTTTTGTTTTTATTCTCGGATCCAAGCGGCAAGCTCCAAGCGGCAGTTTCTCGGTGAAGAGAGACTGGGGTTCCCGCTTGCAGTTGAACGCTCGATGCTTGCTTGTTGCGTGAATCTTCAAGTTTGAGGCCGGGTTTACCGGCCTCTTCGCGGCGCAAGGCCGCTCCTACAGGGGACTCAGTCGCCTTGTAGGAGGGTGTTTCAGTTGACCTGGGCGCCTTTGGCGATCCAGTCGCCGACGAGCTTGCGCTCTTCGGTGGTCATCTGGGTGATGTTGCCCAGCGGCATGATCTGGCTGGCGACCGCTTGCGCCTGGATGCGCGCGGCCTGGGCCTGGATCTGCTGCGGGGTGTCGAACATCACGCCGGCAGGGGCGGCGCTGAACAGTGGGCTGGTCGGTTTGGACGAGTGGCACACGGTGCAGCGTTCCTGGATGACATTGTGGATCTTGTCGAAGTCGCCACCGCCGGCCTGGGCAGCGGCCTGGGCCGGTGCTTGCGCAGGTGCAGCCGGCGCTTCGGCAGCCTTGGCGGCGTCCTCTGCGCGCTGCTCGGCAGCGGTCTTGCCGCCGACAGCAGTTGCAGGCAGCGGCTGGTACTCGACTTTCGCTGCGGCTTGCTCAGGGCTTACGGCCATCGGTTTCGGACCGGTGACGTAGGCCAGGCAGATCATCGCCAGGGCGCCGACCGGCAGGGTCCAGGCGTACTTGTTGCTGTCGTGGCGGGTGTTGAAGTAGTGGCGGATCAGAACCGCGGCTACTGCGATACCGGCCAGGATCAGCCAGTTGTACTGGCTACCGTAGGTGCTCGGGAAATGGTTGCTGATCATGATGAACAGCACCGGCAGGGTGAAGTAGTTGTTGTGACGCGAGCGCAGCAGGCCCTTGGCCGGCAGTACCGGGTCGGGCGTCTGGTTGTTCTCGATCGCCGCCACCAGCTGGCGCTGGGCCGGCATGATGATGCGGAACACGTTACCGACCATGATGGTGCCGATGATCGCGCCGGTGTGCAGGTAGGCACCACGGCCGCTGAACACCAGGCTGAAGCCCCAGCACGCGGCAATGATCAGCACGAACAGTACACCGCCGAGCAGCGCTGGCTTCTTGCCCAGGGGCGAGTCGCACAGGAAGTCGTAGATGAACCAGCCAGCGATCAGCGAGCCGATACCGATGGCCACGCCTTCGGCACCGCTCAGGGTGCTGCCAGGGGCCAGCAGGTACAGCGCCGGGTTCCAGTAGAACACCACGCACAGCAGGGCGATACCGGACATCCAGGTGAAGTAGGCTTCCCACTTGAACCAGTGCAGGTTCTCGGGCATTTTCGGGGGTGCGAGCTTGTATTTCTCCAGGTGGTAGATACCACCGCCGTGAATTGCCCAGAGATCACCCGACAACCCATCGCGCGGGTTGCTTCGGTTCAGGTGGTTCTCCAGCCAGACGAAGTAGAACGATGCACCGATCCAGGCGACACCGGTGATCATGTGAACCCAGCGAATGCTCAGGTTCAGCCATTCGTGAAGGTGTGCTTCCACAGTATGTACCTCTGCCGATCACCTAGCGATGATCGACCTTTTCTTATTGGTGGGGATTGAGGATCAGCATCTGTTCCTCGGTGAAGTAATGCTCATCGCAGTTGTTGCCAGAACCACTGCGATCAACCACCAGGAAATCATCCCGCTTTTCGATCGTGAGCACCGGGTGGTGCCAAACGCCGCGATGGTAATTGATGCCCTGCCTGCCATTACTGCGGAAGGCGCGGACCAAGCCTGATACAGGTGCATCGCCAACGGGCGCGACCACGATCAGAAAGGGGTTGCCGAGCAGCGGGATGAAAGCCTGGCTGCCCAGCGGATGGCGTTCCAGCATGCGTACGGTCAGCGGCATGTCCAGCGCGTCGGCGCGGAAGATGCTGATGATCGCCTTGTCTTCGGGCTCGGCGGTTTCGACCGTGGCGAGCTTGTGGAAGCGCATGGTCGAGCCGTTGTTGATCATGAAGTGGTCGCTGCCGTCGGTTTCGATCACGTCTCCGAACTGGGCGAAGGCTTCTTTGGTCAGGGGCTCGATCATCAGGGTGCGCATGCGGGTCTCTCTTATATGTTCGTTGTACTGAAAAAGGTTCGGCTGTCGCTTACAACTGCAGCAGGCGGAACAGGGCGATCAGGTTGATCTGCGCCAGGGCTTCCTTGAATTCGGCATCGGCATCGTTGTGGATGCGTTTTTCAAAGGCGGCGAGGATCTGGTGCCGGTTGCTGCCCTTCACCGCCATGATGAACGGGAACTGGAACTTGGCTTTGTAGGCATCGTTCAGCTCGGTGAAGCGGGCGAACTCTTCGGCGGTGCACTGGTGGATACCGGCGCCTGCCTGTTCGTTGGTGCTCGATTCGGTCAGCTCGCCCTGGATGGCGGCCTTGCCGGCCAGGTCCGGGTGAGCATTGATCAGCGCCAGCTGGTCGGCGTGGTTGGCGCTGAGCAGGATGTCGCTCATGCGCTGGTGCAGCGCCTCGATCTCGTCCAGCTCGCTCAGCTGGCCCAGGTCGTAGGCTTTTTCGGCAACCCACGGCGAGTGCTCGTAGATGTCGGCGAAGGCCTCGACGAAGGCGTCACGGCTCAGGGCGGAGGGCTTGAGGGTGTTGAAGGCGGTCATCAGGCGTTCTCTTTCTTGTACGGGTGGGTGGCGTGCCAGTGGCGGGCGATATCCACGCGACGGGCGAACCAGACCTGGTCATGGCTTTTTGCGTAATCGACGAAGCGCTTGAGTGCAGCCAGGCGTGCCGGGCGGCCGACCAGGCGGCAGTGCAGGCCGATGGAGAGCATTTTCGGTGCTTCGGCGCCTTCGGCGTACAGCACATCAAAGGCGTCTTTGAGGTACTGGAAGAACTGCTCGCCGCAGTTGAAACCCTGTACCTGGGTGAAGCGCATGTCGTTGGTGTCCAGGGTGTAGGGAATCACCAGGTGCGGCTTGCCGGTGGGGTTGTTCGGCTCCCAGTAGGGCAGGTCGTCGTCGTAGGTGTCGCTGTCGTACAGGAAACCACCTTCTTCCATCACCAGACGGCGGGTGTTCGGGCCGGTGCGGCCGGTGTACCAGCCCACCGGGCGCTCGCCGGTGAGTTCGGTGAGGATGCGGATGGCTTCGAGCATGTGCTCGCGCTCCTGGGCCTCGTCCATGTTCTGGTAGTCGATCCAGCGGTAGCCGTGGCTGCAGATCTCGTGGCCGGCTTCGGCCATGGCGCGGATCACGTCGGGGTGGCGCTGGGCGGCCATGGCCACGGCGAACACGGTCAATGGCACACCGCTGTCCTTGAACAGCTTCAGCAGGCGCCACACGCCAGCACGGCTGCCGTACTCGTACAGCGACTCCATGCTCATGTTGCGCTGGCCCTGCAGCGGCTGGGCAGCGACCATCTCGGACAGGAAGGCTTCGGACTCTTTGTCACCGTGCAGGATGTTGCGTTCGCCGCCTTCCTCGTAATTGAGCACGAAAGACAGCGCGATGCGAGCGTTGCCCGGCCATTGCGGGTGAGGAGGGTTGTTGCCGTAACCGATCAGGTCGCGAGGGTAGTCAGCGCTCACTGCAGTCTTCCTTCTTGTGCGTTAGTGCGGGTGGTGGGCGGGCCGCGTCGGTATGTCGCACCACCGGATGGGCTGATTGTATACAACTTCTGAAATCTTTTGTAAGCCTGTTTTTCCGCATTTCTTCCCTTTTGTCGCCGCGCAGCGACCGGGAAATACAGTGCAAGAAACCTGCCTGATTGGTCAGCTAATGACGTTTGCCTCGTTACAGGGCCTGTATTTGCGACCGATGGGTCGTTTAGTGGCAGGAAATGCTGGGTGCGACGGATGGCTTTAAAAAATTGTGTACAATTTTGCGATGAAATGTCTTAATGGCGTCATTCCCGCCTGCCGCAGGCGCTATGCTGGTGCGATGGCTGAGTATTTTTTGCCCACAGATTGAACAAGAGGCGACACGCAATGGGACGTTTGACCACACACGTACTGGATGCCGCGCATGGCTGCCCGGGCAGCTCGATCAAGGTCGAGCTGTACCGCGTCGAAGGCCAGCAGCTGGAGCTGGTAAACACCGCCCTGACCAACAGCGACGGCCGCGTCGACGCGCCGCTGCTGCAGGGTGACGACTACCGCACCGGTGTTTACCAGTTGCAGTTCAGCGCGGGTGATTACTACCGCGCCCGTGGCGTGCAGTTGCCGGCCCAGGCGTTTCTGGATGTTGTTGTGCTGCGCTTTGGCATCGACGAGTCGCAGGAGCACTACCACGTGCCGCTGCTGATTTCGCCGTACAGCTATTCGACCTATCGTGGAAGCTAGTTGGTCGCTAGAAGAATCTTCGTAGGTCCTTTGGCCCGCTCTCACACTGGCGGGCTTTTTTTCGTCTGGGCGGTGGCAATATCATCGCGTATGGCATGTTGTGTAACGTGCAGTGACTTGCCTGTCTTCAGCAATGCATGATCTTCAGCGCCCGCAGCCAACGCCCCTCCCAGATTGAAGAATGTGCCGACCAGGCGTGGTGCTCCTTGCTCTTTCATCCATTCCAGGCCGGCCTGCAAATGGGCTGAAGTGTTGGAAAGACTCCCGCTTCTAGTGCGTTGTCCAATCTCGACGTAGGCCTGTGCGTGCTCGCGACTCAAGGAAGCATCACCATGGCTCGCCAGGTTGCTGTTCACTTTGGCTAGCTTCTCTAGGAAGGGTGTGCTGGTGGAGAGTTTCTGGGTGTATTCATTGATCACGCTTCTTCCTTCGATGAAGCCGTGCTCGGACTGTGAACGACTTGGAAACAGGGATTTTCCAGTGAGGTCCCACGTGCTGGCTGCGAGCTTTTTACTTGGTTTAAACAGACCTTTGAATTGTTCGAAAAGACCGGGGGACATACCAGAAGGGTCTGTCAGGTTTACCGGGTCCCCTAAGCAGTAGCTATAGGCGTTGAGTCCGCCCGTTTTGAAAGGACTCAGGGAGTCTGGGCTGTGAAACCTCATGAGCGACGGGCTGTACGCTCTATGTCCGTTGCCTAACGGATAAAGACCCGTCAACCCGTCTTGGGGTTCGCCATTGAAGCCAGTATGGTTTTTGCGAGGTCTGCTGTGTCCATACGGGGTATAAGCACATGCAGGGAGGTCCATACTGTGCATTGGTCAGCCTCTGGTTATAAAACCTTGGAGATCTGCATGATTTGTATCAGGCCCCGGTACACCTTGCACCTGACAAAAATATCAGTCTTGCCGGCTGGCACGGTCTCTGTAACAGCGGCCTTGCCGGGACGTCGGACTGGTAGAAAAGGGCCGCAAAGCGGCCCCAGGATCTGCGTCGTGAAAGGGATGTCTGGGGCTGCTTAGCAGCCCGTTCGCGACCCAAGGCCGCTCCTGCAGGGGGAAGATAGAGGTTAAAGGAACACAAACTTGGCAATGAAGATTGCGCACAGCACCCACAGACTGGCCGAGATTTCCTTGTACTTGCCAGTACCTGTCTTCAGCGCGACGTAGCTGATGAAGCCCAACGCAATACCATCGGCGACCGAAAAGGTCAGGGGCATCATGATCACCGTGACAATTGCCGGAATGCTGTCGGTGGCCTCGTCCCAATGGATGTGCGCCATGCTGCCCATCATCAGCATCGCCACGTAGATCAGCGCGCCGGCCGTCGCGTAGGCCGGAATCATCCCGGCCAGCGGCGCGAAGAACATCGCGGCGATGAACAGCAGGCCGACCACCACAGCCGTGAGGCCAGTACGGCCACCTGCGGCAACACCGGCAGCACTTTCCACATAGCTGGTCACCGGTGGCACACCCACCACTGCACCGAACACACTCGAAGCACTGTCCGCCTTCAGCGCCTTCGACAGGTTCTCGATACGCCCGTCCGCCGCCACCAGGTTGGCCCGCTGCGCCACGCCCATCAGCGTGCCGGCGGTGTCGAACATGTGCACGAACAGGAACGCCAGCACCACGCTGATCATGCTGACGTTGAACACCCCGGCCACGTCCATGGCCATCCAGGTCGGTGCCAGGCTCGGCGGCATCGACATCACCCCGCCAAACTTGACCAGGCCCAGGCCCCAGCCCGCCAGGGTGACGCCGATGATGCTGATCAGGATCGCGCCGAACACCCGCTTGTAGCTAAGGATGGCGATCAGCAGGAAGCAGATTGCCGCCAGCAGCGGCCCCGGCTCATGCAGCGAGCCCAGCTTGATCAGGGTGGCGGGGCTGTCGACGATGATGCCTGCCGTCTTCAGGCCGATCAGCCCGAGAAACAATCCGACGCCGGCCCCCATGGCATGGCGCAGGCTGACCGGGATGCTGTTCAGCAACCATTCGCGCACTTTCGACAAGGTCAGGAACATGAACAGCACGCCCGAGACGAACACCGCCCCCAGCGCCGTTTCCCAGTTGTAGCCCATGGTGCCGACCACGGTGTAGGTGAAGAAGGCGTTAAGCCCCATGCCCGGTGCCAGGCCCACCGGCCAGTTGGCGTACAGGCCCATCAGCAGGCAGCCCAGCGCGGCGGCGATGCAGGTGGCGACAAAGGCGGCACCATGGTCGATGCCGGCGTCGGCCATGATGTTGGGGTTGACGAAAATGATGTAGGCCATGGTGATGAAGGTGGTCACCCCAGCGATCATCTCGGTTTTGACGGTGCTGCCGTGTTGCTTGAGTTTGAAAATCCGCTCCAGCCAGCTTGTTTCGAGCGGTGGGGCGAGATCCAGCGTAGGGGCTTCGGATTTGCGGCTTGCCACAGCGAGTACTCCTCAAGTCTTTCTTGTTGTTATGGAGCCAGTTTCCTGCGCAATGCACTTGGCGGCTCCGCGAGGGAAGGCAGACGTCTGACCGTTTTATTGACTCGCGGGTCAAGAAGTTGCTCGGTGGATTATGCTTTTGTGTACAAAGAATGCAAATAATGTTTTATGTTTTGTGTGCGCAATGCGTCGTACAACGGCTATATAGGTAAAACGCCCCCTGCGGAATCGCCTCAGCCTGTGTACAATGGCGCCATACTTTCTCTTCGTGCCTCGAGAGCCCATGAACGAACAGCTGCAACCTCTGAAGAAACCTGCACGTGTCGGCAAGGCCGGCCGCAGTGGTACCCAGGACGACATCGTCTACGCGCACATTTTCGAGGCTATCCTCGAGCAGCGCCTGGCGCCGGGCACCAAGTTGAGCGAGGAAGCGCTGGGCGAAATCTTCGGCGTCAGCCGCACCATCATCCGCCGCGCCCTGTCGCGCCTGGCCCACGAAAGTGTGGTGCTGCTGCGGCCGAACCGCGGTGCAGTGGTGGCCAGCCCGACGGTAGAAGAGGCGCGCCAGGTGTTCTTCTCGCGGCGCATGGTGGAGCGGGCCATTACCGAACTGGCCGTGCAGCACGCTACCCTGGATCAGCTCAACGAACTGCGGCAGATGGTGCGCGAAGAGCGCGACAGCTTCTCACGCGGTGATCGCGGTGCCGGCATTCGTCTTTCCGGCGAGTTCCACCTCAAGCTGGCGGAAGCAGCGGGCAATGCGCCGCTGGTGAGCTTCCAGCGCAGCCTGGTGTCGCAGACTTCGCTGATCATTGCCCAGTACGAAAGCGGCAACCGCTCGCATTGCTCGTATGACGAGCACATGCAGCTGATCGATGCCATCGAGGCGCGTGATGCCGAGCAGGCCGTGAGCCTGATGATGCACCACATGGACCACATCGACAGCAAGCTGAACCTGGACGAGGAGAGCGCCTCGGACGATCTGCATGCGGTGTTCTCGCATTTGCTGAAAAAGCCCAAGGTTTCTGCCAAGGGTTGATCGTTTGCCAAGGT
Organism: Pseudomonas sp. SAS7; assembly: GCF_052112345.1. Lineage (NCBI taxonomy): Bacteria > Pseudomonadati > Pseudomonadota > Gammaproteobacteria > Pseudomonadales > Pseudomonadaceae > Pseudomonas > Pseudomonas sp. SAS7. The sequence continues at coordinate 99,785 of NZ_JBEGGO010000022.1, read as the reverse complement.
GATTGAAGGGGGCTGCTTTGCAGCCCATTCGCAGCACAAGGCTGCTTCTACAGGTGTTACGCGATGCCTGTAGGAGCAGCCTTGTGCTGCGAATGGGGCGCGAAGCGGCCCCCAGTCATTTCTGGCCATCAGCCAAAGGTCTGCTAAATTCTTGTGAGCAAACCTTCATCAAGCAGTTGGGCTTGCGCATTCGTTGCGTTCAACTTCTTGAGGAATGGATTCATGAGCATGTCCCTCGGTAAACGCATGGGTGCCGAACTGATCGGCACCTTCTGGCTGGTCCTTGGTGGCTGTGGCAGTGCTGTACTCGCAGCCAGTTCCCCTCTCGGCATCGGTGTGCTCGGTGTCGCCTTCGCCTTCGGCCTCACCGTACTGACCATGGCGTTTGCCATCGGCCATATCTCTGGTTGCCACCTCAACCCTGCCGTGTCGTTCGGGCTGGTGGTGGGTGGGCGCTTTCCTGCCAAAGAGCTGCTGCCCTACGTGATCGCGCAAGTGATTGGCGCCATTCTGGCGGCCGGTGTGATCTACCTCATCGCCAGCGGCAAGGCCGGTTTCGAGCTGTCTTCGGGGCTGGCTTCGAACGGCTACGCCGACCACTCCCCCGGTGGCTATACGCTGGGTGCGGGCTTCATCAGTGAAGTGGTGATGACGGCGATGTTCCTGGTGGTGATCATGGGTGCGACCGATTCGCGGGCGCCGGCAGGTTTTGCACCGATCGCCATCGGCCTGGCCCTGACCCTGATCCACCTGATCTCGATCCCGGTAACCAATACCTCGGTCAACCCCGCGCGCAGCACGGGGCCGGCCTTGTTCGTCGGTGGCTGGGCCCTGCAACAGCTGTGGCTGTTCTGGGTGGCGCCGCTGATCGGTGCTGCAATCGGCGGCGCGCTGTACCGGGGCCTGGCAAAAGAGCCTTAGCGCTGGTGCACGCAACGCCCGGCAGCGTAGGTTTCACGCACAGTGCGGTCGTCGCCCAGGGTGGTGAGCACGAACAGGGTCTCTTCGATGCTGTTGGACTGCTGAATGCGGTAGTCCAGCAGCGGCGTGGCCTTGTAGTCCAGCACCACGAAGTCGGCATCGTTGCCCGGGCGCAGGCTGCCGATGCGGTCGTCCAGGCGCAGCGCACGGGCGCCGCCGAGGGTGGCCAGGTACAGCGACTTGTACGGGTGCAGGCGCGCGCCTTGCAGCTGCATCACTTTGTACGCTTCGTTCAAAGTGTTGAGCAGCGAGAAGCTGGTGCCGGCGCCGACGTCGGTACCCAGGCCCACGTTGACCTTGAAGCGCTCGGCCTGGGGCAGGTTGAACAGGCCGCTGCCGAGGAACAGGTTGGAGGTGGGGCAGAAGGCCACGGCCGAGCCGGTTTCGGCCAGGCGCTGGCATTCGTCGTCGCACAGGTGCACGCCGTGGGCAAACACTGAGCGCTCGCCCAGCAGCTCGAAGTGGTCGTACACGTCCAGGTAACCCTTCTGCTCGGGGAACAGCGACTTGACCCAGTCGATTTCCTTGAGGTTTTCCGACAGGTGCGTGTGCATGTACACGCCCGGGTGTTCCTTGAGCAACTGGCCGGCCAGGGTCAGCTGTTCTGGCGTACTGGTCGGGGCGAAGCGCGGGGTAACGGCGTAGTGCAGGCGGCCCTTGCCATGCCAGCGCTCGATCAGCGCCTTGCTTTCGGCGTAGCCGGACTCGGCGGTGTCGGTCAGGTAGTCCGGGGCATTGCGGTCCATCATCACCTTGCCTGCGATCAGGCGCAGGTCCAGGCGCTCGGCCTCTTCGAACAGGGCGTTGACCGATTCCGGGTGCACGCTACCGAATACCAGCGCGGTGGTGGTGCCGTTGCGCAGCAGTTCCTTGAGGAAGATTTTCGCCACCTGGTCGGCGTGGGCTTTATCGGCGAACTGTTTTTCGCAGGGGAAGGTGTAGGTGTTCAGCCAGTCCAGCAGTTGCTCGCCGTAGGAGCCGATCATGCCGGTCTGCGGGAAATGGATATGGGTGTCGATAAAACCCGGGGTGATCAGCGCGTCCTGGTAGTGCTCCACCGGGATGCCGGCGTCCAGCGTCGGCAGCAGGTCGCTGGCGTGGCCAATGGCGCTGATGCGGCCATCGTCGACCACCAGCAGGCCGTCTTCGAAATACTCATGGGAAGCCTCCAGGCCCACCTCGGCCGGGTCGGCGATGCTGTGCAGGATGGCGGCACGGTAGGCTTTGCGGGTAACGGTCATAACACACTCGTCAAATAGCTTGGCTGCGCCGGGAGGGCGGCAGCAACTGGGCAATGGGGCCGGCATTGGCAGCAGCGTCGTGCTGGCCGAAGCAGGCGTTGTAGGTGGCGATGATTTCGCCGGCGATGGACACAGCGATCTCGATGGGCAGCTTGCCCTTTACCTCCGGCAGGCCCATCGGGCAGCGCATGCGCGCCAGCACGGCCTCGTCGTAGCCGCGCTCGCGCAGGCGGTGCTCGAACTTGACCCGTTTGGTCTTCGAGCCGATCAGGCCGAACCAGGTGAAGTCGTTGCGCTTGAGAATGGCGGCGGTCAGCTCGAGGTCGAGCTGGTGGTTGTGGGTCATGACGATGCAGTAGCAGCCTGGTGGCAGGCCCGCGACTTCATCGACCGGTTCCTCACTGACGACCTTGGTCACCCCGTTGGGGATGAGCTCGGGGAATTCCTGTTCGCGCGAATCGATCCAGCGCACCCGGCAGGGCAGCGCGGCGAGCAAGGGTACCAGAGCCCGGCCGACATGGCCCGCGCCGAACACGGCGATCTGCGCCTGCACGGCGGCCATGGGCTCGAACAGCAGCACGGTCACGCCGCCGCAGCACTGGCCCAGGCTGGCGCCAAGGCTAAAGCGCTCCAGGTGTGGGGTGGTGCGCTGCTCTTCGAGCATTTGCCGGGCGATGTGCAGGGCCTTGTATTCCAGGTGGCCGCCGCCGATGGTGTCGAACAGGCCACTGGCGCTGACCACCATCTTCGAGCCAGCGTTGCGCGGGGTCGAGCCGCGCTCCTCGATGATGGTCACCAGCACGCAGGCTTCGCCACGGGACTGGTGGTCGGCGAGGGCGTTGATCCATTGGTGCATGATGCAGATCCTCTTCAGTGCAACGCGGTCGGCTTTGTGTAGGAGCGGCCTTGTGCCGCGAAAGGGCTGCATGGCAGCCCCAAAAATCTTCATTCCTGTGCAGATCCTGGGGCCGCTGCGCGCCCCTTTCGCGGCACAAGGCCGCTCCTACATGGACCGCGGTGTTACTGAGTCACAGTTTCGAACTCTGGGGCTTCAGGTTGCGCTGCAGCCACCACCTTGCGCATCTGCTCACAACCCCACAGCACCCGTTCCGGTGTCGCCGGCGCGTCGATGTTCGGCTGCACGCGGTAGTCGGCAAGGCTAGCCACGGCATCCTTGATCGCACACCAGGCGGCAATGCCGAGCATGAACGGCGGCTCGCCCACGGCCTTGGAATGGAACACGGTGTCTTCCGGGTTCTTGCGGTTTTCCACCAGCTTCACCCGCAGGTCCAGCGGCATGTCGGCGACGGCCGGGATCTTGTAGCTGGCCGGGCCGTTGGTCATCAGTTTGCCTTTGGCGTTCCACACCAGTTCTTCGGTGGTCAGCCAGCCCATGCCCTGGATGAAGCCGCCTTCCACCTGGCCAATGTCGATGGCCGGGTTAAGCGAGTCGCCCACGTCGTGCAGGATGTCGGCACGCAGCATCTTGTACTCGCCGGTCAGGGTATCCACGATCACTTCCACGCAGGCAGCGCCGAAGGCGTAGTAGTAGAACGGCCGGCCGCGTGCCTGGCTGCGATCGTAGAAGATTTTCGGCGTGCGATAGAACCCGGTGCTGGACAGCGACACCTGGGCGAAGTAGGCCTGCTGCACCAGTTGCTCGAAGCTGACGATCTGGTCGCGCATGCGCACATGGCCGTTGCGGAACTCGACGTCTTCCTCGGTCACCTGATAGTGCCGTGCGGCAAACTCGGTCAGGCGCCGCTTGAGGATTTCGGCCGCGTTCTGCGCCGCCTTGCCGTTCAGGTCGGCGCCACTGGAGGCAGCGGTCGGCGAGGTGTTGGGCACCTTGTCGGTATTGGTGGCGGTGATCTGGATACGGCTGAAATCCACTTGGAAGATCTGCGCCACCACCTGTGCCACCTTGGTATTCAGCCCCTGGCCCATCTCGGTGCCGCCGTGGTTCAGGTGAATGCTGCCATCGGTGTAGATGTGGATCAGCGCACCGGCCTGGTTGAGGAAGGTGGCGGTGAACGAAATGCCGAACTTGACCGGCGTCAGCGCCAGGCCCTTCTTCAGCACCGGGCTGTTGGCGTTGAAGCGGCGGATCGACTCACGGCGCTCGGCGTAGTCGCTGCTGGCTTCCAGGTCGGCGGTCATCTCTTCGAGCATGTTGTGCTCGACGGTCTGGTAGTAGTGGGTGACGTTACGCTCGGTCTTGCCGTAGTAGTTGGCCTTGCGCACGGCCAGCGGGTCACGGCCCAGGTGGCGGGCGATATGGTCCATCACCTGCTCGATGGCGACCATGCCCTGCGGGCCGCCAAAGCCGCGGTAGGCGGTGTTGGAGGCGGTGTTGGTCTTGCAGCGGTGGCCATGCACGGTGGCATCGCCCAGGTAGTAGGCGTTGTCGGAGTGGAACATGGCGCGGTCGACGATCGAGCCGGACAGGTCGGGCGAGTAACCGCAGTTGCCGGCCAGGTCGAAGTTGATACCGTGCAGCCGGCCAGTGTCGTCAAAGCCCACGTCGTACTCGACATAGAACGGGTGGCGCTTGCCGGTCATGGTCATGTCTTCGACCCGCGGCAGGCGCATCTTGGTGGGCTGGCCGGTCAGGCGCGCCACCACCGCACACAGGCAGGCCGGGCTGGCGGCCTGGGTTTCCTTGCCACCAAAGCCGCCACCCATGCGGCGCATGTCCAGCACCACCTTGTTCATCGGCACGTCGAGCACTTCGGCGACCAGCTTCTGTACTTCGGTGGGGTTCTGCGTGGAGCAATAGACGATCATGCCGCCGTCTTCGGTAGGCATCACCGAGGAAATCTGCGTTTCCAGGTAGAAGTGTTCCTGGCCGCCAATGTGCAGCGTGCCCTGAATGCGGTACGGGGCGCTGGCCAGGGCGGCAGCGGAATCGCCGCGCTGGTGGGTGTGGCTGTCGAGCACGAAGTGCTTCTTGCGCAGCGCCTCGACCACATCCAGCACCGGTTCAAGGTCTTCGTATTCGACGATGGCGGCCATGGCCGCGCGGCGTGCGGTTTCAAGGTCACGGGCGGCCACTGCAAGCACCGGCTGGCCGAAGAACTCGACCTTGTCGATGGCCAGCAGCGGGTCGCCGGCCACCACCGGGCCGATGTCTTTCAGGCCTGGGATATCTTCGTGGGTGATGGCGATGCGTACACCCTCGAAGGCATAGCACGGCGTGGTGTCGATGCGCAGGATGCGCGCATGGGCGCGGTCGGCGGTGCGCGCATACACGTGCAATTGGTTGGGGAATTCCAGGCGGTCGTCAATGTACAGCGCCTCGCCGGATACATGCTTGTCGGCGCTGTCGTGCTTGACGCTGCGGCCCACCCCGGTGGTGAGGTCCTGGCTGAACAGCTCGGCCATCTCGGCCTGGCTCTTGGCTACGTGATGGTTAGACATAAGCGGTCACCCGGGTTTCGATGTGCGGCGTTTGCTGTTCGATGAAGTACTTGCGCAGCAGGTTCTGCGCGGTCAGCAGGCGGTATTCCTTGCTGGCGCGGAAGTCGCTGAGCGGGGTGAAGTCTTCGGCCAGGGCCTGGCAGGCACGCTCGATGGCGGCCTGGTTCCACGGCTTGCCGCGCAGTGCCGCTTCGCAGGCGCGGGCCCGCTTAGGGATGGCCGCCATGCCGCCGAAGGCGATGCGCACGCCACTGACCATGCCGTCTTCGATGCTCAGGTTGAAGGCCGCGCACACGGCAGAAATGTCGTCGTCCAGGCGCTTGGACACTTTGTAGGCGCGGAACGCCCAGTCACTGGTGGCGCGAGGCACGATGATCTTCTCGATGAACTCGCTGTCCTGGCGGGCAGTGATGCGGTAGTCGATGAAGTAGTCTTCCAGTGCCATGGTGCGCTGGCGCTCGCCTTGGCGCAGGACGATCTGCGCGTCCAGGGCAATCAGCAGAGGAGGGGAGTCGCCGATGGGCGAGGCGTTGCCGATATTGCCGCCCAGGGTGCCCTGGTTGCGAATCTGCAGCGAGGCGAAGCGGTGCAGCAGGTCGCCGAAGTCCGGGTACTCCTCGTGGAGTGCGCCGTAGCAGTCGGTAAGCGGGGTGGCCGCGCCGATTTCCAGGTGGCTGGCGGTTTTTTCGATGCGCTTGAGCTCCTCCACGTGGCCGACATAAATCATCACCGGCAAGGTCTTGTGGAACTGGGTCACTTCCAGGGCCAGGTCGGTACCGCCGGCCAGCAGGCGGGCTTCGGGGTGCGAGCTGTACAGGTCGGCCAGGTCGGCTACGGTCAGCGGCACCAGGCAACGCTTGTCGCCGCTGTTCAGCTCGCCCGTCTGGGTCGGCGTAATGGCCTTGAGGCGGCTGATGGTTTGCGCCTGCTGGGCATCGAACTGGTCGCGGCAGGGCTGGCGGCAGCTCTGCTCGGCGGCGTCGAGGATGGGGCGGTAGCCGGTGCAACGGCACAGGTTGCCGGCCAAGGCTTCCTGGGCCTGGTGCAGGTCGGGGCCGCTGCTGTTCTTTTGCAAGGCGAACAGCGACATGACAAAGCCAGGTGTGCAGAAGCCGCATTGCGAGCCATGGCAATCGGCCATGGCCTGTTGCACGCTGTGCAGTTGGCCCTGGTGCTTGAGGCCTTCAACGCTGATCAGTTGCTTGCCATGCAGCGACGAGACAAAGGTGAGGCAGGAGTTGAGGCTGCGGTAGCGCAGGCTGTCGTTGCCTTGTTCGTCCTGGGTCAATTCGCCGACGACCACGGTGCAGGCGCCGCAGTCACCACTGGCGCAGCCCTCCTTGGTGCCGGGTTTGCCCAGGTGCTCGCGCAGGTACTGCAGCACCGTCATGTTCGGATCCAGGGCGTGCTCACTACGCAGCTCCTGGTTGACGAGAAACTGGATCACGGGGATAGCCTCGCAATGGTTTTATTGTTGTTGGGCGGACTCTAAGCAACAGCTGTCCAGCAGGTCAATATTTTTCTGACTCAAAGGTCAAGAAATTGCTCATGCCGCCGCCCGGCCGCTCACATTGCCCATACAACAAGCATAGATCGCGCCGGGCGCGCGGCTGTCTGGCAGGTCAAATAAACCCCCTGGGCCCTCTGCGCGATTACCGCCCAAATACGCTACAATCCGCCCCTTGTGCCCAGTTCAATGATTTTGAAGGAAAACCATGACGTTCAAGGCCCCGGACAGCCTCTCCGAGCAGATTGCCGATTACCTGGCCGAACGCATCATCCGCGGCGAGCTGGCGCCAGGCGAGCGTATCCAGGAGCAGAAGGTGACCCTGGCCCTCAACGTCAGCCGTGGCTCGGTGCGCGAAGCGTTGTTGATCCTCGAGCGTCGGCACCTGGTGGCGATCTTGCCGCGCCGGGGCGCTCACGTGACCGTGCTTGACGAGCGCAGCGTGCGCAGCTTGTGTTCCTTGATGGGCGAGTTCTACATCCTGCTGGGCAATGCGGTTGCGCAAAAATGGCGCACCGATGCCGACCTGCGCCCGTTTCTGGATATTCAGCAGCGCCTGCAGCGTGCCCATGACCAGCTCGACATCAAGACGTTTGTCGCCGACAGCTTCGCGGTAATGCGCGCGGCCTATCCGTTCGCCGACAACCCGTTCCTGCAGGAAACCGTGGAAAACCTGCAGCCGGCCATGAGCCGTGCCTACTACCTGTCGCTGGACCAGCGCCAGGCCAACATGATCGACTACCTCGACCTGTTCGCCCGCCTGCTCGACGCCGTGGTCGCCCGCGACCTGCCGCGCATTCGCGAGGTGCTTACCGCCTACGGCCAGCGCAGCTGCGAACTGGTGCTGGCGGCGCTGGCCCGAGGCTGACCGATGCGCCTGAAGTGCATTCGCCTGGCCGGCTTCAAGTCGTTCGTCGACCCGACCACGGTCAATTTTCCCAGCAACATGGCGGCCGTGGTCGGCCCCAATGGCTGCGGCAAGTCCAACATCATCGACGCGGTGCGCTGGGTGATGGGCGAGAGCTCGGCAAAAAACCTGCGCGGCGAGTCGATGACCGACGTCATCTTCAACGGCTCCAGCGGCCGCAAGCCGGTCAGCCAGGCCAGCATCGAGCTGGTGTTCGACAACAGCGAAACCACCCTGGTCGGCGAGTACGCCGCCTACGCCGAAATTTCGATCCGCCGCAAGGTCACCCGCGACGGGCAGAACAGCTATTACCTCAACGGCACCAAGTGCCGCCGGCGCGACATTACCGATATTTTCCTCGGTACCGGCCTGGGGCCGCGCAGCTATTCGATCATCGAGCAGGGGATGATCTCCAAGCTGATCGAGGCCAAGCCCGAGGAGCTGCGCAACTTTATCGAGGAAGCCGCTGGCATCTCCAAGTACAAGGAGCGCCGTCGCGAAACCGAGAACCGCATCCGCCGCACCCAGGAAAACCTGGCGCGCCTGACCGACCTGCGCGAAGAGCTGGAGCGCCAGCTTGAGCGCCTGCACCGCCAGGCCCAGGCGGCCGAGAAGTACCGCGAGTACAAAGCCCAGGAGCGCCAGTCGAAGGCACGCCTGTCGGCCTTGCGCTGGCGCGGCCTGGACGAGCAGGTGCGCCAGCGCGAGTCGGTGATTGGCGACCAGGATGTGTCCCATGAGGCATTGGTGGCCGAGCAGCGCAACGCCGATGCCAGCATCGAGCGCCTGCGCGATGGCCACCATGAATTGTCCGAACGCTTCAACCAGGTGCAGGGCCGCTTCTACTCGGTAGCCGGTGACATCGCCCGGGTCGAGCAGAGTATCCAGCACGGCCAGCAGCGCCTGCGCCAGTTGCAGGACGACTTCAAGGAAGCCGAGCGCACGCGCCTGGAGACCGAGTCGCACCTGGGCCACGACCGCACCTTGCTGGCCACTCTGGGCGAAGAGCTGGCCATGCTCGAACCCGAGCAGGAAATGACCCTGGCTGCCGCTGAAGAGGCCGCTGCGGCCCTTGAAGAAGCCGAGTCGGGCATGCACGGCTGGCAGGAGCAGTGGGACAGCTTCAACAGCCGCTCCGCCGAGCCACGCCGCCAGGCCGAAGTACAGCAGGCGCGCCTGCAACAGCTGGAAGCCAGCCTGGAACGTTTGGCCGAGCGTCAGCGCAAGCTAGGCGAGGAGCGCGAGCAACTGGGTAGCGACCCGCAGGACGCGGCCATGCTCGAATTGGCCGAGCAACTGGCCAGCAGTGAAATGCTGCTGGAAGAACTGCAGCTGTCCGAAGAACAGGTGGTCGAGCGCCTGGAGAGTGTGCGCGAGCAACTGCAACAGGCCACCCAGGCGCAGCAGCAGGCCCAGGGCGACCTGCAACGCCTGGGGGGTCGTCTGGCCTCGCTCGAAGCCTTGCAGCAGGCCGCCCTGGAACCGGGCGCAGGTGCTGCTGACTGGCTGCAAGGCCAAGGGCTAGAACAACAGCCACGCCTGGCTGAAGGCTTGCGGGTAGAGCCGGGTTGGGAGTTGGCAGTAGAAACGGTGCTTGGCGCCGATCTGCAGGCCGTGCTGGTGGATGATTTCGATACGCTCGATTTTACAGGCCTTGAGCAAGGTGAGCTGCGCTTGCTGCAGGCCAGCAGCAAGGGGGCATCGTTGCCCGGCAGCCTGCTGGAAAAGGTCGAGGGCCGTATCGACCTGGCGCCCTGGCTGGGCCAGGTCAAGCCTGTGGAAGACCTGGCCCAGGCCCTGGCACAGCGCGCGTCGCTTGGCGAAGGGCAGAGCCTGGTCAGCCGCGATGGCTACTGGGTAGGCCGGCACTTCCTGCGGGTGCGCCGTGGGGGTGAAGCCGAAGGCGGCGTGCTGGCGCGCGGCCAGGAGATCGAGCGCCTGGGCCTGGAGCAACATGAGCAGGAAGCGGCACTGGAGCAGTTGGAGCAACAGCTGCAGGCCCTGCGCGAGCAGCAACTGGACCAGGAAGAGCAGCGCGAACAGCTGCGCCGCCGCACCCAGGAAGAAAACCGTCTGCATGGCGAACTGAATGCCAGCCTGTCGGCCAGCCGTGCCCGTGCCGAGCAGGTCGAGTTACGCCGTCGACGCCTGCTTGAAGAACTGGCCGAGCTGGAAGAGCAGCGCGCCCTGGAGCATGAGCAGCTAGGTGAAGCGCGCTTGCTGCTGCAGGAAGCTCTGGAACTGATGGCCCAGGACACCGAGCAGCGTGAGCAGTTGATGGCCCGCCGCGACACCCTGCGCGAAGGCCTCGACCGGGTGCGCCAGGAGGCCCGCCAGCACAAGGACCACACCCACCAGCTGGCCGTGCGCCTGGGCTCGCTGCGCGCCCAGCACGACTCCACCCGTCAGGCCCTGGAGCGCCTGGAACAGCAGGCTGCGCGCCTGACCGAGCGCCAGGAGCAACTGAGCCTAAACCTGGAGGAGGGCGAGGCCCCTCAGGAAGAACTGCGTCTGAAGCTCGAAGAACTGCTGGAGCGGCGCATGGGCGTCGACGAGGAAATGCGCCAGGCCCGCTTGCACATGGACGAAGCCGACCGCGAACTGCGTGATGCCGAAAAGCGCCGCACTCAGGCCGAGCAGCAAGCCCAACTGCTGCGCGGCCAGCTGGAAACACTGCGCCTGGAGTGCCAGGGCCTGGATGTGCGACGCAAGACCCTGCAGGAACAGTTGCTGGCCGATGGCTACGACCTGCAAGGCGTGCTTGCCACCCTGGAGGCCGAGGCCAGCGAGCAGGGCACCGAACAGGAACTGGAGCAGCTTGAAGCACGCATCCAGCGCCTGGGCGCGATCAACCTGGCCGCCATCGAGGAATATGAACAGCAGTCCGAGCGCAAGCGCTACCTGGACGCGCAGGACGCCGACCTGGTCGAAGCCCTGGAGACCCTGGAAAACGTCATCCGCAAGATCGACAAGGAAACGCGCAACCGCTTCAAGGATACCTTTGATCAGATAAATGCCGGATTACAGGCACTTTTCCCAAAAGTTTTCGGTGGTGGCAGCGCTTATCTGGAACTGACGGGCGAAGATCTACTCGATACAGGGGTAACGATCATGGCGCGACCACCGGGCAAGAAGAACAGCACCATCCATCTGCTGTCCGGCGGCGAGAAGGCACTGACCGCTTTGGCGCTGGTGTTTGCCATCTTCAAGTTGAACCCCGCACCGTTCTGCATGCTCGACGAGGTCGATGCGCCGCTGGACGATGCCAACGTCGGGCGCTATGCGCGGCTGGTCAAGGAAATGAGTGAAAGCGTGCAGTTCATCTACATCACGCATAACAAGATTGCCATGGAAATGGCGGACCAGTTGATGGGGGTGACCATGCATGAACCGGGTTGTTCACGTCTTGTTGCAGTTGATGTGGAGGCGGCCATGGCCATGGTCGACGCTTGATGTGCGACGATGGGGGCACATTCTGTAGCGAAATGCCCCCGTCATGTGCGACAGACGGTGTAAAGTTGTCTTTGGTCGTGCTAGCTTAATGTCACTCGTTTTTTGCGTGGGTAAAACGCCTGTCAGAACATAGAGTTGGCGCCACGTGTTAAAGGGCTTTGAACCCTTTGTTTTCAAGCATATTTTTATAGAGGCACGGGATTACATGGAAATCGGTCTGCGCGAGTGGCTGATCGTCATCGGCATCATTGTCATTGCCGGGATTCTTTTCGACGGCTGGCGCCGCATGCGCGGCGGGAAAGGCAAGTTGAAATTCCGTCTGGATCGCAGTTATTCCAACCTGCCGGACGAAGAGGGTGGCGGTGCCGAAGTGCTCGGCCCGTCGCGTGTGCTGGACACCCACAAGGAGCCTGAGCTGGACGAAAGCGACCTGCCGTCGCTCAGCGCTTCTTCGCGTGATCGCGAACGCGAGCCCAAGCCGGCCAAGGCCAGCAAACGCAACAAGCGCGCCACCGCAGCGGCGGATGTGCAGCAGGGCGACCTGAACCTGAGTGCCGACACGCGCGAGCCTGACCTGTTTGCCGACAGCGATGACGACTTTGCCGCCGACAACACCCGCAGCAGCAGCCCGGCGCCTGCCACCAGCCTCAAGGAGCTGCCACCGGCCGAGGAAGTGCTGGTGATCAGCGTGATCTCCCGTGACGAAGGCGGCTTCAAAGGCCCGGCACTGCTGCAGAACATTCTGGAAAGCGGCCTGCGCTTCGGCGAAATGGACATCTTCCACCGCCACGAGAGCATGGCCGGCCACGGCGAAGTGCTGTTCTCCATGGCCAACGCGGTAAAACCTGGCGTGTTCGACCTGGACGACATCGACCACTTCAGCACCCGTGCGGTGAGCTTCTTCCTTGGGCTGCCGGGCCCGCGTCATCCGAAGCAGGCCTTCGACGTGATGGTCGCCGCGGCGCGCAAGCTGGCCCACGAACTCAACGGCGAGCTCAAGGACGACCAGCGCAGCGTGCTGACGGCCCAGACCATCGAGCACTACCGCCAGCGCATCGTCGAGTTCGAGCGCCGCGCGCTGACCCAGAAGCGCTGATGTGCCCAAGTGGGCAGGCCTGGCCTGGTCCTGTCCACCCTGTTTCAAGTGCAAGAGCAGCCCAGTGCTGCTCTTTTGCTTTGCAAGAGATCCTGAAAAATGACCGCCGAAACCCGTATCCACGAACTGCGTGCCGAACTCGACCAGCACAACTACCGCTACTACGTGCTCGACGAACCCAGCGTGCCCGATGCCGAATACGACCGCCTGTTCAACGAACTGAAGGCGCTTGAGGCTGAAAACCCCCACCTGGTAACCCCCGATTCGCCAACCCAGCGCGTCGGCGGCCAGGCGTTGTCCGCCTTCAGCCAAGTGCGCCACGAAGTGCCCATGCTCAGCCTGGGCAACGCCTTTGAAGAAACCGACCTGCGTGAGTTCGGCCGCCGCGTGGTAGAAGGCCTCGACCAGCCCGGGGCGGTTGACTACAGCTGCGAACCCAAGCTCGATGGCTTGGCCGTGAGCCTGCTGTACCGCGACGGCCAGCTGGTGCAGGGCGCTACCCGTGGTGACGGCACCACCGGCGAGGATATCAGCGCCAACGTGCGCACCGTGCGCAACATCCCGCTCAAACTGCAAGGCCAGGGCTGGCCGGCGGTGCTGGAGGTGCGCGGTGAGGTGTACATGAGCAAGGCCGGTTTCGACCGGCTCAATGCTGCCCAGGCCGAAGCCGGCGGCAAGACCTTCGCCAACCCGCGCAACGCCGCCGCCGGCAGCCTGCGTCAGCTGGACTCGAAGATTACCGCCAGCCGCCCGCTGGAATTCTGCTGCTATGGCGTTGGCCAGGTGTCCGAGAGCATCGGTGACAGCCACATCGGCACCCTCGAGCAGCTCAAGGCCTGGGGCCTGCCGATCAGCCGCGAGCTCAAGCACGCAGCAGGCATCGATGAATGCCTGGCCTACTACCGCGACATTGGCGAGCGGCGCAACAGCCTGCCTTACGAAATCGACGGCGTGGTGTTCAAGGTCAACAGCCTGGCGGCCCAGCGCGAGCTGGGTTTCCGAGCCCGTGAGCCACGCTGGGCGATTGCCCACAAGTTCCCGGCCATGGAAGAGCTTACCGAGGTGCTGGACGTCGAGTTCCAGGTTGGCCGCACAGGTGCCGTAACGCCTGTGGCGCGCCTTAAGCCGGTCAAGGTTGCCGGTGTGACCGTGTCCAACGCCACCTTGCACAACATGGACGAAATCGCCCGCCTGGGCCTGCGCATTGGTGACACGGTGATTATCCGCCGTGCCGGTGACGTAATCCCGCAGGTGATGCAAGTCGTGCTGGAGCGCCGCCCGGAAAATGCCCGCCCGGTACAAGTGCCGAGCGAGTGCCCGGTGTGTGGCTCGCAGGTCGAACGTACCCAGCTGGTCAAGCGCAGCAAAGGCAAGGAAACCACCAGCGAAGGTGCGGTGTACCGCTGTGTCGGTCGCCTGGCCTGTGGCGCCCAGCTCAAACAAGCGATCATTCACTACGTGTCGCGCCGTGCCATGGACATCGACGGCCTGGGTGAGAAGAGCGTCGAGCAACTGGTGGACGAAGGCTTGATCCGCTCGCCGGCGGATCTGTATAAGCTGGAGTTCGAGCAGATTGTCGGCCTTGAAGGCTTTGCCGAGGTGTCCAGCAAGAAGCTGCTGGACGCCATCGAAGCCAGCAAGCGCCCGAGCCTGGCGCGCTTCATCTACGCCCTGGGCATTCCGGATGTAGGCGAAGAGACCGCCAAGGTACTGGCCCGTTCGCTGGGTAGCCTGGCGCGCGTGCAGCAGGCGCTGCCGCAGGTGCTTACCTACCTGCCGGACATCGGCCTGGAAGTGGCCTACGAGATTCACAACTTCTTCGAAGACGAGCACAACCAGAAGGTCATCGAGCAGCTTCTGGCCAGCGGCATGCAATTACAGGACGAAGGCGAACTGGCTGCCGAGTTTGCTGCCAGCACCACCTTGGCCGGGATGATCGCCAAGCTCGACATCGCCTCGGTCGGCCCGACCGGTGCCGAGAAGCTCGTGGCCAAGCTCGACAGCCTGGACAAGATCATCGCCGCCGACGGCATCGACCTGCGCCAGGCCCTGGCGGCCAAGCAGGCTGACGCAGTGCGTGAGTTCTTCAAGGATGAAGCGAATCAAAAGCTGGCGCGGGACATCGAAGCCCAGTTGCTGGCGTTCGGCATGCATTGGAGCAGCGAGAAGAAGGTAGCCGAAGGCTTGCCGCTGGCCGGCCAGACCTGGGTGCTGACTGGTACGCTGGAGCGCATGAGCCGCGACATCGCCAAGGACAAGCTGGAAAGCCTGGGGGCCAAGGTGGCCGGCTCGGTGTCTGGCAAGACCCACTGCGTGGTGGCAGGGCCGGGGGCAGGCTCCAAGCTTGCCAAGGCAGCTGAGCTGGGCGTGAAGGTCCTGGACGAAGATGCCTTTGTCACATTCCTGGCCGAACAGGGCATTGCTATCTGAAGCCCTGCGCTATCCCGGACCCCAACATTCTGGCTCGATACCAAGAACCAGAAGCTTGTACGGTCCCTGTAGGAGCTGGCTTGCCGGCGATCACCGGCAAAGCCGGTGCCATCCACCGCGGTGCCTTCTTCGCGGGCACGCCCGCTCCCACAGGTTCCGCCCCGGTTCAGCGCCCATGCGCCTGACAAGTCATTGAGAAATGATGACTTTTTCTCCCTCAGAGGTTGTATCTGCCCTAAAGACCGGTACAATGGCGCCACTCGCTGCTCAGCGAGGCATGTAGTGGTGGCCCCGTCGGTCCCCCCGCATTGATTACCCGTTAACCTGGTCAGGCCCGGAAGGGAGCAGCCATAGCGGGAACATCGAGTGCCGGGGTGTGGCTGGTGGGGCCGCCTCCATTCTTTAAGTCCTTGAATTTAAAGGACTTACCTCGCTTGAAATCTCGAAGTGGACCAGTGCTTAGGCACATCGTAGTGGTGCACCATGCACCTATTCTAGCTTCGGATCACCCTGCCTCCAATGATTGATTTGCCATACTGGCTGCATTCTCGCCTTCTGCCTGTATCTTGACGTCAAATTTTTAGGCATAGCAAAATGCCTGTACTCTCGCTATCGTTCAATTTTGCCCCTACGTCATCGAGGGAATGATGCGATTTTCAGAATACTTCAATCTTGGCCTCACCCAGCCTTACTTGGACTTTCTAGATATAAAGTTGGATACAGACTTACCGGTTTTCTTAGAGCCAAGCGCTATAAAGGACTTGAATAGTCCATGGGGGAATGAGCTTGCATCGCTTTTGCAGACATTCTTTGAAGAGGTTCTGACGTTAATTCGGGATGGGAGCAATCAAAAGGCTCAAAACCTATTGTCCTCACTCAACGAGCGGAATGAATTTCACCTGGGGTATTCAGCCAATGAGTCGCGCGGACATGGATTTGGAAGTGGGTCTGCCAAAAGTGTTTGGGGAGCACTAAGCCAAAGCGCAGCAGTGAGGACCGGATTGTTGAAAGACTTGGAGGATACGGCGCTATTAATCCCGGGTATCGGAACAGATATGATATCGGATGCCATCTGTAATATTCTTCGTGGTCCACTAATCAAATATACGCAAGATATGTGCGATTTTTACGGCATCCCCCTAACTCCGGGTGTTGATTCAGGACCTATCTGGAATGCCGAGAAAGGGCGGTGGGATACGGGGTTAGTTCCGCTGCCCGTTACTTCTTTCGGTAAAGTAATCTTGGTTCCGAAAATACTTGTTAGGCAGCGTCTGGGCTATAAGTTTGAAGAGTACTACCGCCACTTTCTCTTGCCTCAAATGCAGCAAGAACATCTCAGTGCCCGCTCTGATTTAGTCGAGGTATTGAGTAGTGGTCGAGAACGAGTTACCAAGAAAGCGTTAATGGCTAGGTTTGGAAAGGATAAACTGGCCGCTGTAAGGGAGACTCAGGTTCGACCTCGAGTGCTCGATGAGTATAGGGAATATAAAGCGACAAAGGTCTCTGCTCCGATGACCCAGGAGCAGTTTTCAGAAGTCGAAGGTAATGAGCTCCCTGATTTGTCTTCTTTGGTGTCAGAGTTGAGGGCGCTGCTGCCAGGCAAAGATGACGCAGATAAGTACGAGAAGGTGATTGAAAAGATTTTTTCAGTTATTTTCTATCCCTCGCTATGCAATCCGAAAAAACAGACGCAGTTGCATGCGGGGCGTAAGAGGGTTGATATTACATACACCAACGAAGCTAAAACCGGCTTTTTTTCATGGCTTTCTTTGCACTACTGCGCGCCGCTGATTTTTGTGGAGTGCAAGAATTATGGTAAGGAATTAGGTAACCCTGAAATTGATCAGCTGTCGTCTAGATTCAGTCCTAGTAGAGGTCAAGTTGGTATTTTAGTATGTCGATCTATTCAGGATAGGGCGCTTCTGTTGCAGCGTTGTAAGGATACAGCTCAAGATAGGCGAGGCTACATGATGGTACTTGATGATGAGGATATTGCAGCCCTGGTAAAGGTTTATGAAACCAATCCTGCAGAGATTTTTAAGGAGTTTAGACGTCAGTGGGACCTGTTAATAAATTAAGCTGGACTTATGTTCGCAATGGCTAAGTAATTTTTACTGACCAGCACCTGTGTTGGTGAGTTGTGTAAAGGGGCGGGAATCAGCGGAAAAGTGGCCACCTGCCCTTCGGTGCTTGAAGCCATTTCCTGAAAGCCTAGGTTTCACTGATGGACGCTTCGCGCCGCACAGCACGCCGTGATCGACAAGTAATGCGCAAGCCATTATAGGGCATACATCAGTTGTGATTACTTTTGAGCAGTATGGTGGAGGGGGCCGCAAGAAACCATCGCAGCGCTGCTCAAAGAATGACTCATAGATGTCCATAGTAACGTGCGTGGATTTTGAGGGGGGGTGAGGCATAGAGGATGGTTCCCTGCTGCGCTTCGTTCTTGCATAGGATCCTCCCCTGCATCCCTCACGAGCAATGTGCGATTCCGCCATGAGTGGCATTCTGCTATATTGCCCGGGAGGCATGAATAAGTGTTTATGCCTATTTTTCTGTGCACTTGGAAACAGTGGGCGGCGATCTACAAGGCTTTTTAAGTCAGCAGTTATTGTGATCGCATGGTTCGATACCGAATCAATAATAAGGCGTAGCTAGCACGAACTCGATGCTGAGAAGAGCTTCGATGTCAAACGTACAATATGGATATGGGTTGTTGTCAAGCAGGAGTCGCAATGTCGGATTGGATAACAGATAGTCAGGATGAACAGAATTTTGAGGGGCTTATTAGGGATGCGGATCAAATTCACATTCCGATTTTTCAGCGGAGCTACGTTTGGAAAAATAAGCAATTAGCTGAGCTTTTGGCTGACATAGACCAGGTAAGGTCAGGAGTAGAAGAAACCCAATTCATGGGGGCTATCGTTGCTTATGAAAAACCATTTAGGGGGAATGCTGTAGGTCGTATGCGAGCCCTGGAGATAGTTGATGGGCAACAACGAATACTTACTTTGTATGTGTTCGTAATGGCTTTGGTGGAATGCATTGCTTCGTTTGATAAGGACGAGGCCCTTGAGCTTGTGCGTCTTTATCTACTGCTGCCCTCTCGACGTGGCCTTGAAATCACAACTAGAATCGTTCCGGCGTTCGCTGATCGTAGCCAGTTTAGAATTATTTGGGATCGTATAAATAGCCCGTCGATTTTGCAAGATAAGTTGGCTGACGTCCAGTTACTTCTACCTCCGCCAAGTGGGGGTGCAGAAGGTGAACTTCTAAGTCAGTATGAACGCATACTGCGGCATATTAAGTCGGAGTTAAGCGTAGATCCTGATAATTCATTGGAGCATCTGCGTGAAATGCTTGGGATTGTAACTGGGCATCTTTCCTTTGTGCACCTTAAACTAACTGATGCATCGGCTGCGACAAAGATTTTTGAAAGATTGAATTTTAGAGGCGTGAAGGTTGGTGTTGTTGATCTTGTAAGGAATGAGGTGTTTGCGAGTTTGGCAGAAGATCCTGTTAATGCTCAGCGTGTTTTTGATCACATTTGGAGTCCTTTTGAAGCTGCTTTTGTCGGCAGGGCGGAGCACTTCTTCTTTCCCTATTGCCTGATTCAAGATAGCAATACCAGGAAGTCGGAGCTATTCATGCAACTCAGGGCTTCTTGGAAGGGGTTAGCGCCAGAGCAGATGATCAACGATATGAAGCCTCTTCAAGGGCCATTTTTGGCCATTGATCAGACAGGTTATCAATCGGGTAGTAAGGAAATTTCCAGGCGATTAGATCGCTTGGTACGCCTACGTCGCCCAGCTTCAGTATATCCATATGTTATGTCGATGCTTCTTGAGTATGAACGATCCTCCATCAAAGAGAAAACTGTGGTTGAGCTTCTGGACGCATTGGAATCGTTTTTGATTCGGCGAGCTATCGTTGGGTTGGAGCCGACAGGATTGCATGCCGTATTCAAGGGGCTATGGGGGCAAATGAAAAATCACAATGTCAGTGAGTTTAAGCGGCAGATTAAAGCACGGCCAACTATTCAGTGGCCTAGTGATGGTGACGTCAAGGGTGCGATTGAGAAAAGGGCTTTGGCGAGGGCGAATGTTTGTGGGTATATCTTGGTCGAGTATGATCAAAGCTTGAAGGGGGATAACCCTCCATTGTTGCCAACTATAGAGCATATTCTCCCACAGACTTTAGGGGAAGGGTCTGAATGGGCAAAAGTTTTTAATAAGGAGCAGCATAAGCATATGAAGGATCTTTTGGCGAATGTTGTGCCGTTATCCTCGCCATTGAATTCCTCTCTCCAAGATTCGCCGTATAATGTGAAAAAAGCCAGATATAAAAAAGAGTCGATGTTTACTACTCCGAGAGCATTGGCCGATAAGTGGGCTGGTTGGAATCCGAAGTCAATTGAGCAGCGAACTAAAGTTTTAGCTGAATGGGCGATAGCTAGGTGGCCAGTTTCAATTTGATCTGGGAAATAGGTCGTGAGCTTGAGCTTTGACCCCTTCAGCGAAACTCTTGCTGCGGCCTACGGGGGGTCGAGTTATTCATGGCCATGCGATCCTTTCGGGGATCGCCTTTTGATGAATGTCCAGGCAGCCCATCATGGCCATGATTGGTTCCATACCAAGTCTAGCTGCTAATTTTTCCGGTCGGATAATCTAGGGGTTTATTTACAAATTTTTCCCGGCACCTTGTCTTGGCGGTAGTGGCACTCGAATAGCCTATTACGGACTATCAGATCGGGAGCGGGCGAGTCGGTGAAAACCTTATAACAGGTGATCGGGATTAAGAGCCATTACCGTGCCAAGTTGATGCCGACAGCCAGAAGCGGCAAATATCGCAGGCGATGAAATGCCCCACTGAAGGGGTTAGTTGCGGAAGCTTTCTATCGCAGACGTAATGGCATCCGCGTTAGTGTCGAGGGCCTGGAGACAGGCCATTGTGCTGTCGTGGACATTCACAGATCCTCGCTGGCTAGCCCACGTACTGACTTCCTCTATCGCTGCCCTCAAGGCAGTCTGGTTCATATGCAGCAACTCCAACGTGTTCGCTATTGCTGCGTCCCGGTCTTCCATGGTTTGCTAATTCTGGGGCTGATACCGCAGCGTAGGGGTTTACAGCACCCTGTTCCAGTGGTGCTTGAATGTATCCACTCCTTACTCCTGGGGTACTTGGCCGGCCTTCTCCAGCGCCTCTTTCTTGTCCATCCAGGGTTGGTAATCCGCCTCAGTGAGATCAGGGCCGTTGGGCATGTGGGATTGCTCAATCTTCTCATCGAGGATTGCGTATTCTTTCCTGAACGCTTCGTGTGCTGCCTCCAGGGCGTTCAACTGGCGAACCTTCTGTACCGTCGTGGTACTGCACTTCAACAGCTCGGCCACCTTCCGGATGCTCTTTCCGTCTGCCAGTAGTTCACTAACTCGCTTGTGCAGGTCAAGGTTAGCTGGACGGCCTTTGTATGCACCATCTGCTTTGGCTGTAGCGATGCCCTGGGCCTGACGTCGGCGGCGGTCTTCGTAATCTTTGCGTGCTACCACTGCGAGTATGTCCAGCAACATGCCGTTCACAGCTGCAATCATCCCCTTGGTGAAGTCATCCATTCCCTCGGCTGGCTTCAAGGCCGCGTGACTGGTGCTTAGGTCAACGGACACTACAGTCACCTTCTTGGCCGCGATCCTAGCCTTCAGCAATGCCCAATCGTCCTGACTTAGCCTGGATAACCGATCTACCCCTTCGATCAACAGCACGTCACCTTCGTGGCTGTCGTCCAGAAGGCGGAACAACTGGGGGCGTTCAAGTTTGGCGCCGCTGGCGTTCTCGATGTAGAACGCTGCGATCTTATGACCTTGCTCAGCAGCGAAGTCGATCAACGATTGCTTGGCCCGTGTCGCGTCCTGTTCGGAGGTGGATGCCCGAAGATAAGCACGGATGAACATAGTAGGTTGCTCTGTGACAGTTTGGGTGTATCACATATTACTGTGTCATATAAGGTTGGTAAAGGTATTTAATGACACGGTTTCGAGGGCACTATCCGCACCTTTCATACCGTTGCACCTGTAGCACCTCAAGTACACCCTAAACCACACAGTGAACAGTAGGTCGTGGATGTGCTAGAACGCATCAACCTGGCAAAAGGAAAGGAAGCATTCTCATGAATATGCATAAAGCACTTCTAGCTGTTGCCATCGCTCTACCAGGCTATGTCTACGCGGGTGGATTTAGCTCTGATCAACTCTGCAAGGCAGCGATAGCGATGGAGATGGGCCGACCAGCAGACACCATGAAAACTATGCGACGGGGTGATATGCCCGAAATAAGTTATAGGCGCCCTGATGGTGATCGTTTTCGTTACAGATGCAAGGTAGTTGGGGATCGGATCATCTGGTCAGCCTTCTTTACTGACACTGCCAGTTGGGGGCGTTGGCGTGAAGGTGAGTGGGATGCTGCGCTAACGTTTCAGGTGGCGGGTGAAACCCTCTATGTAACTTCGTCTGAAACAGGCCTTACTCAAACCTTTACCAAGACTGACTTCTGAAAGCAGCGGGCAGAGTAGCAAGTAAGTACCGCATAACCATGTTTTTTCTGTGGTTAAAGGCTAGCGGGGGCGTATGGCTAAACCCAATCCTCCGCAATGCCAATGAATTCAGGGCGTGCGATGAAAATTGCTGGTCGTAGGGGCGCATGCTGCCAGTACCGACGGTAGTTAACTGGTAGTTACCGAATTAGTTTTTGACCGAATCACAGGCCTTCAAACAGGGCTGAAATACTCACGCCCAGGGCGTCAGCTAACACCTTGATGGCATTGATGGATGGGTTGGCACCACCCGTTTCGATGCGAGACATGTAGGTTCGGGCGAAGCCGCACCGATCTGCGAACGCTTCCTGGCTCATGCCCATAGCCATGCGGAGCACCCTGACTCGGGTGCCGAATTGCTTCTGGAGCGCTGGTGAAGGGGGAGGTGCAGGCATTCCCCAATGGTCAGCGAGTGTGCTTTAATCGTGAACACACTAATCGTGACATGCAGGTCAGTTAGGCATCCAAAGCGGTGCCCCACACGGACCCTCTAAGTCAGTCCACGGTGTACGGCGTCGATGCCCAGTCAAAGGCAGTCGTCGGGTAAGTCAGCGAGTCCAGTTAGTCGGCAAGTCCAGCGAGTTGAGCAAGTCCCGCAAGTCCCGCAAGACCCAAAACCATGCTTACTCAACAAGCTGCTTAGCAGAGGACGACTCATGACTGATCAAAATGTAGCCAATGACCAAACGGTTTGTGTTCCACGGTATGCCTTTGAGGCGTTGGCGGCGTATACCGCCCTGAACGAGGATAAGGTGGCAGTGATGCTCCTTCTCCTGATGCGTATGGACAGTAACCGTGCGGTGAGTGTCGACACCACGCTGCTACCTGATTTTCTTACGGTCAGTGAGGAGCGGGTGCACCGGGCAATCTCAAGCCTCATCGAGTACGGCTGGGTGGAGTCGGTTGATGAAAAAGCACTGCGGCTTGGATTTCTCAAATGCGTAGTCCATTCGGCATTCACTAACTCGGATTTCCAGACTTTGAAACAAGTGCTCGCTAACAACCGGTTTTCGTTTGGGGTTTGAGAGGTGCACCCTGACTTACCTCGACAAGATCGGGTAGCCAGGTAAGCAGCATCCAGCAGTGGTTGTGGAGTGTTCGTAATGCAGCACTGCCGCAGCCCCTGCGGGGTTTGAATTCAATACCCTAACCCGACGATACCTTTTCTCCCATGCCTCAGTGTGTGGCAGGTAGAAGCGTTGGTGTAGCCGGGTTCGACCATGTACAGGAAGTAGACGATGAAATTGATGTTTCAAGGTGTGTTTGTGGTTGGTGCACTGCTGCTGTCAGGTTGTGATGACTCAACTTCCAAAGCACGTATTGCGTTGGAGGCGCAGATGACTGACCCCCAGTCCGCTCAATACCGGAACGAGCAGGTGAAGCCATGGGGTGTTGTATGCGGTGAGGCAAACGTAAAAAACTACGCTGGTGGTTACATTGGATTTACTCCGTATATTGCGTTTCCAATGGATGGGGATGATTGGGAGGCGGTGGTTATGGATGATAAGAATTTTGATTACGTTAGTCCCCTATGTGCAAAGTCACCGATTGAGTTGTACAGGGCAGAAGTCTTGCCAGAGTCGGTGAAGGGGTGGTATGTCATGCTGCTGCCATCACCAGATGACCATGGCGTCCTGAACCTCGAGGATGTAACTAAGCTGAATAAGCTAGGCTACAAGGTCATAGTTTCGAAGGCAGGTAAGGGATACCTAGGCCCGTTCAAGGATAAGAAGTCTACTCAAGTTGTAGGTTACTCAATGGCAGTGGTGGCTGGTATAAGTTGGTTTTCCTCCCAGTGGATGTTCTAGTAGAGGATGCAGTGGAAAGTCTAAGTTGAATGGTAGGGGTGGTTGGGGCACGTCCGCCCACCCTGATTGAATTGCAACGTACCGTTGCGGGTACACATTAAGTATTAAATTAACTTTGTGTTGGAGGGTGTGGGGCAGGAGCCAAAGCCCCACCATCTTTCTGGGTTGCAAATCTGAGTATGTTAATTGTGACGCAGTGCGTCACGGATCAATTTGTTTAAGTGGATTAATCTTGAGGTGGAGGAGGGGTATCACCCTCCTTCCCCTGCTTAATGTAACGTTACGCGATGTGCCTGCGGCACAGGTTAACTTCGTCGTGACGTGCGTCACGGTTAATACGTTAAATTGATTTTATTTTAAGGTGAGGGAGGGGTGCTGCCCTCCGTCTCCTGCTAGATATAAAGTTGTTCAACGTGCCTTCGGCACGGGTTTGTTTTATTTTGGCATGCGTGTTACATATAGTTAAATAAAGCTCGTAAGTTTCAAGGGTGAAGGGGCACCCTTCATGCTCTGTATGACCATGTACTGAGATGGGGGCTATAAAAATTGGATCGTGCTTGGGGTGTAACCTTTCCTAAGAAGTCTTTTAGGATATGTTACAGGTCACGCTGCTTTAAGGGCGGTTTTTATTAGAGCAATTTTTGCCCTGGAAACACCAGTTGCTTTGTTGATTGCTACGGCGCTTTCATTTAGTTCCAGACGCCTCTGAACCTCTGCTTCTTTTTTCTTGCAGAGTGTTCTCCCGTCACTTTGCATGGGTATCGAGTCTGCTAGGGACCATTCAACAGTGGCTCCTGGAAAGTAAGTGGACTTAAAGTATTCTGCAACTCGGTAATCAGGGACGTAAAAGGTGATCTCATCGGTGTTGCTCGGAATGCGTACAGCTGAGCGAGCCGCTGCTTGTAAAGCTGGCTCCAGCAGTCTGGTAGTGATAAATGCACTTTCGAACTCAATTCCGTATTTGGTTTCCAGGTATGCTATTCCTTTGCTGTCCGATGGGCTTGGATTGCCTCCGAACATGATGATTGCTTCTGTGGCATGTGTATACTGGTTCAGGCCTCTGCAATCTTTGGGCAGGTAGCAGACATCGGGTGTGTGTTCTAGTTTGGCCCATTTATTTGCTAAGAGTAACGGGGTGGACTTGACGTGTTTCATGATTAGTTTGAGTGCAATGTTTATTTTCGTCTCATCATTGTGGGGGTAAAGCATTTTGGCTTTGCTGAAAATTTCTCCCTTACGCATAATGGGGTAGATTTTAATCCTGCATTTGTAGGGCAAATGGTCGGGTGTGAGGGGTGAATCTGCAAATTCAAAGTTATTGGCCTTGGCAAGCACATGGAACTCAGTCTTCAATACATTGGCGGCAAGAATGTGACTCTCTCTAGCTGATGTGAAAATCCTCCACCAGGACTTAATTTCCTCCACTGCCCGTACATGTCGCTTTTTATTGTGCTGCATCTCATCAATGAAAACTTCAACACCCATTAGTAACAGGCGGAATACTTGTGCTCCTGAGTTTCCAAGTGTCGAGCAGTCTGTGCCATTAGCGTCTGACCTGTTTGTTGCTAATTGCTTTTCCACCTTCTCCTTCTCGCCCTCTTTGATAAATAATTGTCCGCCTTTTTCGTAAAGGTAATCAAATAGGCGTTTAAGCTCTAAAGGGTCCAAGGGGTAGTCGTGGTACTCGACGACCTTTGGAAGTTCGTCAACGATAACCGTCCAGCAAGCTAGTAACTTTGGGTTCGCCTTTTTTAATGATTCTTGTGTGCATATGATAAGGTAATCGTTCTTTTCCCATAGTGCCTGCTCTAGGCAATCAACTACGCGAGTATCGCAACCATGGTAAATGGCTTGGTATGACAGCCCGGCGTCAGATGCTCGAAATGCTACTTCCTTGATTAAAGCGATGGTAGGTAGTGCGAGGACTAGCAGCTTTCCGTCTAGGGTTAGTTTGGGGATGTTGTCGAGAAGTTTTTGCGTTTTGCCTGAGCCTGGTGCTGCGATAGCGGTGTAAATGATTTTTTTTACTTGCATATTGTATGGGGCGTCTGATTTCGTGTGGTTCTGTAATATGTTTTACGTGTTCTTTAGGTGGAGTCTTTCCACAATGCCTGGTGGGCATGGGGTGAATAATGAATCTAAGTGTGGGGCGGGACTTAAGTGCGGTAGTCCTGTTGGCGCTGATGATACGGGTTTGGTTTTGGGCGTCAACAAGAATCTAATGGTGTAGTTGCGGCCTGAATGTGAACATGTAAAGTTATTACTTTGGTCTGGCTTTAATGTTTATATTGGTTTTCTGACGGCTGATTAGCTGCGTTGGTTGTGTCATGTGATTAGATTTCTGGTGTTGTCATGGGGTGGTTTATCTCTGTCTGGTTGGGACCGGCAGCGCCGCTGTGGGCAGCCAGAAAAGCCGACGTTCTTGGTATCGGCGCCAGCGGTTTCCCATCATTTAGCTAGCGGGATTCGCAGCTAGGAAGCCGCCACCGCTATGTCATACGCCAGTGAGCGTTACAAGCTGATATGCGACAACGCTTCCAGCATCGCCCTGATGGGGTTACGGCTCCCATAGACGCTGAACGTCACCGCTGCATCTTCGTGTCCAGCGATACGTTTGATTAGAGAATCCTGCACCCCGGCATCCCGTAGGTCATCGATAAGGGTATGGCGGAAGCTGTGGAACGTCTTGCGACCATCGGTGACGCCCTGTTTGGTCTTGTAACGACCAAACCATTTTGATGGGGCATGGCCCAGCTTGCCTCGAACGGCTTCCAGTTCAGGAAACACCCGATCAGCACCGGTAGCCTTGACCGATTCAATGTGCTGGAGCAGGCCCATATCTAGCAGGCTAGGGTGTAAAGGAATCACGCGACGACTGCTGGCGTTTTTGAGGTTTTGGCCCGCACCGTTGTCATCAATGCGGATGCACTGGATTCCCTGTTGTTCGATAAAGTCATCGACACGCAATTGGCAGAGTTCTTCCAATCGCGCCCCCGTGGCTCTCCCCAGCAACGGAAGCCAGTAGCGCCAAGGATTCTTGCGGGCTTCTTTTCGCAATGCCTCATGATCCAGTAGGGCTACCAGGTCGTGGCGGTCAAATGACAGGCGTGCTTCCTTTGCCGATCCCGTCATGACCTTCATGCCAGCCAGAGGGTTGTCAGTAACGTACCCGTTCGCTTTGCACCAGTTCACAAAGGCGGTGAGCTTGCGTAGTCGGTTGTTCACCGTGACGGCGGTGATGGTCTTGTAACTGCTACCCGATTCGACCACTTCTCGCAGAGTCTTCCCCTTGAACTCGGGGCGTAGCCCGAAGTATTGGGGGCACTGGCTCAGCCGCTCTTTTAGTATGCGAGCTTGTTGTGGATCGAAGGCTGCCGCAGGCATGTCACCCATCAGCTCGAACAGGTCGGCTAGTGCACGTTCCACATCGTCGATACTGCCTTGCCGCCATGTACCACCGCGTTTGCCTTCCTCTATATAAAGCTTGGAAAGGGTTGCCAGGGTAGGACCGCTACTTGCTGGCTTCGCTGTGGGCGCCACAGCTTGCTTTGATGCAGTGCAGGGTAATGGCCTGGGGGATGAGTCGCGCCATTGCACGCAAAGCACACGCAGCGTTTCAGGAGGCGTTAGGGGGTGCTCGTTCAAGTGGCTGCTCACTCGCTGAGCCAGTGAGGTTGCAAGGTACAAGGCTGCCTGCCGCTCTCGCACTCGCAGGGAAATACGCAGGGTGTGCCGGTTGGGGAATAGGTGCTTTGGCAGTCGAAGGTTGAGGTAGTAAACGGACTGGCGGCGGACGATGTAGGCCATGAGGGAACACCAGAGTGGACCAGTAAAGTGGACCAATTGAGTGGAACAATTCTGGTCACACCCCAAGCTCTGAGAGACCGTGCTGAGTGTCTGCACGGGTAGATGGCTAGCTACCTCATCAGCCTGAAACCCTTGCCTCATAAGGCCCGCATTGATTCCCGAGCATGCTTGCATGCCACCTGGTCAGGCCCGGAAGGGAGCAGCCATAGCGGGAACATCGAGTGCCGGGGTGTGGCTGGTGGGGCCGCCTCCATTTCTGGGGTCGGAAAACATCAGTCTGCAACGAACGCCTTCGTTCTTGCCTGCTTTTCGCCCAATGCTCCGGCCGCCGACAGCTTCATCAGCCGCTGGAATTTCGGGCATGCCAGATGATCCTCCTCCGGGCACTGCGCCGCATGCCGCAATCCCTTGCTCATCGCTTGCAACCGCCTGATTCGCGCATCCAGTTCGTCCGCCTTGGCGATCAGCATCTGCCGGTCGACCTGCAGGTCCACCAGCATCGCCCCCACTTCATCCAGCGAAAACCCAGCAGCCTGCCCCAGGGCGATCAGTGCCAGCCGGTCTGCCACATCAGCCGCAAACTGCCGCCGCTGGCCGCGCCCGGCCAGCGACTTGAGCAGGCCTTTCTTCTCGTAGTAACGCAGTGTCGATGCGGGTACGCCTGTGCGTTTTGCGACGTCGGCAATGTCCATTTCGGGCCCTTGACTTGAAGTTGACTTCAACTTCTATGCTGCGCGGCATGGGTAATGATCGTCAACCTTCGAGGGCTTGTTCAATGACGTTTACTGCGATGTTTTTAGCTGCGTTGCCGATTGGCATCGGTGCCACGGTAGTGATGGACCTGTGGGGGTTACTGCTGAGGCGGTTGGGTGTGGCAATGCTGAACTTTGCCATGGTTGGGCGTTGGGTGGGGCATCTGTTAGGCGGGCGAGTGTGGCACCAAGCGATTGCCAAAGCGGAACCGGTGCGAAATGAGTTGGCGTGGGGATGGGTGATTCATTACGCCACTGGCGTGCTTTTCGCGTTGCTGCTGGTTGTGATCGCAGGGGAGAGCTGGTTGCGGTCACCTACTCTTTTGCCAGCAGTACTTGTGGGTGTGGGCACAGTCGTGGCACCGCTGTGCTTCATGCAGCCGGCGATGGGAGCGGGGTTCTTTGCGTCCAGAACGCCGACACCTGCGCGTAACTGCCTGAAGAGCCTGGTTACGCATTTTGTGTTTGGCGTGGGGTTGTTCTTGGGTGCGGGGTTGCTGGCTTCGGTGTAAGGGCAGTGAGTTCGGTCAGAGCGAGCGCACAATCAGCATACCTGCTATCAGTAGTACCAAGGCAAACCCTGCACCTATGCTAAGCGGGATTAAAGCCTCCCACGGGGAGGATTCTCTGAGCTTGCGTATCTCCTCAGCAAGCATCTCCGCTTCGCTGTGTAACTGCTCAGAGGGGTTTTGGGCAGGGCGGGGCATTTGGGACTCCTTACACCTGGGTTGATGAAGACTCAAAGTTTGCTGGTCAAAGCCATGATGCCCGCGACGGCTGTCACCACCGTCGCTCCAACCAATAGCGGGTACCAAAACGTCTCTCGCTTGAGCTTACGCGTTTCTGCCACGAGTTTGTGAGTCTCGGCGACAAGCTTGCTGTTTCCAATTTGTAACTTTTCAAGTTCGAGGTGTTTACGATCATCCTGAAGCATCGGCCTGTCTATTCTGATGGGGCGAATGTGCCATGGGGCGTGCTTCATTGTGTGCGGTTTTGTTTGGGGGCGAAACCGCCGTCTTCCATTGGTGTTGTAGTCCAATTGCCCTCAAGATCGTCATGGTTGCGGGCCATGCAGATTGCCTGGGGGCAGGCGGATGCGGTGGCATTGGCGTTTGAGCGCCGAAGCCAATGATTTGGTCTTGAAGTAAGTCGGGATAGCAGGGATATCGAGTAACCCTGTGGGAGCGGGTTCACCCGCGAAGCAGGCGCCGCGGTGGATGGCACCGGCTTTGCCGGTGTTCGCGGGTGAACCCGCTCCCACAGGAGGGCGCGCAAGCTTCGCGAGGGTTTTGCCTTCCATCAGATGGGCCGGATCAGGGCCGGGCCACAGACATGTTGTCCGGGTCGCCAGCTCCCCCATACCGTTGCACAATCCGCTCGATCTCCCCTGACTGCTTCATTCGTACCAGCGCCCGCAACAGCGCTTGTGTCGGTATCGCCGGGTCGTTGCGCACCATGCACCCCAAATCCTGTTCTTCCAACACCGCCAGCGCCTGCAATTGCTGCTCGGCTGGCAGGCCTTGGTTGAACCACTGCAACGACAGCTGGTTGCTCACCGCATGCCGATACCGCCCGGCCTGCAGCTTTTGCAGCACCAGCAACTGGCTGCGGCTGTCCTCACGGTGCAGTTGGCCCTTGTCCAGTAGCGGTTGCAGGGTTGAGTAGGTGTAGCCCAGCACCGTGCCGATAGCCTGGGGTGGCAGCTGCTCCGGGGGCATCGGGGTGCTGTCGCTGAGGCGGCCAACCAGCACGTCGCGCTGGTGAATCAGCGGGATACTCCACACAAAATCCCCCGGCCGGTCATTGAGCCATCGGGTGCTGACGTAGCAACGCACGTCGATGTCGCCGCTGCTCATCGCCTCCTCCAGGCGCAGGCGGGCCATGACGTGGTACTCGGCACGAGCGCCCACTTCCTTGGCAACGGCCTGTGTCAGGTCGTAAAGCAACCCCTCCACTGGCTGGTCGCCTTCAAGGCGCACCAGTGGCATGCTCCAGCTCTCTGCCACGGAGAAACGCAGCACCGGCTGTTCAGCCAGGGTGTAAGCGGACCAGAGCATCAGAAGCGCCAGCAGAATTGGCAAAGGCGTATCCTCCCTGAACAACGCGCCTGCCTCAAAGCGTAGACGACGCGCGCAGGGTGCAATTTTGCCCCCGCTCCGCTAGCATTAGCGATCTTCCGCTCGATCAGGCTACGATGGTTTTTCGATGAGTTATCAGGTTCTTGCACGTAAATGGCGTCCGCGCTCGTTCCGCGAAATGGTCGGCCAGGCCCATGTGCTGAAGGCCTTGATCAATGCCTTGGACAATCAGCGCCTGCACCACGCCTACCTGTTCACCGGTACCCGGGGCGTGGGCAAGACCACCATCGCCCGTATTATCGCCAAGTGCCTGAACTGCGAGACCGGCATCACCTCCACGCCGTGCGGCACCTGTTCGGTGTGCCGTGAAATCGACGAAGGCCGCTTCGTCGACCTGATCGAGATCGACGCCGCCAGCCGCACCAAGGTCGAGGACACCCGCGAACTGCTGGACAACGTGCAGTACGCCCCGAGCCGTGGGCGCTTCAAGGTCTACCTGATCGACGAAGTGCACATGCTCTCGACCCACTCGTTCAACGCCTTGCTCAAGACGCTGGAAGAGCCGCCGCCCTACGTCAAGTTCATCCTCGCCACCACCGACCCGCAGAAGCTGCCGGCCACCATCCTGTCGCGCTGCCTGCAGTTCTCGCTGAAGAACATGAGCCCGGAGCGGGTGGTTGAACACCTCAGCCACGTACTGGCCGCCGAAAACGTGCCGTTCGAGCCGGATGCCCTGTGGCTGCTGGGCCGTGCGGCCGATGGCTCGATGCGTGACGCCATGAGCCTGACCGACCAGGCCATCGCCTTTGGCGAAGGCAAGGTGCTGGCCGCTGACGTGCGGGCCATGCTTGGCAGCCTTGATCACGGCCAGGTCTATGGCGTGTTGCAGGCGTTGCTCGAAGGCGATGCCCGTGCTTTGCTGGAGGCCGTGCGCAACCTGGCCGAGCAGGGCCCGGACTGGGCTGGCGTGCTGGCCGAGATGCTTAACGTGCTGCACCGAGTTGCCATTGCCCAGGCGCTGCCGGAAGCGGTGGACAACGGCCAGGGCGACCGCGAGCGGGTGCTGGCGCTGGCTTCGGCCTTGCCCGCCGAGGACGTACAGTTCTATTACCAGATGGGCCTGATCGGCCGCCGAGACCTGCCATTGGCGCCGGACCCGCGTGGTGGTTTCGAGATGGTCCTGCTACGCATGCTGGCGTTCCGCCCGGCCGATACCGACGACGCGCCGAAACCGGTGCTAAAGCCAGTGGGGATCAGCCAAGCCACAGCTGATCCTGCAACGCCGGTGGCAGCCTCGGTGTCGGCCGAGCGCTCATCGCCTGTCGCGGCCGTACCGGCAGAGCCTGTGGCGGCTGCCCCACAGCTCGAAGTGCCTGCACCTGCGACAGCCGACCATGAGCCGGAGGCCGAGCCAGACGTTGAGCTGCAGGCCGAGATCGAGGCCATTTCCGTACCCGAGCCTGTCGCAGAGGTGGTCGACCTGCCGTGGGAAGAGCCGGCAGCTGCACCCGCGCCGGTAGCGGCTGAACCTGCGCCTGTGCCCGCACCAGCGCCCGAGCCTGTTGCCCCGGCGCCGGCACCACAGGCCACCGCGACCCACGACGAGCCGCCTTTCGATCCCTCCGCCTACGCAGCCGTAGGCATGGATCGCGACGATGAGCCGCCGCTGGATGAAGACTACTACGGTGGTGAAAGCGACCCGGTCGGTTTCAGCTACCTGGACGAGTTGGCCGAACATGTGCAGGAAGAGGTGTCCAAGCCGGCGGCCGAACCGCTGCCGGCAGCCAAGCCGGCCACCGGGCTGGCCCTGCAATGGCTGGAATTATTCCCACAGTTGCCTGTGTCCGGGATGACAGGCAACATCGCTGCAAACTGTACGCTGATTGCCGCCGATGGCGACGATTGGCTGCTGCACCTGGACCCTGGCCAGGGCGCGCTGTTCAACACGACCCAGCAGCGGCGCCTGAACGAAGCGCTCAACCAGCACCTGGGGCGCACGCTGAACCTGCGCATCGAGTTGATCCTGCCCGAGCAGGAAACCCCGGCCCAGGCGGCGTCGCGCAAGCGTGCAGAGCGCCAGCAGGACGCGGTCAGCTCGATCGAGCAGGATCCGTTGATCCAGCAGATGATCAAGTTGTTCGGTGCCAAGGTGCGGCAGGATACTATTGAGCCTGTAGAGGCCCTGGCCAAACAGGGCCAGTAACGGATAACCATGCGGCTGGCCCTGCGCCGGGCCGCATCACATGACCCAATCGAGGTATACCCCATGATGAAAGGTGGCATGGCCGGCCTGATGAAGCAGGCCCAGCAGATGCAGGAAAAGATGCAGAAAATGCAGGAAGAGCTGGCCAACGCCGAAGTCACCGGCCAGTCCGGTGGCGGCCTGGTGAGCGTGGTGATGACCGGTCGTCACGACGTCAAGCGCGTCAGCATCGACCAAAGCCTGATGTCGACCGACGAGGACGACAAGGAAGTGCTGGAAGACCTGATCGCCGCCGCGCTGAACGATGCCGTGCGCAAGATCGAGCAGAGCAGCCAGGAAAAGATGGGCGGCATGACCGCCGGCATGCAGCTGCCGCCGGGCTTCAAGATGCCGTTCTAAGGGCATTGCGAGACCGGAAACCGCCGCTGACATCAGCGGCGGTTTTTTTTGCGAAGATTTCAACTCAGGCGCGGTCTGCTCTTAATGTGGGGGCAACTGTTTTGTGCAAGGCAGTTGCTCTCACATAACAGCAGGCCGCGCAGGCGTTGGGTGATGTGATTTGACGCCGCTGCCCACGCTGGGTATAAACCGCCTCTTATTGATTTGTCAGGCCATCCCCATGAGCTTCAGCCCCCTCATCCGCCAACTGATCGACGGCCTGCGCATCCTGCCAGGTGTCGGTCAGAAAACCGCCCAGCGCATGGCCTTGCAACTGCTGGAGCGTGACCGCAGCGGCGGCCTGCGCCTGGCCCAGGCCTTGACCCAGGCCATGGAAGGGGTTGGCCATTGCCGCCAGTGCCGCACCCTGACCGAGCAGGAACTGTGCCCGCAATGCGCCGACACGCGCCGTGACGATACCCAGCTGTGCGTGGTCGAGGGGCCGACCGATGTGTATGCGGTGGAGCAGACGGGCTACCGTGGCCGTTACTTTGTGCTCAAGGGGCACCTGTCGCCGCTGGACGGCCTGGGGCCGGAGGCAATTGGCATTCCGCAGCTGATGGCACGCATCGAGGAGCAGGGCACCTTCACCGAGGTGATCCTGGCGACCAACCCGACGGTGGAAGGGGAGGCGACGGCGCATTACATCGCGCAGTTGCTGAGCGAGAAGGGGCTGGTGGCGTCCCGGATTGCCCATGGTGTGCCGCTGGGCGGCGAGCTGGAGATGGTGGATGGCGGGACCTTGGCCCATGCCTTTGCAGGGCGCCGGCCAATTTCGCTCTGATTCAAAAATGCTGGGGCCGCTTTGCGGCCCATTCGCGGGACAAGCCCGCTCCCACAGGGAAGCACGGCTACACCTGTAGGAGCGGCCTTGTGCCGCGATGGGCTGCAAAGCAGCCCCAAAAGCCAACTCAGTATTCGCTGAGGGTGAATTCGGTCAGGCAGAAGGTTGGCACACCCGCGGCCTGAAGCCTGCGCGAGCCCTCCAGCTCCGGTAGATCAATGATCGCCGCCGCCTCGAACACCTGCGCCCCGGTACGACGCACCAGGTTGGCCGCCGCCAGCAGCGTACCGCCAGTGGCGATCAGGTCGTCGAAAATCAACACCGAATCCCCTTCGCACAGGCTGTCGGCATGCACTTCCAGGAAGGCTTCGCCGTATTCGGTCTGGTAACCCTCGCTCAGCACGTCAGCCGGCAGCTTGCCTTGCTTGCGGAACAGGATCAGCGGCTTGTTCAACTGGTGGGCGATGATCGAACCAATCAAGAAGCCCCGCGCGTCCATGGCACCAATGTGGCTGAACTCAGCCTCGACATAGCGCTCGATGAACTGGTCGGCCACATAGCGCAGCCCGCGCGGCGATTGGAACAGCGGGGTGATGTCGCGGAAGATCACGCCCGGTTTGGGGAAGTCCACTACCGGGCGGATCAGGGCTTTGAGGTCGAAGGCGTCGCTGTGCATTGTTGCGGGTATCCTGGGAAAACGAATGCCCAAGTATACCCGCTAAACGCCGGCCTCAGGCTTCGATTGCGCCACCGGCCAGCGCGCACAGCTGGATCGGGTCAAGGATGTGCACTTCCTTGCCTTCGGCGCGCAGCAGGCCGTTCTGCTGGAAGCGGGTGAACACTCGCGACACGGTTTCTACCGCCAGGCCCAGGTAGTTGCCGATTTCGTTGCGCGACATGCTGAGGCGGAACTGGTTGGCCGAATAGCCGCGGGCGCGGAAGCGCGCCGACAGGTTGACCAGGAAGGTGGCAATGCGCTCGTCGGCAGTCTTCTTCGACAGCAGCAGCATCATTTGCTGGTCGTCGCGGATTTCCCGGCTCATCACCCGCATCAGCTGGCGACGTAGCTGCGGCAGTTGCACCGACAGCTCGTCAAGCCGCTCGAAGGGGATTTCGCACACCGAGGTGGTTTCCTGGGCCTGGGCCGACACCGGGTAAGCTTCGGTATCCATGCCCGACAGGCCGACCAGCTCGCTGGGCAGGTGGAAGCCGGTAATCTGCTCTTCGCCGCTGTCGCTGAGGCTGAAGGTTTTCAGGGCACCGGAACGTACGGCGTAGACCGAGCCGAAATTGTCACCTTGGCGGAACAGGAACTCGCCTTTTTTCAGCGGCCGGCCACGCTTGACGATTTCATCCAGTGCATCCATGTCTTCCAGGTTCAGCGAAAGAGGCAGGCACAGGGGGGCCAGGCTGCAATCCTTGCAATGGGCCTGGTTGTGTGGGCGCAGTTTGACTGGCTCGGACATTTGAATCGATCCTTGTGGGAAAGCACACATAAGTCGTAAGGGTAACCCACGACACAGGGTGTAGGCCAGCGTGCGCGTTGATGGTGCGCCCTGGCGAAACCCCGGCAGACGTCCTGCCGGGAGTCCTTGTGTGCCCATAGTGTGCCTGGCAAGGAGGCTTGTCCATGCGGTTGAACGACTCGGTTTTCAGATAACCCGCGAGAAACGCTGGCGGTTGTGCATCGCCAGGTAGGCGTCGAACACCATGCATACCGAGCGCGCCAGCAGGCGGCCGGCCGGCAGGATGCGGATGCCCTTGTCGTCCAGGTTGATCAGGCCGTCGCGCTGCAAGGTCAGCAGCTCGGGCCAGAGGTCGTTGAAGTAACCGCGAAAATCGATGGTAAAGGCCTGTTCGATGGGTTCGAAGTCCAGCTCGAAGTGGCAGATCAGTTGCTGGATCACCGCGCGCCGGATGCGGTCGTCGTGGTTGCACAGCAAGCCGCGCTGGGTGGCCAGCTGGGCGTTGGACAGGCTCTCCTGGTAGGTGTTGAGGTCGCTGCTGTTCTGGCAGTACAGGTCGCCGACCTGGCTGATGGCCGAGACCCCCAGGCCGATCAGGTCGCAGTGCCCGTGGGTGGTATAGCCCTGGAAGTTGCGCTGCAGGGTGCCTTCTTCCTGGGCCATGGCCAGTTCGTCGTCTGGCAGGGCGAAGTGGTCCATGCCGATGTAGCGGTAGCCGGCGGCGGTCAGCTGCTCGATGGTGGCGTGCAGCATTTCCAGCTTGGTGGCCGGGCTGGGCAGGTCGTTGTTGTCGATGCGCCGCTGTGGCATGAAGCGCTCGGGCAGGTGGGCATAGTTGAACACCGACAAGCGGTCGGGTTGCAGGCGGATCACTTCTTCGACGGTGCGCGCAAAGCCTTCCGGGGTTTGCTTGGGCAGGCCGTAGATCAGGTCCAAATTGACCGAACGGAACTGCAGGGTACGTGCAGCCTCGATCAGTGTGCGGGTTTGCTCAAGGCTCTGCAGGCGGTTGACCGCACGCTGCACGGCCGGGTCGAGGTCCTGTACGCCCAGGCTGACGCGGTTGAAACCCAGCTCACGGAGCAGGCCCATGGTCGACCAGTCGGCCTCGCGGGGGTCGATCTCGATGCCGTAGTCGCCGGAATCGTCGTCCAGCAGGTGGAAGTGCTGACGCAGGGTGGCCATCAGCTGGCGCAGTTCCACATGGCTGAGGAACGTTGGCGTACCGCCGCCAAAATGCAGCTGTTCAACCCGCTGCTTGGGGCCCAGGTGGCAGGCGATCAGCTGGATTTCCTGCTCCAGGCGCTGCAGGTACGGCGCGGCGCGCGCGCGGTCCTTGGTGATGACCTTGTTGCAGGCGCAGTAGTAGCAGATGTTGGCGCAAAACGGCACGTGCACGTACAACGACAGCGGGCGCACGGCTCGACGGCTCTCGCGCAGGGCGTGGAGCAGGTCGAACGAGCCCACCTCGCTGTGCAGTTGCACGGCGGTCGGGTAGGAGGTGTAGCGTGGCCCGGCCAGATCGTAGCGGCGGATCAGGTCGGTATCCCAACGTAGGTCGTCGAGCATGAGGGCGGTCCCCGGAAAGAGCAGCAGTGTTCCGGAGTCTATGGTTGTCTGTAGAAATCAGTGTTGATTTGTATCAAGGGCATTGGGGCTGCAAAGCAGCCCCTTCAATGCCCCATCAGCCAGTGCTGGTGTGGGCCCGGCAGGGTCCAGATACCGAATAGCATCACCAGCACACCGCCCGCCACCCGCACACTCCGTCGGCGCAACAGGGCGTTTACCCGTTCGGCCGCCAGCCCGGTGGCCAGCAATACCGGCCAGGTCCCAAGCCCGAACGCCAGCATCAACGCTGCGCTGTACCCGGCGTTGCCCTGGCTGGCCGCCCACAACAGGGTGCTGTACACCAACCCGCAGGGCAGCCAGCCCCACAGGGCGCCCAGCAGCAATGCCCGGGGCAGGCTGGACACCGGCAGCAAGCGCGACGCCACCGGCTGGATATGCCGCCACAGCCCGCGCCCCAGGGCTTCGATACGGGTCAGGCCGCTCCACCAGCCGGCCAGGTACAGCCCCATGGCGATCAACAGCAGCGCAGCCACCACCCTCAGCGCCAATGCTGCCGGGCTGCTGGCCACGGCCCAGCCGGCCAGGCCGAGCAACAGGCCGGCACTGGCATAACTGAGAATGCGCCCAAGGTTGTACGCCAGCAGCAGGCGCAAGCGCCGGCCACGCTGCTCTGGCGGGATGGCCAGGGTCAGCGCGCCCATCAGGCCGCCGCACATGCCCAGACAGTGGCCGCCGCCAAGCAGGCCCAGGACCAGTGCCGAGCCCAGCAGGGGAAGCAGGTCAGGCACGGGGTGGTGGTTCCTTGTCGGCGTCCTGCGGGGTGTCGTCAGGCTTTACCGCGGCCTGGTGGCGCGGGTCCTGGTCGTCGAACAGGATGCTGTGGGCAGGGCCTTCGAGGTCGTCGTACTGGCCGCTGTCCACTGCCCAGAAGAAGATGTACACGGCCACGCCGACCAGCAGCAGGGCTGCGGGGATCATGACATAGAGGGCGGGCATGGCGACTTCCTCCCGGGCAAGGGTGCTTCGGTTTTCGGCAGGCTCGATGCCATCGGCATGCGGGTCAGGCGCAGGGCATTGAGCACCACGATCAGCGAACTGACCGACATGCCGATGGCCGCCCACACCGGGGTGATCCAGCCGAGCGCGGCAAACGGCAACATCAGGCCATTATACAGGGTGGCCCACAGCAGGTTCTCGAGGATG
Organism: Pseudomonas sp. SAS7; assembly: GCF_052112345.1. Lineage (NCBI taxonomy): Bacteria > Pseudomonadati > Pseudomonadota > Gammaproteobacteria > Pseudomonadales > Pseudomonadaceae > Pseudomonas > Pseudomonas sp. SAS7. The sequence goes on along the minus strand of NZ_JBEGGO010000022.1, from coordinate 62,059 downwards.
TTGCGGCGGGTGCGGCGGGCCAGGTCGAAGGCTTGCACCAGGGCTTGCAGACGGTTGGACAGCAGCACTGCGTCGGCGTTGGTCTTGGCGAGGTCGGTGGCGCTGCCCATGGCGATGCTGATGTCGGCGGCGGCCAGCACTGGCACGTCGTTGACCCCGTCGCCGAGCATCAGCACCTTGCGCCCGGCCGCCTGCAGCGCCTTCAGCCGGTCCAGCTTGTCGTCCGGGCGCAGGCCTCCAATGGCCTGGTCGATGCCCAGTTGCGCGGCCACTTCGGCGACCATCGGCGAACTGTCGCCCGACAGCAGCAGCGTGCGCCAGCCTCGCGCCTTGCAGGCGGCGAGCAGGGCCGGGGCGTCGTCGCGCAGGCGGTCGTCCAGGCCAAACCAGGCCAGCGGCCCCTGGCGGTCACCCAGTAGCAGCCACTGGCCTCGGGGCTCCGGCACGCCGGGGATTTGCGCACCGCTCAGGGCGCAGACGAAGGTGGCCTGGCCGATACGCAGGCGTTGGCCGTCGACCAGGCCTTCCAGGCCCAGGCCTGGCACGGTCTGTACATCGTCGGCGGGCATCGCGTTACGGCCGAAAGCGCGGGCGATGGGGTGTTCGGAGCGGTTTTCCAGGGCGGCGGCCAGGGCCAGGCAGCGGTCAGCGGGCAGGCTGCCGAGCGGGCGGATGCTGCGCAAAGTCAGGCGGCCCTCGGTCAGTGTGCCGGTTTTGTCGAAGATTACCGTGTCGATCTGGTTAAGGCCTTCGAGGACATGACCGCGGGTTATCAGTAGGCCCAGCTTGTGCAGGGTGCCGGTGGCGGCAGTCAGTGCCGTAGGCGTGGCCAGGGACAGCGCGCATGGGCAGGTGGCCACCAGCATGGCCAGCACGATCCAGAACGCCCGTGCAGGGTCCAGGTACCACCACCAAAGGCCGATGGCCACGGCAGCCACCAGCGAGAACAGCAGAAACCACTGCGAGGCCCGGTCGGCGATTTCGGCCAGGCGCGGTTTTTCGGTCTGGGCGCGTTCCAGCAGGCGGACGATGGCCGAGAGCCGCGAATCGTGGCCGAGGGCTTCGACTTCCACGTTCAGGGTGCTTTCGACATTCAGCGTACCGCCGGTGACCCGCTCGCCCACGCGGCGCGGTTGCGGCAGGTATTCGCCGGTCAGCAGCGACTCGTCGATGCTGGATCGGCCTTCGACGATACGCCCGTCGGCGGGGATCACCGCGCCGGGCAGCACCTGCACCGTGTCGCCGCAGTGCAGTTCGCTGAGCAGGATGCGCTCGCTGCAGCCAAAGGCGTCCAGGCGCAGGCATGAGGCTGGCAGCAGGTTGACCAGCTGCGCGGTGGCCGCAGCCGTGCGTTCGCGGGCACGGCGCTCCAGGTAGCGGCCGGTGAGCAGGAACAGGGCGAACATGCCCACGGTGTCGAAATACAGCTCACCGCTGCCGGTGATCGCGGTCCAGATGCCGGCGCCGAAAGCCAGGGCGATGGCCAGCGACACCGAAACGTCCATGGTCAGGTGGCGGGTGCGCAGGTCGCGTGCTGCGCCTTTGAAGAACGGCGCGCAGCTGTAGAACACGATGGGGATGGTCAGGAACAGGGCCACCCAGCGCAGGATGGTGTGCAGTTCAGGTGACAGGTCGATGTTGAATTCTGGCCAGGTGGCCATGGTCGCCATCATTGCCTGGAACCACAGCAGCCCGGCCACGCCCAGGCGGCGCAAAGCGCTACGGTTCTCTTGGGCCAGTTGCTCGGCGGCCTTGTCGGGCTGGTAGGGGTGGGCGGCGTAACCGATCTGGCGCAACTCGGCGAGCAGGCGTGACAGCGGCAGTTGCTTGTCGTCCCAGCTCAGCAGCAGGCGGTGGTTGGACAGGTTAAGGCGCGCCTCGGCGACGCCGGGCAGGTTGCGCAGGTGCTTCTCGATCAGCCAGCCGCAGGCGGCGCAGCTGATGCCTTCGACCAGCAGGGTAGTTTCGGCCAGCTCGCCCTGGTGGCGGACGAAGGTTTGCTGCACGTCGCTGCGGTCGTACAGGGCCAGTTCGTCCTGCAACTGCCTGGGCAGGGCCTCGGGGTTGGCGCTGTTGTCACTGCGGTGCTGGTAGTAGTGCTCCAGGCCACCGGCGACGATCGACTCGGCCACCGCCTGGCAGCCGGGGCAGCAGAACTGCCGGGGCTCGCCGAGGACCACGGCGGTAAAGCGGCTGCCGGCGGGGACGGGCAGGGCGCAGTGGTAGCAGGGGGTGGGCTGGGTCATCACATCATTGCCTTACACAAATCGGCCGGTCGGGCACGCACCCCTGTAGGAGCGGCCTTGTGCCGCGAAAGGGTCGCGAAGCGGCCCCAGGATTTCAGCTTCGCAGCATAGGTTGCCGGGGCTGCTGTGCAGCCCTTTCGCGACACAAGGCCGCTCCTACAGGTGCTCAGCGCCTTGGATAGCTTCGTCACCCAGCTGCAAGGTCACACCATGCTCCACTTTTTCCTCTTCGAACAAGCGCCACACCTGGCCAGCTTCACTGCCCAGCAGCTCGACAAAGCGGCGCCCGTCGACCTTGTCCTCCAGCTGCCCCACATAGCGCCCCGCGTCGACCCTGCTCAGCAGTACCTTGCGGTCCTTCTCCGGCTGGGTGGGCGAAATCAGGTTCAGCTCCAGGTTTTGCGGGCCACTGCTGCCGGTCAGGCGCAGGTCCACTTCGCCGGTCAGCTCGTCCAGGTGCACGCTGGCCTTCAGGCCCAGTTGCTGCGCCAGCAACTCGCGGTCCAGCGAGCGGTTGATGCCTTTGCCGGCCTCGTAGTAGTTGTCGTTCACCAGGTTGTCCGGGTTGCGCACGGCAATGCTGACCATGGTCAGGCTCAGGCACACCGAGGTGGTGAGGATACCGATGATGATCCAGGGCCAGAGGTGCTTGTACCAGGGGCTGGCGGCGGTGGCGGCAGGCATTGTGCGTTATCTCTCTTAGCGGATCTGTGGGCCGATGAAGCGGCTCTTGGCTTCAACCTGGGCGTCGCTGTCGTCGGCGCTCTTGAGGGTGAAGGTGATTTCGTTGGTGGTCGATGGCAGCTTCTCGGGGGCGACCGACAGCTGCACGGGCAGGCTGACGATATCACCGGCAGCCACGCGGATTTCGCGCTGGCCTTCAAGCTTGAGGTCCGGCAGGCCGGCAGCGTCCAGTACGTAGACGTGGTCGCGCTGGTCCTTGTTCATCACTTTCAGGCTGTATACGTTTTCGATCCGGCCCTGGGCGTTCTCGCGGTACAGCACGCGGTCTTTGCTCACATCGAAACCGACCAGTGAGCGGGTGGCGAAGGCAGTCGCAAGGCCAATCATCATCACCAGCAGCACTGCGGCATAGCCGATCAGGCGTGGGCGCAGCATGTGGGTTTTCTGCCCGGACAGGTTGTGCTCGGTGGTGTAGCTGATCAGCCCTCTGGGGTAGTTCATCTTGTCCATGATGCTGTCGCAGGCGTCGATGCAGGCGGCGCAACCGATGCACTCGATCTGCAGGCCGTCACGGATGTCGATGCCGGTCGGGCAGACCTGCACGCACATGGTGCAGTCGATGCAGTCACCCAGGCCCTGGGCCTTGTAGTCGGTGTCTTTTTTGCGTGGTCCGCGGGTTTCGCCACGGCGCGGGTCGTAGGACACGATCAGCGTGTCCTTGTCGAACATCACGCTCTGGAAGCGTGCATAGGGGCACATGTACACGCACACCTGCTCGCGCAGCCAGCCGGCGTTGCCGTAGGTGGCGAGGGTGAAGAAGCCGACCCAGAAGTAGGCCCAGCCATCGGCCTGCCCTGTGAAGAATTCGATGACCAGCTCGCGGATGGGCGAGAAATAGCCGACAAAGGTCATGCCGGTGACAAAGCCGATCAGCAGCCACAGGCTGTGCTTGGCGAACTTGCGCAGGAACTTGTTGCCACTCATGGGGGCTTTGTCGAGCTTCATGCGCTGGTTGCGGTCGCCTTCGGTGACCTTTTCGCACCACATGAAAATCCACGTCCACACGCTTTGCGGGCAGGTGTAGCCGCACCATACGCGGCCTGCGTACACGGTGACGAAGAACAGGCCGAAGGCGGCGACGATCAGGATGCCCGACAGCAGGATGAAGTCCTGCGGCCAGATGGTGGCGCCGAAGATGTAGAACTTGCGCTCGGGCAGGTTCCACCATACGGCCTGGTGGCCGCCCCAGTTCAGCCACACGGTGCCGAAGTACAGCAGAAACAGCACTGCACCGCCGACCATGCGCAGGCGGCGGAACAAGCCGGTGAAGGCGCGGGTGTAGATTTTTTCCCGGGAGGCGTAGAGGTCGACGGAATCCTTCCCTTTGCTGGCAGGCGGGGTCACATCATGTACCGGAATTTGCTTGCTCATCATCAAGTCCCACGGCAGTGGAGAAACGCCGCGGCCAGTGCGTGCCGGCCGCAGTCTCGCGCAATCTGCTAGCGCTCTGCGGTCCATGATACGCCGCTGATGGCGGTATGGGGCCGCACTGCGACCTTTAGTCGCGTTGGGTTCGTGGTATGAATCGTGTTATGGCGGGTGTCAATTGATCCAGGTCATCAGCCTGCCAGAAATGCACTGGCTGTACCGGCCTCTTCGCGGCTAAAGCCGCTCCCACAGAGATCGCACCAACTTCAAATCTGATGGAGAACCTGTGGGAGCGGGTTTACCCGCGAAAGGGTCAGACCTGCTTACTCAGCCTTGGCCTGCGCCTGGTCCCGTTGCGACAGGCTGTAAACATAAGCCGCCAGCAAGTGCACTTTGTCATTACCCTGCAGCTGTTCTTGCGCTGGCATCTGGCCTTGGCGACCATAGCGAATGGTCTGCTGCAGCTGGGCAAAGCTCGAACCGTAGATGAACGCCTGTGGGTGGGTCAGGTTCGGTGCGCCCATGGCGGGCGTACCTTTGCCTTCCGGCCCGTGGCAGGCCACGCAGTTGGCGGCGAAGATCTTCTGGCCGTTCTCGGCGTCGGCCTTCGCGCCTTCAGGCAGGGTGCGGCCATCGAGCTTGCTGACCACGAATGCAGCCACGTCGGCCACGCCCTGATCACCGATCACTTCGGCCCAGGCCGGCATCACGCCGTGGCGGCCGCCCATGATGGTGGTCTTGATGGTTTCCGGCTCGCCGCCCCAGCGCCAGTCGTTGTCGGTCAGGTTGGGGAAGCCGAAGGCGCCCTTGGCATCGGAGCCGTGGCACACCGAGCAGTTGGAGGCGAACAGCCGTGCGCCCATTTTCAGCGCCTGCGGGTCCTTGGCCACCTCTTCGATGGGCATGGCGGCGAACTTGGCGAAGATCGGCCCGAAGCGGGCATCGGCCTTGGCCATTTCCTTTTCCCACTCGTGCACGCCGGTCCAGCCCGGCTGGCCGTTGGAAAACTCGGTCTGCTTGTCGTTATCCAGGTACGAGTAGCCCGGCAGGATGCCTTTCCAGTTGCCCAGGCCCGGGTACAGCACCAGGTAGCCGAGGGCGAAGATGATGGTGCCGACGAACAGCCAGAACCACCATTTTGGCAGCGGGTTGTCGTATTCCTCGATGCCATCGAAGGCATGCCCGACGGTTTCGTCGGTGACCTCTTCGCGCTGGCCCTTGCGGGTCGATAGCAACAGCCAGGTCAACGAGAAGATGGTGCCCAGGGTCAGGACGGTAACGTACAGACTCCAGAAGGTTGTCATTGTTTTTTGCTCCCAGAAGCTTTTGCTTGCTCGACGTGCCGGGTGGCCTCGGGGTCATCCGCGAAGGGCAGTTGGGTCGCTTCGTCGAAGTCCTTTTTACGCCGTGGGTTGAACACCCACAGCGCAAGGCCCACGAAGGCCACCATCACCACGACGGTGCCCAGGCCGCGAATCATCCCGATATCCATCAGCGTCACCGTTTGCTCTTGATGATGGTGCCAAGACCTTGCAGGTACGCGACGATGGCGTCCATTTCGGTCTTGCCCTTGACCGCGTCAGCCGCGCCGGCGATGTCGGCATCGGTGTACGGGGTACCGAGTGTGCGCAGCACTTCCAGCTTCTTCGCGGTGTCCTTGCCATCGAGCTTGTTCTCGACCAGCCACGGGTAGGACGGCATCTTCGACTCCGGTACCACGTTGCGCGGGTTGTACAGGTGCGCACGGTGCCAGTCATCGGAGTAGCGGCCGCCAACGCGGGCCAGGTCCGGCCCGGTACGCTTGGAGCCCCACAGGAACGGGTGGTCCCACACGCTCTCGCCAGCTACCGAGTAGTGGCCGTAGCGCTCGGTTTCGGCGCGGAACGGGCGAATCATCTGCGAATGGCAGCCTACGCAGCCTTCGCGGATGTAGATATCGCGGCCTTCCACCTCCAAGGCGGTGCGCGGCTTCATGCCTTCGACAGGCTTGTTGGTGACGTCCTGGAAAAACAGCGGGACGATCTGGGTCAAACCACCGACGCTGACGGCGATGACCATGAAGAAGGCCAGCAGGCCTATGTTCTTCTCGACGGCTTCATGCTTCATCAGTGCGCTCCCACAACGACGATCTTGGCGGCTTCTTCAGCCTGTACCGGGTTGGCGGCACGTACGGTACGGAACACGTTATAGGCCATCAGCAGCATGCCGCTGGCGAAGAACGCACCGCCCAGGGCGCGGACGATATAGCCAGGGTGGCTGGCCTGCAGGGCTTCGACGAAGGAGTAGGTTAGGGTGCCGTCATCGTTGATGGCCCGCCACATCAGGCCTTGGGTAATGCCGTTGACCCACATCGAGGCGATGTACAGCACGGTGCCGATGGTGGCCAGCCAGAAGTGCGCGTTGATCAGGCCGATGCTGTGCATCTGCTCGCGGCCGTAGAGTTTCGGGATCATGTGGTACACGGCGCCGATCGAGATCATTGCCACCCAGCCGAGCGCGCCCGCGTGGACGTGGCCGATGGTCCAGTCGGTGTAGTGCGACAGGGAGTTCACGGTCTTGATGGCCATCATCGGGCCTTCGAAGGTGGACATGCCGTAGAACGCCAGCGAAACGACCAAAAAGCGCAGGATCGGGTCGGTGCGCAGTTTGTGCCAGGCACCGGACAGGGTCATCATGCCGTTGATCATGCCGCCCCAGCTTGGCGCCAGCAGGATGATCGACATCACCATGCCCAGCGACTGCGCCCAGTCGGGCAGGGCGGTGTAGTGCAGGTGGTGCGGGCCGGCCCAGATGTACAGGGTGATCAGCGCCCAGAAGTGCACGATCGACAGGCGATACGAGTAGATCGGCCGCTCGGCCTGCTTGGGCACAAAGTAGTACATCATCCCCAAAAAGCCGGTGGTGAGGAAGAAGCCTACGGCGTTGTGACCGTACCACCACTGGATCATCGCGTCGGTGGCGCCGGCATAGGCCGAGTACGACTTGAACAGGCTCACCGGCAGCGAGATGTGGTTGACGATGTGCAGCATCGCGGTGACCACGATGAAGGCGCCGTAGAACCAGTTGCCGACATAGATGTGCTTGGTCTTGCGCTTGACGATGGTGCCGAAGAACACCAGCCCGTAGGTAACCCAGACGATGGCCAGCAGGATCGCCAGCGGCCATTCGAGCTCGGCGTATTCCTTGGTGGTGGTGTAGCCCATCGGCAGGGTGATCAGCGCGCCGACGATCACCGCCTGCCAACCCCAGAAGGTGAAGGCGGCCATGCTGTCGGAGATCAGCCGGGTCTGGCAGGTGCGCTGCACCACGTAGTAGCTGGTGCCGAACAGCGCACAGCCCCCGAAGGCGAAGATCACCAAGTTGGTGTGCAGCGGGCGCAGGCGGCCGAAGCTGGTCCAGGGCAGGTCCAGGTTCAGTTGCGGCCATACCAGCTGCGAGGCGATGAAGACGCCGAGGCCCATGCCAAGGATCCCCCAGACCACCGTCATGATGGCGAACTGGCGGACGACCTTATAGTTATAAGCAGTCGGACTGATTGCTGTGCTCATTCTAAGGTTCCACGGTTTTGATGTTCTTGTTGGTCGAAAAATCGGCGCCAGTATTGATAACCAGCAAGGCTACTGCAACGCAACTTTGGTACGCCGACCCGTGTCCGGGCCCGTTCACTGATGTCCCGCAGCGATCGGGTCTGGACGATTGTACACAAATAAATATTTGTAATGTGTACCGTTTTTCACCTTTTTCTGATCGATCGGTCAAGCTTTTTTTGGGGCGGCGACAGGCCATGCGCCGCGTCTGCTTCAGTCCTTTCGGAGCGAAGCCCACTGAGGCAACAAGCTTAGTTGTGTTCGGAGGGGGTGCAAGGAGGGGGTAGAGCGGGGAGAGGGGCTGCTTTGCAGCCCATTCGCAGCACAAGGCTGCTCCTACAGTTGTTACGCGATCCCTGTAGGAGCAGCCTTGTGCTGCGAATGGGCCGCAAAGCGGCCCCGGGGTACTACTTGGAGGTCACCGTTTCAGCAGCGCTATCCTGCGACAGGCTATACACATAAGCCGCCAGCAGGTGCACCTTGTCGTTGCCCTGGATATCGGCCTGCGCCGGCATCTGCCCTTGGCGACCATAACGAATGGTCTGCTGCAGCTGGGCAAAGCTCGAGCCGTAGATGAACGCCTGCGGGTGGGTCAGGTCGGGTGCGCCCATGGCAGGGGTACCCTTGCCTTCAGGGCCGTGGCAAGCCACGCAGTTGGCAGCGAAGATCTCTTTGCCCTTGACCACGTCGGCCTTGTTCCCTTCAGGCAGGCTGCGGCCGTCAAGGTTGGTCAGCACGAATGCGGCCACATCGGCCACGCCCTGATCACCGATCACCTCGGCCCAGGCTGGCATCACGCCATGACGGCCATTCATGATCGAAGCCTTGATGGTTTCTGCTTCGCCGCCCCAGCGCCAATCCTTGTCGGTGAGGTTGGGGAAGCCGAAGGCACCCTTGGCGTCCGAGCCGTGGCACACCGAGCAGTTGGAGGCAAACAGGCGACCGCCCATTTTCAATGCCTGCGGGTCCTTGGCCACTTCTTCCACGGGCATGGCGGCGTACTTGGCGAAGATCGGGCCGAACCTGGCGTCAGCCTTGTCCATTTCCTTTTGCCATTCGTTGACGCCGGTCCAGCCATTTTCATAGCCCGGCAGGATGCCTTTCCAGTTGCCCAGGCCTGGGTAGAGGATGAGGTAGCCGACCGAGAACACCAGGGTGCCGACGAACAGCCAGAACCACCACTTGGGCAGCGGGTTGTCGTATTCCTCGATGCCGTCGAAGCTGTGGCCCATGGTCTGGTCGGTGGTGTTCTTGCTCTCGCCCTTGCGGGTGGCCAGCAGCAGCCAGGTCAGGCCGATCAGGCTACCGATGGTCAGTACGCTGATGTACGTACTCCAGAAGGTGGTCATTGCCCGTTACTCCTTGCAGCAGTCGTGGCAGCAGGTTCCTGCCCGGCAGGGGGCAGGCGGTCGTCGACGAAGGGCAGCAGGCGCGCTTCGGCGAAATCACGGTCGCGGCGGTGGTTGAATACCCACAGGGAGAGGCCGATGAAGGCGATCATCACCACCAGGGTGCCCAGGCCGCGGATCATGCCGATGTCCATTTCCATCGCACTCACCTCTTGTTCTTGATCGCGGTGCCGAGCACCTGCAGGTAGGCGACCAGCGCATCCATCTCGGTCTTGCCCTTGACTGCGTCGCGGGCGCCGGCAATGTCGTCGTCGGAATACGGCACGCCCAGGGTGCGCAAGGTGCGCATCTTGACGTCGGTGTGGCTGTTGTCGACCTGCTGGGCGACCAGCCACGGGTATGACGGCATCTTCGACTCCGGCACCACGTTGCGCGGGTTGTACAGGTGCGCGCGGTGCCAGTCGTCCGAGTAACGGCCGCCAACACGGGCCAGGTCCGGCCCGGTGCGCTTGGAGCCCCACAGGAACGGGTGGTCCCACACGCTCTCGCCGGCCACCGAGTAGTGGCCGTAGCGCTCGGTTTCGGCGCGGAACGGGCGGATCATCTGCGAGTGGCAGCCCACGCAACCTTCGCGGATGTAGATATCGCGGCCTTCCAGTTGCAGCGCGGTGTAGGGTTTCATGCCTTCCACCGGCTTGTTGGTGACGTCCTGGAAGAACAGCGGGACGATCTGGGTCAGGCCGCCGATACTGACGGCGAACACCATCAGCAGGGCCATCAGGCCGACGTTTTTCTCGATGACTTCATGTTTCATCAGGCGTTTCTCCTCAAGCCAACTGGGCGTTCGCAGGGGCGACGTCAAGCGCTGGCGAACGCACGGTGCGCCAGGTGTTCCAGGCCATCAGGAACATGCCGCTGAGGAAGATCGCGCCGCCGACGAAGCGCACGACAAAGCCTGGGTGGCTGGCCACCAGGGTTTCCACGAACGAATAGGTGAGCGTGCCGTCGCTGTTGACTGCGCGCCACATCAGGCCCTGGGCGATGCCGTTGACCCACATCGAGGCGATGTACAGCACGGTGCCGATGGTGGCCAGCCAGAAGTGCGCGTTGATCAGGCCAAGGCTGTACATGCGTTCCTTGCCGAACACTTTCGGGATGGTGTGGTACAGCGCACCGATCGAGATCATTGCCACCCAGCCGAGGGCGCCGGCATGCACGTGGCCGATGGTCCAGTCGGTGTAGTGGGACAGGGCGTTGACCGTCTTGATGGCCATCATCGGCCCTTCGAAGGTGGACATGCCGTAGAACGCCAGCGAAACGACCAGGAAGCGCAGGATCGGGTCGCTGCGCAGTTTGTGCCAGGCCCCCGACAGGGTCATCATGCCGTTGATCATGCCGCCCCAGCTCGGTGCCAGCAGGATCAGCGACATCACCATGCCCAGCGACTGCGCCCAGTCGGGCAGGGCGGTGTAGTGCAGGTGGTGGGGGCCTGCCCAGATGTACAGGGTGATCAGCGCCCAGAAGTGCACGATCGACAGGCGATAGGAATACACCGGGCGTTCGGCCTGCTTGGGCACGTAGTAGTACATCATCCCCAGGAAGCCCGCGGTCAGGAAGAAGCCCACCGCGTTGTGGCCGTACCACCACTGCACCATGGCATCGGTGGCGCCAGCGTACACCGAGTACGACTTGGTCAGGCTGACCGGCAGTTCCAGGTTGTTGACGATGTGCAGTAACGCCACGGTGAGGATGAAGGCACCAAAGAACCAGTTACCCACGTAGATGTGCTTGGTGTTGCGCTTCATCAGCGTGCCGAAAAACACGATGGCGTAGCCCACCCAGACGATGGTGATCAGGATGTCGATCGGCCATTCCAGTTCGGCGTATTCCTTGGAGCTGGTGTAGCCCAGTGGCAGGCTGATGGCCGCCAGCAGGATCACCAGTTGCCAGCCCCAGAAGGTGAACGCGGCCAGGCGCGGTGCAAACAGGGTGGTCTGGCAGGTGCGTTGCACCGAATAATAGGAGGTGGCGAACAGCGCGCAGCCGCCGAAAGCGAAGATCACCGCATTGGTATGCAGGGGGCGCAGGCGGCCGAAGCTGGTCCAGGGGAGGTCGAAATTGAGGGAAGGCCAGGCAAGCTGGGCGGCGATGAAGACGCCGAGCCCCATCCCGACGATTCCCCACACCACCGTCATGATGGCGAATTGGCGGACCACCTTGTAGTTATAGGCGGTACTGCTGGTTGTGTTCATGTATGGGTTCCCATCCACGGTTATTTGGCAGGCTTTACAGCGAGGCAAGCATGATTAATGGGCAAAGTGCCGGTATTGACGGGGATCAATGGGCGAAGGTCGGAAATGTCCCAGGCTTGCGCTGCGATCCTCCACAGGCTCAGGGCAAGGACGGCTACAAGGGCTGCCTGATCCTGGCCCACGGCGCAGGTGCGCCGATGGACAGCGGGTTCATGGACGAAATGGCGCAAAGGCTTGCGGCGCTTGGGGTAGCGGTGGTGCGCTTCGAGTTCCCGTACATGGCCGAGCGCAGGGTTACTGGCGGCAAACGGCCGCCGAACCCGCAGAAGGTATTGCTGGAATGCTGGCGCGAGGTGTACCGGCAGGTGCGACCTTTGGTCGCGGGCAAGCTGGCCGTGGGCGGCAAGTCCATGGGCGGGCGCATGGCGAGCCTGTTGGCCGACGAACTGGGCGCGGATGCGCTGGTGTGCCTGGGCTATCCGTTCTATGCGGTGGGTAAACCCGAGAAGCCACGGGTGGAGCACCTGGCGGCGTTGAAAACACCGACGTTGATCGTGCAGGGCGAACGGGATGCGCTGGGTAACCGCGAGGCGGTGGCGGGGTATGCGTTGTCGCCGGCAATCGAAGTGAGCTGGCTAGTGGCGGGGGACCATGACCTGAAGCCGTTGAAGGCCTCGGGGTTCAGCCATGAGCAGCATATGCAGGCGGCGGCGCAGCGTGTGGCCAGTTTCTTGGCAGGCATATGACGTGTAGGAGCGGCCTTGTGCCGCGAAAGGGCTGCGAAGCGGCCCCAGGTTTTCAGCTTCGCAGCGTGAAATGCGGAGGCCGCTGTGCGGCCCTTTCGCGGCACAAGGCCGCTCCTACATCGAGCGTGCCAATAGCGAACAGTTAGTCGCGGTACTCGCACAGGTAAGCGGTGTCCACCTTCACTTGCAGTTGGAACTTGCTGTTGGCGGCAACGTTGAACTTGTCGCCGGCATTGAAGGTTTCCCAGTTGTCGCTGCCTGGCAGTTTCACGGTCAGCGCGCCCGATACCACGTGCATGATTTCGCGCTTGGCAGTGCCGAACTCGTATTCGCCCGGGGCCATGACGCCGACAGTGGCTGGGCCTTCTTCGCCCGCGAATGCGATCGACTTGACGGTGCCGTTGAAGTACTCGTTGACCTGGAACATGGGCGACTCCTGAAAAGGGGGGAGGAAAAAGGGCTGGCCAGTATGCCCAAGCCCACAGGCCTCGTCATCTGCTTTCAGGGGCTGCTGGCGGGCAGCGTCAACGGCAATAGCCGCGCGGTGTTGCGCGCATCTTCAAGGGCCCGGTGCTGCTGCCCGCAAAAGTGCATGCCGGCCAGGTGCAGGGCACCGTTCAGGCCGGTGGGGCGCTGCAGGTGGCGGGCCTTGGCAAAACGTTGCTTGAGGTTGATGTGCGGCAACGTCCGTAGCAGGCTGTCGAACCCGTGCAGCTGCCATTCCTGGTGCAGTTGCTGGCGGTCGTAGTCGCCCCAGCTGACCCAAGCCTGAAGCTGCTCACGGTGGGGGCCGAGCCAGCGCTCGAAGCTTGCCCACACCTCGCGAAACGGCGCAGCGCTGTCTACATCGGCCTGGCTTATGTGCGTCAGTTCGCGGCAAAAAGGGGTCAGCTGTGGCCGCCGCCGTGGCCGCACGAAACACTGAAAGTGGTCGACCTCGCGGCCTTCGCGGGTAACCAGGCTGGCGCCGATTTCAATGACTTCCATTTCTGTTACCGGCCACCCACCCTCGTCGGTGGTGGCTTCCAGGTCGATCACCAACCAATGGCCCATACCAGGCTCCCTTGCAGATCCTGCTAGAGCGTAGCCAAACTCCGCGCATACGGCACCCCCTGGCATATTGCCGCCTGCTTTGTGACAAAGAGCGCGCACCAGCAGTTGTGCCGCTTCCGGAAAACGCCTAGCTTAAGCGGACCCAGGCATGAACCGTGATGAGCGTCCGTCTTGACTCCAGCACCCGGCCTCAAGGCCTTGTCCACCCTGATGTTGCTGGCCGTGTATTGGCTGGCGGTGCCAGCCTGGGCTGCCGACGCCGTCGAAGTGAAGATTGGCGCGGCGCATTTCCCGCCCTACACGGTGCGCCCTGAGCAGGGGGCCGACACCGGCCTGCTGCCGCAATTGGTCGACGCGCTCAACCGCTTGCAGCAGGGGTATCACTTTGTCCTGGTGCCCACTTCCATCCAGCGGCGTTTTGGTGACTTCCAGCAGGGACGCACCGACATGGCGATTTTCGAGAACCCGCAATGGGGCTGGGAGCAGATTGCCCACCAGACCGTGGACATGGGCCTGGAGGATGCCGAAGTGTTCGTTGCCCGCCAGGCCAATGGCAGCGACCCGCATTACTTCGATGACCTGCGTGGCAAACGTTTGGCGTTGTTCAATGGCTATCACTATGCGTTCGCCCGCTTCAATTCCGACCCGGACTACCTGCGCACAACCTATGACGCGACCCTGACCTACTCCCACGACAGCAACCTGCTGATGGTGCAGGCCGGCCGCGCCGATATCGCCCTGGTCACGCGCTCCTACCTCAGTGATTTCCTGGCGCGCAACCCGGCCAGCAAGGCGCAGCTGGTGCCTTCGCAACGCATCGACCAGGTCTATCACCACTACGCCTTGCTGCGCCCGGGTGCCCCTATCGGCGAGCAGTCGTTTGCCGGCCTGCTGCGTGAGCTGCGTGACAGCGGAGAACTGGCACGGATATTCGAGCCCTACCGCATCACCGTCTCGGTCCCCCAAGACTAAATTCACGCACTGCGGCAACGTTCTCAACAGTGAGCCTTTTCTTCATTTTCGTGAGTCCAGCCCATGCCGTTCGATGCCGCTTCGCAGCCCCAGTCACCGCCACGCTGGCGCAGCCTCAGTGCCGAGGAGGGTGACAGCTGGCTAAGCCTCACCCTCGAAGGCCGCCCACTGATCCAGGTGCGCCTGGAGGCAGGCGCTACCCTGCACGTTCACCTTGAGCGCGTGTGTTCCGAGCGCCCTTATCAAGCCTTGTGGGCGGCCTGCTATTGGTTGTTGTCCCGTGACACGGCCTGTCAGCGCCTTGCCTGGCACTTGCCCGAGGGACAGCCGCAGGCATTGGCCAGTGGCTTGCTGCTGGTGGCTGAGCAGCCGGGGCAGTATCTGTGCGAGCGGGCGTTGTTCTGGCAGCTGCCACAGCCATGGCTGGGCGATGCGCTGGCCGCGGTGTACCCGCAGCAGATGCAGATCAGCAACAGCAAGCGTCACCCGCGCCGCGCGCCCAAGCCGCGTGGAGAGGTGTACCGGCGCTTCGATGCGCGCCTGGGTAGCTGGGTATCGCTGCGCACGCTGGAGATCGAGCACGACCTGCAGCGTTTCAACCGCTGGCAGAACAACCCGCGGGTGGATGCGTTCTGGCAGGAGGGCGGCACGCTGGCGCAGCACCGCGAGTACCTGGGCAAGCTGGAGGCCGACCCGCATACCCTGACGTTGATCGGCTGCTTTGATGATGAGCCGTTTGCCTACTTCGAGGCGTACTGGGCCAAGGAAGATCGCATTGCTCCGTTCTACCCGGCCGATGACTACGACCGCGGCATCCACATGCTGGTAGGGGAGGAGAGCCATCGCGGGCCGCACAAGGTGGCCAGCTGGCTATCGGCGCTGGTGCACTACCTGTTCCTGGATGACCCGCGTACCCAGCGGGTGGTGGCTGAGCCGCGTGCCGACAACGGCAAGATGATCGGCTACATGCACGACCAGTGCTTCCATTGCGACAAGGAATTCGACTTCCCGCACAAGCGTGCGGCGCTGATGATTCTGGGGCGGGAACGGTTTTTCGATCGCTGCAAGCTGGCTTGAGGGTTCTGGCGGCTCCTGCAGGAGATGGTGGTCTTTTGTAGGAGCAGCCTTGTGCTGCGAAGGGGTCGGCAAGACAAGCGATATGTTGTGTCGGGGTCGGCCTCTTCGCAGCACAAGGCTGCTCCTACCTCGGGCCGGGCGGGCCTGCAGGTAGGAGCCTTGATTTTAAACCTGCCGGTTGGCCGTCTTGCGGCAATGCACCAGCGCATCGCGGATCATGAAGTTGACCAGTGTCGGCGACACCCCCAGCTCCTTGGCAATGTCCTTCTGCGGTACGCCATGCAGGCGGTACATCTCGAACGCATAGCGGGTACGCTGCGGCAGTTCGTTCAGCGCCTCGGCAATGTCGTCCAGCGCGGCAAGGTTGATGTGGGTCGCTTCGGGCGAGGCATTCTGGAGGGCCACGTTCAGGCCTTCCTCCTCGCTGCCGGAGTACTTCAGCTCCATCGCCTGCTTGCGGTAGTGGTCAATCGCCAGGTTGCGCACAATCTGGAACAGGTAGCTGAGCTGCGCCTTGAACGACGAGGTGATCTGCGGGGCGGCGTTGAGCCGGAAAAAGGCATCCTGCACCACATCTTCGGCGCGCGAACGGCAACCGGTGATGCGGGCAGCGATCTTGACCAGGATGCTGCGATTGTCGACGAAGGCCTGCAGTAATGGTGAATCGCACTTACTTGTGGATAGTTGTTCCGCCATGGAAATCACCTTGTCACAGAGGGGAAAGGAGGCCCCCAAGGCTGGGAAGCTTCCTACGACGTGCGACAAGCTATTCAGAATGATAATGATTGTCAAATACGAAACGTAATTAGTATCTGTATCTTTCAGTTCTAAGCCTAGAGTGTGAAACGCTTCACCTCCTGCCCCATCCGCACCCGCGCAATCCTTGTAATTTCTTCCTCCGCCCATCCGTTCCCCTGTGTACATCCCGGCCGCCAATCGCTGCCCGCCCACGTTCGCGGAGCAGCCGGCACGCCCCAACAGACACTGGCAGGAACACCCCATGACGGACGCCTTCGAACTCCCGCTCTCGCTGGTCCAGGCACTGGCGCAACGCGCCGCGCAGACCCCGGACAAGATCGCCTTGCGCTTTCTGGCCGACGCCCCCGGCGAGCAGGCCGTGCTCAGCTACCGGGACCTCGACCAGCGCGCACGCACCATCGCCGCCGCCTTGCAGGCCCGTGCCGGCTTCGGCGACCGTGCGGTGCTGTTGTTCCCCAGTGGTCCGGACTACGTGGCGGCGTTCTTCGGTTGCCTGTATGCCGGGGTGATCGCGGTGCCGGCTTACCCGCCGGAGTCTGCGCGTCAGCACCACCAGGAGCGTTTGCTGTCGATCATCGACGATGCCGAGCCGCGCCTGCTGCTGACGGTCGCGGCGTTGCACGGCAGCCTGCAAGGCCTGGAAGCGCTGGCGGCGGACAACGGCCCTGAACTGCTGGCGGTGGACGGCCTGGACCCGGCGCTGGCCGCAGACTGGCGCGAGCCCGCGCTGCAAGGTGATGACATCGCCTTCCTGCAGTACACCTCTGGCTCCACTGCGCTGCCCAAGGGCGTGCAGGTCAGCCACGGCAACCTGGTGGCCAACGAGCAGTTGATCCGCCAGGGCTTCGGCATCGACCTCAACCCCGACGATGTGATCGTCAGCTGGTTGCCGCTGTACCACGACATGGGCCTGATTGGTGGCCTGCTGCAGCCGATTTTCAGCGGCGTGCCATGCGTGCTGATGTCGCCGGGTTACTTCCTGGCCCGGCCGCAGCGCTGGTTGCAGGCTATCAGCGAGTATGGCGGCACCATCAGCGGTGGCCCCGACTTTGCCTACCGCCTGTGCAGCGAGCGGGTCAGCGAGGCCTCGTTGGCCGGGCTCGACCTGAGCCGCTGGCGCGTGGCCTATTCCGGCTCCGAGCCGATCCGCCAGGACAGCCTGGCGACGTTCGCCGACAAGTTCCGGGCCTGCGGCTTCGACCCGCAGAGCTACTTCGCCAGCTACGGCCTGGCCGAAGCCACCCTGTTCGTCAGCGGCAGCCGCCGTGGCCAGGGCATCGCCGCGCTGGAACTGGACGCCGAAGCCTTCGCCGCCAACCGTGCCGAGCCGGGCAAAGGCAGCGTGCTGATGAGCTGCGGCTACCCGCAGCCCGGTCACGCGGTACGTGTCGTCGAGCCGCAGCACCTGCAGGTGCTGGGCGACAACCAGGTCGGCGAAATCTGGGCCGGCGGCCCGAGCATCGCCCTGGGTTACTGGCGCAACCCCGAAGCCAGTGCCCGCACCTTCGTTGAAATGGACGGCCAGACCTGGCTGCGCACCGGCGACCTGGGCTTCATGCGCGAGGGTGAGGTGTTCGTCACCGGGCGCCTGAAAGACATGCTGATCGTGCGCGGCCAGAACCTGTACCCGCAGGACCTGGAAAAAACCCTCGAACGCGAGGTCGAGGTGCTGCGCAAAGGCCGGGTGGCAGTGTTTGCCGTCGAGCAGCAGGGCGAGGAGGGCATCGGCGTGGCGGTGGAGATCAGCCGCAACGTGCAAAAGGCAATCAAGCCCCAGGACCTGATCAAAACCCTGCGCCAGGTGATCGCCGACGCCTGCCGCCAGGCCCCGGCTGTGGTCCTGTTGCTGAACCCGGGCGCGCTGCCCAAGACCTCCAGTGGCAAGCTGCAGCGCTCGGCCTGCCGCCTGCGCATGGACGATGGCAGCCTGGACTGCTACGCCCGCTTCCCTGATGTGAGCGAAGCCGCTGCGAGCGCGGCTGCTGGCGATGAACTGCAAACACGCATCGCAGCCGTGTGGCGCGACATCCTCAAGCTGGAGGCGGTTGCAGCAGATGACCACTTCCTGCTGCTGGGCGGCAACTCCATCGCCGCCACCCAGGCCACCGCCCGGCTGGCCGATGAGCTGGGCATCAACCTGAGCCTGCGCACCCTGTTCGAAGCGCCACTGCTGGCCGATTACAGTAATGCAGTGGCGTCGATCATCGCTGAAGGCGCCGCCGGCACCGCCACCATCGCAACGCTGGAACGCGCCCAGGCGTTGCCCCAGTCGCTGGCGCAAAACCGCTTGTGGCTGCTGTGGCAGTTGGCGCCACAATCGGCGGCCTACAACATCCCGGCCGGCCTGCAGCTGCGCGGCGAGCTGGACGAAAGCGCCCTGGAAGCCGCCTTCCAGGCGCTGGTGGCGCGCCACGAATCCCTGCGCACCGTATTCAGCGAAGAAAACGGCCAGGCCCTGCAACGCATCTTGGCGCAACAGCCGTTCAGCCTGCGCCGCCTGGGCCTCGAAGGCCGAACCCCCGAGCAGGTCAGCGCTGAGCGTGAAGCCGAAGCCCGTCAGCCGTTCGACCTGACCCAGGGCCCGTTGCTGCGCGTGACGCTGGCACGCCTGGACGACGAACACCATCAGCTATGGGTGACCCTGCACCATATCGTCGCTGACGGCTGGTCGCTGAACATCCTGCTGGATGAATTCGCCAAGCTTTACGCCGCCCGATGCCAGGGCCTGGAGGCCAGTCTGGCGCCGCTGACCTTGGGGTACGCCGACTACGGCACTTGGCAGCGACAATGGCTGGCCGCCGGTGAAGCCGAGCGCCAACTGCAGTACTGGAAGGCACAGTTGGGCGATGAACTGCCGGTGCTCGACCTGTGCACCGACCACCCCCGCGCCAGCCAGCATGAGTACAGTGCTGAGCGGTTCAACCTCAAGGTGCCGGCCAAGCTTGCCGAAGCACTCAGGGGCCTGGCCCGCGAACAGCAGGCCAGCCTGTTCATGGTCCTGCTGGCCGGCTGGCAGGCGCTGCTGCACCGCTACAGCGGCCAGGCTGACATCCGCGTCGGTGTGCCCAACGCCAACCGCCCGCGCCTGGAAGCCCAAGGCATGGTCGGCTTCTTCATCAATACCCAGGTATTGCGCGCACAGCTTGATGGCCGCCTGCCATTCACGCAGCTGCTGGCCCAGGTGCGCCAGGCCACCCTTGCGGCGCAGGCTAACCAGGACCTGCCGTACGAACAGCTGGTCGAAGCCCTGCCTGACGCTCGTGAGCAAGGCTTGTTCCAGGTCATGTTCAACCACCAGCAACGCGACTTGTCGGCCCTGCGCCGCCTGCCGGGGCTGTTGGCCGAGGAGCTGCCGTGGCACAGCCGCGAAGCCAAGTTCGACCTGCAGTTGCACAGTGAAGAAGACCATCAGGGCCGCCTGAGCCTGGCCTTCGACTACGCTGCGGAGCTGTTCGAAGCCAGCACCGTCAAACGGCTGGCCCATCACCTGCTGGCGCTGCTGGAACAGGCGTGCGCCGCACCGCAGCGGCCGCTGGGCGAAGTGCAATTGCTGGACGAGCCTGGCCGCGCGCAACTGCTGGGCTGGGGCCGCGCACCGGCTGCCGCGCCGCCATGCCTGCTGGTCGAACAACTCAACGAACAGGCCCGCCGTACCCCGCAACGCACCGCACTGGCCTGGGACGGCGGCAGCCTCGACTATGCCGAACTGCACCAGCAGGCCAACCGCCTGGCCCATTACCTGCGCGACAAAGGCGTTGGCCCCGACACCTGCGTAGCCATTGCCATCGAGCGTTCGCCACAGTTGCTGGTTGGCCTGCTGGCCATCCTCAAGGCCGGCGGCGCCTACGTGCCGCTGGACGTCGACTACCCGGCCGAACGCCTGGCCTACATGCTGGCCGACTGCAACGCCGGCCTGCTGCTAAGCCACAGCAGCCTGCTGGGCAAGCTGCCGCAAGTCGACGGGGTCAGCGCCATTGCCCTCGACCAGTTGCACCTGGACAGCTGGCCTAGCCATGCCCCCGGCCTGCACCTGCACGGCGACAACCTGGCCTACGTGATCTACACCTCCGGCTCCACTGGCCAGCCCAAGGGCGTGGGCAATACCCATGCGGCGCTGGCCGAGCGCTTGCAGTGGATGCAGGCGACCTATGCGCTGGATGACAGCGATGTGCTGATGCAGAAGGCGCCTATCAGCTTCGACGTGTCGGTGTGGGAATGCTTCTGGCCGCTGGTAACCGGCTGCAAGCTGGTACTCGCCGGCCCCGGCGAACACCGCGACCCGCAGCGCATCGCCGCGCTGGTGCAGGCCCATGGCGTGACCACGCTGCACTTCGTGCCGCCACTGTTGCAGATGTTTGTCCAGGAGCCGCAGGTGGGCGCCTGCAGCAGCCTGCGCCGGGTGTTCTCCGGTGGCGAAGCATTGTCTGCGGCGTTGCGTGACCGGGTGCTGCAAGTGCTGCCGCAGGTGCAGTTGCACAACCGCTATGGCCCGACCGAAACCGCCATCAACGTCACCCACTGGCACTGCCAGGCGGCGGACGGCGAGCGCTCGCCCATCGGCCGCCCGTTGGGCAATGTGCTGTGCCGTGTGCTGGACGATGAGCTTGAACTGGCCGCCCCCGGCGTCCCAGGCGAGCTGTACCTCGGTGGCGCGGGCCTGGCCCGTGGCTATCTGGGCCGCCCAGGCCTCACTGCCGAGCGCTTCGTGCCCCAGGCCGACGGCCATGGCGAGCGCCTGTACCGCAGCGGCGACCGCGCCCGCTGGCAGGTGCAGCTTGAGGCACTGGAATACCTCGGTCGCCTCGACCAGCAGGTAAAGGTGCGGGGTTTCCGCGTCGAGCCAGAAGAAGTGCAGGCCTGCCTGTTGGCACAGCCGGGTGTTGAACAGGCGCTGGTGCTGATTCACAAGGACGCCGTTGGCGCGCAACTGGTGGGTTATTACAGTGGCAGTGCGCAGCCAGCCGAAGTACTGGCCGTGCTGGCTGAGCAACTGCCCGGGTACATGGTGCCGGCCCAGCTCATCCCATTGGCACAGCTGCCACTGGGCCCCAGCGGCAAGGTCGACCGCAAGGCACTGCCGGCCCCGGTGTGGCAGCAACGCGAACATGTCGAGCCACAAACCGAGTTGCAGCAGCAGGTCGCCGCTATCTGGCGCGAGGTGCTGAACCTGCCGCGCGTGGGCCTGCAGGACGACTTCTTCGCCCTGGGCGGCCACTCGCTGCTGGCCACCCAGATCGTCTCGCGCAGCCGCCAGGCCTGCGATGTCGAGCTGCCGCTCAAGGCGCTGTTCGAAGCCAGCGAACTGGGCGCCTTCTGTGCCGAGATCGCACGCATCCGCGCCGCCGGCGAGCGCAACCTGCAAGGCGCAATCGCCCGCGTTGACCGCCGTCAGGCGGTGCCGCTGTCGTACTCGCAACAGCGCATGTGGTTCCTCTGGCAAATGGAGCCAGACAGCCCGGCGTACAACGTCGGCGGCATGGCACGCCTGCGCGGCACCCTGCATGTGGACGCCTTCGAGCGTGCGCTGCAGGCGCTGATCGTGCGCCATGAAACCTTGCGTACCACCTTCCCCAGCATCGACGGCGTGCCGTATCAGTGCGTGGCTGAAGACAGCGGCCTGCACCTCGACTGGCAAGACTTCAGCGCATTGCCCGGCGAGGCCCGCCAGCAATGCCTGCAACAACTGGCCGACGACCAGGCGCACCAGCCATTCGACCTGGAGCGCGGCCCGCTGCTGCGCGCCTGCCTGGTCAAGGCCGGCGAGCGCGAGCACTTCTTTGTGTTGACCCTGCACCACATCGTTACTGAAGGCTGGGCCATGGACATCTTCGCCCGCGAACTGGGCGAGCTGTACGAAGCCTTTGTCGATGACCGCGAGTCGCCGCTGGCGCCGCTGCCGGTGCAATACCTGGACTACAGCGTATGGCAACGGCAATGGCTGGAAAGCGGCGAGGGCGCTCGTCAACTGGCCTACTGGAAAGCGCGCCTGGGCGACGAGCACCCGGTGCTGGCGTTGCCTGCCGACCGCCCGCGCCCGGCAGTACAGAGCCACCGCGGCGAGCTGTACCGCTTTGAACTCGACCCGGCGCTGGTCGCCCGCGTGCATGCCTTCAACAGCCAGCGCGGCCTGACCCTGTTCATGACCATGACCGCCACCCTGGCCGCCTTGCTGCACCGCTACAGCGGCCAGCGTGACCTGCGCATTGGCGCGCCGGTGGCCAACCGCATCCGCCCGGAAAGCGAAGGCCTGATCGGCGCCTTCCTCAATACCCAGGTGCTGCGCTGCGAGCTGGATGGCCAGATGACCGCCAACGCGTTGCTGGAGCAGATGCGCCAGGCCGCCATCGAAGGCCAGTCGCACCAGGACCTGCCGTTCGACCAGTTGGTGGAGGCGTTGCAACCGCCGCGCAGCAGCGCTTACAACCCGCTGTTCCAGGTGATGTGCAACGTGCAGCGCTGGGCTTTCCAGCAAAGCCGCACACTGGCCGGCATGCAGGTGGATTACCTGGTCAACGACGCCAGCGCCACCAAGTTCGACCTGTACCTGGAGGTCACCGACCTCGACGGCCGCCTGGGTTGCTGCCTGACCTACAGCCGCGACCTGTTCGACGAACCCCGCATTGCGCGTATGGCCGAGCACTGGCAGCAGCTGCTGGTCGGCCTGCTCGACAACCCGCAACAACGCCTGTGCGATCTGCCGATGCTGAGCAGCGCCGAGCAGCAGGTGCTGGCGGGCCAGTTGCAGGGCGAGCAGCACTTCGACCTCGACCAGACTCTGCACGGCCTGTTCGCCGCCCAGGCGGCGCGCACACCACAGGCTGGCGCGCTGACCTTCGCTGGCCAGCACATGACGTACGCCGAACTCGATCAGCGGGCCAACCGCCTTGCCCGCGCCCTGCGCGAGCGTGGCGTCGGCCCGCAGGTGCGCGTGGGCCTGGCACTGGAGCGCTCGCTGGAAATGGTCGTTGGCCTGCTGGCCATCCTCAAGGCCGGCGGCGCCTACGTGCCGCTCGACCCCGAGTACCCGCTCGACCGCTTGCGCTACATGATCGAAGACAGCCGCATCGGCCTGCTGCTCAGCCAGCGTGAGCTGTTGCAAACCCTGGGCGAGCTGCCTGAGGGCGTGGCCCGCTGGAGCCTGGAGGACGATGCCGCCAGCCTGTCGGCCTACAGCGATGCGCCGCTGGACAACCTCAACCTGCCGCAGCATCAGGCGTACCTGATCTACACCTCCGGCTCCACCGGCAAGCCCAAGGGCGTGGTGGTCAGCCATGGTGAGTTCGCCATGCACTGCCAGGCGGTCATCGCCGCGTTCGGCATGCGCAGCGATGATTGCGAGCTGCATTTCTATTCGATCAACTTCGATGCTGCCAGCGAGCGCCTGTGGGTGCCGTTGCTGTGCGGTGCCCGCGTGGTGCTGCGCGCCCAGGGGCAGTGGGGCGCCGAGGACATCTGCCAGCTGGTGCGTGAACAACAGGTGAGCATTTTGGGCTTTACCCCCAGCTACGGCAGCCAGTTGGCGCAGTACCTGGGCGGGCAGGGCGAGCAATTGCCTGTACGCCTGGTGATTACCGGGGGTGAAGCGTTGACCGGCGAGCACCTGCAGCGTATTCGCCAGGCCTTTGCGCCGCAGCAGTTCTTCAACGCCTACGGCCCGACCGAAACCGTGGTCATGCCACTGGCCTGCCTGGCGCCAGAGGTGTTGCCTGCGGACCTTGGCAGTGTGCCGATTGGCCATGTCATCGGTAGCCGCTCGGCCTACATCCTCGACGAAGACCTTGCCCTGCTGCCGCAAGGTGGCATTGGCGAACTGTACGTTGGCGGCGCCGGCCTGGCTCAGGGTTATCACGACCGGCCGGGCCTTAGCGCCGAGCGCTTCGTCGCTGACCCGTTCAGCGCCGAAGGGGGCCGCTTGTATCGCACGGGCGACCTTGTGCGCCTGGGCGCTGACGGCCTGGTCGAGTACGTAGGCCGTGCCGACCAGCAGGTGAAAATTCGCGGTTTCCGCATCGAACTGGGCGAGATCGAGAGCCGCTTGCAGGCCCATGCCGATGTCGACGAGGCCGTGGTGCTGGCCTTGGATCTACCGGGCGGCAAGCAACTGGTGGGCTACCTGGTGTGCAAGCAGGCCATGGCTGGCAGCGAGGCGCAAAGCCAGCTGCGTGAAGCAGTGAAGGCCGATGCCCGCCAGCACCTGCCGGATTACATGGTGCCGGCGCATCTGGTGTTGCTCGACAGCCTGCCGCTGATGGGGAACGGCAAGCTCGACCGCCGTGCGTTGCCACGGCCGGACCTGGAACAGGCGCGTCAACAGTACCAGGCGCCCGGCAACGAGGTGGAAGCGCAACTGGCGCAGATCTGGCGCGACGTGCTCAATGTTGCCCGGGTTGGTGTGCAGGACAACTTCTTCGAACTGGGCGGCGACTCGATCCTGTCGATCCAGGTAGTCAGCCGGGCCCGTCAGGCCGGCTTGCAATTCACCCCGCGCGACCTGTTCCAGCACCAGACCATCCAGACCCTGGCGGCCGTGGTTCAGTACAGCGAAGCCGCGAGCAGCATCGAGCAGGGCTTGCGCCAAGGCTATACCGGCCTGACGCCGATCCAGCACTGGTTCTTCGACAGTGAAGTGCCACAGCCGCAGCACTGGAACCAGGCGGTGCTGCTGGAAGCTCGCCAACCATTGGATGAGGCCGCGCTTGGACAGGCATTGACTGCGCTGGTGCAGCACCACGACAGCCTGCGCCTGCGCTTCAGCGAGGCCCATGGCCGCTGGCAGGCCGAATACGCCCAGCCGGACGCCAGGCAGTTGCTGTGGACCGCCACCGTGGCCGATTTCGCCGATTGCCAGGCGCTGTACACCGACCTGCAGCGCAGCCTCGACCTGCAACAGGGCCCGCTGCTGCGTGCCTTGCTGGTGAGTGACGGGCAGGGCAGCCAGCGCCTGTTGCTGGCGATTCATCACCTGGTGGTCGATGGCGTGTCCTGGCGGGTGCTGCTCGAAGACCTGCAGGCGCTTTACCGTGGCCAGCTGCTGCCGGCCAAGACCCATGCCATGGGCGACTGGGCTGCGCGACTGGCCAGCTACGCCGGCAGCGATTCGCTGCGCGACGAACTGAGCTGGTGGCAAGGCCAGCTGGGCGGCGTGCGCCGTGAACTGCCGTGCGATCACCCGCAGGGCGGCAACCTGCACCGCCACGCCCACACCCTGGCCATCGGCCTGGACGTGGAGCAGACCCGGCAACTGCTGCAACAGGCCCCGGCCGCCTACCACACCCAGGTCAACGACCTGCTGCTGACCGCACTGGCACGTGCCTTGAGCCGCTGGAGCGGCGATGAGGAAGTGTTGGTGCAGCTTGAAGGCCATGGCCGTGACGGGCTGTTCGAAGACATGGACCTGACCCGCAGCGTCGGCTGGTTCACCAACGCCTATCCCCTGAGCCTGCGCCCGCTGGCAGGCGAAGACGACGCGGCGCGGGCCGGTTCCATCAAACGCATCAAGGAACAACTGCGCCAGGTGCCGCACAAGGGCCAGGGCTACGGCGTACTGCGCTACCTGGCCGACACGGCCGCGCGCGAGCAGATGGCGGCCTTGCCGCAGGCGCGTATCACCTTCAACTACCTGGGCCAGTTCGACCAGCAATTTGACAGTGCGGCGCTGTTCCAGCCACTGGAGGCACCGGCCGGTCTGGCGCATGACCTCGACGCACCGCTGCCAAACTGGCTGAGCGTCGATGGCCAGGTGTACGGCGGCGCCTTGCAACTGCGCTGGACTTTCAGCGCCGAGCGCTATGACCCGCAGACCATCGCCCGCCTGGCCGAGGCCTACCGCCAGGAGTTGCTGGCGCTGGTCGCGCATTGCCTGGCCGATGGCAGCGGCAGCTTCACCCCCTCGGACTTCCCGCTGGCGCATCTGACCCAGGAGCAGATCGACGCATTGCCGGTACCGGCTGCGCAGATCGAGGACGTTTACCCGCTGACGCCAATGCAGGAAGGCATGCTGCTGCACACCCTGCTGGAGCCGGGCACCGGCCTTTACTACATGCAGGACCGCTACCGCATCAACAGCGCCCTGGACCCTGAGCGTTTCGCCCAGGCCTGGCAGGCGGTGGTGGCGCGCCACGAAGCGTTGCGCGCATCGTTCAGCTGGAACAGCGGCGAGGCGATGCTGCAGATCATCCACAAACCGGGCAACCTCGCGGTGGACTACCAGGACTGGCGCGGCCTTGCTGACGACGCCCAGGAGCAGCGCCTGCAAGCCCTGCACAAGCAGGAGCGCGAGGCCGGGTTTGCCCTGCTCAGTGAAGCACCCTTCCACCTGCGCCTGGTGCGCGTGGCCGACGAGCGCTACTGGTTCATGATGAGCAACCACCACATCCTGATTGATGCCTGGTGCCGCTCGCTGCTGATGAACGACTTCTTCGAGGTCTACCAGGCACTCGGCGAAGGCCGTCAGGCCCAGTTGCCGGTGCCGCCGCGTTACCGCGATTACATCGGCTGGTTGCAGCGCCAGGGCCTGGACGACGCACGCGCCTGGTGGCAGGCCAATCTGGCCGGCTTCGAGCGCGCCACGGCCATCCCCAGCGACCGCCCGCTGCGCCATGACCACGCCGGTAGCGGCATGGTTGTCGGCGATTGCTACACCCGCCTGGAGGTGAGTGACGGCGTGCGCCTGCGCGAACTGGCCCAGGCCCACCAGCTTACCGTCAACACCTTCGCCCAGGCGGCCTGGGCCCTGGTGCTGGTACGCTACAGCGGCGAGCGCGACGTAGCCTTTGGCGTGACCGTGGCCGGGCGCCCGGTGAGCATGCCGCAGATGCAGCGCACCGTTGGCCTGTTCATCAACAGCGTTGCCCTGCGTGTGCAGTTGCCCGACGCCGGCGAGCGTTGCAGTGTGCGCCAGTGGTTGCAGGGCCTGCTGCAAAGCAACATGGAGCTGCGCGAGTACGAGTACCTGCCGCTGGTGGCGATCCAGGAGTGCAGCGAGCTGCCCAAGGGCCAGCCGCTGTTCGACAGCCTGTTCGTGTTCGAGAACGCGCCGGTGGAAACCGCCGTGCTCGACCACGCCCAGCACCTGAACGCCAGCTCCGACTCGGGTCGTACCCACACCAACTTCCCGCTGACAGCGGTGTGCTACCCGGGTGATGACCTGGGCCTGCACCTGTCGTTCGACCAGCGTTACTTCGACTACCCGACCGTCGAGCGCCTGCTGGCCGAGTTCAAGCGCCTGCTGCTGGCGCTGGTGCAGGGCTTCGATGGGGAGGTGAGCGCGCTGCCGCTGTTGGGGGCAGAAGAACAGCGTTTCCTGCTGGAAGACTGCAACCGCACCGAGCGGGCTTATCCGCTGGAGCAGAGCTACATCGCGCAGTTCGAAGCGCAGGTGGCTGCGCACCCGGAACGTACCGTGGCCCGCTGCCTGGAGGCCTCCTACGACTACGCCGGGCTGAACCTGGCGGCAAACCGCCTGGGCCACGCCCTGATCTCGGCCGGCGTAAAGGTCGACCAGCCGGTGGCGCTGCTGGCCGAGCGTGGGCTGCCGCTGCTGGGCATGATCGTCGGCAGCTTCAAGGCGGGCGCCGGCTATCTGCCGCTGGACCCGGGGCTGCCGGCTGCGCGCCTGCAAAGCATCATCCAGCTCAGCCGTACCCCGGTGCTGGTGTGCAGCGCGGCCTGTGCCGAGCAAGGCCGGCAGTTGCTG
Source organism: Pseudomonas sp. SAS7 (assembly GCF_052112345.1). Lineage (NCBI taxonomy): Bacteria > Pseudomonadati > Pseudomonadota > Gammaproteobacteria > Pseudomonadales > Pseudomonadaceae > Pseudomonas > Pseudomonas sp. SAS7. The sequence continues at coordinate 34,211 of NZ_JBEGGO010000022.1, read as the reverse complement.
GGTGAGCTGGATATTGCGGCGCGGCCACAGCTGCTGGTGTGGGAAGACACACAGGCCAGCCAGGTTGCCAGCCACAACCCAGGCATCCACAGTGGCCCGGGCAACCTTGCCTATGTGATCTACACCTCAGGCTCGACCGGCCTGCCAAAAGGGGTGATGGTCGAGCAGCGCGGCATGCTCAACAACCAGTTGAGCAAGGTGCCGTACCTGGCGTTGAGCAATCAGGACGTCATTGCCCAGACTGCTTCGCAGAGCTTCGACATTTCGGTGTGGCAGTTCCTTGCCGCGCCGCTGTTCGGCGCCAAGGTGGAGATCGTGCCGAATGCCATCGCCCATGATCCGCAGGGCCTGCTTGCGCATGTGCAAGCCACCGGTATTACCGTGCTGGAAAGTGTGCCGTCGCTGATCCAGGGCATGCTGGCCAACGACCACCAGGCCCTCGACGGCCTGCGCTGGATGCTGCCGACCGGCGAGGCCATGCCACCGGAGCTGGCCGCGCAGTGGCTGCACCGTTACCCGCAAATCGGCCTGGTCAACGCCTACGGCCCGGCGGAATGCTCCGATGATGTGGCGTTCTTCCGCGTCGATGCTGCATCGACCCAAGGCAGCTACCTGCCGATCGGCACGCCGACCGACAACAACCGCCTGTACCTGTTCGGCGAAGAGCAGGCACTGGTGCCGCTGGGCGCGGTGGGCGAGCTGTGCGTGGCGGGTACCGGTGTGGGCCGTGGTTATGTTGGTGACCCGGCGCGCACTGCACTGGCGTTCATCCCGCACCCCCATGGTGCCGCGGGCGAGCGCCTGTACCGCACCGGTGACCTGGCGCGCCAGCGCCCGGACGGTGTGCTGGAGTACGTCGGGCGCATCGACCACCAAGTGAAGATTCGCGGCTACCGCATCGAGCTTGGCGAGATCGAAGCCCGCCTGCACGAGCAGGCCGAGATTCGCGATGCTGCGGTGGGTGTGCAGGAAGGCGTCAACGGCAAGCATCTGGTCGGTTACCTGGTGGCGCACCAGGGTATCGCCGCCGATGGCGCACTGCTGGAGCAGATCAAGCAACGCCTGCGTGCCGAGTTGCCGGAGTACATGGTGCCGCTGCACTGGGGCTGGTTCGACAGCCTGCCGCACAACGCCAACGGCAAGCTCGACCGCAAGGCGCTGCCGGCCATCGACATTGGCGGCCAGCACAGCCAGGCCTATCAGGCGCCGCGCAATGAGCTGGAGGAAGTGTTGGCCGGTATATGGGCCGATGTGCTGAAGGCCGAGCGAGTGGGGGTGCACGACAACTTCTTCGAGCTGGGCGGGCATTCGCTGCTGGCCACGCAGATCGCCTCGCGGGTGCAGAAGCAGCTGCAACTGAACGTGCCGCTGCGGGCGATGTTCGAGTGCAGCACGGTGGAGGAGCTGGCCGAGTATGTGCAGGGGTTGCAGGGCAGTGCGCTGGATGACGACAAGGTCGACCGGCTCAGTGACCTGATGGCCGAGCTCGAGGGGCTTTGAAGTGATTGGCTAGCCTGCACCGGCCTCTTCGCGGGTAAACCCGCTCCCACAGGTACCGCGCCGCTCTCTGGGCCGGAGCAATACCTGTGGGAGCGGGTTTACCCGCGAAAGGGCCAGTGCAGGCAGCCTGATATTCAGCGCTTGCCGAGAATCTTGCCCAGCATTTCCGGCCGTGGTGCCCCTTGCTGGCTCTGCAGGTTACCCTGCTCATCCTGATAGAAAATCGCCGGGGTCGCCTGCAACCCCATCTCTTCCATCAACGCCATGTTGGCCGCCAGCTTCTGCTGCACCGCCTCGGGCACTTGTTCCAGTGCCTTCAGCGTGCTGGCCTTACCGGCTTTTTCATGTTGTTGCAGGGCCTTGGCCGGGTCTTTCGCTGCCAGCAGGGCCGCCGATTTACCCGGGCTGTCCTCGCGGATGATGCCCACCATGATATGGCGTAACTGCACCTTGCCCGACTCCACCCACGGCCGTGCCTGCTCCCAGAACATGTTGCAGTACGGGCAGTTCGGGTCGCTGAACAGGTACACCTTGCGTGGCGCATCGGCCTTGCCGTCGGCGATCCAGGCGGTTTTCTCCAGCTTCGCCCAGATAGCCTTGCTCATCGGCCCATACACCAGCTTTTCCAGTGGCTCGGCGCTAAGGTCCTTGCCTTGTTCGTCGAACAGGCTGCCGACCAGTACGTGCTTGCCGTCAGGGGTCAGGTACAGGGCCAGGGCGTTGTTCTGGTACTCGGCAGCATAACCGCGCAGGCCGTTGGGCGCATCGAAGCTGCCCTTGATCACGGCGCCCTTGGCTTGCAGCTGCTGAACTGCCTTGGGCAGTTCTTCGGCCTGCAGCGCAGGGGAGGCCAGCAGGGCCAGGGACAGGGGCAGCAGTGCAGTCAATCGCATGTCAGTTTCCTTGTGCGGCAGGGGCGGGCGCAATGGCCCGGTCGAAAGGTTCCAGGGCGTGGCGCAGGCTGGCCCGGGACAGCTCGCCCAGGTGGCTGCCGACCAGCCGCCCGTTGGCGTCGTAGAACAGGGTGGTGGGCAAGGCCATGGAGCCGACGCGCTGGGCCAGCAGGCCGGTGCCGTCGAACAGCACGTGGGTCAGGCTCAGGCCGGTGGTGGCGAGGAAGGTGCTGACGTTTTCCGGGGTCTCGCCCTGGTTGACGAACAGGAAGGTCACGTGCGGGTAGTCGCTTTGCGCCTGTTGCAGCACTGGCATCTCACGCCGGCAGGGCGGGCACCAGGTGGCCCAGATGTTGATTACCAATGGCTTGCCGCGGTAGCTGTGCAGCGCAACCGGTTGGCCGGCGGCGTTGCGCAGGCTCAGTTCAGGCAGCTCGGTGCCTTTGCTGTACAAGTGCCCGCCGAAGCTGGCCAGGCCCCAGAACAGTGCGCCACTGAACAATGCCCAGCCCAGCGGGCGGCGCAGGCCCGGTTGACGCCAGCCCTGCCATACCGCACCGAGGACGATGCCGGCAAGGCCCGACCAGAGCAGGAAGCCACCGTCGCGGATGTCGATGATCTGCAACGGCTCATCGCGGTACATCGGCCAGTAGGCCAGCACGAAGCCGGCACGGGCGCACAGCACGCCGATCAGGAACAGGTTGAACAGTGCCGATTCCGGGCTTTCGCCACCACGTCGGGCGACCCACCAGCCGACCACGCTGGCGATTACCAAGGCGGTAAGCATCAGCAGGTGGTTGAGGGCCATGGTCAGTGGCCCGAGGGTTACGGTCAACATCAGCCTTGGCTCCTGGTCTGGGCCCAGTGTTGCTGGAACGCGGCGGCATCCACTTCACCGGTAATGCGCCGCGCGCGGCGTTCGTCGCCTTCCGGGCCGATCCAGATGATGCTGGGCGGGCCGGGTACCTGGTAGCGCTGCAGCAGGGCTTTGCTGGCCGGCGTGTCAGCGGTGACGTCCAGGCGCAACAGGTGCACGCCGGCCAGGCCGGCCTGGACGTCGCCACGGGCGAACACCTGTTTTTCCATGACCTTGCACGACACGCACCAGTCGGCATAGTAGTCGAGCATCACCCATTGGCCGCGGGCCTTGGCCGCATCCAGTTCACGTTGCAGGTCTTCGGGGCGGCTGACCGTGACGAAGCTGTCTTCGGCATGCTGGCCAGCAACGGGTGCGGCGCCACCACCGGTGAACGGGCGCAGCGGCTGCCAAAGGTCATCGCCACCTGCTGCTGCGCCTACCAGCAACAGGCCGCCCCACAGGGCGCCCAGCAGCGGTACGGCGCGCAATGCTGGCAGGCGCTGCAGGGCCGGCCAGGTGGCCCAGGCCAGGGCGACCAACCAGCCGCCACTCAGTGCCAGCAGCAGCGTGGCGGGCAACAGGCTGCGCACGGTGTACAGGGCCATGGCCAGGAACACGAAGCCGAACACGCCCTTGACCCGGTCCATCCAGGCGCCCGGGCGCGGCAAGTAACGGTTGCCCAGGGTCACCAGCAACAGCAGCGGCACGCCCATGCCCAGGCCAAGGCTGAACAGCACCAGTGCCCCTTGCAGCACGTCGCCGCTCTGGGCGATGTACAGCAGCGCGCCAGCCAATGGCGCGGTCATGCACGGGCCCAGCAGTAGGCCGGACAACGCCCCGAGCAGCGCCGCGCCATACAGGTTGCCGCCTCGGGTACCTTGGCCGGCGCGATCAAGACGGTCGCGCAGGGCGGCAGGCAGTTGCAGCTCGAAGGCACCGAACATCGGCAGCGCCAGCAGCACGAACAGCCCCGCCAAGCTGCCCAGCAGCCAGGGTTGCTGCAGCCAGGCCTGCAGGCTGGCACCCAGCAGTGCGGCGACCACGCCCAAGGCTGCGTACACCAGTGCCATGCTCAGCACATAAACCCCGGCCAGCAGCCAGCCGCGTCGGGCGCTGGCGCCATTGCCCAGTACCAGCCCGGCAAGGATCGGCAGCATCGGGAGCGAGCAGGGGGTAAAGGCCAGCAGCAGCCCAAGGCCGAAGAACGCCAGCAGGCTCCAGGCCAGGTGGCCCTGTTGCAGGCCACTGGCCAAGGCCTGGTCGCTGGCTTGCTCGGCGGCGGGTGCCACGCTGCCGCCCAGGTCAATCAGCGTGGTCTGCGGGGGGTAGCACAGGCCGGCGTCGGCGCAGCCTTGCCAGCCCAGGCGCAACTGGCCCTGGGCATTGGCCGGCAGCAGCAGTTCGAGCTGGTCGCGGTACACCGCACTGTCACCAAAGAATTCGTCATGGTGGTTGAGTGCGGGCGGTAATTGCGGGTGCTGCTCGGCAGGCAGGCCGTCGAACTTGAGCCGCTTCTGGTACAGGTAGTAGCCCTGCTTGATCTGGAAGAACAGGCGCATCTGCCCGTCGGCCTGGCGGTCGTGGGTGAGTACAAAGGCCTGGTCGACCGGCAGGAAATCCGGTTTTACATCAAAAGGGTTGGCCTGCAACGGGCCGGCCAGAAGCAGTGTCAGGAAGAGCAGGAGGACGCGCATGTCTTCGCCTTGGCAGATCTAGGAATGGGGCCATGCTGGCTGGGGTTGATTAAATGAAGGTTAACGCTGGTTTTTGGTCTGCCAGCCCCACCCAATGCCACCCATCATCCCAGACACACCGCGACATATTGTCGGCTTGACTTTGCCAATCCCCACACACTTCCTGTAAAGTTGACGCACAAGTCAGCTTTTACCCGCTAGCACTAGAATCAAAAATAGGGCAGGCCCCAACTGCCCAGAGGATCAAGCATGTCCAACCGTGATATTTCCAGGCGCGCCTTCTTGCAAGGCGGGCTGATAGCTGGTGTCGGCGTGACCATGGCGCCACTTGGCAGCCAGGCATTCGCCGCCCTGATGGAGGACCGCGTCACCACCTCGCCGCAGAAGTGGATGAACCATGACGGCAAGGCGCGCTTCCGTAACGATGCCTTGTCCAAGGTGTGCGGCGACAAGGTGTTCGCCCGCGATATCCGCGCCAAGGACATGCCCGGCTGGCCCACGCAGCAGGGCCATGCGCTGCTGCTCAAGGCGACCAAGGCCGACCGTATCTATGCCGGTCACGACCTCAGCCTGCTCGGTGCCGAGCTGCAGCCGGACCGTATCGTTACCGCCGCCGACCTCGAGAAAGACGGCATTGCCTGGCCCGAGGCGCACTCGCCCGACCCGCTGCTGCCGCCGGGCAAGGTGCCGATGTTCATCGGCCACCCGGTGGCGATCCTGATCTGGCAAGACTTCGAGCGCTTCCGCCAGGCCAAGCGCAAGCTGCAGTTCAACGAACAAGCGATCCGTTACGGCGCCCAGGCGCCGCTGTACCAGCGCGACCCTTACGGCAGCTTCCGCTTCGTGCGGGTGGGCGGGGCCACGCCGTTCGACGACGATGAGTTCTCCAGCCTGAAGAATTCCATGCTGTTCCCGACCATTCTCAACCGCAAGCCGGTGTGGTCGAAGCAGCCTAACCAGCACGGCGACCTGACCGAGCAGGGGCTGTTCTACGCCAATCGCATGGCCGAGCAGCTGGACAACCCGCCCGAGGACTGGCTGGTGTTCGACGAGCGCTACAAGACGCCGTCCATCGAACCCGCCGCGCTGGAGCCGGACAACGGCAACGGCTGGTACGACCCGGCCAGCGGCACGCTGCATTTCGTGGTTGCCACCCAGTGCCCGTTCGAAGTGGCGCAGGAATGCGTGCACATGATCAAGCCGTCGCGTTTCGCCCTGAACACGCTGAACATGCACCCCGGCTACACCGTGGGCTACGGCTCGAAAGACAACAACATCTTCGTCTTCTACGCCGCCGTGGCCGCTCTGTATGGCGCCGGCGTGCCGATCCGCCTGGCCAACGACCGTTACGAGCAGTTCCAGAGCGGTATCAAGCGCCATGCCTTCGATATCCGCTACCAGCTGGCCGTCGACAAAAAAGACAACAGCTTCAAGATCTTCCGCGCCGACATGAGCTGTGACGGCGGCGGGCGCATCAACTACAGCCCGTCCGTAGCCGCGGTAGGCGCCACCGCCGCGCAGTCGATCTATTACATGCCGCAGAACGACCTGTCGGTCACCGCCTACCATTCCCGCGGTGTCGAGGCCGGCTCCATGCGCGGCTACGGCACCTTGCAGAGCATGGCGGCCACCGAGATGATGGTGGACGAGATCGCAGGCCGCCTGGGCGTCGATGCCATCGACCTGCGCCGTGCCAACGCGCTGAAATCGGGCATGAAGAACACCCAGGGCGCGGTCCCGGCGGGCGCGCTGCGTCTGTACGAGATTCTCGACAAGGCCGCCGTGCACGACTGGTGGCGCAACCGCGACGCACGCAAGCAGCAGATGGATGCGCAAGACCAGGACCACTGGTACGGCGTGGGCTTTGCGATTTGCCAGAAGGACTTCGGCACCGGCTCCGAGGCACCGATGGCCAGCATCGAGTTCAGCCGCGACGGCCGCATCAGCCTGCGCCATATCGGCACCGAGCTGGGCACCGGCATGTCTACCTCCCAGGCGTTGGTGGTCAGCGACTTCCTGGGGCGCTCGGCTGACGAGGTCAGGACTGCGGTTACCGAATGGCCAGAGCTGCAACTGAGCACCAGCGGCAACCCGTACCTGATCAGCCAGCCCGAGCAGGACGCTGCGCTGCGTAACCCGCGCTGGGTCGGCAAGCTGGCGTCGCCATCGTCGGCGACCAACTCGGCCTTCTACTTCAGCCATGCCACCCGCGAAGCGGCGCGCGTGCTGTTCAACCACGGCCTGTGGCCGGCGGCCATGGCCATCTGGAGCCAGGGCCCGCATGGCGGCCAGGCCAACCCGCTGGTGGTGCGCCGCGAGAACGCGGTGTGGGTCAATGGTGAGCTGACCGGTAACGGCCTGCAGCCGATCCCGTTCGCCCAGCTGGCACAGACGGCCCACGACATGGGCCTGGTTACCGGCGCCAGTGTGCACGGCTTCAACCGTTGGAGCTGGGCCGAGGCCGACTTCGTCATCGACGGCGTGCGCGAGCGCTTCCCGCTTGACGCCGTGGCGGTGAAATACGGCGATGGCGCGGTGAACGCCAAGAAGGCGCAGATGAACAGCCACGGTTACCACCTGCTCGACCGGCAGAACGCTGCCTATCCCGACACCCAGCTGAACAACGCCATGGTTACCTACTACAGCCCGGTGGCGACCATCGTTGAAGTCAAGGTCAACAAGGGCACCCATGAAGTGCAGGTGCTCAACCACCACAGCTGGGTCGAGTGCGGCCGAGTGTTGGTGCCGGAGCTGGTCAAGGGCCAGCTTGAGGGCGGTATCGCCATGGGCATCGGCCACGCGCTGACCGAAGAAATGCCGATGTACGAGGGTGGGCCCGGGGAGGGCGACTGGAACTTCAACCGCTACCGCCTGCCGCATGCGCGCGACGTGGCGGTGTGGCAGCAGACCAGCGAAATCCTCCCGCCGCTGTCACCGACCGACCCGTCCAAGGGCATCGCCGAAGTGGTGATGATCCCGGTCGTTGGGGCCATCGGCAATGCCGTTGCCCATGCCATCGGCAAGCGCGTGCGCGATCTTCCCATCACCCCAGCCCGTATCAAGGAGGCCCTCAATGGCTAACCGTCCACTGCAACTGACCCTCAACGGTCAACCGGTCGGCCCGGTCGAGGTCCCTGCTGACCTGGCGATGATCGACTACCTGCACGAACACCAGAACCTCACCGGCTCGCGCCTGGGCTGTGGCCAGGGCATCTGCCATGCCTGTGTGGTGATCGTCGACAACCCCGACGGCACCAGCGAAGAAGTGCGCACCTGCATCACCGGCGCCCACTACTTTGAGGGCAAGAAGGTACGCACCATCGAGGGCCACGCCAAACCGGACGAGGCCGGCAACCTCACGCTGAACCCGATCCAGCAGAAGTTCGTCGACCTGTTCGCCTTCCAGTGCAGCTACTGCGCGCCGGGCTTCGTCAACGCCGCTACCGTGCTGGTGGAAACCGCCCAGCGCCAGCCGTTGAAGAAGAGCGAAGTGGAAGACCGCATCGAGGCCAGCCTCGGGCACCACATCTGCCGCTGCACCGGCTACGTGCGTTATTACGACGCCACCCGCAAGGTGCTCAACGATCTTGGCCTGGTCAAGGAGGGGTGAGCATGGGCTTCGTTCGTAACGCACTGGCATTGGCCTTGGCCGTCAGCTCAATGGCCCTGGCCGTCAGCTCGGTTGCCCAAGCGGCCGACGAGGCTCAGGTCAAGCGCGGTGAGTACCTGGCACGCGCGGCCGACTGCATGGCCTGCCATACCGCCGAAGGCGGCGCGCCGTATGCCGGCGGCCTGCCGATTCATTCGCCGTTCGGCACCATTTATGGCAGCAACATCACCCCGGACAAGCAGTACGGCATCGGCAACTACAGCGCCGACGAGTTCTTCGCCGCAGTCACCCAGGGCAAGCGCAAGGACGGCGCCAATCTGTATCCGGCGATGCCTTACACCTCGTACCACCTGATCAAGCGTGAAGATTCGGACGCGATCCTCGCCTACCTGATGACCATACCGCCGATCAACCGCCCGGCACCGCAAACCGCGTTGCGCTTCCCGTTCAATGTACGCATGGGCCTGAGTGGCTGGAACATGCTGTATGGCAAGAGCGTGCAGCTGCAGCCAACCGAAGGCAAAAGCCCGGCCTGGCAGCGTGGCCAGTACATGGTCGAAGTCATGGGCCATTGCGGCGAATGCCATACCCCGCGCAACCCCATCGGCGCGTTGCAGCAGGACAAGCGCATGACCGGCGGCCTGCTTGGCGGCTACCTGGCGCCGAGCTTGCTGGCCCAGGACCTGGCCGAGCGCGGCTGGACCCAGCCAGACCTGACCACCTTCCTCAAGCACGGCATCAGCGCCCAGGGCAGCATGTTCAACGAGATGTTCCCGGTGGTGCACCACAGCACCCAACACCTGGAAGATGCCGACCTGGCGGCCATGGCCACCTACCTGCTGGGCGACCAGCCACCGCCGGCCAAGGCCATCCAGGCCGTTGCCCTGGAGCAGATGAGCGACAGCGCCAAGCGCGGCCACCAGCAGTACCTCAACGTTTGCGCCGGTTGCCATGGTGTCGACGGCGAGGGCAAGCCGCACATTGCCGTGGCCATGCAGGGCAACACCGTGCTGCGCCAGGGTGACTCGCGCAACCTGGTCAAGGTCATCCTCGAAGGCATCCGTGAACAGCAGTTCACCGGCTTCGAGCGCATGCAGCCGATGCCGGGTTTTGCCGACAAGCTCGATGACCAACAGGTGACGGATATGGTCAACTACCTGCGCCAGGCCTGGGGTGGATTGCCTGGTGACCTGAACGTACAGCAGCTCGCCGAGCTGAAGGCGGAGTAAACGTGCAGCATCTCGATCTACAGGTGGTTCGCCGGGCCTTGCAGTGGTCGTGCAACGGTCAGCGGGTGTGGTTGTGCACGGTGCTCGCCACCTACGGCTCGGCGCCTCGTGCGCCGGGCTCCCTGCTGGCAGTCAATGCCAGTGGCCAGTGGCTGGGGTCGCTGTCGGGTGGCTGCGTCGAAGACGACTTCCTCGAGCGTGTGGCCCTGGGTGAGTTCCCGGAGCCGGTTGCCATCGTGCGCTACGGTGACGACAGCGACCCGCGTTCGAGTATCCGCTTGCCGTGTGGTGGCGTGCTTGAGGTGCTGGTGGAGAACCTGCCGGCCGAGTGCGAGGTGCAGTCGCATCTGCGTGCGCTGGAAAGCGCGCTGCTGGGCCAGCGCCGGGTGCTGCGTGAAGTGAGCCTGCCGGACGGTACCCGCCAGCTGGCCGATGACCATTGCCAGGGGCCACGCGTCGAGCGGGATAACGCCCGTGTTCGCCTGCGTGTCGGCGCCGCCCAGCGCCTGCTGCTGGCCGGCTATTCCAGCGTGGCGCATTTTTGCGCCGAGTTCGGCAAGGGCATGGGGTTTGAAGTCATCCTTTGCGAGCCGCGGGACGAAGTGCTGGATGGCGTGCGGCTGGACGGCATCGAAGTGCGCCGCGAGCTGCCGTCGGAGTTCATCTTCAATGGTGGTTGCCATGCCGATACGGCAGTGGTCGCGCTGACCCACGACCCGAAGATCGATGACCTGACCATGCTCGAGGCGGTGCGCACCGAGGCGTTCTATATCGGTGTGATGGGCTCCCGGGTAACCTCCGACAAGCGCCGCGAGCGCTTGCAGCGCATCGGCGGCCTGGGTGAAGTGGAATTGGGCCGTATCCATGCCCCGATCGGCCTCAACCTGGGCAGCAAGACCCCGGCCGAGATCGCGCTGGCGGTATTGGCCGATATCCTGCGGGTGCGCAACGGCATTGCGCGGGTGGCGCTGTGAGCGTGGTGGCCCTGGTGCTGGCGGCTGGGCGCGGCACGCGTTTCGGTTCCGACAAACGCCGGGCGACCCTGGCCGATGGCCGCAGCTTGCTGGCGCATAGCGTGGAGCGGGCCCGGGCGGTGTTCGATGACGTGCGTGTGGTGTTGCGCGAGGGTGAACGGGGGGAGGATTTTGGCTTGCCAGGCGATTGCCGGGTCATCGTCAGCCCCGACGCTGCCTCGGGCATGGGGCACAGCCTGGCGGCCGGCGCTCGATCGTTGCTCGACAGCCCGGCCCAGGCGGTGGCGATCTTGCTGGGTGACATGCCGTGGATCGAGTCGGCAACCTTGCGCCAGCTGGCCGCGGCGGCCTCGGCTTCCACCATCGTGTTGCCACGCCATGCGGGGCAGCAGGGGCATCCGGTGATTTTCGGGCGTGATTTCTGGCCTGCGCTGGGGCAACTGGGCGGCGATGAAGGGGCGCGGGCGGTGGTGCGGGCTAATCGGGGCAGTTGTGTGCTAATCGAACTGGGAGATGCCGGGGTCTTGCTGGATGTCGATACGCCACAGGGGTTGATGTAGGGCCTAAGGGTTTGCCACAACATTTTCAGCGCCTGGCAGATCGAGCGCCGCCCGCGCGGCGCTTCGCAGCACAAGGCTGCTCCTACATCTGTTTCGGGCCAGTAACGCCTGTGCCAAGGTATGCGACCGCCTTTTTCACCCGCCACGATGTAGAGGTGTGCTCCGAGAGGGCGCGCGCCGCTCTCCCAGACAAAATTGGCCCGAAACAGATGTAGGAGCAGCCTTGTGCTGCGAAGCGCCGCGCGGGCGGCGCTCGATATGCCAGGCGCTGAAAATGTTGTGGCGAGCATCAGGGCCACCCCTGCACCCAAGACGGGCACCCTGACCCCCCACAAAGGTCCATAATGCCCCCTTAATCCGCCCAAGGTGCAATGCCAGCCACACCACTCCGGGAGCCCCACCATGCACGTTCTGCTCTGCGAGGACGACGACCTGATCGCCGCCGGCATCTGCGCCGGCCTCACCGCCCAGGGCCTGACCGTGGACCGGGTGGGCAACGCCGCCGATGCGCGGGCGATGCTGCAGGCCGCGCAGTTCGACGTGATGATCCTCGACCTCGGCCTGCCCGACGAAGACGGCCTCAAGCTGCTGCGTCGCCTGCGCCAGCAGGGGGTGGACCTGCCAGTGCTGGTGCTCACTGCCCGCGATGCCGTCACCGACCGCGTCGATGGCCTGCAGGCCGGCGCCGACGACTACCTGCTCAAGCCGTTCGACCTGCGCGAGCTGGCCGCTCGCCTGCATACCCTGCTGCGGCGGGTGGCCGGGCGGGCGGTGAATGTGATCGAGCACGGACCGTTGCGGTATGACCCCAGCAGCTGCGAGGCGAGCCTGGCCGGGCAGCCCGTCGACCTGTCCCGCCGTGAGCAGGCCTTGCTCCAGGCTCTGCTGCAGAACCCCGGGCGGGTGCTGTCCAGCGAACAACTGAAAGACTGCGTGTACGGCTTCAGCGACGAAGTCGAAAGCAACGCCCTGAACGTCCATATCCACCACCTGCGGCGCAAGCTGGGCAACGGCATCGTCGAGACCGTGCGTGGCCTGGGTTACCGGCTGGGCCCCGCGCAGGCACCGGAGGAGGCCGCATCATGAGCCTGCGGGTACGCCTGAGCCTGATCCTGGGCAGTGTTTTCGTGATCATCTGGGTACTGGCTGCCGCGTGGATGCTGCGTGACCTGCGCCAGCAGATGATGTTTTCCCTCGACCAGCGCCTGGTGGCATCGGCGCGCATGGTCGCCGGGCTGATCGACCAGTTGCCGCAACCGCTGACCGCCAAGGGCGGGGAGGCGCACTTTTCTGCCGACCAGTTCAGTGTGCCGGACGGCATGGCCTGCCAGGTCAGTTCGCTGCGTGGCGAGATCCTCGCCAGCAATCACAAGCACGACGGCGCCATGGACGACGAGCGCAGCGGCTTCCGTGACCAGACCATCGACGATGCCCTGTGGCGCACCTTCACCTACAACCACGGTGATGTGCGCATCACCACTGCCGACCGGCACATGGAGCGCGAGGCGCTTAACCAGTCGATTCTGCTGGCGGCTTCGGCACCCGTGCTGATGGCCTTGCTCGGCAGCCTGGGCCTGTTGTGGATCGGCCTGGGCAAAGGCCTGGAACCCCTCAACCGCATGCGCGACGCCTTGCGCCGACGGCGAGCGGACAGTGTCGAGCCGTTGCAGGTGGCGGGCATGCCCAGCGAGTTGCAGCCCTTGCTGGAAACCCAGAACCAGCTGTTCCTGCGCATTGCCCAGACCATCGAGCGCGAGCGGCGCCTGACCGACGATGCCGCCCACGAACTGCGCAGCCCGCTGACCGCGATCAAGACCCACCTGCAGGTGGCACGCATGACCGATGGCGCGGTGCGCGAGCAAGCGCTGGAGCATGCCGAGCAGGGCACCGACCGCATGCACCGCACGCTGGAGCAGTTGCTGATGCTGGCGCGGGTCGAAGGCAGCCTGTCGTTCGAGGACGGCGTGCAGTGCAGCGCCGAGCAGGTGGCCCGCCAAGCGGTGCAGGACGCCGGTGGGGGTGACAACCGCCGCATCGTGCTGCGTTTGCCTGAAGAAGCCACGCAGATCTACCTGGGCATGCCCGCACCGTTGGCGGTGGCCGCGCTGCGCAACCTGCTGGACAACGCACTGCGCCATGGCGGCGACGAGGCGGTAGAGCTGGAGGTGCAGATGGACGACGGCCAGGTGGGCTTCATGGTGCGCGACCACGGGCCAGGGATTGCCGAAGGCGACCTGGAGCACCTGACCGAGCGCTTCTGGCGCAATGGGCAGAGTGGGGGCTGCGGGTTGGGGTTGGCGATTGTCCAGGCGATCGTGCAACGGTGTGCCGGTAGCCTGCGCTTTGACAGCCGTAGTGATGGGTTGCGGGTGCTCTTGCAAGTACCGGCGCGCTCCGGGCATTGATCTTTATCGTCTGTGCGGGCCTCTTCGCGGGTGAACCCGCTCCCACAGGTACTGCACAGGCTTCCAGAGCGGTGCGATTCCTGTAGGAGCGGGTTTACCCGCGAAAGGGCCGGTGCAGGCAAAGTAAAATCCAGTAACAACCGCTAAATCCTCCCGCCACTCAAGCGTTTTCCAAGCGATAACTGCCCATTCGCTTGCTTGCGAGGATTTACCCATGTCCACCGCTTCCAGCCTTGCCCAGGTTGCACCGGTCAGCGCGTCGCAACCTTTGTACGAGTTTACCGAATCACCCCTGCTGCAACGCCAGCAACAGCAGGAGTCCAACGCCCGCAGCTACCCGCGGCGCATTCCGCTGGCGCTCAAGCGCGCCCGTGGCATCTACGTGGAGGACGTCGAAGGCCGCCAGTTCATCGATTGCCTAGCCGGCGCCGGTACGCTCGCGTTGGGCCACAACCACCCGGTGGTGGTCGAGGCAATTCAGCGTGTGCTGGCTGATGAGCTGCCCTTGCACACCCTGGATCTGACCACGCCGGTCAAGGACCGCTTCGTCCAGGACCTGTTCGGCATCCTGCCCGAGGCGCTGCGCCGCGAGGCCAAGGTGCAGTTCTGCGGCCCGACCGGCACCGATGCCGTGGAGGCGGCGCTCAAGCTGGTACGCACGGCTACCGGCCGCAGCACGGTGCTGGCCTTCCATGGCGCCTACCACGGCATGAGCCAGGGCGCGCTGAGCCTGATGGGCAGCAATGGGCCGAAACAGCCGCTGGGCGCCTTGCTCGGCAACGGCGTGCAGTTCATGCCATACCCCTACGACTACCGCTGCCCGTTCGGCTTGGGCGGCGAAGCTGGGGTGAAGGCCAACCTGCATTACCTGGAAAACCTGCTGCTCGACCCGGAAAGCGGCGTGCCACTGCCGGCGGCGGTGATCCTTGAGGTGGTGCAGGGCGAAGGTGGGGTGATCCCGGCCGACATCGAATGGCTCAGGGGTGTACGCCGTATCACCGAGCAGGCCGGTGTGGCGCTGATCATCGACGAGATCCAGAGCGGCTTTGCCCGCACCGGGCGCATGTTCGCCTTCGAGCATGCCGGCATCGTGCCGGACGTGGTCACCTTGTCCAAGGCCATTGGCGGCAGCCTGCCGTTGGCGGTGGTGGTGTACCGCGACTGGCTGGATACCTGGAAGCCGGGCGCACATGCCGGCACCTTCCGTGGCAACCAGATGGCCATGGCGGCGGGGTCGGCGGTAATCAACTACCTGGTCGAGCATCGCCTGGCCGAGCATGCCGAGGCCATGGGGCAGCGCTTGCGCCAGCACCTGCTGCAGTTGCAGCGCGATTATCCGCAACTGGGTGATGTGCGCGGGCGTGGCTTGATGCTTGGGGTCGAACTGGTGGACCCACAGGGCAAAACGGATGCCTTGGGTCGCCCGCTGGCCAACCGCGAGCTGGCGGCCAAGGTGCAGCGTGAGTGTCTCAAGCGCGGCCTGATCCTGGAGCTGGGCGGGCGGCATGGTGCGGTGGTGCGCTTCCTGCCGCCATTGATCATCAGCGCCGAGCAGGTTGATGAAGTGGCGCAGCGTTTTGCCGAGGCATTGATCGCGGCGGTCTGAACCCTGGCGGGGGCCGCAACGCGGCCCCGGTTATTTCCACTCAGTCAAAGGTCCGCCCGGCCCGCCAATAGCCCATCAAGGTCAGGCACTCGCGCTGCAGCCCGCGCTCCTTGATCAGGTAGCGGCGAATATCCATGACTGTCGCCGATTCCCCCGCCACCCAGGCATGGAACGCACTGTTGGCGCTACTGGCCTGCTCCCAGAGTATCCGCGTGTCGATATCCACCGCTTCCAGCTTTACCTGCGGCGCGGCTTGCCCCTGCGGCAGGCTGGCCAGTTCGCGCACCGCCTGCTGCATGGCCTGGCCATGCTCGCAATTGAGCAACTCGCGCGGCAACCAGTGAAGGTCGGTAGCATTGCCATGGCGCAAAGGCAGGCAGTCCGCTTCCAGCGGTACCTCGATGAATGCCTGCACCGCCAATTCGGGCTGGTCGTCGGCCAGTTGCTCAAGAATGCCGGCAATGGCCGGCAATGCCGTCTCGTCACCAACCAACAGCACGTTGCGTACACCCTGCGGCGGTTTCCATTCATACCCGCCGGGGTCGCCTTCATGGGCCAGATTGGGCGCGACCATCTGCAATCTGTCACCCACTTGCGCGTGCGTGGCCCAGGCCGAAGCGGGGCCGTTGACGCCATGCAGCACGAAGTCGATATCCACCTCCAGCGCCTCGCGGCGCAGGGCACGGATGGTGTAGGTGCGCATGGGCGGGCGCTGGTCTGTCGGCAAGGCGCTGTGTGCAGCCTTCCAGTGCCGCTCGTTGCTCAGGTTTGGCAATGAGCCGTCGGGGGCGGGAAACAGCAGCTTGACGCGCTGGTCCGGCGCCAGGGTGACCATCTGGGCGACATCCGGGCCGGTGAATACCAGGCGAGCCAGCGAGGGGCTGAGGTGGATGCGCCGGGCAAGCACCAGATCGAAGATGCGGTAGGCGCCGGTGGCGGGGGCGCGGCCTTTGATCAGGCGGCGCAGCCCTTGCTGCAGCGCATGGGTGATGCTGGCGGAGCTGGACATGCGATGGGCCTCTTGCAAGCGGTTTCCTCTAGGGACGAGCCGCTGGCGCTGCAAATTAACCCCGCATCGGCCATTACCAGCCGCGCCCGGAGTTCACCCAGAAGTTCACCGACAGCGAGGTAGACACCGACTCCACCTGGTGGAACCAGCCCTCCGGCAGGAACAGCAGGTCGCCGGCCTGCAGCACTACGCGCAAGAACGGCACGTCGCGCGCTGCGGGGAAGCGCTGGTAATCCGGGGCGTCAGGATTGAAATCGCAGCCGTCGAGGCCGCCTTTGGGGCTGGTTGACCACGTGCCCAGGGCAGGGCGGTGATGCGGCGCGGCGAGGATGAACGACTTCTGCCCCCACACCTGGGCGAACAGGTTGTCGGTGTCGTCGCGGTGCAGGGGCGTCAAGGTGCCTTTTGGCCCGATCCAGATGCGCGGTGCGATGAATTTGTCGCGGCTGAAGTATTGCGGGTAGTTGATCAGTTTCAGCAGCTTTTCCGGCACGATGTTGTTGCCCATGTAGGCCGGGGTGTCCCCCGGTTTGGCCGGGGTGTCCAGCGAGGCGATGAACGCGGCCATGGAGGTTGAGCGGAAATCGCGGTCGGTGGAGAAGGTCTTCTTCACGTAATCACCGTGTCGGGTGATGCCCTGCAATTCGGCGAAGTGCTCCAGTGATGCCTCGCGGCCCATGGTGAATAGCGGCCAGTTTTGCAAGGCATCGCTGATGACCACCGGTGTGCCGTGCTGCAAATACTCGCTCTTGAAGCGTGCCACTGGCATGTCGGTGTGGGCAATGCGTACCACCTCACGCTGCACTGACTGCGCGATCGACACCCGTTCGCTGAGGCGGGCAGGGGTCGGGTAGCGCTGGTTCATCGACACCTTGGCCGCTGCGGCACCCCGACGGGCGTTGCTGATGATCTGCGGCAGCAGGGTGGCCAGGCCCATGTTGCCGGTAATCTTCAATCGTGCGCTGGCGAACAGTTCCTCGACATTGGCCGTACCGCCCATGATGCCGAGAAAGTCGCGCTCGGCCACCTCGATGGTGACATCGGGGGCGCTGTGCCGGCCGGGGCCGGTGCGGCTGGTGTCTCGTACCTCCGACCAGAAGGCCAGGTCCTGGGCGAAGACGAACTGGAATACGCCTTCGATGCCGACGGCATGGGCGTTGGCGAACAGTTTGCTGAGGATGCTCTGAAGGTCCACGGTGTGCCTCGGGCGGTGTTTCGTTGTGCAGGGATAACGAGCGCCTGCGCCAACGATTTAGCCGTAGGGCGGGTAATTTTTCGGCGTGCTGCTACGTCCCGTAGGGATGCTTGAGTCACATTGTTTACCCAAGGAACCCACATGGCACTGCACCCTGATCTGGCGGCATTTCTGGAACTGGTCGAGTTTGGCCGGCTGACGGGCAGGAGCCTGCCCATGCACGCGATGGACGTGGCCCAGGCCCGGGCCGAGTTCGCCGGCAGCTCGCAGGTGCTCGACCCGAGCCCTCCGGGCAATGTCACGGTCAGGGAGTTGCAGGTTAGCGCGCGCGACGGTGCCAGCCTGGCTGCGCGCCTGTATCGCCAGGGCGAAGCGGGCGCAGCCTTGCAACCAGTGATTTTCTACCTGCACGGTGGCGGCTATGTGGTTGGCAGCCTCGACTCCCACGACTCGGTGTGCCGCCGCCTTGCGGCCCTTGGCGAGTTCGCGGTGCTGGCGGCGGATTATCGGCTGGCACCGGAACAGCAGTTCCCGGTCGCCCTGCACGATGTGCTGGATGTTGCCAACTGGCTGGCCGAACAGGCAGCGGCCCTGGGCCTGGACAACCGCCGCGTGGTGCTGGCGGGGGACAGCGTGGGCGCCAGCCTGGCAGCGGTGTTGGCGATTACGGCGGTCGAGCAGCCCGAAGTGTTGGCGTTCAAGCCACTGGCACAGTTGCTGTTCTACCCGGTGACCGATATTTCCTGCCAGCGGGGCTCGCATCGCGAGCATGCCGAGGGCTACCTGCTGGAGACGCCGACCCTGGAGTGGTTCTACCAGCACTATGCGCCGCAGCCGGAGCAGCGCCGGGACTGGCGGGTGTCGCCGCTTCTGTCGACGCTGTGTGAGCCGCTGGCGCCGGCCTACCTGTTTGTGGCCGAGTATGACCCGTTGCATGACGAGGGCATTGCCTACCGTGACTGGTTGCTGGCCGGCGGGACGGCTGTGACGTTTGCGCGAGTGCAAGGGCTGACCCATGACTTCTTGCGCATGTCGGGGATCGTGGGGCAGGTGGAGGAGATTTACCGCGATGTCGGGCAGTGGTTGGAAGGGATTGCCGGCCAGTCATGACTCAGGCTTGCCAGGGGCGCCGCGCGCCCCATCGCCGACAAGCCAGCCCTCAAGCGCGGCGATAGCGCTTCAAGACATCCACCAATCGCTCGATCTCGGCCTCGGTGTTCAACAACCCAGGCGCGGTGCGCACCACGGGCCCCGCATCCCGCGATACAGCGTCCACCACAATGCGCTGGCTGTTAAGGTGCCTGGCCACCTCATCGGCATCCTGCCCCTTGACCCTGAAGAAGGTGAAGCCCGCCGAATAGTGAGCGCTGCGCGGTGTTACCAGTTCGATCCCCGGCAGTGCCTCCAGGCGCTGCTTGAGGAAGTCATTAAGCCCGTGGATACGCGCCTGTACGGCTGCCTTGCCCAGTTGCAGGTGCAACTCGAAGGCCTTGCCCAACGCCCAGCGGTGCTCGAACGCATGGTAGCCGCCTGGGGTCATCACCGTGGCGAAGTCTTCATTTTCGGAAAACGTGGCAATGGTCGGGGTCAGCTGTTTCAGCTCGGTGGAGGCTGCGCATATGATCCCTGTACCGCGGGGCCCGAACATCCACTTGTGGGTGCCAGCGATGAAGTAATCGCAGTTGAAATCGGCGAAGTGCATATTTTCGACGCCAAAGCCATGCACCCCATCGATCACGTAGATGATCCGGTCCTGCTCGTCACGCTGGCGATTGACCTCGCGCACCAGCTTGCCGACCTCGCCCACGGGCAGTTTCACGCCGCTGCCCGAATGCACCCAGGTCATGCCAAGAACCCGGGTTCTCGGCCCGATCGCGGCCGAAATCGTGCTCAGCACCTGGTCGGTATTAACCTTGGCAGGGTCGTCGAACAGGCGCAGGCGCCGCACAGCCGTGCCATCGCGCGCGGTGCGAAAGCCCATGGTATGGCGGGCCGCCGAGTGCTCGTGCACGGTAGTAAGAATTTCCTGCCCCGGCGCAATCTTCAGCCCACCATAGATCAGCCCGAGGCCTTCGGTGGTGCTACCGGTCAAGGCGATCTGCCGCGGTTTCACTTCAAGGTAACGCGCAGCCCATTCACGCACGGCAGCTTCGTGCTTCCATTCCGACTGGCTGTCCCAGTCGACCATGTAGGCCGGTTGGCGGTCGAACTGTGCGCGCAGGGCTTCGATGGCTTCGCGTACGGGCCTTGGGTGCGAGGTGATCAGGAAGTTGGCAAAGTGTGCATAGGTCGGGTCCAGCTCGAACAGGCCGCGAAACGCGGCCCAGTCATCGGCCGTGGCGGGCTTCGCCGGTGCAGCGTGGGCGGCAGGCAGCAGCGGGCCGGGGCCGGTCAGTGGCAAGGCGGCAGCCAGCAGGCCGGCCTGCTTGAGGAATGTGCGACGGTCGTTCATCAAGGTGCTCGCAAGGGTCATGGGGAGGAAGTGGCGACGGGTTGCGCTGCGCGCTGCACCTGCTCCCACACGCGCAGAAAGTTGCCGCCCCAGAGCTTGGCGATATCTGCTTCGGAATAGCCGCGGCTGATCAGTTCGGCTGTGACGTTGCGTGCTTCGCCGGCGTTCTGCCAGCCCTCGATGCCGCCGCCTTCGTTGAAGTCCGAGCTCAGGCCGACGTGGTCGATACCGACCTTGCGCACGGTGTAGTCGATGGCGTCACCATAGTCCTTGAGCGTGGCAGGTGGTTCTTCGTCGAGGATGCCGTACAGCTCGTTGGCGTACTGGCCGACCTTCTGCTCGGGCCAGCCGGCGATCACCGGGTCGCCAGGCATCAGCGCGTAGTTGAGGTTGGCCAAGGGCGGCAGGCCGTAGCGGGCACGCAGGGCGTCGAGTTTGTCCTGGGTCTTGCTGCTCAGTGGCTTGAGGTAGGTGGAGAAGGCCACCAACTGGATTACCCCGCCGCTGTCCTTGATCAGTTGCAGCTCCTTGTCGGATAGGTTGCGGTTGATGTCGACCATCGCCCGTGGCGCCGAGTGCGAGGCTACCAGCGGCGCGCGGCTAAGGGCGGCAACCTGGGCCAGCGCCTTGCTCGACATCTGCGACACGTCGATGATCACGCCCAGGTCATTAAGCCGTTGCACGGCGCGCTTGCCGGTTGCTGACAAGCCTTCCAGCGCATCGACGGTGTCATTGAAGAACGGCAGCGGGCGCGAAGAGTCGGCCCAGCTGTTGTTGCCCACGTAACTGAAGCCGAACATACGTACGCCGCGCGCGGCCCAGCGATCGAGCTGGCCGATGTCGTCACCCAGGGCATAGGCGTTGAGCATGCTGAGAAATACCGCGAACTTGCCTTCGCCATGCAGGCGCCGCATGTCTTGCGGGGTATAGGCAATACCGACCTGTTGCGGGAAGTCCCGGACCATGGCGGTGATGGCGTTGTAGCGCACCTCCTGGGTGTGGCGCGCGGCCTCGACGAAGCCTGGGGTAGGGCGGTGCGGGCCATCGTTGCCGGTCCAGGATTCTGGCCAGGCGAAGATGGTCAGGGCGGCGCCGGACAAACGCCCCTGTGCGGCCTTGGCCAGGTCGAAGCGGCCATTGCCATCCTTGTCGGCCTCGCTGCCTTCGGTCCCGAAGGTCAGGGGCAACGTGATGTGGCTGTCGAACGAGATGATGCGTTCCTGCAGGTCGTTGGCTTGGCGGGTCACCTCGCGGGAATAGCCGGCTGGGGTGGCCAGATAGTGCCAGGCGGCAAACCCGGCACCGCCGGCAATCGCCGTGGCCAGGCTGATAAACAGGGCTTTCTTCCAGCGTGGAGTCGTCATCTTGGTCTCAGTAGGTTCACCGTCAGGGATGGGCACAGAGGCCGCCGCTACCTGCAATGAACGAGCTCGCACCCGTAAAATTTAGCCAGCGTCCTTGGCCATGCGCCGTTAAATTTCGCTGTCCGTGCAACGTTCTAGCCTTGGACGGGCCGTGCTCCATGGCCGCAATGAATGCACAGGTAAGCAATGACGATTTCCCGACGCGGTTTCATCGCCGGTGTGGCATTGACGGGTGTGGTGGTACCTGGCGCGCTGGGTGCACTGTATGTGCAGCGCCAGCGGGAAGCCGAAGCGTTTCCGCAAACCCCTGGCGAGGCCGTGGTCGAGCTGGCCGACACCGCCTTGCAGCAGTTGGGCGATACCCTGCGCGGCATCTGGCGCTGGACCCTGCAGGGCAAGGATGCGGGGCTGGATGGCCTGCCGGGAGGTGAACTGGAGTTGTTCCTGGACGTGGCAGCCAGCGGTCGTGCACTGCGCGGTTACCTGGACACCCCAGAGCGCCTGCGTGGGGACGAGGAGCCGCGCTACCGGGTGGTCGGCGACCTGCTGGCGGACAAGCCGGGCACCGTGCGCTGGCGGCTGTTTTCGGCCCAGGCGCGCTATGAATGCCACATCGTGCTCGATGAAGTCTGGGGGCGCTTCGGCAATGCCGGTCCGGCAACCCTCAACGGGCACATTGCGCGCATGGACCGTGCGCTGACATTGCCGGTGGAGGACAACCACTTCCTGGCGTTGAAACGCACCTTCCCCGAAGCGCGCGAACGAACCCCGCTGAACCCTCGACTGCTGGCCTGGCTCATTGCGCCGGAGCATCGCCTTTTTCATCAGTTGTGGCACTCCTCGCGGGACAAATGGCACAAGCTGGACAAGAGCAAGCAGAAGGCCCTGCGTGGCCTTGGCTGGCAACCGGGGCCGCGTGACCGCGAGCGTGACGCACGCGGGCGGCACAAGGACCGCAACGGTTCGGGTGAGGACTTCTTCTTCATGCACCGGCACATGCTTGGCAGCGCACGTGCCCTCCAAGACCTGCCTTCCTGGCCGCGCTTTCCGCTGCCACAACCGGAGCTGGAGCGTGACCGTGCAGGCTTTGCCCGCTACTTCGACAACCACGACGGCAATGCCCTGCCACCCACCTGGCTGGCCAGTGGTGACGAGGAGTACACCCAGTGGGTGCGTGACATCAAGTCACCGGATACCTTCCACGGCAATTTCCAGGTCTGGGAGTCGCGCTACACCGACCCGGATTACCTGAGCAGCCTGACCCTGGGCCAGTTCGGCTCGGAGGTGGAACTGGGCCTGCACGACTGGTTGCACATGCGCTGGGCATCGGTGCCACGGGACCCTTCCAACGGCATGCCGGTGCCGACGGCGCGCACCCCGGACGATTTTGCCGAACGCTGGTTCGCGGCGGACAACGACTTCCTCGGAGACCCGTTTTCTTCTCATGTGAATCCGGTGTTCTGGCATTTTCACGGCTGGATCGACGACCGTATCGAGGACTGGTTCCGTGCCCATGAGCGGCTGCACCCGGGCGAGGTGCGGCGGCTGGAGGTCAACGGTGTGCAGTGGTTTGCGCCGGGGCGTTGGGTCGAGGTGGCAGACCCGTGGCTGGGGCCGGACACCCACGGCTGCTCGACCGTACCGGGGCTACGGCCCGGGCGCAGCGTGGAGATGGACCCGGAGACCATGAAGCTGGCGTTGCGCATCATTTACAGCGATGAAGACCTGTTCGACAAGTTGCAACCCAAAGTACCGAAGCGGCCTTGGTATGCGCGTAACCTCAGGGTGGTGCAGCGGTCGGGCTGACGGGCTGCGCAGCAGCCCCCCCAAGGCGACTGGGACTAACGTTCGACCTGCCACCCCCCACCCAATGCCTTGTACAACGCCACGCTACCCTGCAACCGGGCCAGGCGCAGTTGCGCCTGCTGGTCCTGCGCGACATACAACGTGCGCTGGGTTTCGAGCACGCTCAACAAGGTCTCGGCCCCCGCGCCGTAACGCCGCTGAGCAAGGTCGAATGCCAGCCGTGCCTGCTGCACCTCTTCATCCTGCCACTGCCGCTGCTGGTCCACACCGTGGATCGCATTGAGCGCTTTCTCGACATCGGCAAAGCCCGCCAGGATGCTGCTGCGGTAGGTCTCCAGCAATTCTTCCTGTTCAGCCTCGGCCAGCTCTCGGGCAGCGCGTAGTCGGCCGTTGTTGAAAATCGGCGCGACCAGGCCGCTGGTGAGTGTGTAGTACGAGCTGTCGAACAAGTGGGCAAAGGTATTGGCGCCAGCGCCCAGATTGGCCCCCAGGGTCAGCTTGGGGAGCATGGCAGCGCGGGCGACCTGCACATTGGCGCTGGCCGCGGCCAGCCGCGCTTCTGCTGCGGCAATGTCCGGGCGGCGTGTGAGCAGTTCGCTGGGTAGGCCGCTGCCAATGGTCGGCCATTGCAACGCATCGATCGCTTCCGGGCTGGCGGGCAGCGACTGCACGGGGTCCCCGAGCAGCGTCGCCAGAGTAACCCGGCTGTCTTGCCATTTCTGTTCCAGCAATGGCAGCTGGCGTTGCTGAGTGGCCACCAGACTGCGCTGCTGGGCCAGTTCCAGACGCGTGGCGGAGCCGCTACGCTGGCGCGTCTCAACCAGGCCTAGCACGTCCTGGGCATTGCGCAGGTTGAGCCGGGCAATGCGCAGCTGCTCTTCCAGGGCCAGGCCCTGCAGGTAACTGTCGGCGACTGCGCTGACCAGGGTCAGCTCCACCGTCTGGCGGTCGAAGCGGCTGGCGTCGAGGCTGCGCAGGGCGTTGTCGCGGGTTGCCCGCAGGCCACCCCAGAAATCGATTTCGTAGCGGGCGCTAAGCTGCGCGTCGAACGATGTGCTGGTGGGCGCGTTACGGCTTACGTCCAACTGGTCATTGCCTTCGCCATGCAGCAGGCGCTGGCGGCTGCCGTTCAGGTCCAGTTGCAGTTCTGGCAACAAGGGTGCGCCTGCAATGAGCGCGCGGGCCTGGGCCTGGCGAACGCGCGCCGTGGCAGCAGCCAGGTCGTGGGCGTTGACCAGGGCGTGCTGTACCAGGCGGTCCAGCTCGCGACTGGCGAAGCTGTGCCACCACTGTGCTGCGGGCAGGTGGGCCGAAGGCGCTGCGGCATCGCCTTGCCAGGCAGGTGGCGCGACGATTCCACTGGTAGGCGTGGGGGGTGTGCTGCAGGCGGCAATGGTTGCACAAAGGGGTAGGCACAACGTCAACAGGCTGATGCGGCTAGGCAATTTCATGGGCTATTCGCTGGTAAGGGCTTTGACCGGATCGAGGCGGGCGGCCTTGCGCGCGGGCATGAAGCCGAACACGATGCCGGTGATGACGGCGCAGGCAAAGGCACCGAGCATGGCTGGCAGGGCAAAGGCTACTGCCACCTCGGCCAGCATCAGGCCGCCGCCGATGGCCAGGGCCAGTACGATGCCAGCCAGGCCGCCGACCATCGACAGCATCACCGCCTCGCTGAGGAACTGGCGCAGAATGTCGCGCTGGCGCGCGCCGGTGGCCATGCGGATGCCGATTTCCCGGGTGCGCTCGCGCACGGTCATCAGCATGATGTTCATTACGCCGATGCCGCCTACCAGCAGCGAGATCGCGGCGATCGCCCCCAGCATCAGCGACAGGCTGTTCTGCGTGCGTGCTTCGGCCTGGATCAGTGCCGCGTCATTGGTCAGCTCGAAGTCCTGGCGGCCATTGTGGCGTTGGCGCAGCAGCTGGTCGATGGCTGCTTCGGCTTGGTTGACCCGGGTAGAGTCAAGAGCGGCGACGGCGATGTAGTCCGGATCGCGCTGGCCGAACAGGCGGATAGCGGCGGCAGAGTACGGCACGGCGATGCGCCCATCGCTGTCCTGGTCGCCAGAGCTTGCGCCTTTGCCAGCCAGGATGCCGATCACCTGGAAGGGCACATTGCCGATCAGGATGTACTGCCCCAGCGGATCGCGCCCTGGGTCGAGCATTTTCTCCCGCACTTTCTGGCCGATCACTGCCACGGCGGCCGCATTGGGTTCGTCGCTTTCGCTGTAGAAGCTGCCTTGGGCCGCCGGCCAGTTGAAGATCTCCGGGAAAAAGGTGTTATTGCCGCCCACGTAGAATCTCTGACTGTTGTTGCCATGGCGCACCATCAGCTTTTCGCCAATCACCGGCATCACATGCTTGACCTGCGGCAGTTCGCCAATGGCTGCCACATCATCAAGGGTGATGGTGCCAGCAGGCTCGCCAAGCGTCGCCGGCTTGCCATTGAGGTAGAGGATGTTGGAGCCGAAGGCGGCCATCTGTGCCATGACCTGACGCTTGCTGCCTTCGCCCACGGCCAGCATCACCACCACCGAGGCCACGCCGATGACGATACCCAGCAGGGTCAGGGCGGTGCGGAAGCGGTTGACCCACATGACCCGCCAGGCGGCTTGCAGGGCTTCGAGCAGTTCACCCTTCCATGCCCCGCGCAGGGTAGCGCCGCGGTCCAGGCGCTGGCGCAACTGTTCGGCTTGCAGGCCTTGGCCCTGGTCGATCGCCGGCTGTTCGCCGGCCGAGTCACCGATGATCAAGCCGTCGCGGATCTCGATCACCCGCTGCGCCCGCGCGGCTACTTCGCGATCATGGGTAATCAGGATGATCACATGGCCCTGGCTGGCCAACTCGTCGAGCAGTGCCATCACTTCGGTGCTGCTGTGGCTGTCGAGGGCGCCGGTGGGTTCGTCGGCGAGGATGATATGGCCGCCGTTCATCAGTGCGCGAGCAATCGAAACCCGTTGCTGCTGGCCGCCGGACAGCTGGTGCGGGCGGTTGCCGGTGCGGCTGGCCAGGCCCAGACGGCCGAGCAGGGCGCTGGCGCGGGCGTGGCGTTCGCTGGCGTCAATGCCGGCATAGATGGCCGGCATCTCGACGTTTTCCTGGGCCGAGCCCGAGGGGATCAGGTGGTAGCCCTGGAACACGAAGCCAAATGCTTCGCGGCGCAACCAGGCCAGTTCATCGCTATCCAGTTCAGCCACATCTTTGCCGGCAAAGCGGTAGCTGCCAGAGGTTGGGCGGTCGAGGCAACCAAGGATGTTCATCAAGGTCGACTTGCCCGAGCCTGAGGCTCCGACGATGGCGACGAACTCGCCGGGGTGGATGCTGAGGCTGATGCCATGGAGGATATCGACTTTGGGGGTACCCACACCGCCGTAGGACTTGCGGATGTCGATCAGCTCGATCAAAGGTGTGCTCATTCAGCCTCCGCTCACGGCGGGGGCGCCGATGACCAGGCGCTCGCCTTCGTTGAGGCCGTCCAGCACCTGTACCCGCAGCCGGTCGCTGAGCCCGGTGCGCACCTGGCGCTGTTCCACCTTGCCGTCCCCCGTCAGCACGTGCGCCAGGCGCAGGCCGTCACCGTCATCCAGCGCAGCCAGCGGCACCGTCAGCACCTGGCTGGCCTTGCCAGCGACGAAGAACACCTGCGTGGTCATCTCGGCCATCAGCGCGCCGTCCGGGTTGTCGACATCCAGCAGCACGCTGTATTGCACAACCTGGCTGCCGGCACTGCCATTGCTGACGCTGGCTGGGCTGCCGCCGCCCTGGCTGGTCTGCTCCAGTGGTTTGGGCGGGATTGGCAGCACTTGCCGCACGGTGCTGGTCCAGCGGCGCTTGCCGCCTGCCAGGGTGGTGAAATAGGCGGTCATGCCCGGTTTGACCTTGCCAATGTCGGCCTCGGACACCTGTGCCCACACGGTCATCGGCGAGAGCCTGGCGATGCGCAGGATCAACGGGGTTTGCTGCTGGGCGTTGAGGGTTTGCCCTTCGCGGGCATCAACCGCCACCACCGTGCCGTCCATGGGGGCATAGATGCGCGTGTAGCCCAATTCGGCTTCGTCGCTTCTCAGGCTGGCCTGGGCCTGGCGGATCTGCGCCAGGAACATGTCGATGCGCGCCTGGGTGACCTTCATCTGCGCGGCGGCCGTTTGCACGTCTTCATCGCGGGTGGCGCCAGCGGCGGCCAGGTCGCGCTGGCGCTTGAGCTGCTGCTGGGCCAGCAAGTATTGCGCGCGTTGTTCGGCCAACTGGGCCTTGAGGTTGTCGATAGAGAAGCGCCCGGCATCCAGACGCGCTTGCTGGGTGGAGGGGTCGATCTCGACCAGCAGCTGGCCCTTGCGCACGGTGTCGCCAACTTCAACGTGCAGCTTGTGGATCTGGCCGGAGGCCTGGGCGCCAACATCCACGTAACGTCTCGGTTGCAAAGTGCCCAGCGCGGTAACGCTGCTCTCGATATCAGCGCGGGTCACGGCGACCGTGCTCAACGGCTGGGCACCATAGGGCAGGGCCTTCCAGGCCAGCAGGCTGCCGAGGCCGAGCAAGCCCAGGCCAGTGAACAGGGCACGGCGACGGGTGTTGGTTAAAGGTCTCATGCAGACATCCAGCCAAGGGGTGTGGGTACGCGCAACAAGTGGCGGGCGCGGACCGGGTGCCAGATAGACGAAAGCGGTAGCGGGGGATTTAGCGAGGGGGAGCGGGCGAGCACGTGGCCCGCCGCGCTTGTTGCTGAGAATAATTATAATTTGTAAGATCGCACGTTGACATCACTCGGTCCTGCGTTGCTGCCTGAAAGGGCTTTCTGGCAAACGCTGGCAGGACATCTCAGGTATCGTCGTGGAACATTACTATCGCGAACTGGTGGGTTTCCTCTCCGCACGCCTGGGCAGTCGTCAGGCCGCCGAGGATGTGGCGCACGATGCTTACCTGCGGGTGCTGGAGCGTACCGACACCGAGCGTATCGAGCACCCGCGCGCCTTCCTCTACCGCACGGCGCTCAATCTGGTGGTTGACCGCCACCGGCGATACCAGGTGCGCCAAGCCGAGCCGCTGGAAGTACTGGATAGCGACGAGCGCTGGCACACGGCGGCGCCGGCCCATGATTTGCAGCGTGATCAGCGGCTGGCGTTGATGCAGCGTGCACTGGATGAGCTGAGCAAGGTGTGTCGCGACTGCTTCCTGCTGCGCAAGCTCGATGGCCTGTCGCACCCGCAGATTGCCGAGCACCTGGGCATATCCCGCAGCATGGTGGAGAAGCACATCGTCAATGCGATGAAGCACTGCCGGCTACGCATGCGCGAGTGGGAATCGTGAAGGCCGGCTTAAAGGCAAATGCAAATTCCGTCAGTCAATCACTTGATTTATGCGCCTTTCCCGACTTCTATCAAAGAAGACCGCTGCCAGGCATGGCCTTGGCAGTAGCCTTTACCGGCGCAGTATGGTCATGGAGCGTACCCATTACCCAACTGCCCAGGTCCCACCATGGCAAACAAGACCCTGCGCATCCTCATCGCCGACGCACACCCGTGCCAGCGCCTGCAGCTGGAACGGTTGCTCAATGGCCTGGGCTATTACCGGATAGCCCCCGTGGAGAGCTTCGAGGAGCTGCAGCGCTTGGTGCATTGCGCCTTGCAGCCCTTTCATCTGCTGTTGGGCAATATCGAGCTGGCAAACCATGCAGGGGTTGACCTTGAGCGCTTCTGCCGCGTCAGCACCCAGATCCAGCACGCCCTGCTTTACCACTCCAGTCAGTTGAAAGTGCCTTCAGTACCGCAGACCGAACGCCAGGCGGTCAGCCTGAGCCTGCCGCAGGTGCCTGATAACGAGGCGCTGGAGTCGTTCATGGCGATCATCGACGCGCCACTGCTGGTCGGCAAGTTGCCGCTGCCGGGCAGCATGCCGGCTACCGCGGCGCGCCCACGGCCGCGGGCCAACTTCGCGCACACGGTGTTCAACCGCTAGCGGCGCAGCGGGCAGGGCAACGGGGCAGCTATTTGGTATCCTCTTGCCCTTTGCCGATTTGCGGACCCCTGCCATGACTGCCATCGATACCGCTCGCCCACCCCGGTTCAGCCGCGGCGATCACCGGACCCTGGGCCTGGCGGCACTGGGCGGCGCGCTGGAAATCTACGACTTCATCATTTTCGTGTTCTTTGCGCTGACCCTCAGCCAGCTGTTCTTCCCGCCCGAAATGCCCGAGTGGCTGCGCCTGCTGCAAAGTTTCGGCATCTTCGTCACCGGTTACCTGGCGCGGCCGCTGGGCGGCATCCTGATGGCGCACTTTGCGGACCACCTGGGGCGTAAACGGGTGTTCAGCCTGAGCATCCTGATGATGGCCCTGCCGTGCCTGCTGATCGGCGTGATGCCGACCTATGCCGACATCGGTTATGCCGCGCCACTGATTCTGCTGGCCTTGCGTATCCTGCAGGGCGCGGCCGTTGGGGGCGAAGTGCCGAGCGCCTGGACCTTCGTTGCCGAGCACGCGCCGGCCGGCCGACGCGGTTATGCCTTGGGCTTCCTGCAGGCCGGGCTGACCTTCGGCTACCTGCTGGGGGCGCTGACCGCGACCTTGCTGGCGCAAGTATTCACACCGCAGGAAATCCTCGACTACGCCTGGCGTTACCCGTTCCTGTTGGGTGGGGTGTTTGGCGTGATTGGCGTGTGGCTACGCCGCTGGCTGAGCGAAACACCGGTGTTTCTTGCCTTGCGCGCACGTCAGGAACAGCCGGTGAAGTTCCCGCTGCGACGGGTACTGGGCGAGCACCGCCGTGCGCTGATCCCGGCGGCGCTGCTGACTTGCGTGTTGACTTCTGCCGTGGTGGTGTTGGTGGTGATAACCCCGACGGTGATGCAGCAGCGCTTCGGCATGAGCGCCGGGCACACCTTTGCCCTGAGCAGTGTGGGTATTGTCTTCCTCAATATCGGCTGCGTGCTCGCCGGCTTGCTGGTTGACCGCGTGGGCGCCTGGCGTGCGCTGATGCTTTACAGCTTGCTGCTGCCGCTGGGCATCGGCGCGTTGTACGCCAGCCTGAATGGGCAGTGGGGCATGACCTGGCTGGCCTACGCGCTGGCGGGGTTGAGTTGCGGTGTGGTGGGGGTGGTGCCGTCGGTGATGGTCGGGCTGTTCCCGGCCGAGATCCGGGTTTCGGGCATTTCCTTCACCTACAACGTGGCCTATGCGCTGTGGGCCAGCACCACGCCGCTGGCGCTGATTGCGCTGATGCCGTGGAGCCCGTGGGTGTGTGTCGGGTTTTGTCTGATCATGGGCACGGTGGGGCTGCTGACGGCCTTGTATTTCGGGCGCCGCGAGCCATTGGCGTTTACGGCAGAGCCGATGCCGATCATGTGTGGTGACAAATGAGAGGGTAACGCTATTGAGGCGCTGAGGCAGACTTCCGGGCGGGGGTTATTGGAATAACCTATTGGCCAAATTTAACCTGGAAGGTTAATTTCTCATGGAAAAGAGAACGCCTCACTGCCCTTTGCATCGGCTGCAAGTGCTATTGAGCCAAGGGAAGGTACGTACTACCCAGGCGGCGACCCTGGGAGCGCGGTCGCTTGGGCTAGGTCCCTAAGACATGTTGGATGTTGTCCGCGGGCTATCGCCAGGCGACTTCCATAAAAGTATGACGAGCTACAACGATCATCGTGTTTGGCAGGATG
The DNA here is from genome assembly GCF_052112345.1 of Pseudomonas sp. SAS7. Taxonomy (NCBI): domain Bacteria; kingdom Pseudomonadati; phylum Pseudomonadota; class Gammaproteobacteria; order Pseudomonadales; family Pseudomonadaceae; genus Pseudomonas; species Pseudomonas sp. SAS7. Next base: position 3,396 of record NZ_JBEGGO010000022.1, on the reverse strand, counting down.
TCTATCGGGCGCAAACCGCCGTTGGCAGGGTTTACCTCAAGCTGACGGTGGTTGACGATCTGCTCATACTATCTTTCAAGGAGCTTTGAAATGAAATGTCCCCTGTGTGGAGGAGCGGAGTTGGTTGCGCAGTCGCGAGACATGCCGTATCGCTACAAAGGTGAGTTGACCGTCATCCCGGACATCTTTGGTGACTACTGCCCGGCGTGTGGTGAGGCAGTGCTGGGCATGGACGAGGCGCAGCGTATGAGTGACCTGATGACGGCGTTCGAGCGCACAGTTAATGCGGCCGTTGTCGATCCGGGTTTCATTGCTGCCATGCGCAGGAAGTTCGACCTCGACCAGCGTGAAGCGGGGGAAATCTTCGGTGGTGGGGTCAACGCGTTCTCCCGATATGAAAACGGCAAGACCACACCACCCGTGGCGTTGGTGAAACTGCTCAAGCTGCTGGATCGCCATCCAGAGCTCTTCGAGGAAGTGCGTACTGCCTGATTTTGGCAGCTAACAAAAAGCCCCCGGCTCATGAGAACCGGGGGCTTTTGGTTACCACAAGGGCAGGGCCATTACATGTTCGGGTAGTTCGGCCCGCCAGCGCCTTCAGGGGTGACCCAGGTGATGTTCTGGGCCGGGTCCTTGATGTCGCAGGTCTTGCAGTGCACGCAGTTCTGCGCGTTGATCTGGAAGCGCTTGTTGCCGTCTTCCTGGGTGACCACTTCGTACACGCCCGCCGGGCAGTAGCGCTGGGCCGGCTCGTCGTACAGCGGCAGGTTGCTGGCGATCGGTACGTTCGGGTCGGTCAGCTTCAGGTGGCAGGGTTGTTCTTCTTCGTGGTTGGTGCTGGAGAGGAATACCGAGCTGAGCTTGTCGAAGCTGAGCTTGCCGTCCGGTTTCGGGTAGTCGATCTTTTTCGAATCCGCGGCCAGCTTGAGGCAGGCGTAGTCCGGCTTGGTGTCGTGCAGGGTGAACGGCAGCTTGCCGCCGAACCAGTTCTGGTCGACGTAGTTGAACGCACCGCCCAGCAGTGGCCCGAACTTGTGCAGGGCGGGGCCGAAGTTACGGCTGGCAAACAACTCCTCATACAGCCAGCTTGCCTTGAAGGCGCTGACATAACCGTCGAGCTGGTCACCGCCTTCGCGGCCAGCGGCCAAGGCATCGGCCACCGCTTCAGCGGCAAGCATGCCGGACTTCATCGCGGTGTGGCTGCCCTTGATCTTGGAGAAGTTCAGGGTGCCCAGGTCGCAGCCGATCAGTGCGCCGCCGTTGAATACCATTTTCGGCAGAGAGTTCAGGCCGCCTTTGCAGATGGCGCGGGCGCCATAGCTGATGCGCTTGCCGCCTTCGAGGTACTGCTTCATCACCGGGTGGTGCTTCAGGCGCTGGAATTCGTCGAACGGCGACAGGTACGGGTTGGCGTAGGACAGGTCGACGATCAGGCCGACCACCACCTGGTTGTTTTCCAGGTGATAGAGGAACGAGCCACCGGTGTTGTCCTTGGCTACCACGTCCAGCGGCCAGCCGGCGGTGTGCACCACCAGGCCCTGCTCGTGCTTGGCCGGGTCGATTTCCCAGATTTCCTTCAGGCCGATGCCGTAGTGCTGAACATCGGACTCGTTGTCGAGGTTGAAGCGCTTGATCAGCTGCTTGCCGATGTGGCCGCGGCAGCCTTCGGCAAACAGGGTGTACTTGGCGCGCAGTTCCATGCCCGGGGTGTACAGGCCGTCCTTCGGGTTGCCTTCGCGGTCGACACCCAGGTCACCGGTGACGATGCCGCGGACCACGCCGTTGTCGTCGAACAGCGCTTCCTGGGCGGCGAAGCCCGGGTAGATCTCAACGCCCAGGTTCTCGGCCTGCTGGGCCAGCCAGCGGCACAGGTTGCCCAGCGAGATGATGTAGTTGCCATGGTTGTGCATGGTCTTGGGCACGAACAGGTCAGGCACCTTGGTGGCGCTGCCAGCATCCTTGAGCACATAGATGTCGTCGCGCTTCACTTCGGTGTTCAGCGGTGCGCCGAGCTCTTTCCAGTCGGGAAACAGTTCGTTCAGGGCGCGGGGTTCGAACACCGCACCAGAGAGGATGTGGGCGCCGACTTCAGAGCCTTTTTCCACCACGCAGACGCTGATTTCGCTACCGGCTTCGGCGGCCTTCTGCTTCAGGCGGCAGGCGGCGGACAGGCCTGCCGGGCCGGCGCCGACGATGACCACGTCGAATTCCATGTATTCGCGTTCCACTGGTTCTCTCCTACTCATCAAGGCTCGTGCTGTTGCTTTGTCTTATGGGTGCTTGCGCACAGTGGCTCATCACGGGAGCGAAACTGTAGCTGCGCAAATGACGGACTACACCGTTTTGTCTTGGCCGCGCATTATATCTACACCACTTGGCGGGTCCAATACAAACGTTTGTTTGAATTTGCCGCAGGCCAGTAAAATCACAGGAACACGGCTGGAGGGTGACCGATTTGCCGTATTGACCGGATGGGGTGTTACGGTCAAGATACGAGCGGTTTTACGTTCGCCGTAGGCTTGCAGCCGGGCGCAGGTACACCTCTAAAGACCAGGTGTGGAGCAGGGTTTTGCGGCCTTCGGCCGGTTTGTAGTGGAGTTTACACGCCACGACAGAAAATGACCCGTGAGTATTTGTCGCAAGAGTCCGGACAAGACTGTTCGGTCACAGTGAAGATGCTGGCTCCCGGTACGTTTTTAGAGGTGCCCTTGTACCCACGCGCATCGCCGGGCTCAGCCCCAGGCGACTATCTATTCACCGGAGAGTAACGAGGAATCCATGAAGGTTCTTGTAGCTGTCAAACGAGTGGTCGACTACAACGTCAAGGTTCGCGTCAAGGCGGACAACTCCGGCGTCGACCTTGCTAACGTCAAGATGTCCATGAACCCCTTCTGCGAAATCGCCGTGGAAGAGGCCGTACGCCTGAAGGAAAAAGGCGTTGCGACCGAGATCGTCGTCGTTTCCGTCGGCCCGACCACTGCCCAGGAGCAACTGCGTACCGCCCTGGCCCTGGGTGCCGACCGTGCCATCCTGGTAGAAGCCGCTGACGAGCTGAACTCCCTGGCTGTAGCCAAGGCCCTGAAAGCCGTTGTCGACAAGGAGCAGCCTCAGCTGGTCATCCTTGGCAAGCAGGCCATCGACAGCGACAACAACCAGACCGGCCAGATGCTGGCTGCGCTGACCGGCTACGCCCAGGGCACCTTCGCCTCCAAGGTCGAAGTGGCAGGCGACAAGCTGAACGTGACCCGTGAAATCGATGGCGGCCTGCAGACCGTGTCGCTGAACCTGCCAGCCATCGTCACCACCGACCTGCGCCTGAACGAGCCACGCTATGCGTCGCTGCCGAACATCATGAAGGCCAAGAAGAAGCCGCTGGAGACCGTCAAGCCTGACGAT